>NZ_JBQFQS010000062.1:0-509 GCF_056537005.1 Ruegeria sp. CH6 | reverse complement strand
GCACCCCTTCTCCCGAAGTTACGGGGTCATTTTGCCGAGTTCCTTAACCAGAGTTCTCTCGCACACCTTAGGATTCTCTCCTCGCCTACCTGTGTCGGTTTGCGGTACAGGCACCTTTTATCTCGCTAGAAGCTTTTCTTGGCAGCGGGGAATCAAAGACTTCGCTCCATAAGGAGCTTCCCCATCACAGCTCAGCCTTCACGATAAGCGGATTTGCCTACTTATCAGCCTAACTGCTTGGACGTGCACAACCAATCGCACGCTTCTTCTATCCTTCTGCGTCCCTCCATTGCTCAAACGATAAAGAGGTGGTACAGGAATATCAACCTGTTGTCCATCGCCTACGCCTGTCGGCCTCGGCTTAGGTCCTGACTAACCCTGAGCGGACGAGCCTTCCTCAGGAAACCTTAGGCATTCGGTGGACGGGATTCTCACCCGTCTTTCGCTACTCATACCGGCATTCTCACTTCTAAGCGCTCCACCAGTCCTTCCGGTCTGACTTCACTGCA
>NZ_JBQFQS010000061.1:0-581 GCF_056537005.1 Ruegeria sp. CH6 | reverse complement strand
CGTGGGTGGCGCGGGTGGTATACCGCTGGTCGAAGCCTCCTCCTCCGTGATCCGGCCCCGGATGCCCATGCAAATCGACACCACGCTGGATGACAGAGCTTGGCATACGTCTGTGGCAGATATAGACGGCGATGGCGATCTGGACATCATCGGGTCTGCAAGCAGCTCCAACGCGTTCACGGTGTTCCGCAATGATGGGACCGGAGGCTTCGATGCGGGAACACAGATCAATACCACGCTGGATCGTGGAGCCAATCACACATCTGTGATCGACATTGATGGCGATGGCGATCTGGACATCATCGGGTCTGCAAGCAGCTCCAACGCGTTCACGGTGTTCCGCAATGATGGGACCGGAGGCTTCGATGCGGGAACACAGATCAGCAATTTGAGTGTGTCTAATAGCGCCCGGCATACGTCTGTGGCGGATATAGACGGGGATGGCGATCTGGACATCATCGGGTCAGCTTCCTCTTCAGATGTCTTCACGGTGTTCCGCAATGATGGGACCGGAGCCTTCGATGCAGGAACACAGATCGAAACCGGACTGGATGATGGTGCCATTCACACGTCTGTGATCG
>NZ_JBQFQS010000060.1:0-663 GCF_056537005.1 Ruegeria sp. CH6 | reverse complement strand
CGTTCTGGGTCGAAAGACAAAGTTTGTTCCTTTTCCCTGGTTGATCTTCCGATTGTCTGCACCTTTTTCCGAGCTTGCGCGTGGAATGTGCGAGATGCGTTACCTCTGGAACACAGATCACGCCTTGTCCAAATTTCGACTGACGCAGCTTCTTACTGACTTCGAGGTGACGCCATTGGAGAATGTTCTTCAAAATGTATTGCGAAACAAAATCGCTTAAGCGTTTTTTGCGGACAATAGGGACGGAGGACCCCCGTAAAAGGTCTCTGCGACTCAGCGAATCGGAAGGCTCACATCGGTGTGGCTGAAATACGTAGAGTAGTGACAAATGGCGGGCAAGTCGGTCGCGTTTGGCGACGCCATGAGCAACATGCGCTCAAGAGCAAGCGACCAACCGGAACAAAAACCGGGTCTCCGGTCGGATCCTACGAAGCCGGCCAACATCAAGCCAGCGCCCGAATCTGAGGTCCATCGTCTGAGAGTCCCCGGGTGAATTCAGTCTTTTTTCATGTTGCTGTCAGGTTTGTCGCGCGGTTTCGGATTAGATGACAGTCCACGATCAGGTGCTGGGTGTGCTTTGCGGGCACAGCACGGTTAAATATTTAGGATTGTATCGCTTTGACACGACATCACTTTGAAACAAAGGGCCCTGACAGCGATGAC
>NZ_JBQFQS010000059.1:0-709 GCF_056537005.1 Ruegeria sp. CH6 | reverse complement strand
TGTTGGCAATAGCAGCTGCACTGTCACATCATCGCCTGTTGCCTGCACTCCGGCTGCATTTGAGACTACGACCGTGATGTTCAAATCACCTTCCTCGAGATTCCTCAAGGCATCTGCCGCCGATGATGTTGGCATAACCGTCCAATTGCCGGCATCATCCACTGTTCCGGTATAACGAGCCGCTGGATTATTTTCATTTCCATCAGTGATATAAACTGAAATCTCCTCACCAGCTTCGACATTTGTCGTAGTCCCGGTGAATGTCAGATCGTCGATTTCACTATCTTCAATGATATCATCTGTTGCAATCGGAGTGCGAATGGTGAACGTCGGACTGTCACTTGGTTGTGGCTGTGGTGATCCCCCACGGATGGGTGCAGAGCCGCTAACACCTGAGGAGCTGCCTGAAGACGAACTTCCGATGGCAACCCCGGCCGCAACGACGCCTCCTGCAATGGCCGCTGTTGCTCCGGCGGAAAGCCCTGCAAAACCAGCCCCAGCGCCTGCTGTAGTTGCACCTCCGGCGACGCCGCCGGTCGCTTCAATTGCCGCAGCCAGCGCTTCCTGGGTGACAGCCGATGTTGCCGCCTGTGATACCACTTCGGGCATATCGGATGATGACCTGGCTGCATCTGATGTGATCTGGGTGTAGGTTGCGCTGAGAAGACCGCTGGAGCCTTCTCCCTCCAGCGTCACCTCAACGACGCCG
>NZ_JBQFQS010000058.1:0-795 GCF_056537005.1 Ruegeria sp. CH6 | reverse complement strand
TAGAGCGCGTCTGGCTTTATCAGATTCAGTCTTCCCCAGTTTTCTGATCCGTGATTCCATATCTTTGAGCAGATATGGAGGTAGCAGATGGGTAAACCACATCCCCTCGCGTTGCGGGAGCGGGTTGTCGCCTTTGTGGAGGAAGGCAACACGCACCGGTCATCAGCCGCGCATTTTCGTGTTTCGATCAAGTTTGTGAACGATATGGTCAAGCTGAAGCGGACAACCGGGAGGCTGGACCCAAAGCCGCAAGGCCGCCGTGGCCATGGCAAATTGTCCGGTGTGTCAGGTTGGGTGCGTGAGCAGATGCAGGCGCGGCCAGCCACGACACTGGACGAACTGCGGTTTGCTCTGGAGCGCGAACATGGGATCGCAGTGCACCGTTCTTCGGTGGGCGGTTTGCTACACCGGCTCGGTCTGTCACACAAAAAAAGACCTGCGGGCCAGTGAGCAGAAGCGCCCCGATGTCGCGCGGGACCGGGCGATCTGGATCAATCGCCGCCAGCCCTTCATGCGTAACTATCTGGAACGCCTCCTGTTTATCGACGAAACCAGTCTGAAGACCAACATGACAAAGACATGTGGTTGGGCCCCGGTCGGTGACCGGCTGATCGACCATGCGCCCGCTGGGCGCTGGACCACCCAGACATTCATCGCTGGTTTGCGACATGATCGCATAGATGCCACTGGCGTGATCAATGGTGCGATGGATCGCGCGATGTTTGAGCTTTATGTCGAAGGCATCCTCGCACCTGCATTGCGGCCAGGAGACGTCGTGATCCTCGACAACCTACC
>NZ_JBQFQS010000056.1:0-1017 GCF_056537005.1 Ruegeria sp. CH6 | reverse complement strand
GCCTCGCCTCTATGACGGCCAGCGCGGACCGCGATATGCGCACCAGTCAGATCAAGTGGTGCATCCGTCGCCTCATCTGTCACATGTACAAGGATGTCCAGGGAATCGTATTCGTATATCTTTGTCATACCACGTCTCTCCAAAACCCATTCACAGCAATAGGGCGTTGCCAGATGCCGGTGATGGCGTTCGCCAAGTTCTATATGACGTATAACAAAGACAAGATGGGTAACTCACGGAACTGGCCATTTCATTGGATACCGGAACACGCTGGCGTTCAGATCGACGAGAACTCCGAGGACAAAGAGGCGTTCATCCATCTCAAAAGCATCGAGAACCCGGAAACCGAAGACGTACATATTGCTTTGCGCCCGGACTTTATCGGCATTCTTCGCGAGAATTCGGTTGGTTGGAAATCGATCATCGTTCATGAGCGCGAGGATCAGGTCATGATGGCCGATGGAACGATGATCCGCATCGACCTGTTCGGCTCTGTAGTGCGCTGCTCTGAAGATGACGAAACCGAGGTCAGCCATCTGGCTGAGACCCGCAAGTGGACTAGTTAGGCGGTTTCTTTCATGTCGCTCTGGGGAGATGACTTCGCGACGACTATCGTTGGTCCGTAAACGAGGCAACGATTCATGAAAGGTCTTACTGTAGTAGCATCTCTATTGGTCATGACCGAGGCCGATCTGGCTGCAGAGGAAGCACGTATTTTGCTTGCTCAGGAGATTGAACAGACGTCTGAGACGTTGATGGTTCAAGGCGGTAAATATGAGGCAATTGATTCTAAGCTACATCGAGGTCGAGGGCTGTAAACTGACAGCCAGGATCGAGGAAGATGGTTCCAATGGTTTGCGGGTTCGCGGATTGATGTTTGATCTTGCTCGAACTGTTATTCCCGAATCCGAGGATCCAATAACAACAATTAGAGCGCGTCTGGCTCAATTGGTTTCATATCCTGCGGCCTGGAAGAAGTTGTAGCACTCGTCTGGGGTGAACATGTCGCAGACTGCG
>NZ_JBQFQS010000055.1:0-1134 GCF_056537005.1 Ruegeria sp. CH6 | reverse complement strand
GGCGCAGTCTGCGACATGTTCACCCCAGACGAGTGCTACAACTTCTTCCAGGCCGCAGGATATGAAACCAATTGAGCCAGACGCGCTCTAGAATACGATTTAGGATGTTTGGGTTGGTGGTATCAACATCTTTCTGCCGCCGAACACAGCCAAAAGTCCTACTGCAACTAAACTAACGAATAGAGTTGCGAAGATCACATCTGAAAGGAAATGCCGGCCAAACACAACGCGGAGTAAGGCTGCACTCAGCGATGATAAAATTGCCATACCCAGAGTAATGTAGCGAATCAGTTTGTTCGAAATAAAGTGCGACAACATGAACATAGTTATCGCGAATGCTGCCGCCCCGGCGGCCTCACCCGAGACGAAGGAACAGTTCTTCTCGCATTGGGATACGATTTCGAAGGGTGGAGAGAATTCTCTTGCGCCACCAAATTCAGAGACATCAGCAGGACGAGCTCTACCCCAATAGGACTTCAAGATTCCGTTTACCAAAAGACCTGGACCCAAGGCATAGAGGCAGAAGATGAAGCCCCAGACCCTGCCGGAGATGTTTGCTATTTTGATTTTAAACTGAGCCAAAATCCATCCTGCTAAAGCCGGAGCGGCCATCCAGGTAAACACACTTTGAGTGATTTCCCTAAACAGGACCAATCTCCGTGATTGCAATGCGGCAAAGCCTTCAGATTGGTTCCAGAACAGTGATGAGAACCACAAGTCTACCCACGGTACAGAAGCAAAAAATACCTGAAATATTGCGGTCATGAACAGGATCACCAACAGCGGGCGCGTTAAGTCAAGCGACCGGTTTGAAGTCCAAACGGGTGTTTCGATCACGGAATTTGGTGCCGACGCGATTGATTGATCCAACAAGTTCATTGGTGCCCCCTGAAATACCTGCCGCAGGAGTAAGCGACAGGGGCAGGTATTAATCGGTTTGCTTTGTGGGATCTTTGTGTAAGCCTTACATTTATGTAAGGTGGCTTCAGATACAATTGCGCGGATACATTTCAATTTCAAATCACTGATTTGAACGAGCGAAATTAGAGCGCGTCTGGCTTTATCAGATTCAGTCTTCCCCAGTTTTCTGATCCGTGATTCCATATCTTTGAGCAGATATGGAGGTAGCAGATG
>NZ_JBQFQS010000054.1:0-1153 GCF_056537005.1 Ruegeria sp. CH6 | reverse complement strand
TGTAGTGGTTCCGATGTGATCTGACAGCTGGCCGTTTTTCTGGCGGGTTCTGTCAGGTCAAGTTTGGTTCAGGAACTTTTCCTTCCAGATTTCTTTGCCCTCGATCATTGTCTGGAACGGCGTTCTGCCGCAACACATTTTACCCTGATGAGTGCGCTCGTGGTTGTAGTGGTGCAGCCATTCGTCCAGATCGGCTTGCAAGGCTTCGATGCTGTCGTAGAGCTTCTTGCGGAACGCGACCTGATAAAACTCCTGCAACACCGTCTTGTGGAACCGTTCGCAGATGCCGTTGGTCTGCGGTGATTTCACCTTGGTTTTAGTGTGGTCGATATCATTGATTGCCAGGAAGAGCTGGAAATCGTGTTTATCGACACGCCCGCAGTATTCTGTCCCGCGATCTGTCATAATCCGCAGCACCGGCAGGTCATGCGCATCATGGAATGGCAGCACCTGGTCGTTGAGCAGGTCGGCGGCGGTGATTGGCGTTTTGGTGGTGTAGAGCTTGGCATGCGCCACCTTGCAATAGGTGTCCACGTAAGTCTGCTGATAGACCCGCCCGACGCCCTTGCGCGTGCCGACATAGAAAGTGTCCTGTGAGCCCAGATAGCCGGGATGGGCCGTTTCCACTTCGCCGCAGGCTTCATCGTCGAGCTTCTTCTTTTCCAGTGCCTGTACCTGAGCCTCGGTCAGGATGACGCCATCCTCGGCCACTTTGGCTTCCAGGGCCTTCAGCCGGGCTTTGAAGTTGGCCAGATCGTGCCGCAGCCAGATCGACCGGACACCCGAGGGTGAGACAAAGACGCCCTGCTTGCGCAACTCGTTCGAGGTGCGGGCTTGGCCATAGGCCGGGAAGTCAGTGGCGGATTTGATGACGGCCTGCTCAGTTGCGTCGTCAACCCGGTTCGCCAGATTGGGTTTGCGCCGGTTGCGCTCGAACAGCGCCTCTACGCCGCCTTCTTCGACCGCCGACTTGTAGCGGTAGAACGTGTCCCGGCTGTAGCCCATCACCTGACAGGCTTTGGAGACATTGCCCAGTTCCTCGGCCAGATTCAGCAGACCGGCTTTGTGTTTGATGATCTTGTCGGTAGTATTCAACATCGTGGTTTCCTCGTTTCGATGGTTTGGTTGGCACCACCATCAAAACGGACAACCA
>NZ_JBQFQS010000053.1:0-1165 GCF_056537005.1 Ruegeria sp. CH6 | reverse complement strand
AACGGACAACCATCTCCCTTCAAGGGAAACACCGCCCCCAATCCAATTTGAAAAATTGGGGGCGGTGTCAGATAACATCGAGACTAATTCATTTTAAATCACACCCGGAATATTCTCATTGAACAATATCCCAAATACATCTGAATTAACGGCTGATACAATAATGTCCCCCCTCATGTCACCGTCTATATCCGCCACAGACGTGTGAGTGGCACCATCATCCAGTCCGGTGTCGATCTGCATTCCCGCACCGAAAGTTCCATCGCCGTTACCCAGAAACACTATGAATTCGTCGGAGCCACTCAAAGACCCGATGATATCCAAAGCACCATCACCATCTACATCAAACACAGAGGTGGAAATGGGGTTATCAAAATCCGCTGTATCATCGATTTGCGTTCCCGCATCAAAGCCTCCCGTTCCGTTATTCAGGAACACCGTGAAGGAATTTGTCCCGCCCGATGACCCGATGATGTCCAGATCGCCATCGCCGTCCAAATCTGCAACAGAGGTGTGACTGGGACCACCATTAAAACTTCCGCTGTCGATCTGCGTTCCCGCATCGAAGGCTCCGGTCCCATCATTGCGGTACACTGTGAAGGCATCTGAAACTAGAGCTGACCCGATGATGTCCAGATCACCATCGCCGTCTATATCCGCCACAGACGTGTGACTGGGAAATATACCAAAGTCTGTATCGAGCTGTGTTCCTGCATCGAAGGCTCCGGTCCCATCATTGCGGAACACCGTGAAGGCGCCTGAGGTGATGGCCACTCCGATGATGTCCATATCACCATCGCCGTCCAAGTCTGCAACAGAGGTGTGTCTGGCACCATTATCCAGCGTGGTGTCGATCTGTGTTCCTGCATCGAAGGCTCCGGTCCCATCATTGCGGAACACCGTGAAGGCGCCTGAGATGTCGGCCGCTCCGATGATGTCCATATCACCATCGCCGTCTATATCCACCACAGACGTGTGAATGGCACCAGTATCCAGTGCGGTTGCCACCTGTGTTCCTGCATCGAAGGCTCCGGTCCCATCATTGCGGAACACCGTGAAGGCGCCTGATTCGCGGGCCGACCCAATGATATCCATATCACCATCGCCGTCTATATCCGCTACAGACGTGTGAATGGCACCATCATCCAGTCCGGTTTCGATTTCG
>NZ_JBQFQS010000052.1:0-1174 GCF_056537005.1 Ruegeria sp. CH6 | reverse complement strand
ATCTGCTACCTCCATATCTGCTCAAAGATATGGAATCACGGATCAGAAAACTGGGGAAGACTGAATCTGATAAAGCCAGACGCGCTCTAGGACTCGCAAGTGCCGACGGCGTGCCCAGTCTTCTCGTTGAAGCCCATGTACGGCTGGGCGACATGATCCGAGATTTTCGGCTTCAAACCAAGCTCCGGTCAATGCAAGTTGCTCATCGACCGGGTAATTTGACTGTTTCCAATATACGGGACCTTGGCTAGAGAGTCACCACGCTGGCGGTCGCCGTGGTCGTTGGTCTGCGGCTGATAAGCTGCGGATCGTAGAAGAGACGATGTTTGAGGGGGAGAGCATCTCTGCTGTTGCGCGTCGCAATGGCGTGGCTCCCAATCTGCTGTATCGTTGGCGTAAACTCATGCTTGTAGGAGGAAGCATCCCCGTGGCCGCAGATGACAGCGTCACAGGGAACAAGACGGTCCGTGATATGGACGCCCGTATCCGGGAACTTGAACGCCAGCTCGGCCGCAAGACGATGGAAGTGGAGATTCTGAGAGAGACCCTCGACAAGTCACGGGCAAAAAAACCGACCTTGCTTGCGCAGTCGTTGAAACGGGACGATTTGCCATGAAGACCGTTGCCGATGTTTTGGAGGTCTCTCCTTCCAACCTGCATGACCGGGTGAACGGGAGCGCAAAGCCGCGTCGGGGCTATCATAAAGCCCAAGACGCGGTGGTTCTGCCGCGCGAACAGGCCGTTGCTGGCGAAGTGCCCGACCTATGGTTACCGCCGAATTACGGCCATTCTGAACCGGCAGCTGAGTTCTGAAGGCCTTGCTGGGGTCAATCACAAGCGAGTCTACCGGATCATGGAGCGCAACGACCTGTTGCTCCAGCGATCCGGCTTTGATCGACCCGAGCGAAACCATGATGGCAAAGTCATCATGATGAGGTCAAACCTGCGTTGGTGTTCTGATGGGCTGGAGTTTGCTTGCTGGAATGGCGACGTGATCCGCCTGGCGTTCCTCATCGATGCCCATGACCGTGAAATCATCTCATGGCGGGCCGTAGCGAATGCAGGGATCAGCGGGTCGGATGCGCGCGACATGCTGCTCGAAGCTGTTGAAACACCCACCATGTAACAACTGGGCCTGAAGTCCTGCTTCACACCAGTGAAAAGCCCACAGTCC
>NZ_JBQFQS010000051.1:0-1182 GCF_056537005.1 Ruegeria sp. CH6 | reverse complement strand
CGGATTTTTCACCCAGTCCTTGTCTGACCGTGATCCTGAGCTTTTTGGCTCGATCACGTCCGAGCTGGGCCGTCAGCGCGACGAGATCGAGCTGATTGCATCCGAAAACATCGTCTCTGCCGCCGTGATGGAGGCGCAGGGCTCGGTGATGACCAACAAATACGCCGAAGGCTATCCCGGTCGCCGTTACTATGGCGGCTGCCAGTTCGTTGATATTGCCGAAAACCTGGCCATCGACCGCGCCAAAGAGCTGTTTGGCTGCGGCTTTGCCAACGTGCAGCCGAACTCGGGCAGCCAGGCCAACCAGGGCGTGTTCCAGGCGCTGATCAAACCCGGCGACACCATTCTGGGCATGTCACTGGACGCTGGTGGTCACCTGACCCACGGCGCCCGCCCGAACCAGTCCGGCAAGTGGTTCCATGCGGTGCAGTACGGCGTCCGCAAGGAAGACAACATGCTGGACTATGATCAGGTCGAGGCGCTGGCGAAAGAGCACCAGCCCAAGCTGATCATCGCAGGCGGTTCGGCCATTCCGCGCCAGATCGACTTTGCCCGCATGCGCGAAATCGCCGACATGGTCGGCGCCTATCTGCACGTGGACATGGCGCATTTCGCCGGTCTGGTCGCCGCAGGCGAGCATCCCAGCCCCTTCCCGCATGCGCATGTGGCCACGACCACCACGCACAAGACCCTGCGCGGCCCGCGTGGCGGCATGATCCTGACCAATGATGAAGATATCGCTAAGAAAGTGAATTCGGCGATCTTCCCCGGCATTCAGGGCGGCCCGCTGATGCATGTCATCGCGGCCAAGGCCGTGGCGTTCGGCGAGGCGCTGCAGCCTGCCTTCAAGGACTACATCAAGCAGGTTGTCGTCAATGCGCAGGCGCTGTCGGATCAGCTGATCAAGGGTGGTCTGGACACGGTGACCCACGGCACCGACACCCACGTCGTGCTGGTCGACCTGCGCCCCAAAGGCGTCAAGGGCAACGCGACCGAAAAGGCCTTGGGCCGCGCGCATATCACCTGCAACAAGAACGGCGTGCCATTTGATCCGGAAAAACCGACCATCACGTCGGGCATCCGTCTTGGCAGCCCCGCCGGCACCACCCGCGGCTTTGGCGAGATCGAATTCCGCCAGATCGCGGACTGGATCATCGAGGTTGTCGACGGTCTGGCCGCCAA
>NZ_JBQFQS010000050.1:0-1242 GCF_056537005.1 Ruegeria sp. CH6 | reverse complement strand
ATGGCAAAGGAAAAGTTTGAGCGTACAAAACCGCACGTCAACATCGGCACGATTGGCCACGTTGACCACGGCAAGACCACGCTGACCGCAGCAATCACCAAGTATTTCGGTGACTTCAAAGCGTATGACCAGATTGACGGTGCGCCTGAAGAAAAAGCACGTGGCATCACCATCTCGACCGCCCACGTGGAATACGAGACCGACAACCGCCACTACGCGCACGTCGACTGCCCCGGCCACGCCGACTACGTCAAGAACATGATCACCGGTGCTGCCCAGATGGACGGCGCGATCCTGGTTGTGAACGCAGCTGACGGCCCGATGCCGCAGACCCGCGAGCACATCCTGCTGGGCCGCCAGGTTGGCATCCCGAAGATGGTCGTGTTCATGAACAAAGTGGACCAGGTTGACGACGAAGAGCTGCTGGAACTGGTTGAGATGGAAGTTCGCGAACTGCTGTCCAGCTACGACTACCCCGGCGACGATGTTCCGATCATCGCAGGTTCGGCTCTGGCCGCGATGGAAGGCAACAACCCGGAAATCGGCGAAGAGAAAATCAAGGAACTGATGGCGGCTGTTGATGACTACATCGACACTCCTGAGCGTGAAGTCGACAAGCCGTTCCTGATGCCGGTTGAAGACGTGTTCTCGATCTCGGGCCGTGGTACCGTTGTGACCGGTCGTGTTGAGCGTGGCGTGATCAACGTTGGCGACGAGATTGAAATCGTCGGCATCCGCGACACTCAGAAAACCACCTGTACCGGTGTTGAAATGTTCCGCAAGCTGCTGGATCGCGGTGAAGCGGGCGACAACATCGGCGCGCTGCTGCGCGGTATCGACCGTGACGGCGTTGAGCGTGGCCAGGTTCTGTGTAAGCCGGGTTCGGTTACACCGCACACCAAGTTCGAAGCCGAAGCCTATATCCTGACCAAGGAAGAAGGCGGTCGTCACACCCCGTTCTTCGCGAACTACCGTCCGCAGTTCTACTTCCGTACAACTGACGTGACCGGCACCGTGACGCTGGCAGCTGGCACCGAGATGGTTATGCCTGGCGATAACGTTGGCTTCACCGTCGAGCTGATCGCTCCGATCGCGATGGAAGACGGCCTGCGTTTCGCGATCCGCGAAGGTGGCCGCACCGTCGGCGCCGGCGTCGTCTCGAAAATCATCGAGTAAGTCGCGCCAGCGAATATCCAAAGAAAGGGCGTCCCTCGGGACGCCCTTTTTCGTTTTTGCCTAAGC
>NZ_JBQFQS010000049.1:0-1435 GCF_056537005.1 Ruegeria sp. CH6 | reverse complement strand
GTAGCGGCCCTTGAGAGTTTTCTTCCTAGAACTTCCACTCATAGGATGCCCAGAGGGCCTGAGTTGAAACGTCGGCCCCGAGGGTCGACCTTGCTTCAAGATGCAGGAATCCCCCGTTATCGAAAGGCTTCTCGAAGTTCAGTCCCACTTCGCCGAAAGTGTCGGTTCCCCCTCCGCCTGAGGCCAAAGCAAGCGTATTCCCGAATATAGACACATCCACAATTGACGGCGCATCCGCGTCCCGGTGCACTGCCGCCAATGAAGCTGACAGACGCCCACCAAGTACAGAGGTTGCGTATTCACCGCCAATCCGGGTTTCATTGAATGTGATAGCCCTGTCGCCAATTGTTGCGTTGGCAGAACTACCCGTCTCAGTATAGCCATCCAGGTTTTCTTTACCGTACAGAAAGCTTGCCTTTGGGGTCAGGATAGCGCCGTTCTTCAAGGCAATCTCCCGCTCTGCCGCAACCAAGGCAGTTATCATGTTGCTGGAATAGTCAGCGTCCGTCGCAACATTCCCGTTGGTGCGAGACTCGTGATTGTCCAGGTCACCGTAACCAAGACCAAAACTCAGATCAGCAAACCCGAAGTTTTGGGCCACGATCCCGCTGATAAACACACCCGAGGTGTCGAAGGACGAAGAGCCAAAGGTTCCGTCATTCTTGAAATAGCTGGCCCCAAACCCGTATCGCAATCCGGTTCCGAGATCACGGGTCAGACCAGCATTGACGCTCCACATGTTTGAGGAAAGTGCCGAAGAACTGCCGCTTGCGGTTCCATCACTTCTGCTGCCACTGATCAGGAAGTACGGCCGAAACCCTTCGATTGGGCCGCTTCCCTGGGTGCTGAGCACAACCTTGTTGCGGCTGACACTGCCGAGATCGGCGTTATCCAACTGGCGTGCAAGATTGTACGAAAGCCCCGCTATTTCGAACGGCTGGTTGGTGTTCAGCTGCAATTCAGCGGCGTCGAACGAGGCATAGACAGGTGCCGAGCCCCCTTCATCATCAACAAACCAACCTTGAGAGGCTGAGGAAACCGAAGTGGTGAACGCACCGTTAGTCGTATCATCGTCCTGGAAACGATAGACAACTCGTCCGCCGACATTGTTCAGGTTTACGTCGTGATCGCTGACCCGAATGGTCCCATTGATATCTGCGGTAGTTTCGGCATTTAGCGTACCGCCGCCGTCGCCCAGAAACACCGCGTAGCTCTTGCCGGTTGAAGTGGCAGACACGTTACCTGTCACAATGATCGTACCTTCAGCACTACCCACGAAAATACCATAAGCTTCCGTATCCGTGCCCCCGTTGGCAGCAACAGAAATCGCGCCACCATGGCTCAGAACGCCGCCTGAAGGCAATGCAGCAGTGGTAATCCCATGCGCCCGGACAAAAGCGTCTCCTTGCGCCGAAACCGCTATCGTCCCGGTGTT
>NZ_JBQFQS010000048.1:0-1596 GCF_056537005.1 Ruegeria sp. CH6 | reverse complement strand
AAGGAGCAAGCGCAGAAATGAAGGTACTCGTGCCTGTCAAACGCGTGATTGACTATAATGTGAAGGTTCGCGTGAAAGCGGACGGTAGCGGTGTTGATCTCGCCAATGTCAAAATGTCGATGAACCCGTTCGACGAGATTGCGGTGGAAGAAGCGATCCGCCTGAAAGAAGCTGGCAAGGCCGATGAGGTTGTTGCGGTTTCGATCGGCGTGAAGCAGGCGCAGGAAACCCTGCGCACCGCACTGGCCATGGGCGCCGACCGCGCCATTCTGGTTGTCGCTGCGGATGACGTCCATCAGGACATCGAGCCTCTGGCCGTTGCCAAAATCCTTGCCAAAGTGGTCGAGGAAGAGCAGCCGGGCATCGTTCTGGCGGGCAAGCAGGCAATCGACAACGACATGAACGCCACCGGTCAGATGCTGTCGGCCCTGCTGGGCTGGTCGCAAGGTACCTTCGCGTCCGAGCTGGACATTGAAGGCGACAGCGCCAAGATCACCCGCGAGGTTGACGGCGGTCTGCAGACCATCAGCGTCAAGATGCCGACCATCGTGACCGTTGACCTGCGCCTGAACGAGCCGCGCTATGCGTCGCTGCCGAACATCATGAAGGCGAAGAAAAAGCCGCTGGATGAGAAAACCGCCGCCGATTACGGCGTCGACGTCACGCCACGTCTGGAAATCGTCAAGACCGAAGAGCCGCCGGCACGTGCCGCCGGTATCATCGTAGGCTCGGTCGACGAGCTGGTTGGAAAACTCAAAGAAGCGGGGGCTGTGTAATGGCTGTTCTTCTTCTCGCAGAGGTTAACAACGGCGAACTGGCGCTGGACGCCACCGCCAAGGCTGTCACCGCTGCCAAGGCGCTGGGTGACGTGACTGTTCTGGCCGCGGGCGGTTCTGCCGCTGCTGCCGGTGAGGCCGCCGCCAAGATCGACGGCGTGTCCAAGGTTCTGGTTGCCGAAGATGCCTCGCTGGGTCACCGCCTGGCGGAATCGACCGCAGCCCTGATCGTGGGTCTGGCCGATGGCTACGAGCACATCGTTGCCCCTGCCACCACCGACGCCAAGAACGTTATGCCGCGCGTTGCAGCCCTGCTGGACGCCATGGTGATCTCGGATGCATCCGGCGTGGTTGACGGCTCGACCTTCGAGCGTCCGATCTACGCGGGTAACGCGATCCAGACCGTAAAATCGAACGACGCCAAGAAAGTCGTCACCTTCCGTACCGCGTCCTTTGATGCCGCCGGTGAAGGCGGCTCGGCTGCGGTTGAGACCATCTCGGTTGGCGACAACCCGGGTCTGTCCGAATGGGTCGAGGACAAGGTTGCCGAAAGCGACCGTCCGGAACTGACCTCGGCTGGCGTTGTTGTCTCGGGCGGCCGTGGTGTCGGCTCGGAAGAGGACTTCAAACTGATCGAAACCCTGGCTGACAAACTGGGTGCCGCCGTTGGCGCGTCGCGCGCGGCCGTGGACTCGGGCTATGCCCCGAACGACTGGCAGGTGGGTCAGACCGGTAAGGTTGTTGCTCCCGATCTCTATGTCGCCATCGGCATCTCGGGCGCGATCCAGCATTTGGCGGGCATGAAGGACTCCAAGGTCAT
>NZ_JBQFQS010000047.1:0-1606 GCF_056537005.1 Ruegeria sp. CH6 | reverse complement strand
CCGTCGTTCCAGATGGCCTTGATCAGCGCGATGCACATTAGTGCCATGACGATCGAGAATGGCAGCGCCCCGATGACCATCGCGGTCTGGATCGCGCCTGTTCCGCCAGAGATCAGCAGACCACCAACTACCAATGCCAGAGCCGCGCCCCAGAACATGATGTGCGGACGCGCTTTGGGCCCTTCGTCACCGGCTGCATTGATCGTATTCACAATCAGGACCGCCGAGTCAGCGGACGTTACAAGGAACGTCAACAGCAGGACAACAATCACAGCGGCCATCGCCCACGCCAATGCTTCTGCAATCGGAGCAAGCATGTGTTCCGTCATTGCAAAGATCTTGTCGCCGTTCGCCGCATCCAGAATGACGCCGTTTGCGTCTCCGTTCAGTTCCAGATCGATTGCCGTACCTCCGGCCCAGGCGAACCAGACAAAGCACATCAGCGCGGGGACGATCATCGCGCCCAATACGAATTCACGGATCGTCCGACCTCTGGAAATCCGCGCCAGGAACAGGCCGACAAAGGGTGCGAACGCAATCCACCACGCCCAGTAGAAGACCGGCCACCAGCCCTGCCACTGTGCAAGCAGGAACGCTTCCGACCCCTCAACACCATCAGAGGCGTACACGTTGAAGCTCAGCCATGGCAGCGCGATCACATAATCCCAGATGCCTACGAAGAACGCCTTTGCACCAAAGAAGGTGGCACCGAACAGGATGAAGAAACCCAAAAGGAAGATCGATAGGCCCATGTTGATGTTCGACAGCCATTTGATGCCTTTCCCGACACCGGATAGAGCCGACAAGGTCGACGCACCCATGATGACAATCAGAGCAACGACGATGCCCAGTGTCGTGGCCGAACCATCAGGCTGAGCAAGGCCGCCGACACCGATACGTGTGAGCCCTGCAACGAATTGCTCGACACCGAAACCCAATGTCTGGGCTACCCCAAGAATAGTGGCAACAACGGCGACGATGTCGATCAAATGGCCGAGGTTGCCCGACAGCGATTTACCAAACAATGGTGTCAATGAAGAGCGGATCGTCAGTGGCAGTCCGCGACGGTAGCTGAAGAAAGCAAGCGCCAAGCCAGCTATCGCGTAACATGCCCAAGCCCCGAAACCCCAATGCAAATAAGACCAGACATAGGCCGTACGTACATTGTCGGCGTCCAGAGCCGTTGTGACACCCTGAATGACCGACGGGTTGTTTTTGAAATGCGCCACCGGTTCGGCAACGGCCCATGTCAGCATGCCAACACCAATGCCCGCACCAAACATCATGGAAAACCATGAGAAGTTTGAAAATTCGGGCTTCTCGCCTTCCACACCCAGCTTCAGCCGCCCCGCTGTGGGCCACATCGCCAAGCCTATGCAGACGATCACAAACGCAGTCACAACCCAGATGTACCAGGCGGCGAACTGCGCCAGAATGGCAGCGTTCCAATCGCCCAGAACGCGCCCGGCTTGTGTCGGCCAAACAATACACCAGACGACCAGCAGGCTGATGATGATCTTGCTGATCACCGTCACATTAATACTGAACCCCCGATAAAAACCGTTGTCAGCGGTCTTGATCGGAAGTTCCGAAAGAGGTGGCTTTA
>NZ_JBQFQS010000046.1:0-1743 GCF_056537005.1 Ruegeria sp. CH6 | reverse complement strand
ACAGATCGAAACCGGACTGGATGATGGTGCCATTCACACGTCTGTGATCGACATTGATGGCGATGGCGATCTGGACATCATCGGGTCAGCTCTAGCTTCAGATGCCTTCACAGTGTTCCGCAATGATGGGACCGGAGCCTTCGATGCAGGAACACAGATCGAAACCGGACTGGATGATGGTGCCATTCACACGTCTGTGATCGACATTGATGGCGATGGCGATCTGGACATCATCGGGTCAGCTTCCTCTTCAGATGTCTTCACGGTGTTCCGCAATGATGGGACCGGGGGCTTCGATGCAGGAACACAGATCGATACCACGCTGGATGATGAAGCCCGTCACACCTTTGTGGCAGATATAGACGGCGATGGTCGGGATGACCTGATTACATCCGCATCCATCAGCGATGCATTCAATGTAATCTGGAGTGAAAACCTTCCGCCGGTCATCTAAGCCCACCTCCCGATCGAGCGTAAGCACCCGATTTTCACCGCCTGCCTGATTTACTCCTGATGATTTAAGACACGTGCTTAACGACGTCGTTACCGACGTGTCTTAGGGGGAGTTTGTCATGCGCGGCGAGATTTTGGGCGTTGAACGGCGTCGGCGCTGGAGCGACGAGGAGAAGCTTGCGATTGTCGCGTCAGTGGGGGTCGACGGGGCGACAGTCACGCGGGTTGCGCAGCATCACGATGTGACCCGTCAGCAGATTTATGGCTGGCGGCACGAGTTGAAGCGGAAGGGGCTATGGTCGCCTGACCTCGGCACAGTGTTTCTGCCGGTTGATATCCCGGCGGCCGAGGCTCTTCCTGCGGAACCCGCAGCCTTCCCGTCGGTTCCTGTAGAGCTGCGCCTAGCCAACGGGCGGTACCTGCAGTTTTCCAGTGATCTGGACGCAGGGGTGCTGATCAGGCTGATTCACGCGGTGGAGGCGGCATGATCGGCCCGGGAACCGGTGTCCGGGTGTATCTTGCGTGTGGTGTCACTGATATGAGGAAGGGGATCGCGGGCCTATCTGCCCTGGCGCAGGACGTTCTGCGCCAGCGACCTGCGAATGGTGCGGTCTTTGCCTTCCGGGGCCGAAAGGGTGACCGGATCAAATTGCTCTATTTGTGAAACGGCATGCAAAATTGCCCCCTGTTGAGGGGTGATCGGCATGCAAAATTGACCCCTGTTGAGGGGTGATCGGCATGCAAAATTGACCCCCCTGATAATTCTGTTCAGATGCTTCCCAAACGATATTGGGGAGCAGATTGGGGATGTTGGTCGTGGAGACGATTGCGAAGATCAGGCGTGCATTTTTTGTCGATGGGAAGTCTATCAAGGAGATTTGCCGCGACCTTCGATTGTCGCGGAATACGGTGCGCAAGGTTGTCCGTTCCGGGGACACCGAGTTCAGCTATGACCGATCTGTTCAGCCACGCCCGAAGATCGATCCCTGGAAAGATCAGCTTGATAGCCTGCTTGAGGACAATGCTGGAAAACCCAAGCGCGAACGACTGACCCTGGTTCGGATTTATGAGGAGCTGCGCAATCTCGGCTACGATGGCAGCTATGACGCGGTGCGCCGGTATGCGGCCAATTGGTCTCGTGAGGTCCAGGAAGCTTCAGCCGCCGCCTATGTTCCGTTGAGCTTTGATCCTGGCGAGGCTGACCCAGCCCCCTGATCCGGGCCGTTGAGGTGTAGAATCCGTTTCTGTTTCTTTCTTTTGATATGGTTTTGGTCAAGGCCTGCTGAGCGG
>NZ_JBQFQS010000045.1:0-1776 GCF_056537005.1 Ruegeria sp. CH6 | reverse complement strand
ATGAAGATGACGACAGAAGAGGCCTTTGTTAAGGTATTGCAGATGCATGGTATTGAGCATGCGTTTGGTATTATTGGTTCTGCGATGATGCCGATTTCGGATTTGTTTCCGAAGGCTGGCATCATGTTCTGGGACTGCGCACACGAAGGGTCTGGCGGCATGATGGCCGACGGCTACACTCGCGCCACCGGCAAGATGTCGATGATGATCGCGCAGAACGGCCCCGGCATCACCAACTTCGTAACCGCGGTTAAAACCGCCTACTGGAACCACACCCCGGTTCTGCTGGTCACCCCGCAGGCGGCCAACAAGACCATCGGTCAGGGCGGCTTCCAGGAGATGGAGCAGATGCGCATGTTCGCGGACTGCGTTGCCTATCAGGAAGAAGTCCGTGATCCGTCGCGTGTTGCCGAAGTCCTGAACCGCGTGATCATGAACGCCAAGCGCGCCAGCGCACCGGCTCAGCTGAACATCCCGCGTGACATGTGGACCCAGGTTGTCGACATCGAACTGCCCAAGATCGTTGATTTCGAGCGCCCTTCGGGCGGTGAAGACGCGGTGGCTGCTGCTGCCGAAATGCTGTCGAACGCAAAGAACCCGGTCATCCTGAACGGTGCCGGCGTTGTTCTGGCCGAAGGCGGCATCGAAGCGTCGAAAGCCCTGGCCGAGCGTCTGGACGCCCCGGTCTGCGTTGGCTACCAGCACAACGACGCCTTCCCCGGCTCGCACCCGCTGTTTGCCGGCCCGCTGGGCTATAACGGTTCGAAAGCCGGTATGGAGCTGATCTCGGAAGCCGACGTTGTTCTGGCTCTGGGCACCCGCCTGAACCCGTTCTCGACCCTGCCCGGCTACGGCATCAACTACTGGCCCGCAGATGCAAAGATCATTCAGGTCGACATCAACCCTGACCGCATCGGCCTGACCAAGGACGTCAGCGTCGGCATCATCGGTGATGCGGCCAAGGTTGCCAACGGCATCCTGTCCCAGCTGAGCGACACCGCCGGTGACGAAGGCCGCCAGGAGCGCAAGGACCGCATCGCCCAGAAGAAATCCGCATGGGCGCAGGAACTGACCTCGATGACCCACGAGGACGACGATCCGGGCACCACCTGGAACGAGCGTGCACGTGCCGCCAAGCCTGACTGGATGAGCCCCCGTATGGCGTGGCGCGCAATCCAGGCCGCACTGCCGAAAGAGGCAATCATCTCGTCCGACATCGGCAACAACTGCGCCATCGGCAACGCCTATCCGTCCTTCGAAGACGGCCGCAAATACCTGGCCCCCGGCCTGTTCGGCCCCTGTGGCTACGGCCTTCCGGCGGTTGTCGGCGCCAAGATCGGCTGCCCCGATGTTCCGGTTGTCGGCTTTGCCGGTGACGGTGCCTTTGGTATCGCCGTGAACGAACTGACCGCGATTGGCCGCGAAGAATGGCCTGCCGTGACCCAGATCGTTTTCCGCAACTACCAGTGGGGCGCGGAAAAGCGGAACTCGACCCTGTGGTTCGATGACAACTTCGTCGGCACCGAGCTGGACACCAAAGTGTCTTACGCCGGTATCGCACAGGCCTGTGGCCTGAAAGGTGTTGTCGCCCGCACCCAGGAAGAGCTGACCGCGGCGCTGAACCAGGCGATCGAGGACCAGAAGAACGGCATCACCACGCTGATCGAAGCCCTGATCAACCAGGAACTGGGTGAACCCTTCCGCCGCGACGCCATGAAAAAACCCGTCGCAGTCGCCGGCATCGACGCAAACGACATGACACCGCAAGAGGCGTAA
>NZ_JBQFQS010000044.1:0-1794 GCF_056537005.1 Ruegeria sp. CH6 | reverse complement strand
ACTGTCAATTAAACCATAATTTCGTCCTAGTTCTCCTTCCACATCAATCCCGTGAATAGGGGGGTACGCAAATACGCCTTGGCGCAAAATTGGATAAATGTACTGACCACCATCAGTTCGGTTGACGGGAGCGTTATCGGGGTAACCGACAAATACAACTGGCTCGCCTGCTATCCGAGAACCAAGCTCTTCATCTGTCGCCAAAAAACCGAACTTAAATGAAATTGGGCGTCTGGTCTCACCCTTTTTCCGAATTGGCAGAACATTCTTAGGAACCTTCAGAACTGCCAAGTCGCAATTGGATGGGTCGAATGAAAACTCGGGATCGGAAACACGGAACTTCTGATATCCCAATGCCACATGATCTGATCCAGGATTTATCGCAGAGCTAAATGACATCTCAAGTTCTGTGCAAACAGAAGCGCGAGAAAGACTAGGCGGTAGATACTTGGGATCTACCACATGGCGTGCAGTCGCTACATAGTACTTGTCTTGGCCCCCTAAAACTGTGCCACAGTTGGCTTAGTTTTGGAGACGGGATTGATGGCGCGGAAACGGTATTCGGACGAAGATATTCTGCGGCTTTTGCGCGAGATTGAGCTGGGCCTGGCATCTGGTTCGGATGTCGCGACGGCGTGCAGAACGGCTGGTGTCAGTGATGCGACCTATTACACATGGCGCAAGCGGTTTGGTGGGATGGGACGATCTGAGATGGCCAATCTGAAGGCGCTGCAGAAAGAGAATGATCGGCTCAAGAAAATCGTGGCTGAGCTTGAACTGGACAAACTCATTCTCAAGGAGAGCCTTGATTATCTAAAGCCAAAGGCCTGACGGCAGACCAGCTTCGTCAGGCCGTGGTCCACACCCGACAAAAGCTGGCAACCTCTGAACGGCGCACCTGTCGCGTGATTGGATTGGCGCGGAGCACGCTGCAATACCGCGCAGCGCCAAAGGATGATGAGGCGTTACGTCTGGCGATGATCCGATTGGCCAAACGGTATGGGCGCTACGGCTACCGCAAGGTCGCCGAGCTGCTGCGTGTCGAAGGCTGGGCAGTCAATCATAAAAAGATCGAACGACTATGGCGCGAAGAAGGCTTGCAGCTCCCACAACGGCACAAGAAACGCAAACGGCTGTACCACAAGGACAGCTCGATCATCCGGCTCCGACCGCAACATCCCAATCACATCTGGAGCATTGACTTTGTCCACGACAAGCTGAGCAACGGACAGAGCTACAAGATGCTGACGGTGCTGGATGAGTATACCCGTGAGGCGCTCTGCGTAGCGGT
Organism: Ruegeria sp. CH6; assembly: GCF_056537005.1. Taxonomy (NCBI): domain Bacteria; kingdom Pseudomonadati; phylum Pseudomonadota; class Alphaproteobacteria; order Rhodobacterales; family Roseobacteraceae; genus Ruegeria; species Ruegeria sp. CH6. The sequence continues at coordinate 503 of NZ_JBQFQS010000044.1, read as the reverse complement.
CAAGCCGAAGATGAACAGCGCAGACGTGCTGGATGCGCTCTACCCACTCTTATTGCGGCACGGGAAGCCCGAACACATCCGTTCCGACAACGGCGCGGAGTTCATCGCAACGGCCCTGCAGACCTGGTTAAGAAAGGTGGGCATTAAGCCGATCCAAATCTACCCGGGATCACCTTGGGAGAATGGATACAACGAGCGCTTCAATGGCACTCTGCGCCGGGAAGTCCTCAACGCAGAATGGTTCCACACCACCAAACAGGCTCAGATCGTCATCAATACCTGGCTTAGACAGTACAATCGTGTCAGACCCCATCAGGCTCTAAACATGCGACCGCCCGTTCCAGAAACCTTGCTCAAAACTGGCCCATAGAATTGGGGCTGGACAGCTCTTACAGCTGCAGCTAGCTTGACGGATATGCCACTAGCTGTTTTGCAGCCTTTGGCTCCACTCAACTCGAACGAGTATGTTGACATCGCAATACCCGGAGATGGGGCCAGAGATA
>NZ_JBQFQS010000043.1:0-1827 GCF_056537005.1 Ruegeria sp. CH6 | reverse complement strand
AGGTGATTTGAACATCACGGTCGTAGTCTCAAATGCAGCCGGAGTGCAGGCAACAGGCGATGATGTGACAGTGCAGCTGCTATTGCCAACACAGACGAACGACATTATTAACGAAATCGAAACCGGACTGGATGATGGTGCCATTCACACGTCTGTAGCGGATATAGACGGCGATGGTGATATGGATATCATTGGGTCGGCCGTCGGCTCAGACGCCTTCACGGTGTTCCGCAATGATGGGACCGGAGGCTTTGATGCGGGAACGCAGATCGAAACCGCGCTGGATGCTGGACCCAGACACACATCCGTGGCGGATATAGACGGCGATGGTGATATGGACATCATTGGTTCAGCTCTAGGTTCAAATGCCTTCACGGTGTTCCGCAATGATGGGACCGGAGCCTTCGATGCGGGAACACTGATCGAAACCGAGCTGGATGATTTAGCCAGACACACATCCGTGGCGGATATAGACGGCGATGGTGATATGGACATCATTGGTTCAGCTCTAGGTTCAAATGCCTTCACGGTGTTCCGCAATGATGGGACCGGAGCCTTCGATGCGGGAACGCAAATCGATACAGACTTGGATGCATTGTCCACTCACACCTCTGTGGCGGATGTAGATGATGATGGTGATTTGGATATCATCGGAACGGCATTAGGCTCCAGTGCCTTCACGGTGTTCCGCAATGATGGGACCGGAGCCTTCGATGCGGGAACACAGATCGAAACCGGACTGGATGATGGTGCCATTCACACATCTGTGGCGGATGTAGATGATGATGGTGATTTGGATATTATTGGCTCTACGACTGGTTCCGACGCATTCACGGTGTTCCTGAATAACGGAACGGGAAGCTTTGATGCGGGAACGCAAATCGATGATACAACGCTGTATGAAAACCCCACTGGCACCTCTGTGTTTGATTTAGATGGTGATGGTGATTTGGATATTATTGGGTCTGCTGCTGGCTCCGACGCATTCATAGTGTTTCTGGGTAATGGCGATGGAAGTTTCGCCGCGGGAACGCAGATCGACACCACGCTGGATGGCGATGCAGCTCACACGTCTGTGGCGGATATAGATGGTGACATGAGGTCGGACATTATTGTATCAGCCGGAGATTCAGATGTATTTGGGATATTGTTCAATGAGAATATTCCGGGTGTGATTTAAAAAGCCCCCTCTAAGCCGAACTGAGCGGAACGATGTGCTATTCGCATAGTTCATCGTTCCGCGATCAAACGCTGTATTGGCACCGTGTTTGTCGATGACGATCTTGCGCGGTAGACCGTTCACCCCAAGCGCACGGGCGAAGCACTTCGTAGCAGCCGCTTTATTCCACCGCGCAGACAACATGAAATCCAGGGTCTTGCCGTGTTTGTTGATCGAAAGATAAAGATAAGCCCATTCGCCTTTCACTTTCACATAGGTTTCATCCATGCGCCACGAACTGTCTGCGGGACGCTTTCTAAACTATACCGCGCTGTTTTAGTAATGAGACCAGCATATCGGCTCACCCATTGGTTCAGAGTCGCGTGGTCCAAATCAACACCACGCTCCGCCATGATTTCTTCCAGATCCCGATATGACACACCGTATCGGAGATAGAAGAAAACAGGGTACAAGATCAATTCTTTCGGAAAGTGTGCACCCTTGAATGAGATTTTCACGGTCTGCTCCCGTAATTTGGAGCATCCGCTACCAAAACTGCGTTTGGTCTGACAGGTGGGAACTAGAGCGCGTCTGGCTCAATTGGTTTCATATCCTGCGGCCTGGAAGAAGTTGTAGCACTCGTCTGGGGTGAACATGTCGCAGACTGC
>NZ_JBQFQS010000042.1:0-1855 GCF_056537005.1 Ruegeria sp. CH6 | reverse complement strand
ATCTGCTACCTCCATATCTGCTCAAAGATATGGAATCACGGATCAGAAAACTGGGGAAGACTGAATCTGATAAAGCCAGACGCGCTCTAGCGGCAGGTTTCAGCAACCTCTTGCAACCACCGGACAAACTTTCTGGTCAGGTTTGTTTCGTACCTACCAATGTGCAGCGAATAGCATCCAACGCTGATTTCCTGGCTGTCAGGCAATGGGACAAGCCGTCCTTCAGACAATTCAGCCTCAACCATGAACTCAGAAGAGAGTATCATCCCCATACCTGCACACGCGGCACGCAGGGCTGCATCGTCCAAATCAAAGCGTTCCGCAAAGGTGAGTTGCACATCCTGTCTGCCCGTTTCTGCCATCCAGAGAAGCCAATCCCAGTTTCCTTTGGTGCATTGGATGGCCGGAATGGAAGCCAGATCGCTTGAGTTGTCGAGTTTGGACAGCAAGGCTGGTGCGAGATATGGGCGGCAAACATCATCTAATAGGTTACTCTCACCTTCTAAACATTCGCCACAACGAAAATATCTGATTGTTACGTCAGCATCGCTAGACAGTTGACGATCTTCGTCAAAAAACGTCTCGACTTCCACATTGGCATCAAGGTTCTTCGCCTTGAAGAGATGTAGTTTTGGTATCAACCACCGAACCGCGAATGACATGGAGGCGCGAACGCGCAGAGCGTTGTTGCCTCGGATGACATTGCCAAGTGACGTATGCAGCAGGTGCAATCCGGGCGTGGCTTGTTGGGCCAACTGGTTGCCTGCATCAGTTAGTTCAATAGCGTTGTTGCGGCGGATAAAGAGCTGGGTGCCCAGAGACTGCTCAAGCGACCTGATCTGATGACTAACGGCCCCCGGTGTCACTGAAAGCTCATCTGCGGTCAGCTTGATACTCATATGCTGGGCCGTGATCAGGAAAACGCGCAACGCGTTCAAAGATGTCAAACTTGGATTCTGCATTAAAAATTCTCACTCAGAGAGAATATAACTCGTTTGAAGACAAGGGGAAGCTGCCTTTAGGAACAAACATGTTCTTCTAATCAGGTTCCACATGCCATCAAGAAACGAAAATATCGAAGCGGTCCTTTGGGTGCTGCTCAGCACCGCTCTGTTCACTGTGGTTTTTGCGTCTGCCAAATTTGCCGATGGGGCTATTGGAATCTTTCAGATTATCTTGCTGAGATACGTTGGTGCGTTTGCAACGGTGTTCTGGCTGGTGGCTCGCTCAGGTTCTTTCAGTCAGTATAAGAGCAAAGTACCGCTTCGACATTTCATACGCGCAGTTTTCGGATGTTCCGCTGCGGCGGCCATTACCTGGTCAACCGCTCACATGCCGGTGGCAGACGCATCGGCCATTGGCATTCTCTACGGAGTCATAACCGTGTTACTTGGTATCATGTTCCTAAAGAAACGTGTCGGTGTGCGGCACTGGATGGCGGTTCTGATTTCACTTGCAGGGGCTGCGTTGATTATGGCGGCACAGGGCGCATTTCAAAGCCATATCGCTGCGTTTCCAGCCATGATTGCTTTGCTAAGTGCTGTACTTATGGCCTCAGAGGGACTGCTGATCCGGACACTGAGCCAAACCGAAAGCGCGCTGTCTATGATGCTCTATATCTCTGGCTTTGGCATCCTTCTATTGGGTGTCCCCGCAATGCTGGAGTGGAAAAACATCAGCGCGACACTCGTCATCGGCTGCCTCGCGCTTGGGCCGCTGTCGGTTGCTGCCCAGTATTGTACGATAAGGGGATACTGCATTGCGCTGTAGTGGTTCCGATGTGATCTGACAGCTGGCCGTTTTTCTGGCGGGTTCTGTCAGGTCAAGTTTGGTTCAGGAACTTTTCCTTCCAGAT
>NZ_JBQFQS010000041.1:0-2440 GCF_056537005.1 Ruegeria sp. CH6 | reverse complement strand
GGCGCAGTCTGCGACATGTTCACCCCAGACGAGTGCTACAACTTCTTCCAGGCCGCAGGATATGAAACCAATTGAGCCAGACGCGCTCTAGCACCGCCAGACGTCAAACTGGGCGTTCAGATCATCAATGTTGCGGAACGTGCGTGCCAGAAAGAAGTCCTGCCGGATGTATCGGAACGGGCGTTCAACCTTGCCTTTCGTCTGAGCCCGATACGGTTTGCAAGCCTTGGGAGCAGAGCTGTAGTCGTTAAACAGCGCGACGAGCAAAGTGTTGTAGGTGACAACGCCCGCGTCATCCTCCCCGATCACCGCTGTTTTAATGAGATCATAGAGGATCTCTTCCGGCACCCCGTTCATCGCATCAAAAGCGGCAATGTGACAGCGTATCAGCGTTTGCAGGTTCTGGCTAAACATAAACCGACCCCACACGGCGTTTTGGGTTTTATTGTGCAACTGCATACCCAACTCCTTGTAAACACAATACGCCTTCTTCGCGTTGATCTCCCAACCCTACCGGAGCAGAAGCACTCCGCTGTTCCAACGCGACCTGGTCGCGTCGATCTTATTCAGCCGCCTGTTCTCGTCTTCCAACTCACGCAGCTTCTTCATGTCCGTCGGCAACATCCCGACATACTTCTTCTTCCAATTGAAGTATGTGGCCTGGCTGATCCCGGCCTTCCAAAAGATCTCAGCAAAAGGTGTTGCTTCTTCGCCTTGCTTGATGATGAACGCCTTTTGCGCGTCCGTAAATTTGGATGCTTTCATCGCCATCCGCTCCTCTCACAGCCTAGGGAAATCTGGCGGAAAGCTCTATCCATAAACGAGGACCTTTTCTGGGATCACAGCAAAGTTTGTTAGTTGATGTGGATTAGGGCTTTCGCGTTTTATACAAAGGTCTGGGGCCGGATCGGACCAGATCACTCGGGCCAGGATTGAGCTTGGAGCGTATCAATTCTTCACGCTAAATTCACGTTGTGATCAGGCAAATTTCTGAACCGCCAATTAAAGTTGATGCGATGGTTGATTTGTAGTGTGGGTGTTGCCCTGCCTTAGAGCCAAAAAAGCTTTTAGCTGACTACTATAGAGCGAGACGTTCTACCCCCTCTCGTCTCGTTTTCTACGTGGAGTGGGTGGGGTTATTTCCTCAATTTAGCCTATTCTACGTTTGGGGTGTCGTTTCTTTACCCAAGTTGGAACGGCACCCCCCCTTTTCTTTTCACACTCTGTTTCCTTTGGTAAACCTTGTTGTCTAGGGTCAGGATGCATTGATTTCCACCGCGCCGCGTGATTCACGGCTCCGAAAACGGGGCGATGACATGAGCGACCTTTATTGGCTAACCGAAGAGCAGATGGCCAAGCATACCCCATTTTTCCCGAAGTCGCACGGCAAGCCTCGGGTTGATGATAAGCGGGTGTTGAGTGGATCGATGTTGCCCCAGCACGCGGCAGGCGCGTCGCTCAGATACTCTGAGCTGGCTACGAACATGATCGATGCAGGCACGACGACGAGCGGGGCTCAAAAGTTTCCCCTTGCGGCTTCCGTCAGGATTAATTTGTCCAAAGTCAGATCTGAAACCGCACGTCTCAACCGCTCGTTCGCTTTCTGAAGCCGTTTCAGTTTCTTCAATTGATCAACACCCATTCCACCGTACTTCTTTCTCCAGGGGTAATAGGTTTGTTCAACAACGCCGATCTGTCTGATTGCATCAAGACGGGACATGCCTTGCCCCATCAGAACTTCAACCTGCCATAACTTCGAGACAGTCTTTTCGGACTTTGGTCTCTTGTTCGCCATTCGTGGTCCTCCGTTTCATAAACATAACGGTGGACCAGTTCAGTGGGGGAGGCTCAGATCTGGTGAAGCTCTAAAAGTGGACCAGTTCAACAGGTTCATGTCAGTCAGTGTCGTGGAATCCGTTGATAAGGATTTTTGTTTGAGCTACCCCTCGAAATTCGGACGCTGAGTTGGCGAGCTGGTTTGGCGTTCACCCGACGATGATCCACGGTTGGAAGCGGGCATTTTTCGAAGGTGCGTCCAGCGTATTTGAGCGCAGCGGTAAGATAGCCCCTGAGATTCATGAGGAGCAGGTCAAAGAACTGCCGCGAAGATCGGGGAATTGGCCGGAGCCAACGGTGTTTTGTAAAAAAAAAAGCTCAAGACGTGGATCGGCAAGTGAGGCGCAAGATGGTTGAGCTGGCCAATCCGGACCTGTCCATCTGCAAACAATGCAAGCCGCTGTCGATCTCACGGTCGTCATTATATTACACGCCTAATGGCGAGACGGTGCGGGCTAATGTGCCGGATCGAGGAGCAGTTTCTGGAAGCGCCGTTCTTTGGCGTGCGGCAGATGACCTAGAGCGCGTCTGGCTCAATTGGTTTCATATCCTGCGGCCTGGAAGAAGTTGTAGCACTCGTCTGGGGTGAACATGTCGCAGACTG
>NZ_JBQFQS010000040.1:0-2806 GCF_056537005.1 Ruegeria sp. CH6 | reverse complement strand
GTCGACGCCACATTACGAACGTCGCCCGAACCCTCGCAAGCAGACGAGGGATCTAAATATAGCGAAAAAGACTGAGGGTGCAAAAATCATCTCTGATGAGATTTACACCCTCAGCAAGGTAAGTGGCGACCAAATTGGCCGATTTCACTCGGGCTTCTTAAGCCCGAACAACTGAGGAAGAGGTGCAGCTGTCCTTGCATTAGGGATAAATGATAAAAACCACAGCACCATCTACATTCACAAGATTAGCGAGAAAAATCAGGACGCACCTGATGCTTGCCTGAATGTGTTCTGAAATAATTTGCGCTTCGATTGGGGGGGCTGTAAAACACATAAATTGTGTTGCAATTTCAATGGGGTTAGTGAAAAAGACGGACCCCCGCTACCAGAATACTGCTTGGGCATGTTGCAAGGATTCCAGTTGGCAATCCTTGCGCAAGTCATTGTTTTTCATTGGGTTGAATTTGGCCCAGTTGGAAAAATCCCCAATTAAATTAAGTATCTTCGAAGGCCTCCCATACCCGGCGAGCACTCTGCTGCGGCTGTTCTTCAGAACCCTCCTCAAAGTTCGCGAACAGATCCCGCTCAGAAGAGCGGTTGGCACAGTCTCCACCATCTGCGACATGACCGCATCGAGATATTGGGTTTGTTTGATAACCCGGCCGGAACGCTCAACCGTCGTAACATCGTCACCGCTGTCACAGCAAAAACTGCCATCCTCGGAAATGGTTACGAAAGTACCGTTGTTGGTAGTGATCCGAACGCAGCGCTCCTCGACGATGACATTCTGCCAGCCAATCGAGTCTTCGCACAGCAGACCAATGAAATTCGGGCGCTGCGCGATGTGAACACCTTCTATGTCGGCTTGCTTGGTGCTTTTAACCCGAACAAACAACTTCTGTAATGGGGCTCCCTCGTGTCAATGTGTGTCAGGAAAGCTTAACGTTCTGGCCAGATTCTTCTGCCCCTTTGGTTAACCACCGCGAAAGCGGGCCGGCTTCAAGTCCGATCGCAGCGGCCTCATACGAAAGCGATTTGACTGCACATACCAAAGCTTCTGGCTTACTCTCCGCTTGTGACCGTTGAACTATTTTGCCTTGAGGTCCCAGTACACAAATTGCCGTGCTTTTCAGTGATACGTCCAATCCGATGTAAAATTCCATGTTGTTGCACTTCCATTCTTGGGAACTGGGGCGCATGCCACCATGCGACCTCGTAGACGCGCGATATTCGCATTAAGGGCAACCGCACTCCCTGAGCGGCCTCATTTGACTGGTCCAATTTGATAGTTAGTGCATCATCGGCCTTTGATCCATCGGGAGGTGGGCTTAGTTAAATAACTGGTAGAAGATTGTCATTGAAGAACACGACGAATGCATCGCTGTTCGACGCTGATATAATCAGGTCAGCCCGACCATCGCCGTCTATATCCGCCACTGAGGTTTGGCTGGGTCCATCATCCAATCCGGTTTCGATCTGTGTTCCTGCATCAAAGCCTCCGGTCCCATCATTGCGGAACACCATGACCGCATTGGAGTTAAAGGCTGACCCGATGATGTCCAGATCACCATCGCCGTCTATATCCGCCACAGACGTGTGAATGGCACCATCATCCAGTCCGGTTTCGATCTGTGTTCCCGCATCGAAGGCTCCGGTCCCATCATTGCGGAACACCGTGAAGGCGTCTGAGTTGAGGGCCGACCCAATGATATCCAGATCACCATCGCCGTCTATATCCGCCACGGATGTGTGTCTGGGTCCATTATCCAGCCCGGTTTCGATCTGCGTTCCCGCATCGAAGGCTCCGGTCCCATCATTACGGAACACCGTGAAGGCACTGGAGCCTAATGCCGTTCCGATGATGTCCAGATCACCATCGCCGTCTATATCCGCCACAGACGTGTGACTGGTAAATCTATCCAAGTCTGTATCGATCTGTGTTCCCGCATCGAAGGCTCCGGTCCCATCATTGCGGAACACCGTGAAGGCACTGGAGCCTAATGCCGTTCCGATGATGTCCAGATCACCATCGCCGTCTATATCCGCCGGAGATGTGTGAGTTGCACCGCCATCCAGCGTGGTGTCGATCTGCGTTCCCGCGGCGAAACTTCCATCTCCGTTGCCAAGGAACACCGTGAACGCGTTGGAGCTGCTTGCAGACCCGATGATGTCCAGATCGCCATCGCCGTCCAAGTCTGCAACAGAGGTGTGTCTGGGTCCAGTATCCAGCGCGGTATCGATCTGCGTTCCCGCGGCGAAACTTCCATCTCCGTTGCCAAGGAACACCGTGAACGCGTTGGAGCTGCTTGCAGACCCGATGATGTCCAGATCGCCATCGCCGTCCAAGTCTGCAACAGTAGTGTGTATGGCACCATTATCCAGCGTGGTGTCGATTTGCATGGGCATCCGGGGCCGGATCACGGAGGAGGAGGCTTCGACCAGCGGTATACCACCCGCGCCACCCACGGAGACTGTGACATCGATGTTCCCGGCATTCAGACCCGACAGGTCGGCGGCCGCTGTTGTCCAGGTGCCATTGGCTGCAACCATTGCAGTTGCCGTGACATCCGGGTTGGTGCCATCGCTGAAGGTGACCGTGACGGTCTGTCCGGCTTCGACATTGGTTGTGGTGCCCGACACCTCGACATCCGCAACCTCACTGTCATCAATCACACCATCGCCCTCAATCGGAGTGGTGATGGCAATCACGGGGGTTGTTGGCAATAGCAGCTGCACTGTCACATCATCGCCTGTTGCCTGCACTCCGGCTGCATTTGAGACTACGACCGTGATGTTCAAATCACCT
>NZ_JBQFQS010000039.1:0-4169 GCF_056537005.1 Ruegeria sp. CH6 | reverse complement strand
CATCTGCTACCTCCATATCTGCTCAAAGATATGGAATCACGGATCAGAAAACTGGGGAAGACTGAATCTGATAAAGCCAGACGCGCTCTAGATCGCGGGCAATCCAGCGGTATGATCGTCCATCAGCAACAGCCTGAATGACTTGCGGCGTGAGTTTGTCAGATTTCGGGCGTTGACCAGGTTGACGGCCGAGTTTCTTGCCTCGTGCTTTTGCAACGGCAAGCCCAGATTTGACGCGTTCACTGAGCAGATCGCGTTCGAACTGGGCAATTACGGACAGTAATGTTGCCATCATACGGCCATGGGAGCCACGCCATTGCGACGCGCAACAGCAGAGATGATTTCAATCTCAGACATGAGCTTGTGCCTAAGGCTATCCTTAAGTCTCCTTGATCAGGCCAAGGAGGCTGGGCGAAATGGGGCCAGTTCAGCGATAAGATGGGCGTATCGGCTTACCCAGCGGTTTAAGGTCGCGTGATTGAGCTCGACGCCAAGTCCCGCCATGATTTCTTCCAGATCCCGATATGAAACGCCGTACCGGAGACAGAAGAAAACAGCGCACAAGATCACGTCTTTCGGAAAGTGTACATCTTTGAATGAGATGGTCACGGTCGGCCCATGTCATTTTGAGCACGCGCTACCAAAACTACACTCGGCCCGACAGCTGGAGAAAAAACTCGCGACAAAAACTTAAGGTAAACTCAATTGCTAGACCAGAACGGGGATGTGATCGTCCCATACAACAGTCAAAAATGCTTCGTTTCCGGTTGCGACCAGATCGACTCGACCGTCTTGGTCCAAGTCGGCGACCGCCAATTTAGTATTTGAACTGCCTTGTTTGAATGAACCTTCAACACGTGTTCCTTGGTCAAAACCTCCGTTCCCATCGCCCAAAAACAATACTAGTGCATTTTCTTCAGACATTCCTAAGGGATCCAGAACCAACACAGCTATGTCGGCATTTCCATCAGTGTTAAAGTCAAGAACTTGCCCGTCGGCGTCTGTTACAATCAGCTCCGTAACTCCAGCGTCAGTCCAATCGGATTCCACTTGTGTGGGCGCCTCAAAACCAGCGTCATTAGTCCGCAGAAATGTATGTATACCATGTGATGTAGCCCCACTTGGAGCAGAGGTTGCTGTCTCTACAACCAGATCAAGTGTGCCGTCATCGTTCAAATCAATAAGCTTTGCTTCAGGGGAACTGGCCAAGACAGTTGTGCCTTGGAAATTAAGAAGCTCTCGCACCGGAGTATTGACAAAACCACCACCAGTTTGCCCGAAAAAAATAGGAATTTCATTCGGAAAGATCACCGCCGATGCCCCAATCAAAGCGATGTCAGCCAAGCCGTCACCATTCAAGTCGCCAACTTCTATCTCTCTTACTATGCCGAATGAACCTTCACCAATAACCTGGCGCTGAAATGTGCCATCCGGGTTCGAAACAAACACGACTGTACCTGTGGTACCGTTATGTGTGACAATGTCTAAACGACCATCACCGCCTACATCCGCAATCTCTAAGTTTGTGACTCTACCGTCTCTGGCATCGAGTAATTCTATGCTGTCAGCAAACCCGCCATTCCCATCGTTCCAAAAGATTCTAACGCTATTATTCCCGCTAAACTCCCTCGTCAAAACCAAGTCCAAGTTGCCATCGGCGTTCATATCTATGGCAAATAAACCATCATCCACGCCAGTTTCTGGTCCGAACAACTCTCCAAGGTCGATTCTCTGACCTTGTCTAAAAGTACCATCCCCATTGTTCGCATACACCGCAAGATCTAACTGTGCGCTAAAGAACCGACCTATTATGTCGACATCACCATCGCCATCAAAATCCGCCAGAGCAACGTTTGTTGTTCTAAATCCAATCAGATCCGGATCCGCAAGACTGAGTTGGAAAGATCCTATTTGCCTTTCAACTATTTCCATTCTCAGCGGAGTGTCAACGCCTCGTAAGTTTGAAGAAATGGCCGTAACTGTGATCTGCCCTTGGTTCAATTCACTAAAGTCTGTTGGGTTGGTAACCCAGCTGCCGTCGGCATCCACTTCTGCCTCAATGTTGATCATAGTATTCATGTCATCAATAATTGTAACAGAAACGACCTGACCTTGTTCGACATTGGCTGTTGTCCCAGATACCCTTACGTTACCTGCCTCATTATCATCAAGAATCCTGTCGGTCGTACTTATACCGGAAATTGAGGTAAGCGTGATGACCGGGTCAAGTTCTCTGAATGCGGTTACGGATTCGTCTTGGGCTGAAATGTTCTGTGAATTTGTTACTGTCGCTGTTATTTCGATTTGCCCTGCTGCTAATTCGCTGACATCAGCTTCGTCGGTCCTCCATCTTCCGTCTGAGGAGACGAGTGCAGTTGCGCTGACACTTAGAGTGCCGTCGCTATAAGTGACTGTCACCTCTTGGCCGGCTTCAACGGCAGCCGTTGTACCTGATATGGTTAGGGCAAGGGCTTCGGAATTGCTGATGTAACCGTCCTCGCCGACAGGCGTATTGATCATTATTGTTGGTCGCAACAATGTTGGTTGCAACTCCTCAGGTTCCTCGCGCGAAACTGAAGAGGTAGAGGTAACAGCGGCCCCGATGACTGCAGCGCCTCCCGCAATTGCCGCCCACGCCGCTGACGATAACCCGACCCCACTGGATGATCCAATGCCAGCGACCCCCATGGCCTCCGTCTCATTGTCAGCTTGATTGATTGGAGCCAGAGTGGGACCTTCAACCAGCTCTGCAGCACCCAAGTTGTTTACAGCCTGCGAAACTACATCCTGTGAACCTGGTGGAGAAGTGATGTCGGTCGGGATCGGCACATATGATCCACTCAGAAGACCACTGGGGCCGATCCCATCCAACGCTACATCAAACAGAACCCCTTCATTGCTTAAAATCAGGCGACCAACTGCCTGCCCTTCCACAAAGAAATTCTCTACAACAATCTGCGTATCATCTGTGAGATAAACAACAAGCACCCCATCGATGTTCCGAAAATATGAAATGTCGGCTGGATCAATGGAGAGGACCACACCAAGTTCATCAGGTAAATAGACCAAACGCTCAGATAGAACTATCAATTTATGCAATTCAATTCCTGTCGCCATTACTCATGTCCATTCTGATTAAAGTTGCAGTTTGGTCCTTTAAGACCTATTTTCAATTGCACTCGAAGCTTCATTTCTTTAGCTGCCCCAAAGTTACAATAGGGTATCAATCAGGCCAGAATTCCGTCGGCGAAATGAAGATAACTGAGAGGCTGGGAAATTCTGCTTGCAGGTTAGTTATTAACTCTACGTCGTTTTTTAACTGAATCGACGATCCTGTATTGTCTGAAACTACGAGAAGTAGACGCAACTCAAGCGGACAATTCCGAAAAACCGTGGCCGCCATTGCCGTGTCTTCACAGACAACTATCTCCACAACACTTCCCCCCAGTGCCGCAACCATCTCTGATGCGAGCGACCCTGAATACCTGCCAGCGCAAACGCAATGAATCTTCTTGGGCCGAGTGATCAGGCCGTGATCCAGCAAGCACGCGGAGACCAGCGCAAACAAATCCGAGCCATAATGATACATGGAGACAGTTGAATGAATATCATTTGCAGTTCGAAATAGAGCAATGGCCAAGACACCAACGGCACTGTAAACGGCGAGGCACTCAATGAGCCCAAAGCCCGATAGCCAAAGCAAGAACCCTGCGCCCAGTCCAGAGAGCAAACCAATGAATAATTCAAGCCATATTGGACCCTCAGAAATGAGCGGCTTGGGTTCTTGGTTAAATATCGAGTCAACCATCAAAACTTGAGCTTCCATTCTTACTTCATAGTAAGGCGGCTATGAAAAACAGCCCATTTGCGATGAACTTAATTTTTCACTAAATCAAACTAAGATGATCAGGAGTTAAGCGGCCTGATGACAACCTGAGTAAATTCTGAATTTACCGGGAAGGCGCCATAGGCGTTGCTTGAAACGGCTTCAGGCCTCCATTGACCCCGCCCCAAACTGTGCCATCAATTGCAAGATCAAGCCATTTGCAGTTCGAAAGTGAAGTCGCTTTGCGGCCCAGAACTAGAGCGCGTCTGGCTTTATCAGATTCAGTCTTCCCCAGTTTTCTGATCCGTGATTCCATATCTTTGAGCAGATATGGAGGTAGCAG
>NZ_JBQFQS010000038.1:0-4448 GCF_056537005.1 Ruegeria sp. CH6 | reverse complement strand
GGCGGGCATGTGCAGATTAGGTTTCTGTCGCCGTATGCGTTGTCGACGCGGTTGACGGGGGACCAGTATTTGTCGACGCCCATGGAGCCCGGGGGGAAGCAGGCCTGTTCGCGGGTGTAGGGGCGGTCCCAGTCGCCGACCAGATCGCGCACCGTGTGGGGGGCGTTTTTCAGCGGGTTGTTTTCCGCGTCGATCTTTCCGTCGATGATATCCTGCGCCTCGGAGCGGATCGAGAGCATGGCGTCGCAGAAGCGGTCCAGCTCGTCTTTGGGTTCCGATTCCGTAGGCTCGACCATCAGTGTGCCGGCCACCGGCCAGGACATGGTCGGGGCGTGGAAGCCGCTGTCGACCAGACGCTTGGCCACGTCGTCCACACTCACATTGCCCTCATCCGCCAGAGGACGGGTGTCGAGGATGCATTCATGCGCCACACGACCTGTCTCGGAGGTATAGAGGATCGGATAAGCATCCTGCAGACGTGCCGCGATGTAGTTGGCGTTCAGGATCGCCACCTTGGTCGCCTGGGTCAGACCCGCGCCACCCATCAGCAGCACATAGGCCCATGAGACGGGAAGGATCGAGGGCGAGCCAAACGGTGCCGCCGAGACCGGACCCACGGCAGTGCCGTATTCCGGATGACCCGGCAGGTGCTCTTCCAGATGCGCCTTGACGCCGATCGGACCCATGCCGGGGCCACCACCGCCATGCGGGATGCAGAAGGTCTTGTGCAGGTTCAGGTGGCTGACGTCGCCGCCAATGTCACCCGGACGCGAGAGACCGACCATGGCGTTCATGTTGGCGCCGTCGATATAGACCTGACCGCCGTGATCATGGGTGATCTGGCAGACCTCCTGCACGGTGGTCTCGAACACGCCATGGGTGGACGGATAGGTGATCATGCAGGCAGCCAGATGATCCGAGTGCTTTTCCGCCTTGGCGCGGAAGTCATTCAGATCAATGTTGCCGTTCTCATCCGCCTGCACCGGCACAACTTGCCAGCCCACCATCTGGGCCGAGGCCGGGTTGGTCCCGTGCGCCGAGGTCGGGATCAGGCAGACATTGCGGTGCCCTTCGCCGCGGGCGAAGTGATAGTTGCGGATGGTCAGCAGGCCCGCATATTCACCCTGCGCGCCCGAGTTGGGCTGCTGGCTGATCGCGTCATAGCCGGTGATCTGGCACAGCTTGTCGTTCAGATCGGCAATCATCTCAAGATAGCCCTGCGCCTGATCTTCGGGGCAGAACGGGTGCAGATTGCCGAACTCGGGCCAGGTGACCGGGATCATCTCGATCGTGGCGTTCAGCTTCATGGTGCACGAGCCCAGCGGGATCATCGCCCGATCCAGCGCCAGGTCGCGGTCGGCCAGACGACGCATATAGCGGGTCATCTCAGCCTCGGCCCGGTTCTTGTGGAAGATCGGGTGGGTCAGATAAGGCGTCTCGCGCAGCGCATAATCCGGCAGGCGGTACTGCTTGTTCGAGCTGTCATCCTTGCGGTCGATGCCGAAGGCACCCCAGACGGCCTCGATGGTCTCGGGCCGGGTCTGTTCATCCAGGCTGATGCCGACCTTGGTCTCGCCAACCTTGCGCAGGTTGACGCCACGGGCCACGGCGGCCTCCATGACAACATTCTGCAGATGACCGACCTCAACCGTGATGGTGTCGAAGAATACTTCCGGCTCGACCGAGAAGCCCGCCTCTTCCAGACCGGCGGCCAGACGCGAGGTCTTGCGGTGCACCGATTGCGCGATGGCCTTGATGCCGTCGGGGCCGTGATACACAGCATACATCGAGGCGATCACCGCCAGCAGCGCCTGCGCGGTGCAGACGTTCGAGTTGGCTTTCTCGCGGCGGATGTGCTGCTCGCGGGTCTGCAGCGCCAGGCGGTAGGCCTTGTTGCCGCGGCTGTCGATCGACACACCGATGATCCGGCCGGGCATTGCCCGCTTCAGCTTGTCGGTGGTCGCCATATACGCGGCGTGCGGGCCGCCATAGCCCATCGGAACACCAAACCGCTGGGTCGAGCCGATGGCAATATCCGCGCCCATCTCACCCGGTGACTTCAGCAGCGCCAGCGACAGGATGTCGGCCGCCACGATAGCGATGGCTTTATGTTCATGCAGGGCCGCGATTTCCGATGTGAAGTCGCGCACGTGACCATGCGTGCCCGGGTACTGGAAGATCGCGCCAAAAACGGCGCCCGCGTCCAGTTGGTCGGGATCAGCCACCTGCACGTCGATGCCCAGAGGTTCAGCGCGCGTTTTAATGACTGCGATGGTCTGCGGGTGGCAGTTCTTGTCGACAAAGAAGGCCGCGTTGTTGGCCTTGGACCGGCCGCCGCGCTTGGCCATCGCCATCGCTTCGGCGGCTGCAGTGGCTTCGTCCAGCAGCGAGGCGTTGGCCACGTCCAGCCCGGTCAGGTCGCTGACCATCGTCTGGAAGTTCAACAGCGCCTCAAGACGACCCTGGCTGATCTCGGGCTGGTACGGCGTGTAGGCGGTGTACCAGGCCGGGTTTTCCAGGATGTTGCGCAGGATCGGTGCCGGCGTGGTGGTGCCGTAATAGCCCTGACCGATCAGCGAGGTCAGAACCTTGTTCTTGCTCGCCACCTCTTTCATGTAGAACAGCGCATCGCGTTCGGTCATGGCCGGACCCCAGTCCAGCGGTTCCTTCTGCCGGATCGCGGGCGGGACGGTGGCGTCGATCAGCTGGTCCAGCGTCTTGAAGCCGATCACCTTGAGCATGTCGCGCATCTCGGTGGGCGACGGGCCGATGTGGCGGCGATTGGCGAAGTCATAGGCTTCGTAGTCGGTCAGTTTGAAGGCCATTGCAGCGCTCCTGTCGAATAGGTCAGGTCGGGCGGAGACTGCGACAGCCTCCGGTAGTAGGGAGAGGGCCGGACAAGGGCCGGCCCGAACATGCGGAGCCCCAAACCGGGGCTCCGGTACGGGCTTAGCCGATCAGGGCCTTGTAGCCGTCCAGATCCATCAGATCTTCCAGCTGCGATGCGTCGCTGATCTTGACCTTGTAGATCCAGGCCTCACCCTCGGGATCTTCGTTCAGCGCGCCGGGATTGTCGGCCAGCGCCTCGTTCACCTCGACGATCTCACCATCGACCGGGGCATACAGCTCGGACGCGGCCTTGACGGATTCGATCACGCCGATCTCACCGCCCTTTTCGAACTCGTCGCCAGCTTCCTGCTGCTCGACGAACACCACTTCACCCAGCTGCTCGGCGGCATGTTTGGTGATGCCCAGAGTGGCCGTGTCCCCTTCGACGGTCAGCCATTCATGCTCTTCGGAATAATAGGTTGCCATGTCTTCTCTCTCCTGACTTCAACGCTTGTAATTCTGTTTGACGAAGGGCAGCGCCACGATCTCGGCCGGTTGCGCCTTGCCCCGGATGATCAGGTTCACCTTCTCGCCCGGCTCGCCATGGCCTGCGGACACATAGCCCATTGCAACAGGGCCACCGACCGTGGGGCCAAAGCTGCCCGAGGTGATCTGACCGATGCTGTTGCCCTCAAGGCATTGCACTTCCACGCCCTGACGGGCAGGCGCACGGCCTTCGGGCTTGATGCCCACCAGCTTGCGCGCGGCCCCTTCGGCCAGTTCCTTCTGAACGCGGGCCGCACCCGGGAAACCGCCCTCTTCCTTGCGGCGCTTCTGGATCGCCCAGCCCAGCGACGCCTCGATCGGCGAGGTGCTCTGGTCAATGTCATTGCCATAAAGGCACAGACCCGCCTCCAGCCGCAGGCTGTCGCGCGCGCCCAGACCCGCCGGTTCGCAATCCTCATGCGCCAGGAAGGCCTTGCTGATCTCGATCGCCTTGTCCTCGGGGATCGAGATCTCATACCCGTCCTCGCCGGTATAGCCCAGGCGCGAGATGCGGCATTCGACGCCGTTGATATCGGCCAGGGTGGTTTCCATGAACTTCAGATCGCGGGCCGCAGGGCAGAGCTCACCCACCACGTTTTCCGCCGCAGGGCCCTGTACGGCCACCAGCGCGCGGTCAAAGATCTCGGTCACTTCCACGCCTTCAAGATTGTCACGCATATGCGGAATGTCCTGATGGCGCAGCGCCGCGTTCACCACCACAAAATAGTGGTCCCCCGCGTTCGACACGATCAGGTCATCCATGATCCCGCCTTCCGCGTTCGTAAAGAACCCGTACCGCGCCTTGCCTTCCTTCAGGGTCGCATAGGCCTGAGGGCAAAGCGCTTCCAGCTTCTCACCCACATTCTCGCCCCGCAGGATCACCTGACCCATGTGAGACACATCAAACAACGCCGCCTTCTCACGACACTGCTTATGCTCCCCCATGATCCCCAAAGGATACTGAACAGGCATCTCCCAACCAGCAAAATCAACTATCTTACCACCCAAATCAACGTGCAAGTCATACAACGGCGTGCGGTTCAAACCAGGCATCTCATAAACCTCTCTTTTAG
>NZ_JBQFQS010000037.1:0-5574 GCF_056537005.1 Ruegeria sp. CH6 | reverse complement strand
ATCTGCTACCTCCATATCTGCTCAAAGATATGGAATCACGGATCAGAAAACTGGGGAAGACTGAATCTGATAAAGCCAGACGCGCTCTAGTCCGCAGGCGCGGCCAGCCCGACATTATTGTCTCTGACAATGGAACGGAAATGACATCTCATGCCGTGCTCAGATGGTGCCAGGATACCGGCGTTGGCTGGCATTACATCGCGCCGGGGAAACCCATGCAGAATGCTTTTGTGGAGTCGTTCAACGGTAGGCTTCGTGACGAATGTTTGAACGAACACATCTTCGGTAATCTCGCTGAGGCCCGGAAGATCATTGAAAACTGGAGGATCGATTACAACACACAACGACCACACACATCACTTGGCGGGTTGGCACCGACCGTCTACGCCAATCTCAACCGTGCCACCCGGCCTGCCTCGCTTGAGTTCCGCAAGGGCTCCGCTCAGCAGGCCTTGACCAAAACCATATCAAAAGAAAGAAACAGAAACGGATTCTACACCTCAACGGCCCGGATCAGGGGGCTGGGTCACACCAAACAGAGCGCAAAAAAAATTTATTTTACTTTCCCTTTCTTTCAAGGTTAAGAGCCACCAAATTTTCTTGAGACCGTTCAAATTGCTCACTTGAAAGTGAAATACTTTAAGACTTCGGTTAGGCTTATGATCAAGGTCGCAATATGGAAACTTAACTGGTGTACATTAAAAAGATACTGACCCGCAGAATAATGCCGCGCAGTTTGTTTGCGCGGGCGGCTTTGATACTGTTCGTCCCTGTGACGATTGTACAGGTCTCAATTTCTATTGGTATCGTTCAACGCATGTATGAAGGTGCCACTATTCAAATGACGCAGAATGCGGTCAGCAAGATTGAACTTGTTTTGAATACATTTGAAAATGGAGGCGATTTTGTCCGAGTTGCTGATTCGCTTGACATTAATATCTTGCCTGGCAGCACGGATATTGTCAGCAGTTTGAACAATTTTGACTATTCTGGACGCATCGCCGCAGCATTGTTGCATAAACGACTTACGAACCTTTCAGCCGCAGACATGAGCCAGCAAGGTGGTAGACGAGTGCTGCTGGCGTTTGAAACGTCAAAAGGCCGACTGGTTTTAGAGTTACCCCGCAGACAGGTAACGGTATCTAACCCGCATCAATTGCTGGTTTTGGTGGCTGGCCTATCTGTGCTCATGGTTATTCTATCTTGGAGTTTTTTGTCGAGCCAGCTCAAGCCGCTTCGGGAATTGGCAAAATCTGCGAGTGAGTATGGCCGCGGACATATTAATTGTTTTAAACCGTCCGGCGCGAAAGAAATCCGAATGGCAGGCGATGCGTTTCTGGCGATGCGAAAACGAATCGAACAACATAGGGAACAGCGCAATCTGCTGTTGTCCGGAGTGAGCCACGATCTGAAAACGCCTCTGACTAGGATGAAACTTGAGGCCGCAATGAGTTTCGACGAAGCAAACAACACTGAAATGTTGCGCAATATTGAAGAGATGGAACAATTGATCAATACGTTCCTCGAATTTGTAGAAAGTGATCAGCATGAAGAAACCTCTCACTTTGAGCTCACAACCCTTTTGGATCAGATTGTGGAAGAGATGAATTCCGAAGGAGCAAATGTGTCGGTATGGGAAATACCATCGGAAAGCTTAATAATCTTTTCCAAAAAAAATGCCCTCACACGAGCTTTGAAACAGCTGATTGAAAACGCAGTGACTTATGGAACAACCGCCAAGTTAGCCTGTAGAATCGAAGCGCCAATCATCATTATAACTGTAGATGACAATGGCCCTGGCATTCCAAAAGATCGACGATCCGAAGCACTCAAACCCTTTACCCGTCTAGACCCCGCACGAAACCAAAATAATGGAAGTGGCGTTGGCCTTGGCTTGTCCATTATCACCAATAGCATTAATGCTTGCAACGGAACGCTAGAACTGAATGACAGTGAAACATTGACCGGGCTATCGGCCAGAGTAGTGCTACCACTCTCATCGTAGCGCAGTTTGTTATTCGAAGATAAACTACGAACACGTTCTACGCTTCCTGCTGTGTGATTCAGAGTATTTTTATGCTTATCGCGTCGATAAAGCCTGTCGCAATCAAGCCGAGAAGCAGAATTGCAAAGATCACATCTGAAAAATAACGCCCAAATGCAACACAGAACCGTTTGTAATCGTTGCCATACTGATCTTTGGCAAAGATGCCGCCCATGGATTGGAGGACATTGCCACCGCTGGTCAGCTCATAGTCCTCATCGCAATAGATCATATCTGCAACGCCGCGATAATGCGGCAGCACATCCAGGCAGCCCCCAAGGATCGGCTGGTAATCACCGATGACATCTTTGCGCTTTATGCCCATTAGCACTCAGCTCGGCCATCCGATCACGGTAGCCGCGCAGGATGTATTCGGCATCCGACCCCGCCAGCGCACAGATCTGGTAAAACCGTCTGGAGCCAAAGAATTTACGGGCTTGATGCTGATCCAACGTACCCTTCTTGCCCGGTGCCGTTGCATCTGAAAAAGCAGCCAGAATCACCGCGCACCACAAGTCGCGACAAGCCTGTGCTTGTTCGTCGCGAACCGGCAATACCGGCCCAACAAAATGGTTCATTATGTATCCTTTGATTGGTTGGTGAAATTCATGAGGAAAACGCGGCAGGGGTCACACAAATACTAATGCGGCTCTGAATATCCTGCGTTGGAACGCGACGTCTGAGATCGTGGGGGAAGGGCATTGGCTCTCCGATGAAGCGACAACTAAACAAGGGCCGTTACCCTCCGAAAAGCCCCAGTATTCGACCGGGGCAAGATGGCTAACCGTAGCAATAAGGGAAAGATTCTGACTGAACAAAAGTTGAATACTTTCAAAAGCAACCCGTGCAACCGCATAAGTGGTTGAATTGAAAACGACCACAACATGCAGCATGGACAAGCAAAGGGCTGGGCAAAACAATAAAAAGAAGCACTGCGTAAAACCGAACCCCCAACCAATCCTGGCAAGAGCGATTCAATGTGTATCCCGACGCGCGTCTGGCGCAGATATGCAAGATTATTCTTCAACATCAGCGGTCTCCATGTTTCAATTGAACGTGGCGACCCACTACGAGCTTGGAGGACAAGCGACGGCGGGTTTGTGGACCGCTGCAGCATGTGTGTAAGACAGCGTGCCAGAAGGCACACCGCCTCGCGTAACCATAGGTCCACCACAAAGAATGGCTAAACTCGCACAGATTGAACGGGTTTAGCGTGCACTAGGGTTAGGATTCATAGCCAGAACATGACGGCTTCAACCAGTGCGCAGGCTGAGAGGGAGACCCTTTGGCATCTGTCGTAGCAGGTTGAGACGCGCACGCCGGACCTTCAGGTGAATTAGTCTCGATGTTATCTGACACCGCCCCCAATTTTTCAAATTGGATTGGGGGCGGTGTTTCCCTTGAAGGGAGATGGTTGTCCGTTTTGATGGTGGTGCCAACCAAACCATCGAAACGAGGAAACCACGATGTTGAATACTACCGACAAGATCATCAAACACAAAACCGGTCTGCTGAATCTGGCCGAGGAACTGGGCAATGTCTCCAAAGCCTTTCAGGTGATGGGCTACAGCCGGGACACATTCTATCGCTACAAGTCGGCGGTTGAGGAAGGCGGCGTGGAAGTGCTGTTCGAGCGCAACCGGCGTAAACCCAATCTGGCGAACCGGGTTGACGACACGACTGAATAGGCCGTCATCAAATCCGCCACCGATTTCCCGGCCTACGGGCAGGCCCGCACCTCGAACGAGCTACGCAAGCAAGGTGTCTTTGTCTCGCCTTCGGGTGTCCGGTCAATCTGGCCAACTTCAAAGCCCGGCTGAAAGCCCTGAAAGCCAAAGTGGCCGAGGATGGCTGCATCCTTACCGAAGCACAGGTGCAGGCGCTGGGAAAGAAGAAGCTCGACGATGAAGCGTGTGACGAGGTGGAAACGACCCATCCCGGCTATCTGGGCTCACAGGACACTTTCTATGTCGGCACGCTCAAGGGCGTCGGGCGGGTCTATCAGCAGACTTACGTGGACAACAATTGCAAGGTGGCGCATGCCAAGCTCTACACCACCAAGACACCGATCACGGCTGCCGACCTGCTCAATGACAGGATGCTGCCATTCCACGATGAGCATAACTGTCAATGGCATTTCAATTTTCCCCAAAACGGGAAGGCTAAAATTCCCCAGTTTGGCGTTTTCGGTTGTCAGCCAGTTCAGGGACTTGCAGCTCCGTTCTTTGGTGGACGTCCGCGCCGCTTTAGCGTTGGCGGCGGTGTGATGGGTGCGTTTGTACGGGTGTTCTCCGGGATCAAGTCGGTATGGCCGCGCAAGCGGTAGCTGGCGCCTTCGATCTGGACGACGACGGCGTGGTGCAGAAGGCGATCCAGGAGCGCGCTGGCCACGACGGGATCGTCGAAGACATCGCCCCATTCGGCGAAGCCCCGGTTGGATGTCAGGATCATTGCGTCTATTTCATAGCGCGCATTGACGAGTTGGAAGAACAGGTTTGCGCCGCCCTGTGTGGTGGGGAGGTATCCGATCTAGTCCACGATCAGCAGCGACGGCCGTGTATAGAAGCGGATCTTGTCGGCAAGGTGTCCTTCGCGTTCAGCTTTGACCAGGGCTTCGATCAGCTCCGCCAATGTGGCGCGATACACCTGCTTTCCCGCCTTCACATCGGCTACGCCAAGGGCTGTCGCCAGGTGTGATTTTCCCGTGCCGGGCGGACCCAGGAAGTGGACGACCTCTGCTCTGCGGATGAAGTCGAGCTGGGTCAGCGCAGCGATGCGCTCCCGGCCAAGCGAAGGCTGGAACGAGAAGTCAAAGTCCTCCAGCGTTTTGATGGGTATCAGCTTGGCGGTCTTGAGCGCGACATCGATACGGTGGGTTTCGCGGGTGGCGTATTATTCACTGAGAAGGGCATCCAACGCGTCGATCCTCGAGATTTTGCCGTGTTCCAGCTTCTGCATCGTATGATCCAGCACTTCCAGGGCGCGGGGCATCTTCAAGCCGACAAGCGCGCCCCGGATCCGGTCGAGTGTTTCGGTCATCACATAACTCCCGCGACCAGTCGTTGACCGACCGTGTCATAGAAAGCCAGTGACCGTAGCGGCACGCCCTTAGGTCGTTGCTGCACGAGGCGCGGTGGCAGGGCTTTGCGATGCGCGAGATCAACCCGACGCCGATTGCGCCCTTCCAGCACCGGGTGGCGGGCGATGCAGACTTCATCTTCAAAGATGCGTATCTGATCGACGATGCGTTTGCGCGGTGTCTACGGCACCGAGTAGTGGTTGCCATCAACTGAGACCATACCCTAGTGGCTAACCCGCCGTTCCACGGTTAGAACCGCGCTGTAAGGAATGGCAGGTAGAGGTTTGAGCGCTGATCGTTCCTCGGCAAAGGCTTCATCCACGACCCGCTCGGTGGTGGCGTGCACCCGAGGATTGGCGAACTAGAGCGCGTCTGGCTTTATCAGATTCAGTCTTCCCCAGTTTTCTGATCCGTGATTCCATATCTTTGAGCAGATATGGAGGTAGCAGAT
>NZ_JBQFQS010000036.1:2500-6032 GCF_056537005.1 Ruegeria sp. CH6 | reverse complement strand
CTTCAGGTTATGAGCCTGACGATGTGAAGCCGTCAAGCAATTGATCCAGTGGATCAATTGTAGTCTGAACGGGCTGTACGGAGATTTTCTGACGTTGGTTGCGGGAGCAGGATTTGAACCTGCGACCTTCAGGTTATGAGCCTGACGAGCTACCGGGCTGCTCCATCCCGCGACACTTAGCGTTGGTCTACCGCCTATTCGGCTACTTGAGACCGGGTAGTGTTCTTTTCATCGTTTTTGAGAGATTGGGGATTTTTCTAGGTTTGGCGGTGACCTACTCTCCCGGGGCTTAAGCCCAAGTACCATTGGCGCGGCAGTGCTTAACTTCCGGGTTCGGTATGGGACCGGGTGTTTCACTTGCGCTATGACCACCAAACCGAGGAAAATCCCCTTCGCAGCTTTGCTGTGCAAAGCGCGACGAGTGGCAGGCAGCGTATTTGCGTGCAAATGCGCGTTGCCACTCGGTTGTTATGTCACCCCTTACGGGGTTTCACATCAATCAACGTTGTCCAACTCAAGGTCAGTGTATGCTTTTGATTTGTCTTTCCATTACTGGATCAAATCAAGCCTATCGGGCGATTAGTACCGGTCAACTGAACGCATTACTGCGCTTACATCTCCGGCCTATTGACGTGGTGGTCTTCCACGGCCCTCAGGGAGACCTTGTTTTGAGGGGGGCTTCCCGCTTAGATGCCTTCAGCGGTTATCCTGTCCGATCATAGCTACCCAGCACTGCCGTTGGCACGACAACTGGTCCACCAGTGGATCGTTCACCCCGGTCCTCTCGTACTAGGGGCAACTCCTCTCAAGTCTCCTACACCCACGGCAGATAGGGACCGAACTGTCTCACGACGTTCTAAACCCAGCTCACGTACCTCTTTAAACGGCGAACAGCCGTACCCTTGGGACCTGCTCCAGCCCCAGGATGAGATGAGCCGACATCGAGGTGCCAAACACTGCCGTCGATATGGACTCTTGGGCAGTATCAGCCTGTTATCCCCGGCGTACCTTTTATCCGTTGAGCGATGGCCCTTCCACTCGGGACCACCGGATCACTATGGCCGTCTTTCGACTCTGCTCGACTTGTCAGTCTCGCAGTCAGGCTGGCTTCTGCCATTGCACTCAACGAGCGATTTCCGACCGCTCTGAGCCAACCTTCGCGCGCCTCCGTTACGCTTTAGGAGGCGACCGCCCCAGTCAAACTACCCGCCACGCAGGGTCCCGGATCCGGATAACGGACCGCGGTTAGACATCAAGAGTGCGAAGGGTGGTATCTCAAGGGAGGCTCCACAGGTACTTGCGTTCCTGCTTCAAAGCCTACCACCTATCCTGCACATCACAATCCTGATGCCAGTGCGAAGCTGTAGTAAAGGTGCACGGGGTCTTTCCGTCTAACCGCGGGAAGCCTGCATCTTGACAGGCAATTCAATTTCGCTGAGTCGATGTTGGAGACAGCGGGGAAGTCGTTACGCCATTCGTGCAGGTCGGAACTTACCCGACAAGGAATTTCGCTACCTTAGGACCGTTATAGTTACGGCCGCCGTTTACCTGGGCTTCAATTCAAGGCTCTCACCTCTCCTTTTAACCTTCAGGCACCGGGCAGGCGTCAGACCCTATACGTCGTCTTGCGACTTCGCAGAGCCCTGTGTTTTTAATAAACAGTCGCCACCCCCTGGTTTGTGCCCCCAGCCCCTAGTTGCCTAGGAACCGGGCCTCCTTCTCGCGAACTTACGGAGGTATTTTGCCGAGTTCCTTCAACATCGTTCTCTCAAGCGCCTTGGTATGCTCTACCAGTCCACCTGTGTCGGTTTAGGGTACGGTCTGATGGAGGGCTATTTCCAGGAACCACTCAGCAGCCCAATCAATCCGATAAGATTGAACTACACCTGTGATCCGTCACATCCTCCTGGCCTAGGAATATTAACCTAGTTCCCATCGCCTACGCCTTTCGGCCTCGGCTTAGGGGCCGGCTTACCCTGCTCAGATTAGCTTTAAGCAGGAACCCTTGGACTTTCGGCGAGAGTGTCTCTCACACTCTTTGTCGCTACTCATGTCATCATTCTCACTAGTGATCTCTCCACCGGATGGCTCACGCCCCGGCTTCATCGAAAGCCTCTCTCCTCCAATCTGCCCGAAGGCATGAAGGAGGAATGAGACTATGTCACACTACGCTCTGCTACCGATGCTTACGCATCCCTAGACTTCGGCTCATGGCTTGAGCCCCGTTACATCTTCGCCGCAGGACAACTTATTTAGACCAGTGAGCTGTTACGCTATCTTTAAAGGATGGCTGCTTCTAAGCCAACCTCCTGGTTGTTTTGGTCGTCCCACCTGCTTTCCCACTTAGCCATGAATTGGGGGCCTTAGTCGTAGGTCAGGGTTGTTTCCCTCTCCACTACGGACGTTAGCATCCGCAGTGTGTCTGCCATCTAGTACTCCCGGGTATTCGGAGTTTGGTTAGGATCAGTAAGCCTGTGGGGCCCCATTACCCATCCAGTGCTCTACCCCCCGGGGTATTCGGATGACGCTCTACCTAAATAGATTTCGCAGAGAACCAGCTATCTCCGAGTTTGATTGGCCTTTCACCCCTAGGCACAGCTCATCCCGATCTTTTTCAACAGATGTGGGTTCGGTCCTCCAGTAAGTGTTACCTTACCTTCAACCTGGCCATGCCTAGATCACTCGGTTTCGGGTCTGATCCCACGAACTCATACGCCCTATTAAGACTCGCTTTCGCTACGCCTACACCTAACGGCTTAAGCTTGCTCGTGAGACCAAGTCGATGACCCATTATACAAAAGGTACGCCGTCAGCTCGCAAGGAGCCTCCGACTGATTGTAGGCGTTCGGTTTCAGGTACTGTTTCACTCCCCTCGTCGGGGTGCTTTTCACCTTTCCCTCACGGTACTGGTTCGCTATCGGTCAGCAAGGAGTACTTAGCCTTCGAAGGTGGTCCTCCGATCTTCAGACAGAATTTCACGTGTTCCGCCCTACTTAATACGTCCATCAAAGCTTCCTATACGGGGCTGTCACCCGCTATGGCCACGCTTCCCAACGTGTTCTAGTCACTTATCTGGCTCGGCTGGTCCCCGTTCGCTCGCCGCTACTAGGGGAGTATCAATTGATTTCCTTTCCTCCGGGTACTTAGATGTTTCAGTTCCCCGGGTTTGCTCTTAAAACCCTATGTATTCAGGTCTTAAGTACCTGTTTAAGCAACATATTGATTATCAAAGATAACAATATGAAGCTTTCAGGTGGGTTGCCCCATTCAGAGATCCATGGATCAAAGCTTATTCTCAGCTCCCCATGGCTTATCGCAGAGTATCACGTCTTTCATCGCCTCTT
Organism: Ruegeria sp. CH6; assembly: GCF_056537005.1. Classification (NCBI taxonomy): domain Bacteria; kingdom Pseudomonadati; phylum Pseudomonadota; class Alphaproteobacteria; order Rhodobacterales; family Roseobacteraceae; genus Ruegeria; species Ruegeria sp. CH6. The sequence goes on along the minus strand of NZ_JBQFQS010000036.1, from coordinate 2,688 downwards.
GCTGCCAAGGCATTCACCAAACGCCCTTCTCGCGCTTGATTTGATCCAGAAAAAGAAAGACCGAAGCCTCTCGCGGTCACAGGGAAGCTGGAACAACCCCGAACCTTTATTCTGAACCAAAAGCATACTTTCCCGCCTTCCATCCTGGAACCCATGCTGCCGATGTCGGTCGGCCCCGCATGGAGAAT
>NZ_JBQFQS010000035.1:0-6165 GCF_056537005.1 Ruegeria sp. CH6 | reverse complement strand
CTGCGGTCAGCGTGGTCTTGCCGTGGTCAACGTGGCCAATCGTGCCGATGTTGACGTGCGGTTTTGTACGCTCAAACTTTTCCTTTGCCATTCCTCAGGCGCCCTTTTGCGATTTGGGGGACCCTTGGTCCCGTGGTTACATCTGCGCGCGCGAGATATTTGGTTCAAAGGGGAAAATCAAGCACATCCTGCGTTAAAACCCGTTTAGGATGCCGGATTTTGCGTGAGCTCGGTGGATTCCAGCGGTTGGATCAGGTCGGGACGCCTGTCGAACCAGCCATTGTCCTTGTGTTCTTCGGCCAACCACTCTTCGACCCGGTCGGCAACTTTCAGAGCCAGACCGCTCATCTGTTCTTCTCGGGTGCGTTCATGGCCCGACCCTTTCAGGGCGCTGCCCCCGGTCGTGTCTTCCAGAACCTGAAACTGCTTGCCCTTGGCCAGAAATTCTTTCTTGTTCACGTCGTACACGTTCACCAGAACGATAGCCGTGCTTTTCGGGTTATAGAGAACCGGCACGCCCGGAGGGGCCAGCATGTATCCTTCCAGGCTGATCCCGATGTCATATTCCTGAGCGCCTTCATAACGGCCCAACCGGATATTGACCGCGTTCTGGATCGCATCCTCCCACTCCTGCGGGGTTGCATCCCGCGACACCGGACCCTGCTTGGCTTTTTCAGCAAAAGCATAGTTCACGCGCAGTTTGAACTCCCCAAGGCTTTCGGGTTCCTCATAAACCTGCGTTTGCGTGCACGCGCCCATCAGGGCAAGTCCGGTGATCAGTGTCAGAATGCGCAACATGTCTCGTCTCGATAGGCCTGTTTTTCTTTGATCTAACGCACCGATACGGCCTGTGCCAAGCCGTATCGGCGGAATTTCACTGTTATGGCCGCCTGATCACGAAAACTTATAGTCACGCGGGAAGCCATAAGGCGGCTTTTTCCCGACACTTGCACGCTTGGCCAGCCATTGGCTCATGTCAGCCTCGTGGCGGGTCTTGTCGCCGCCCATGGACCATTTCAGTCCCTCTTCCCAGTTGAAAGTGGTAATGTCCGACAATCCACCATCCAACTCCAGAGTACCCTGTCGCCCACGCGCCATGTTGTACTTCTGCAGGCGCACACCCTTACCACGGGTCATCTCTGGTAGCTCTTCGGTTGGGAACACAAGGAACTTGCCGTTTTGCGACACGACGGCAACGTGATCGCCCGCAATCGGCTTACAGATCATCGCGGTCTCATCGCCTTTTACGTTCAGAACCTGTTTGCCGTTTCGGGTCTGGGCCAGAACGTCATCCTCGGGAACCATGAAGCCGTTGCCTGCGTCTGAAGCCACCAACAGCTTGCGCCCCGGCTTGTGGATCAGGATGTCGATGATCTGCGCCTCGTTCGGTAGATCAACCATCAGACGCAGAGGCTCACCCATACCACGCCCGCCCGGCAGGTTTGCGGCACTGACGGTGTAGAACCGGCCATTAGAGGCAAAAACCAGCAGACGGTCGGTCGTTTCTGCGTGGAAGATGAAACGCGGGCCGTCACCGTCTTTGAACTTCAGCTCGCGCTTCAGATCGATATGGCCGGTCATGGCACGAATCCAGCCCATCTGAGAGCAGACGACCGTGATCGGTTCCTTGTCGATCATTGCCTCAAGCGGCACTTCCTCGACCTGTCCGGCTTCGGCGAACTGGGTCCGCCGTGCGCCACCTTCGTAGTCTTTGCCGAAGGTTTTTTTGGTCTCTTTCAACTGCTCAGCGATCTTGGCCCATTGCAGGGCAGGATCGGCCAGCAGGTCTTCGAGATTGGCGCGTTCCAGCATCAGCTCATCGCGTTCGCGAACCAGTTCCATCTCTTCCAGACGGCGTAAGCTGCGCAGGCGCATGTTGAGGATGGCGTCGACCTGAACCTCTGACAACTCGCCCTCACCCGCTTTGGGTGAGACATAGTCGGATTCGTCGGTGGCGCGGACGTGGTCGATACCCCAATCCTCGCGCATCAGCGCGGCTTTGGGGTCGTCGTCGTAGCGGATGATATCGATCACACGGTCGAGGTTCAGGAAGGCAACGATAAAGCCCTCCAACACCTCAAGCCGGTGGTCGATCTTCGCCATGCGGTGACGCGAGCGACGGATTAGAACTTCTTGACGATGATCCAGGAAGGCGCGGAGCACTTCTTTCATCGAGCAGACCTTGGGCGTCACTCCGTCGATCAACACGTTCATGTTCAGGCTGAACCGCACCTCAAGGTCCGAGTTGCGGTATAGCATGCCCATAAGAACCTCAGGGTCCACGTTCTTGGAACGCGGCTCAAGGATCAGGCGAATATCATCGGCGGATTCGTCGCGCACATCGGCGAGGATCGGGATTTTCTTGGTCTGGATCAGTTCCGCGATCTTTTCGATCAGCTTGGATTTCTGAACCTGATAGGGAATCTCGGTGACGATGATCTGCCACTGGCCACGGCCCAGATCCTCGACTTCGTATTTACAACGCAGACGGAATGAACCACGCCCGGTGCGATAGGCCTGAGCAATGTTCTCGGGCGGCTCCACGATCACGCCGCCGGTCGGGAAATCCGGACCGGGCACGTAGTTCAACAACGTGTCATCGCGCGCATCGGGCGTCTTGATCAGGTGCAGACAAGCGTCACACAGCTCGGCAATATTGTGCGGCGGGATATTCGTCGCCATGCCCACCGCGATACCGCTGGCGCCATTGGCCAGCAGGTTCGGGAACTGCGCGGGCAGCACGACCGGCTCGGTCAGCGTGCCGTCATAGTTGTCACGGAAATCAACGGCGTCTTCGTTCAGACCCTCAAGCAGCGCTTCGGCCACGATGGTCATCCGCGCCTCGGTGTATCGCGAGGCCGCCGGGTTATCGCCGTCGATATTGCCGAAATTCCCCTGCCCGTCGACCAGCGGGTAGCGGACGTTGAAGTCCTGCGCCAGACGCGCCATCGCATCATAAATCGCTGCGTCACCATGCGGGTGATAGTTACCCATCACGTCGCCGGAAATCTTCGCAGACTTACGGAACCCTCCGGTTGCGCTGAGTCGCAGCTCTCTCATCGCATAGAGGATTCGCCGATGAACCGGCTTCAATCCGTCGCGCGCATCGGGCAACGCCCGGTGCATGATGGTGGACAGCGCATAGGTCAGATAGCGTTCGCCAATCGCGCGGCGCAGTGGCTCGGCTATCTCGCCCCCGTTCTCAGGGGTCTCCATATTGGGGTCGTCGATCGTATCGTTCATATATGATGTGATACGCCGCAAGAGCCCGCTGGTAAAGCAAGCACAGCATATTTTGCTGGGGACAAGTCGCGCTTTTTGCAACAGGGGGAGACAAGTCCCGGATTTCCCCGCTTTTTCGACTCATCACGCGAAATATGGTAGGATCTCATCAATTGAACTGCTGCCTATTTTTTGATGTTGCGATTACCGGGGGATGCGCCATGACGCGCCTGATACTTGTTACCTTTGCCATGCTTGGCTGGACCTTCTACGTGATGAGCGGAGGACCAGATTTTGAACCGCGCGGTATGCGCAGCGATCAACCACAACAAATTGCATCAGCGCCGAAGCCAAAACCGAAACCTCTGGTTGCTGCTCCGGCTGAAGAATTGGTTACTCGGGCTGCTCTGCGCCCCATCAAACCGGCTGAGCCACAAGCTGAACCAGAATCTCCTCTGAACGAGGCAGATACAGATGCGCTACTGTCGCAGGTAGCTTCGGGCCTGAGCACCAATCTGACGTTGTTCGATGATGATGGTGCTACGTTTACTCTGGCCTCGCTGGAACAGGGCGCCGCCGGTTTGCAACAAGTCGCCCCTGCGCCCCTAGACGAAACAGCCGAGACCCCCGTCCCCGCAGAACCGGAAAAAGATATACGTGAGGTATCGGGTACACGTGTGAACATGCGTGACGGCCCCGGAACGATCTATCCAATCATCGGCAAGGCAAGAATTGGCCAAAAAGTCGAAGTCCTAAGTGAATCCGGAACAGGTTGGCTGCGCCTGCGCGTGTTGCCAGAGCAACAGGTTGGCTGGATTTCGGCCTCACTGATCCGAAAAATCCCGAACTGACGCAGAGGTGACATTGCGCGACCGAAGACCTCGCAATAGCTATGAGCGAGGTACATCTTTGGGTAGGTCATGCAAAAATCCATCCTAATTACAGGCTGCTCTTCCGGAATCGGACTGGACGCGGCACACGGAATGCGTGCGCGCGGCTGGCGTGTTTTTGCCTCGTGCAGGCAGCAGCGCGATTGTGACCGCTTGCGGGCCCAAGGATTTGAAAGCCCTCGCATAGACTATACCGATACTGAGAGCATTACCTCAGGTTTGGCAGAGGTTATTGAGGCAACAGGCGGAACATTGGATGCGCTTTTCAACAATGGCGCGCACGGGCTGCCAGGGGCTGTAGAAGATGTTCCAACGGATGGACTACGCCACATCTTTGAAACAAATGTCTTTGGCTGGCACGAACTGACCCGCCAGGTTATTCCCGTTATGCGAGAACAAGGCCATGGTCGCATCGTGCAATGCTCTTCAGTACTTGGCCTTGTCGCGTTCCCTTGGCGCGGAGCCTATGTCGCGACCAAGTATGCCATCGAGGGTCTGACCGACACGATGCGATTGGAACTTCGGGACACAGGCATCAAGGTGATCCTGATCGAGCCTGGTCCAATCACGTCCAAACTGCGCGAAAAGGCAATTCCAGTCTTCGAACGCTTTATTGACTGGGAGTCTTCCGCTTTGCGCGACAAATATGAAGGCTCACTTCTCAAACGCCTTTACGAGGATTCGGGCCCGGACAAATTTGAATTGCCCGCTTCTGCCGTCACTGACAAGCTTGCCAAAGCGGTTGAAGCAAGGAACCCGAAGTCTCGCTACTACGTGACAACGCCTACATACATCGCCGGATACTTGCGACGTATCCTGCCGACCGGGGCGATCGACCGCATCCTTTCAGGCGTCTGAGACGAAATTACCTGTTCGCATTTTGCCCCATCAGGGCTAGATGAGGCCAAACGCAACAAAAACGCGGACGGTGGATTCATGGACCTTATGATGGTCGTCTTGTTGCTGGCCATGGCGGCAGTTGTCGTCGTGCTGGCATTGGGCATTGCCAATTTTGGCAAAGGTGGCATGGCAGCCGCCAAGAAAAGCAATAAGATGATGCAACTTCGCATTCTCTTTCAGTTCATTGCCGTGGTGCTGATCGTGCTCTACGTCTATCTGCGCGGACAGGGAGTGCAATAAGATGGTCGTACTGAACAAAATCTATACCCGCACGGGCGATGACGGAAAAACGGCACTGGGTAACGGTGAACGTGTCGCCAAGTATTCGGGGCGCGTGGCCGCCTATGGCACTGTCGATGAATTGAATGCTTTCGTCGGCGTTGCGCGTCTGGAAGCTGACGATGATTTTGATGCGGCACTGGCCCGTATCCAGAACGACCTGTTCGATCTTGGCGCAGATTTTTGCCGCCCCGACATGGAACAGGATGCCGAAGCGGACTACCCGCCCCTTCGCATCGTACCGACCCAGATCGACCGGTTGGAAGCTGAGATTGATACGATGAATGAAACGCTTGAACCGCTGCGTAGCTTTATTCTGCCCGGCGGATCAAAACTCGCCGCCCATCTTCATGTTTGCAGAACCGTGTCGCGTCGCGCTGAGCGTCTTGCCGTCGAACTGACCAACATGGAACCCGTCAACGCGGTGGCCGTGAAATACCTGAACCGCCTGAGCGACTGGTTCTTTGTTGCGGCACGTTGCGCCAATAACGGTGGGCGCGACGACGTGCTGTGGGTACCTGGAGCGAACCGCTGAAGACCCGGGTATGGCTCGCGTTTTTTGGAGCACTTGGAAAGACGTAAACTCCCACTCTGGTCTGGGCTGAACTACGATCAGAGCGCAGCCCGAAGGAAACTTTGTTTCGTGCCCCCACGTAAAAAATAACGAAACGCGACGTCCCGACGCCATGACGTGACGATTTTGCCCTGTTGCGGGGCCACATGACCCGTTATCTAAGCCAACGAGAGCATTGGTGGAGTCGCTACGCGGCTTACCGTTTTTGTAAGGAGCAAGCGCAGAAATGAAGGTACTCGTGCCTGTCAAACGCGTGATTGACTATAATGTGAAGGTTCGCGTGAAAGCGGACGGTAGCGG
>NZ_JBQFQS010000034.1:0-7898 GCF_056537005.1 Ruegeria sp. CH6 | reverse complement strand
AATCTGGAAGGAAAAGTTCCTGAACCAAACTTGACCTGACAGAACCCGCCAGAAAAACGGCCAGCTGTCAGATCACATCGGAACCACTACAAATTAGGCTGTCATTGATCTTGGCAATCTCGGCAGGTTAGGAGAGATATTCTTCGAGTTTATCCCAACTTACAGCCCCGCGCCTCATGCGTTTCAATATAAGAACGCACCACACAAACCCTTCTCTTGGTGTTATTTCACAATGCAGTAATTGACCGATGGCGGGCAACCCTACCACCTTTCGGTACTGCTCACGCTCTATCAGGATGATTGATGCAGCTTCACGCGTTAAGGTGAAGGCAGGCAGTCTATCCATTGAACTTGTTACGTAAACTACGTAATTTCCTTATATCACCTAATGAAAATGTTCACATAGCTGGCCTGAAGATCACCGAATAGTTTCCCAAGACGTCCATCAATCGGCGTGCAGGCGATGTATGGGCTGCAGCTGCCCGTGGCCCGGTAAGCCTGTCTGACCATGGAACATCGCGCTTTGTGGTGATGTGTCGGGAGCAGTTTGACGCACTTGTCGATCGATCTGATCCGCGTGTCGCCCGCGCAACGGCTGATATTCCCGCAGATGAGGTCGCATAGTTGACTGAGGTGCTGCAGGGCGTAATGGACGATGAAGAATAACCCGGCAATCGGCGAGGTCCGGCACTATCCTTAATTGTGGAAATGGCTGGCTGGTCCAAGGTTGAATTGGGTGGCCATCAGGTCCGCTGGTGTGGCATTCTCATGACCAAGTTATTCTCAACATTGGAAAACTCGTGAGCAATCGGTATGGAGGAATTGACGGAAGCATTCACCAGATTTCGGCCGTTGTCTTAATGCTGGTGACAGTTGGTCATGTCGCTGCGGTTATCAAGTACAAAATGATCGATTGCAATGAAGTTCTGCCGCGCATGTCGTTCAGAAACGGATCCGGAAACCGGGCCACAGCAGACCGCGCTGTGCTCCGGCATATGATAGTACTAGTAAAAATGCCTCAAAATTGAGTTTCAGCACCAAGTTGCATACGCGGCTTTGACTTAGGGATAAACATCGTGACCCGGTCTGCATCTGGAATTTAACCGTTCCGATCAATCGAGAATACGATTTCAGCAAGTTTTGTGCTTGTTAAACTTGATTTCACTCGCAGTCCCCTTGCTTCGGTTGACCAAACGGACCGGCGACGTTTGAAGTTTACGTAGCCTGGGCAACCAATTCAGCCTGAAAGGTACCGCTATGAAATTCAATGCGCTCTATGTCTCAGTCTTTTTCGTCCTTTGCCACCTGGCGCTGGCAGCCTCGATACCGCTTTTCGATGATGAGGCATATTACGCGCTTTGGGCTCGGGATCTGGAATGGGGGTATTTCGATCACCCCCCGATGATCGCATACCTGATCCGCCTAGGAACCGAGATCTTTGGAGAGACAGCATTCGGCATCCGTTTCTTTCCGGTTCTCGGCTTTGGGCTGTCAGCTTATCTTGTTGGTGCGTCTGCGTTTCATTTGACCGGTAGGTCCGACACGGCGGCTCTGGCGGCGGCCTTTTTCAACATCAGCATTCTTGTTCTGGTCATTGGTACCTTTGCGACGCCGGATGCCCCTTCGGTCCTATTCTGGACGGCAACCATCTGGGCCGCAATCCACGCAATCAACTGTCCGCCACAGTTCTGTGCGCACAGCGCCATTTGGTGGATCGCCACAGGATTGCTGCTTGGATTCGGCGGACTTTCTAAGCTGACCAATGTGTTTTTGGCCATTGGTCTGCTGTGCTATCTGGCTTTTACTAGCAAGGGACGCTCATTTCTTGCTACGGCATTGCCTTACATGGCTATTATTACCGCGATCTTACCGCTTGCCCCCTATTTCATCTGGAACTATCAGAATGACTGGCTTGGATTTGAACGTCAGTTTGCAAGACTAGAGCACGGGGATTTCCAGGCAAGTACTTTAACCGAATACCTCGCAGGGTTGTTTTTTCTTCCCACACCTCTGGTTGCTTTTTTCGCGTCCAGGAGCGTGATCCAGCGGAATATCCATGCGCTGACGTTCTGGACAGCTGCCCCATTTTTATTGTATTTCCTGAACTATTCTACCCACACGCAGGTCCAGGTCAACTGGTTGACACCCTTGCAGGGAAATATCGCCTTGGCCGCGGTTCTCGGCCTGGCTGGGTTGAAAAACACAAGACACTGGGTCGGTGCAACGCTGGCCACCGGAATAGCCCTCAGCGCGATCTGTATCGGAATAGGTTTCAACCCCTGGTTCCCACTCGGCAATGCGGACACCCCCCCGAACCAGACGCGGGGCTGGGCTGACACCCGGACGGAGATCGAATCCGCCCTAAAACACGCCGAAAGTAGATGGATCATCACAACCGATTACGCAACAACAGCAATGCTGGCCCATCAGTTCCCCGATATGGGCGTACACAGCATTCTGCAACGTGAACGTTATGGATTTCGAGACAAACCAGAACCGTACCTTTGTGCCGCGAGCGCGCTACTGGTTGAACGGGCCCGGAGTGAGACGGTCGAAACAAGCCCCCTGATCGCCAAATTCAGGACCGCCAGACCGTCAAAGTTTGTCACCAGAACTCAGCGCGAAACGGTTTTGATGACCTATCGGTTGACTCCGGTTGCCGGAGTAGTTGACCCTGAATTGTGCCCCTGACACATTGCCTTTGCTGTGATCCCAGAAAAGGTCCTCGTTTATGGATAGAGCTTTCCGCCAGATTTCCCTAGGCTGTGAGAGGAGCGGATGGCGATGAAAGCATCCAAATTTACGGACGCGCAAAAGGCGTTCATCATCAAGCAAGGCGAAGAAAGAACACCTTTTGCTGAGATCTTTTGGAAGGCCGGGATCAGCCAGGCCACATACTTCAATTGGAAGAAGAAGTATGCCGGGATGTTGCCGACGGACATGAAGAAGCTGCGTGAGTTGGAAGACGAGAACAGGCGGCTGAATAAGATCGTCGCGACTTGTCGCTGGACAAAGAGATACTTCAGGATGTCATCAAACGAAAGCTCTGAGGCCTGCTCGCAAGAGAACGCTGGTCGACGAGATCAGAGCTGATTGGCGGGTATCGATCCGGAGGGCCTGCGGGCTTATCCGGTTCGATCCGCGGACATATCGGTACAAGTTTCGTCGACGCGACCAGGTCGCGTTGGAACAGCGGATCAAGGAGATTTGTGAGACTCGTGTGCGGTTGGCTACCGGCGCGTCCATGTGCTTCTGCTCCGGTAGGGTTGGGAGATCAACGCGAAGAAGGCGTATCGTGTTTACAAGGAGTTGGGTATGCAGTTGCACAATAAAACCCAAAACGCCGTGTGAAGGAAAAGCTTCGTGAAGACCGCAAAGAGGCCGTGAATCCGAATGATGTTTAGGCAATGGACGTCGTGCATGATCAGCTGGCCACAGGTCGCAAGATACGCATCCTGACAGTCATCGACACATTCTCCCGCTACGTTCCTGTGCTGGACGCCAGATTCAGCTACAAAGGCGAAGATATCGTGTCGACTTTGGACCGCATTTGCCGCAAAACCGGTTATCCCAAGACAATCAGGGTTTATAATGGCAGCGAATTTGTCTCTCGGGACATGGACCTTTGGGCCTACCAGCGGGGTATCACCCTGGACTTCTCGAGGCCAGGAAAACCCACTGACAATGCTTACTTCGAGGCGTTCAACAACAAACTCCGATCAGAATGTCTGAACGCACATTGGTTCATGGGCCTTGCAGATACAGCCGAAAAGTTGGAGGCTTGGCTTAGAGACTACAACGAAGAAAGACCACACAGCGCCATTGGGAATAACGTTCCAGCAGCGCTCATGAAATTGCAAGACGCATCCAGCCCGTCTGTGTGATCAAAAGGTGGAAAATCTAGCCCTAAGCGGCGACACTTCCAGAAGCACAGCTAATCTAAATTAGCGGCCTCTAAGGGGAACAGGTCACACAAAAAGCGTCCTGCCGATCGTTCATGGCGCATGGATGAGACCTATGTGAAAGTGAAAGGTGAGTGGGTTTATTTCTATCGGGCCATCGAAAAATACGGCACGACCCTCGACTCTATACTATTCAGACGCCGGAACAAAACTACTGCAACGAAGCTCTTCGCACGCGCGCTAGAGGTAAATGGACCGCCAAGAAAAATAGTGATAGACAAAAGTGGCGCCAACCCAGCAGGTATCAACGTCGTTAACAAGATGCTGAAAGGCTTTGGTTACCCGATACCGATAAAGATGGTGAGACAGACGTATCTCAACAACATTATTGAACAAGACCATCGATTCATCAAGCGCCAGATCAGGCCCATGTCGAGTTTTGAGGCTTTCGATTCAACTGCGTCTGCCCTAGCTGGAAGCGAATTAGTCAGCATGATCCGCAAAGGTCAATTCACGCCCCGTCTCCCCCAGTTTCAGCAGTTTGTCCAACTGGTAGGATAGTCAACCCACATGTATTTCCTTCTCGCACTTCAATGGCAGTTGCGACCGAGCCATCTGTGATCGCAATGAAAGCGGTCTTCGTTTGAATGGGCGGTCGAGCTCCGCTTCGGAAAAATAAGCGGATGCTTTCTTCGAAATCTCATTCGCGGCCGCAACTCCCGAATCTCGCGCTCGAGATCCTAGATTCGATCTTACTCCAACGGTCGTCAAACCAGCTTGCTGGCACCAAGCACGCAGGCTGTAGGGGGAGGACTCAGGCTTTGGAGTAATCTTCCGGTAAGCCGCGTTATCGCCGGTGTATTCTGGCCAGTTCTCGCGGAAAATCCGGACACCGCTTTCGCGAAATTCAGTCATGTTGGCAGGGCATGAATCCTCTGCGTAATAAGGCTTACCTTCGAAAGGTTTTACTCTCGGGTAAACGCGGGGCGATTCACCCTGCTCATTCCTTTCCTTACAAATATGTATTGTTAACGCAAAGGTTTTTCGAAGAAATATCTCTACTAAGTTCTCTAAGCGGCCCAAACTGAGTATGCCTTCACAGTAGTGGGGTTGTTTTTAGCAGACTCAACCATATCAGTCGGGCGCGACAAAATTTTTATTCCTCACTAAACCGAAAGACTCAGTCCATATGAACGCTTCAATCAGGTCGCTGCAATCTGAATACCCGGTTGATCAAACCCCACTCAGCACCCCACTGGTATCTGTGGTTGTGCCCACTTTCAATGAACGGGACAACGTTCATTTGATAGTAGATCGGCTTGAGGCCGTTCTTGCCGATGTTCCGCATGAAATTCTGTTTGTTGACGACAATTCGCCAGACAACACTGCAGAAGCAGTACATCATTCAGCCGAAAACAACCCCTCAGTGCGTCTCCTTTCCCGAGTTGGACGCAGGGGTCTGTCAGGGGCCTGCATCGAGGGGATCCTCACCGCCTCTGCTCCTTTTGTCGCCGTTATAGACGGTGATCTTCAACACGATGAGACTATTCTCACTGATATGCTTCAACGGCTTAATGCAAAAGAAGATCTTGATCTAGTAATTGGCAGCCGTCATACTGATGGCGGCTCAACCGGGTCAGGTCTGTCCAGGATTAGAAAACTCGGCAGTGAAGCATTTGGCTGGCTGACCCGCCTTGCTCTCGGTCTGCGCGTAACAGACCCGATGAGCGGATTTTTTATGGTCCGGCGGTCATCTTTCATCGCAATGGCTACAAAACTGCAATCCCAGGGTTTCAAAATCTTAACCGACATGCTTGCGACGACCCGCAACGGCTGGCAAGTTGAGGAAGTAGGCTACGAATTCCGCGTTCGTCAGAATGGCGAAAGCAAAATGGATTCTGCAATCACAATAGAATTATTGGCGTTGATTGTGTCTCACCTTACTGGCGGAATTCTGCCCATCCGCTTTATTTTGTTCTGTTTAATCGGCACAACGGGTGTAGCAGTGCAGCTCTTGACCGTCAAACTCATGATCGATATCGCCGGTTTAAACTTCGCTTCCGCTCAAATCGCCGGCATCGCCGCGGCGATGACTACAAACTTTATCTTCAACAACCTGCTGACCTACCGTGACCAATCTCTCGCTGGTGCCGCTTTCTTCGCAGGGTTGCTCAACTTTTACATCATCTGCAGTATGAGTGCGGCGATCAATTATATAACCGCTGTAAGTGTTCACACTGACACTCAACTTTGGGCGTTGGCGAGTACTCTAGGAGCTCTGGTTGGAGCCATATGGAACTTTTTACTTAGTCGGCTTTATACATGGAAGTTAGAGTAAAATGGACCGACGAGCCCAATCAATTCGAATCCCGAGATTGCAGATCGAGTAGGCTGCCAAGGTTCATGATGCATTGGTATTGGTCGCTTAGTATGCGTCACGGTTCCGGAAACGGAGCGGTGAAATCAGCTAGCTTTATTGGCTAAACGACAAACAATTGCCCAAGCTTGAACTGTTCTTTCCAAGTCGCACGGGAAGCCACGAGTGGATGATAGGCGTGTCCTGAGTGGGCAATTTTCATCAATCGGAATGGGTTTTGCTGGCGGGATGGGCCCTTTGAATACGGTCCACCAAAGACGCTGTACAGCCGATGGAAGCGGTGGAGCGAGAAAGGCATCTTCGCACTGATGCTGTTGGAATTGGCAGATCAGGGTAACGAAACGGATACGTTGATGATCGACGTGACCCATATCAAGACGCACCGCTCTGCGACAAGCATGCGGCTGATGGACCTCATGCAGTTCTACCACAAACCCAAAACCAGTAAGGCGGCAAAAGGGCACAATACCTACGCCTACTTGTTGCGTGGAATACGGGTGACCCGGCTCAATCAGTCTGGCCCGCAGACATCACCTATATGCCAATACGTAAGGGGTACTTGTATCTGGTGGCAATTATAGACTGGCACACCCGCAAGGTACTCGCTTGGCGTCGCTCAAACACGCTGGAGGCTGACTTCTGCGTCGAAGCACTGAACAAGGCGATCCGCAAGTTCGGCCTGCCTGAGATCATGAACACCGACCAAGGCTCGCAGTTCACGTCATTCGCCTGGACAAACCGGCTGCGCAGATCGGGCGTGCGCATCTTGAGGGGAGAGTAAGGGCTGGTTTCTCGACAACATCTTCGTCGAGTGGCTGTGGCGATCCTTGAAATTTGAGTGCGTCCACTTGCATGCTTGAGAAACCGGATCAGAGGCATAAGAAGGCGTCGGAAAGTGGATCGTGTTCTAAAGCTGAAAACGCCCCCATTTCGCCATGGCCGGCAAACCACCAGCTGTGATCTATTCGCGGAGTGAAGACGAAACCCAAACCGATCAGCAGGAGCAGAGAGTAGCTTAAGCTACACCAAAACCTGTCCAAATATTGCGGAATGGCTCAGGAATAAGTCCTCCGAGTTAACAGTTGAACCCTAGGGCATAGTAATACGCGATTAGTTGCGGCATATGGGTGGCCTGGACTAGAGTACCATGGCCTAGTTTACCGGAAGAGTTAGATAAACGGTTGAACGTCTACTGTCAGTTCCGAAGATGTACATTGGCCGAGCTCAGGGAAGATAATATGGATCCCTTAATCCAAAGCGCAGCAGCGCCGGACGCTCTGCAAAAGATCGGCAGCACCGTGATCCATGTCATACATCAGGCAGCCGACACAAAAGGGGCGTCCGCTAAAGGGGTTTCGGTCACTCAAGAGGTGGCGTAACGACTAAAATTCATCTGCTCGTCAAAGCCCCCGCTCCGCCCATAGGGTTAGAAACCATATGGCGGATTCTCCCGGAAGATGGAGGGAAGTTCGGTCTCAAGATCACAACCAAACATGTGCAACTGATCCAATTGACCTACTAAAGCACCTGACCCAGCCCCCTGAAATCAGGCCATTTAGGTGCTAGTAATCCGTCCAAGCAAAGGATGGACTATGAAACGCAGATTTTCAGACGAACAG
>NZ_JBQFQS010000033.1:0-9017 GCF_056537005.1 Ruegeria sp. CH6 | reverse complement strand
TGCTGGAGAACCCGAACAAGCGCACGAAGCCGGTGATGGGCAAGATTGGACGTATCGCGGTTTGATGCCGTTCCTTTGGTAGTATTTACTGCAACAAAGGAGGAGGGGGTAAGAATGATTTGTGAGCGACCAAACACCCCGGATTTTGTTAGGAATTTGGGGAGACGGATAGGTTTCAGGCTGGATTGTTCGTTAGGGCATTGTGACCCTGTAAAGGAGCTTAGCCTTCGCCTGTTTCCGAACAGCCCCCATAAGACCCGGGTGCAACCGGTGATCTTGGATAGGAGCATGGTTTGGCCGTTCACGCCCCGAGCGGGGCTCCGCCTCCTAATTTTGGGGGTATAGCCATGGCCTTTATTGGTGTCGATCTTCATTCAAACTCGTTCACGACCTGCCATTTTGAGGTCGGTGCGAAAGACGCATTCCAGACGTTTCAACTTTCTATGGACGACCTGAACCGCTTCTGCCTCAGCCTGGATGCAGACGACAGCCTCGCAGTTGAGGCGACGGGAAACTCAGCTTGGTTTTGCGATCAAGTTCGAGCTTGCGTTGGTCGGCTCGTTGTTGTGAACGCCCGCCGTTTCGAGCTGATCCGCAAGTCGGCCAACAAAACCGACCGCAACGACGCTCGTGCGCTGGCTTATTTCCTGTCCAAAGACATGCTGCCAGACGCGGCTGCGTACGCATGCCGAGACCGAGTTGGGGTCGCTGGTTCAGACCCGCGATGTGTTGGTGAAGCAGCGTACGATGTTGCTCAACAAGCTCCATGCAATCTTCACGCGCAATGGGGTCAAACTGAAAAAAGAAAGCCTGTCGAGCATACGGCGCTTGACCGATCTTGGCATCAGCCAGTTCACCCCTGTTGAACAGGTTGAACTGGACGTGCTGCGAGATCAGGCATTGAGTTTGACCGGCACGTTGGCCCACATGGATAAGGCCATCGAAAAGACGGCCAAGCAGATCAACGGGTTTGAGGAAATCTCCAGCATCAAGGAGATTGGCGCTCGGTCAGCCGCGATCCTTCTGGCCGGGATCGGGAACGTCGATGACTTTGCGAGCGCGGACAAATTGGCCGCCTATTTTGGAATTGTGCCTCGGGTCAGCCAGTCCAATGAAACGGACAATCGCGGCAGGATTACCAAACGGGGCGACAAGCTCGTTCGTACCACGCTGGTGCAATGCACATTGTTTGCCATCAAATACTCCGGCTACCTCAACGCCTTCTATCAACGTGTCAAGGCCCGTCGTGGTGCGGGAAAAGCCATCATAGCAACGGCGCGAAAGCTGCTGTCGATCATCTACGACACACTCAAAAACGGATGGGTATTCGTAGATTTTGCGCAGTTCAAAATCAAAGAAAAACCACGTCCTGCTGGACAATCATCATAGGAGATGAACTGTGGGACTGAAACGGACTGACGAGTTCCGCGCTGATGCTGTGCGGATTGCGCTGACCAGCGGGCTGACACGAAAACAGGTGGCATTGGATTTGGGCGTTGGCTTATCCACGCTGAACAAGTGGGTGACAGCGCATCGCGACACTGAGGTTGTATCTGACAAGGACCTCGATCTTGGCCGCGAGAACGAACGGCTGCGACGGGAGAACCGCATCCTGAAGGAGGAGAGGGATATCCCAAAAAGGCAACGCAGTTCTTTGCGGGCCAAAAGCCATGAGGTTCGGGTTCATCGAAGAGAACACCGATACCTTCAGCGCCAAACGGATGTGTGATGTGCTGGATGTCAGTGAACGCGGACTACGCGCGTATCGTAGCCGACCTGCCAGCCAAAGGCAGCGAACTAACATGATGCTGCTCGCCCACATCAAGGAACAATCCCGGCTCAGCCTAGGCAGCTACGGCAGGCCCCGCATGACTGAAGAGCTGAAAGAGCTTGGCCTGAACATTGGCCATCGCCGCGTTGGTCGACTGATGCGCGAGAATGGCATACGCGTCGAACGATCCAGGAAATACAAGGTGACGACCGAGAGCAACCACGCCTTCAACATTGCGCCCAATCTGCTGAACCGCGACTTCCACGCGGATGCGCCCAATCAGAAATGGGCAGGTGACATCAGCTAAATGTGGACCCGCGAGGGCTGGCTGTATCTTGCCGTGATCTTGGACCTGCATTCAAGGCGCGTAATCGGCTGGGCTGTCAGCAATCGCATGAAGCGTGACCTGGCGATCCGGGCCTTGAAGATGGCGACCGGACTGCGACAACCGCCGAAAGACTGCATCCACCATACGGATCGCGGTAGCCAATACTGCTCTCACGATTATTAGAAACTGCTGCGTCAGCACGGCTTCCGGGTGTCCATGTCGGGCAAAGGCAATTGCTATGATAACTCAGCCGTCGAGACATTCTTCAAGAAGATCAAGGCCGAACTGATCTGGCGGAGGTCGTGGCACACGCGCAGAGACGCCGAGTTGGCCATCTTCCAATACATCAACGGTTTCTACAATCCGCGACCGCGACACTCAGCATTGGGCTGGAAAAACCCGGTCGCCTTCGAACGGAAAGTGGCTTAAACGAGCATTTGGAGCGGAACGAAAACGCGACAGGTCCATTTTGTGCCGTGACGCATCAGCGTTAAGACCGGCGTATTGGCTTACCCAGCGGTTTAAGGTCGCGTGATCGAGCTCGACGCCAAGTTCCGACATGATTTCTTCCAGATCCCGATATGAAACGCCGTACCGGAGACAGAAGAAAACAGCGTACAAGATCATGTCTTTCGGAAAGTGCACATCTTTGAATGAGACGGTCACGGTCTGCCCATGTCATTTTGAGCAAGCGCTACCAAAACTACGCTCGGCCCGACAGCTGGGGAAAAACTCGCGACAAAACCGTCCCATAAGGGTGATGCTCAGTCCGTTGAATCTGCATCATCCGCGCAAGCATCATCCGAAAAATTTAACATTTGTTTCAGGATATAGTGTCCCGCACAAGCGATACTCCAATTAAATGTATGGGAAGTTTCGCGAGTGAAGCAAAAACTAGCATTGGATGGGGGTTCTAAAAAATATGGCGACAGAAGCTGAATTACCTAAATTGGGTGTTTTATCTGAGCCTTTGGGCTTGTTGCCGGATGAAATTGGTGGCGGTCTTTATAAGCGGAACGTTCGTGCAGATCTCAGTTGGCGCAGTGGAGTTGCTAATCCCGGGCGGAGCATTGCGGGCGCCTTAAAAAGATGTGTTCGGAATAGTGGTAGGGCAAATCGGGATAATGGCGACAATATAAAATGGCAGAACAATTCAGCCCAGAATGATTTCGTTATACCAATCGGAGAAACCGTCCCAATTATCAGCCCATCTGAATTTCGGCGGTGCTTCGGTGGCCGGCCCTTCAGGCGGGCTTGATTGAGATGTCTGATGTGGCAGAAAGGCAATCGTTATCGGAAAGTGAATTCAGTTCTGCTTAGATGTGACAAAATGCGTCAGAGCTTCTCTTGTTACAATAGTGATGTGGTCCGGCTTTAATCATGGAAAGGAGTGAATTAGTCCAACATTTTGGCGTCGAGAGTTCCGGTGCATATTCTAATCTCAGACAGGCATCCAATGTATAGTCTAACAATAAAAGATCATGAAAGGTCGATGCTTGGGAGCGGGGGTTTTCGAGCGACAGATTCCCAGATTAATCGAGCAAATCGATCCCGACTTCGGGCCCTCTTTGCTGGATTGATGGCGGTTTCAGCATGCACACTCCCCGATAGGGGAGATCTTAAGATAACTGCAGACAATCTTGGAGCAGAATCAACGCGAGCAGCACTCGATTTGGATGCCATTGAACAGGGCGCGTATCGTGTTGCGCTGGTACCCGAATCTAATCTCAAAGCACTGTCAAAGCAACTGGATCAGGAAGCGATAGCCAATTCTGCTGCGCTATATGATGTGGTCTCGACGCGAGCAAGAAGACAGTCAGTTAAGTATGAGCAGTGGCCGCAATTGGTGCCGAGCGCTTCCACCTCGCTTAACAAGCCGGGTGAAACAGCGCTTGGACTATCCTTGGAACAGAAAGTATGGGATTGGGGTAATCGCAGAGCGCGCCTGAAAGATATTGATCTAGTTACTTCGAGGTTGGAGGTCGAATCTTGGAGAGAGCGAAATGAAAAGGTTTTTGAGGGTTTGAGGGCATACCTGCAGCTGATCAGGCATCAAGATCGCCTTGTGATTCTGGAAGAGTTAGATGAACGTTTTCGTTTACTTGCTGAGTTAATCGCTTCACGTACTTCTGGCGGAATAGCTGACCGAGGTGAGACAATTAAGATAGAGTTGGCACAACAAAAACTTCGGAGAGACAAGATTTCAGACGAAGCCGGGTTTCGCCAGGCGGGTTCTGAGCTCAGGCGCCTTCTACCGCCTGATTCGATAGTATCGGCTCATCTTACGGTATCCGATGTGTTTGATCAGTGTGTGAGATTGCAGCCAATTACAGCGGCACCAGATGAGAAATTGGCAGTTCTCCAAGTTGAGCGTGCTAAACTATCAGAAAAGATGCAAAGGTTCGAAAGCTACCCGAGCCTTGTTCTCGCTGCTGGTACTAGACTAAACAATGCCAACTTAAGTTCACCGACTATTGGCCTTAGGCTCGATTCCGCAAGTGGGCTCGGACTGGGTCGCCGCGAGCGACTCAAAGCTGCTGCTGCCGATATCAAGTCGGCGGAGACCAAGCTTGACACTGTAAGGGACCAATTGGAACTGGACATTGATGTATTACTTGCTGAGTATTCCAATTTGCAACTCAGGCTAAAGCAACTTGAAATCATAAAACAGCAAAATCTTAAAACGATTGAACTCTTTCAAGAACAAATAAAAGTAGGCTCCATCTCCCTTGTTGACGGAATAGCGCTGTTCCGTGAGGGGGCTGATACCAGAACCTCTCTTGTTGATATTAAGACAGATATAATATTGAACTGTTTACGGGCCTCGAAACTAAACGGACAACTTGTAGCCTTCGGGGTCGATAATGCTTGATGTGAAAGGATCAGAGGAATTCTGTGCTTCCAGATGCGCCCATGAAGATCTCGCGGAAGTCATTTCTGTACTGGTTGGCATATCGGGCCCAGATCAAGTTTCAGCTGACTTGATTAAGGCCGGTTTGCCCGTTGATGATGGGTGTTTGGATCTAGCATTATTGGACAGAGCTGCTTCAAGGCTTGAGTACAAAGCCAATTGGCACGACGACATCGAATATCATTTCCCTTGCTGCTTGCTTTTGAATTCCGGTGGTTATGTTGTGGCCATAGGAAGAGAAAATCAATCTATACTTTTACAAGATAGAAGTAATCGCAATGTGTGCCATCCGGTCCCACAAGAAACTATTGCGAACTTCCTTCAACCAAAGTGGTTTTCGATACATCCGAATGCGAGAATGCTAATTAATAGACATTCTCGATCAGAGGCTAAGGGCCATTGGTTTTGGGACAGGCTAACACACCGCAAAGACAAGCTTTTTGATATCGTATTAGGTTCCTTGACAGCAAACCTGCTAGCTGTTGTAACTTCGTTATTTGCGTTGCAGGTGTATGATCGCGTAATCCCAGCACAATCTGAGGCAACACTCTGGGTATTAGCATTGGGAGTGTTTATAGCTATCCTATTTGAGATGACATTACGCATTGCTAGATCCCACCAGATTGACAAGATGGGAAAAGATACGGAACTCCACATATCGAGTGAGCTTTTCTCAAGTGTATTAGGCATGAAACTTGACGCCCGACCGAGTTCACCAGGTGGAATAGTGAGCATGGTAAGAGAGTTTGGAGCAGTGAGAGAGTTCTTCACCGCGGCGGCTGTAGGGGTCGTCGCTGATCTTCCATTTACTGTTCTGTTTCTTGTACTCATATATGGAATTGCAGGAAATGTTGCATGGGTAATTCTGGTTGGATGCATTTTGACTGTGCTACCCAGCCTGTTGCTTCAGAAACGCATGCAAAGACTCTCAGAAGAGACTATGGGGGGAATGTCTTCAGCGAACAGGCTGTTAACGGAAGTATCTTACGGATTGGAATCGGTTAAGGCTTCTAGGTTTGAATCGTTCTTTCAACGTCAATGGGAAGAGATCATCGCATTGAATTCCCTCAAGACAACGGAGCAGAGGGGCCTGAGTAGCTTCCTAATGTTCTGGGCAATAGCAGTGCAACAATCAACATATGTGCTTGCAGTTGTTTCTGGCGTGTACTTAATATTTAATGGCGAATTGACGATGGGAGCTATCATAGCAGTTGGTATCCTAACCACCCGAACGCTTGCACCAATTACTCAAATGTCGCAAATATTGTCTCGTTGGCAAAACATGAACACTTCACTTTGTGCATTAGACAAGATCATAAAGTCACCACAGGATAGGGAAACGGACAGGGCTAAGATAAAAAAACGGACGCTTCGTGGTAAATTTGAATTAAAAAATGTAAGTTTCAAACATCAAAATACCGACAGAAATATACTTGAAATAGAGAATCTAAAGATTGCAGAAGGTACTAGAGTTGCGTTGCTCGGCTCCAGCGGTTCTGGTAAATCGACGCTCTTACGTGTCCTTTCCGGGTTATACTATGTATCCAGCGGGGAGCTCCTGGTTGATGATATTGACATTAGACAAATAGAAGTTTCGGATATTAGGAGGTGCATTGGTTATCTGCCGCAGGATATCAGATTGTTTTGTGGAACCCTCAGAGAAAATCTTTCGCTGTCAGGCCACCATAGCGACGAGCAACTATTGGATGCTTTGGATTTCGCAGGCCTGGGCGACTTTGTTAGGAAAAATTCGCGGGGATTGGACCTTCAGATTTCCGACGGGGGATATGGGCTATCCGTTGGACAGCGCCAAAGTGTTGGCTTGTCCAGACTCTTTCTGCAGGATCCTAGCGTTGTTTTGTTGGATGAACCGACGTCCGCACTCGATCAAAAACTCGCGGTGGAAGTCACTAGAAGAATTGACGAATGGATTGGTTCTCGAACTTGTGTCTTTTCCACCCACAGAATGGAGTTGCTCGCAGCGGCAACAGACATTGTGGTTCTAAATAACGGACAGGTGCAAGCAATAGGTCCCAAAGATGATTTTATCTCTCGGATCAGGAACAAGAAACCAAAAAACAGCGAAATCAGAAGCGAACTCTGATGGTCAATAGCCTAACACTTTCCGAATCCCTTTCTAAAACCATAAATTCCAAGGGGCGCCCAACAATCTGGCTGCTTTCTGCAATGGTATTTACATTTATTGCATGGGCAAACTTCGCCGACCTGAAAGAAATAGTGCGCGGTGTTGGGCGCGTTGTGCCAGCGATGCAAAGCCAAGCTGTCCAAAATCTCGAAGGAGGAATTGTCAGGGAGATATTCGTTGCCGAAGGGGACACCGTCGAAGACGGGCAACTTGTAGTTCGAATGGATCGAACCAAATCTGAAAGCTCGTATAGGGAACTTTCAGATCAACGTTTGGCGTTATTGTTGAAATTGCAGCGCTTGGAAGCCGAGAAAGCTGGTTTGGCTTTCGCCTTCTCACCAACATTAGAACTCCAAAATCTGTCTCCTGAGTATGCAGCATCAGAACGAGCGCTATATGAAGCGCGAAAAGCAGAGTTTAGTTTAACTATTGAAAATCTGCAAAAAGCTCTCGAATTGAAATCGCGCGAGGTAGACATGCTTGTGCCAATGGTGGCGAAAGGGGCAGTACCAGAGCTTGAAGTTGTTCGGGCCCGACAGGCTCTGGTTGATGTAAAAAGCAGACTTGATGGATTATCGACAGAATTCAAAACTGAAGTCGCACGGGAATTCGCTCAGACTTTGGGGGAATTAGGAAAGATTGAAGCTCAATTGAATTCACGAAAAGATCAACTGATTAGGACGGATGTGAGATCGCCAGTTAGGGGGATAGTCAACAAAGTTGCTGCAACGACTATTGGAGGTGTGGTGGCCCCCGGTGAAACTCTTTTGGAGATTCTGCCGTTGGAAGAACCATTGAGAGTTGAGGGACAGATTGATCCGCGCGACATTGGTTTTGTCCACTCAGGAATGGAAGCTACGGTGAAGCTGACGGCTTTTGATTATTCCATATTTGGGACACTCACGGGAACCGTGAGCCACGTTGGAGCTGACACCATAGTTGACGAGGCAGATCCAGAAGCTGTTCCTTTCTATCAGCTAATAATTGAACTGGATAAAACCACGTTGTCAGGCCCGTCTGGATCTGTGGCGATCAAACCTGGTATGCAGGCAGAAATTGAATTAGGTGCAGGAGAAAAAACTGTTCTACAATATTTGCTTAAGCCTCTGTTCAAAACTACTGAAGCATTAACTGAGAGATGACAGTATTGGACACCTTTCGGTTTCAAGCTGTTCCGCGCCAATAGTCCTATCGCAAAAACTTGGAGAGTATCTATGAGCAAAAACGTACTTATCCTTGGAGCGTCAGGAAAAATAGGACGACATAGCGCTCAGGCGTTTGAAACCGCTGGCTGGTCGGTTCGACGGTACGACCGTGAAAACGACGACATGATCAAGGCAGCTAAAAACTGCGCTGTCATTGTCAATGGGTTAAATCCACCAAATTATCATGACTGGCAAACTATAATTCCCCGGATCACTAATGAGGTCATCCGGGCTGCGCATAGCAATGATGCAACAGTCTTGCTGCCGGGAAACGTCTACCATTTTGGCAATCAACCAGGGCTCTGGTCCGAAACTACACCAAGCAAACCTGTTAGTCAGAAAGGTGAAATTCGCCTCTCGATGGAACGGACCTATGCAAAAAGTGATGTACAAACTATAGTATTGCGCGCTGGAAATTTAATCGATCCCGAATGCCAAGGCTGTGTTATGTCCCAGATTTATTTGCGCAACATCCGGAGAGACAAGATCTTACTGCCAGGACAGGAGGAAACGCGTCAGGCAATGTGCTATGTGCCCGATTGGGCGCGCGCTGCCGTCGAACTAGCCGAACAACGTGAGACACTATCGTCCTTCGAAGACGTACCGTTTGCAGGCCACACCTTGAGTGCGGTCGATATCAAATTAGGCGTCGAAGC
>NZ_JBQFQS010000032.1:0-10392 GCF_056537005.1 Ruegeria sp. CH6 | reverse complement strand
GAACGCCGCCTGAAGGCAATGCAGCAGTGGTAATCCCATGCGCCCGGACAAAAGCGTCTCCTTGCGCCGAAACCGCTATCGTCCCGGTGTTGGTAACCTCCCCTTCGATAGCACCCATTCCCAGACCAATGGCCGCAGCTGTTGCCACTTTCTGAGTATCAACTGACACTTGCACGGAACCAGAGTTTGAAATGCGAGCCGTATCTAATACGCCTCCGACAAACATTCCGGCAGCGTAGGCGGACGATCCTTGCGAGTTTTCGACCAACACCGCGATGTCCCCGCTGTTAGATAAATCACCACCGACGCGCGAGAATTGGATACCATGTGCGTAGGCGTAAGACATTTTGTTACCGCGTGCGGCAACCGAAAGCGTACCCGAGTTTTCATAGCTACCGCTTTGGTCAATAAATCGCGCACTCAATCCGGTTGCGGCCAAACTCGACCCACCAGATGCCGCTGCTGTTACTGAGATGCTGCCTGAATTGGCAAAAGCTCCGCTTATCCCCCGAAAGTTGCTGGAACGTATTCCCACCGCATACGCGCTGGATCCTCCGTTAGCGGCAACTGTGATGGTTCCTGTATTGTCGAACGCACCAGCGATTTCACCGGTTTCGATTCCCCGCGCTGTTGCCGAGTTCTGCCCTTGGGCCGTTACGGTAATGGCACCGCTATTGCTGAAGCTGCCGTTGATGTTTCGAACGCGCATTCCTGAGGACTCGGCTGTATCGCCCCGAGCCATCGCCACAATAGTTCCGCTATTGCTTAGCTGTCCGTCGATATCTGACGTAAAGATGCCATATGCGCTGGCGGTGGCAACGTCTGACGTAACCTGAACCGTCAAGCTGCCGCTGTTAGTCATCGTGCCAGATATCTGACCACCAATCAGAAATCCGTTGGCGTTCGCCTGCGACCCTTGAGCGTTTGCCAAAACAGAAATCGAACCGGTGTTGGACAATACCCCGCCAGCGGCGACAGACCTTGTACCGATGCCATCGGCAGCGACGTTGGAGCCCTGGGCCGCAACCGTGATGCTGCCATTATTGGTCAATGAGCCCGATACCGTCGAGGACCGGATACCTATGGCTTCAACGCTCGATCCATTGCCTGCTTGGATGGTGATAGAGCCCGAGTTGCTCAGCGCACCGCCTATTTCGCCAACATCAATACCGTATGCGGACGCTTGGCCGGCGGCGTTCAGTTGAATGGCAATGCTTCCAGAGTTCTGAAGCGTCCCATTCAATCTACCGGCATGAATACCTGTCGCACTACCCGATCCGGAAGCCGTAGCGACCAGAGTAATCGAGCCCGTGTTGATCAAAGTGTCGTCAACATTCCCCGTCGTGTTAATACCATAAGCGTTGGCGCGCCTTCCCCGTCCTGTTGCAGTGATATCACCGCTATTGTTCAATTCCCCCAATATGTTGCCCGTGAAAATTCCTATTGCGCCGCCATTGTCCAACCCAGCGCCGCTTGCCACGATGTCTCCGGCATTGGTGAGTTTGCCGCTAACATCGCTGACTTCGATGCCACGCGCAAAGCCTGCGCCATTACTTGACTGCGCATCAGCAAAAATCGACCCGCTGTTAGTTATAAGACCTGAGACGTTGCCGGCCGCTATCCCTCTGGCCTGTACCTGGGTGACACCACTTGCGGTGACGATAACTGGCGCTGAATTCGAAACACTGCCGGCAACATTGCCGAAATCGAACCCATCGGCATTAGCAGTTGTAGATGTAGCAAGCGCCTGAATGTTGACAGCGCCCGAATTGTCGAAACTCGCGCCGTTGCTCACACCCCTGATATCGAACCCACCTGCGTCAACGTTTCCGCCGATACCCCGCCCGGAAACCATCCCAGAGTTGGTCAATGTCCCACCAAGGCCGAATACTCTGGCTGCGTCATAGGCCGCTCTACCGGTGCTGCCTGCCGTCACATCGACAGTAAGCGCGCCACTGTTTTGCAGACGCCCAAAGAGATTGTTTACTTCGATTGCTCGCCCAATTACGCCGTTTCCACCAATTCCCGACACATTGATGGCCCCGGTACTGTTAAACCCACCTATCAGATCGTGACTGGCAACACCAACTGCGCGGGCACCAATTGTTCCGTTTGCAGATACGTTGAGGGGGCCGGAGTTTTCGACCGTCCCCGTGATTGGTGCAAAGGACATGCCAAACGCAACAGCCGACCCAAGACGGCTTGAGGTATTAACGGAAATGCTGCCGTTGTTACTTGCTGTCCCAGTCAAAATGCCGGTCTCTAGTCCAATTGCATTGGCTCTGCTGTCGTTGCTGCTCCGTACGTTGATTGTCCCGCTGTTTGACAGTGTACCATCGACTTGGTCCGCCAGAATCCCGTTTGCTGTGCCGCCCTGGACGGCGGCATTCTGAATGCTGATGACTCCGGTGTTTTCAACAGACCCGCTCAACGTGTTGTTAAGGTCAATACCGATCAGGAGAGCATTATCGTTTACCGTTTCGCCAAGGGAAATTGTACCAGAGTTCAGAATGGTGCCGGATAGGTCGCCGAATGTAGCGAGTCCGCTCCTGGCAAGGCTTGTTCCGCCTTGTGCCGATATGCGTCCAGCATTTATCAGAGTGCTGCTATAGTCGGGCACATTGATGAAGACTAAGGAGGACGCGCGCAGTGGGTTTACTTCAATTGACCCGGTACTCGTGATGGTGTGATCTTCATCCACACTACTGATCAGCGGCGTCGTTCGCGCCCCATTGACGACCTCTCCCAATGAGGCCCCCGCTGAAACCGCCAAAACAGAGGCTGAGCAGAGGAATAGCGAGGGCGCGATGCTCGCCACTTTCCCCTTCCACTTGGTTAGACGTCCCCCGTGCGCAAAAGCGCGTACCCGTTGCTCGACCTGCATGTATTCTGCCCCATCTGGCTAAAGCTTTTTGATGCGCACGCGAGGGTTTGATTACCCAGCGTCACCTACTCAATGCGCATTTGCTTGCACGCTCGACTATCCGTTGGAAGGGGTATTGACGGCGAGAATGTGGCCAATTAGCCCTTTTAAACACTAGGTTTAGGCCGCATACACTTTAGTTTATCAGATCTTGAGACTTCACTGCCTCGTGCGCTTCATGGGCTTTGAAATTCGCCTTGCCACTCTCTAAAACTTAGCACCCAAGGCGCTGCCCGAAGGTGGGTTAGGAGGTTTCGAGAAACTCCAAGACAGAACCATTAAATCGATGCGGGTTTTCCACAAACATGAAGTGGCTTCCACCCTCATCTTTCGGGATGACGACCAATTTAGCACCCGAGATTTGTGAGGCTATCCATTGTTGAGATTCCAGTGGATGGGGACTACCCTCCGCGGCAACAACAAGGACCGGATTTTGTATCTGCCCGACTACGCTGCGCCAGTCATGGAGACAGTTGTCCTCGAGGAGGCCAGCAGCACACATCCGCGGAAGTTTAAGATTTTCAGCAGCTACCGAAAGGAGTTTATCTTCTGGAAATTCTGCCGTGAACATGGGGCGCAGAATATCCGCATGCTTGGCGACGGAATCCGCATGGATGACACTATCAGTAAACCGCGCAAGCGCTTCAAGCGAATTGATTATGGATCCAGCATCTAGGCGCGTCTGGGCACTCCAGTTTGGCCTGGCAAGAAGTGAAGCGGGTTCATCAACAAAGATAAGTTTCCGAGGTGGGCGATCATGGCCAAACATCAACATATAAGACCAAAGAGCAGATGTTCCCAAAGAGTGACCTAAAATATCAAACTCAGTAAGCCCATATTCTTTGACAAAATCATATAGATCTTTAGCAAATCGACATATCCGGTAACCATATTCGGTCTTTTGTGATTCACCGTGCCCACGCCAATCTAGTGCGATAACTTTACGAATTTTACAGAAGGCCTCGAACTGGGCGGAGAACATTTGAGCGGATTGCGACCAGCCGTGCACCATTATGAGTGGAAAACCGGATCCGCCTTCTAAATAGCTGAGCTTAGTTCCATCTTGGATTCTCAATGAGCTCCTCTTCATCTGTGTCATGAAAGCTCCCTCATATGAGTTTAATTATTACAATCAGAACAAGCCCTGATAAATTTGATACTAATATTCCACAATAATAGTACTCGCAGCACAACAGGTTTAGTTTAGCAACACCGACAGGGCCGATGAGAATACAACGACTGTAAACCCCGCGATTTTTTTGAATGAAACTCACGATAGTAGTTTCAATTCAGTGTAAATACATCGATACAACCTTTAGACTTATATCAAATCGTGATTCTGTTGTTAGTCACCAGATCAGGTTTAAAAGTCGCTGAATCTACAAACCTGAAGGTTAGTCGTGTCGCGACTTGTATGGTTTCGCAGGCTTTGTTCTAGATGCCGTCCATTGCAGTCAAGTTGTGTTTTGATCTGAAACAACTTCAATGTTGCACTGGCAGTACCGTTGCGTGATCGAAAGTTGTTGGTTTGTTTTCTTCGAGTCCGACGAGGACCGGGTACTGCGATATCGATTGGCGACAAATGGCAGAGACAGCCAAGAAACGGGCCTTGCACAAGCTATATTTGCAACCAATTCTCGGTGTTGGCAGGCCGCCTACACCGCCGCGACACGGCAAACCGTCTCGGCGATATTGAAGTGCGCACCCACTATAAGTGTCGGTTCGAGCACCCGTCAGCGTCGATCGATTTCGCAGCAGACAAAACGGCTCAATCCAAGTGAGAAAGGGTGCCAACGCGGAAGCCGTCGTTGAACGTTGTTCGCACCAAAACACCAGTTATTCGCACCAAAGCGAGTTTTTCGACTCTCCAGCCAGTTTAGATGAAACCAACTAAGCTATAGGTTCCGCGGCGTGCAGGCCTTGAGAAATTTGTTCTTTCGAGCAGCACCCCAAGCGCAAAATTGGCCACGATAGAAACAGTTGTGTCGGGCTAGTTAACGTTTGACTATTTGAAACTCTGCAAACGTAAAGCTTGCTGGAATACAATTTGGGATTGGAGGAGGTCTACATGTCGTACACGTTCAAGCGTTATGCTACTCGCATATGGCATAAGTTTGAACGGCGAATCTATGCCTCGAGCCCACTCAATCCCTACTTAGCCACTCAAGATGGTGGTACTATTACCCCGACAAGAATCTGCTTGCTGATGACCCTGAACAGTCGCCGCCCCGCCCTTCAGTTATCCGCTAGCGGCGGTACGCCGATATGTCCGAACTGTTGATTTGTTGGGGAGTATAGTTCGTTGCTGACAAAGGCTGAACTTACAGTCTGGCTACGTGGCTTGATGAAAGACAAAGTTTTCATTTCAGCCTACGCTGTGGTCTTTCTTGCTCTCGTGATTGTGGAGCGGGGGCATGCAGTTCCTAATATCAGTCAGTTCCAGCATGCTCTGTACGTGTTGGCTTGGGTAATCGCGTTCTACGCATTCTATTTTTTTGCTGGGCCTGCTCTGTTCTACTGGTCTATTCGAAACTCAATATGCGTCTTTTGGACAGCATTGGGCAGTTATCTAATAATTTTGTTCTTAAAGACCTTTATTGCAACCTATTTACTGGCGGGCGGGTCATCACTTAAGCACGCAATCCTCTATTATTTTACGTCTGCATTCGTCTCGAGTGTAATTACCTACGCTATATTTTTGCACTTCAGAGCTCAGGCTATAACCGGGTTTGGATACGACCCCCTGAAATATCTGTTTCGTCGCCCTCCAAAGCAAACTGATTGTCCAATTCAATTAAAGCTCGACGTAACAAATCGAGGACCGTTGCTAATGCTGGAGGCTCAGAACCAATACGTGTCGGTTACAACGGAAAATGGGACACAGTTGATAAGAATGACACTTAAGAGCGCTGTGGAGAACTTGGACCCTGAAGACGGTTTGTTGGTCCACCGGTCGAGATGGCTATCGAAGAAGGAAATGGGTGAGATCGTTTACAGAAACGGAAACCCATACGTAGTGACCCCAGGTGGCGAGGCGTTTTCAATAAGTCGCAAGATGGTGTCCAAAGTTAAAGAAATAACTGAACGACGAAAGGCACAAACGACTGAAACCAAGCAGGCGGATAGGCCAACCAGAAGTAAACAGCCTCAATGCTAAATCGCTGCTCACAAAAATTCTCTCCTAGACCTGGATTCACTGAAACGACTCCTCCGATATGGCTCGGCTGGTCAATTGACAGGCCCTAACATACTACAACAAAAGCAAAAATCCGGCGCTCAGATTGTCGGCAACTTGAAAGATCCTACTATGTCGGCCTCCAAAGAACGTCTGGCGCTATCATTTTTTGCATCACTTGCCGCAGCACTCATAATGCTTCTGGAAGAGTTCAGCGAGGCGATGGGATTGGAGTGGGTGCATAACTGGGATGACTACCATATCTGGGCAATCATCGTGATGCTGTGCTTATTGGGTTCGATTGTGGTTCTTGGAGTTGAGTTGCTGCGCATGGGAACCCATGTGACCAAACTCGAAGGAAAAGCCACACGCGCCTCAGAAGCATTTGAAGAGCTTTTAGTAAGCTACTTTGAAAAGTGGTCGTTTACCAAAGCCGAGAGGGATGTAGCGCGGCTTCTTCTGAAAGGGTGTTCCACTGCTGAAATTGCTGCAGCAAGAGATGCGAAAGAGGGAACAGTCAAAGCGCAAACAAACTCAATCTATAGGAAGTCAGGTTTCTCTAACAAGG
The DNA here is from genome assembly GCF_056537005.1 of Ruegeria sp. CH6. NCBI lineage: Bacteria > Pseudomonadati > Pseudomonadota > Alphaproteobacteria > Rhodobacterales > Roseobacteraceae > Ruegeria > Ruegeria sp. CH6. The sequence goes on along the minus strand of NZ_JBQFQS010000032.1, from coordinate 3,726 downwards.
CACAGCTTTTCAGTGCCCTTCTGGAAGATCTAACCGGCGATGGGTCGAAGTAAAACGACCACTTCTCAAGACGCGATTATCTGACTTTCTGGCTAACACTTAGCTCCCGACTCCGTTACCGAGAAGCTGGAATGCGCTGACTTATACAGGGATTCGTAGCCTCTATCTTCCGGTGCATCGATCCAGAAGACTCCTTGATCTAACTCACGGTGACGCGCTGATGAAACGCGTCGGGCTTAAATCGGCCTGCTGCTCAGGCTTCAGCCGCCTATGTTGGAGCTACTCTCAATCTATAGCGAGTACGATTCCGGCAAGATTGATCCATCAGCCATAGCATTGGGTTCTTCCATCTTGGCCCAAAGCTTGAGGGTTGCATCAAAATACTGATGACCCGATCAAACGGGATTTCGAATGAAACGGCGAACTGTCATGCTCTCGTTTTGATCGCTAGCTGCGCAATGAATGCGTTCATTGTCATTGATAGAATCTTGAGGGCGGACACCTTCGTAAAACCGCTCTTCATGGTTTCAAACCAGCGAAGTTTCAACCTGCGATAAACTATGGTGTAAGCCGCATAAACCAAGGTTTTAATCCATCAAAACAGCCTCATTCTCGCCCTTTTTGACCCTTCAAGCCCGATGTTGAGTGTGCAAGCAAATACGCATTGAGGGGATGACGCTGGGGAAACAATCCTTCTCTCGCGCATCAAAAAGCTTTAGCCAGATGGGGCAGAATACATGCAGGTCGAGCAACGGGTACGCGCTTTTGCGCATGGTGGACGTCTAACCAAGTGGAAGGGGAAAGTGGCGAGCATCGCGCCCTCGCTATTCCTCTGCTCAGCCTCTGTTTTGGCGGTTTCAGCGGGGGCCTCTTTGGGAGAGGTCGTCAATGGGGCGCGAACGACGCCGCTGATCAGTAGTGTGGATGAAGATCATACCATCACGAGTACCGGGTCGATCAGCATCAATCGCTTGCCGGGGCCTGCCTTGGTTCAGGTCAACGTGGCGGATTATTCCAGCACAGTGACGAACGCCGGGCAACTGACAGCCCCAGAGGCGAACGCCAGGACCCGCGCAGCGATCGACATCAATGGTGATTTGTCAGGCACTGTCCTGAACTCGGGCTCTGTCACGATGGGTGCTGCATCCGGCGACTCAGCAGTGATCTTTGGAATAGATGTCTCTGGGAACACGACAGGTTCGGTACAGAACACTGGTGTTATTAATATCGCAAATTCTGCGCTGACCTCCGGTACCTCTACGGGTATTCTCGTCAATCAACTCGATGGCACACTGTCAAACAGCGGGACAATTATCCTGCAGGGCAGCAACGAAAGCAGAGCTATTGGTATCGGACTAACGGCCGACGTTGTGAACGGAACTGCAAGTAACAGTGGCAGCATTGTTGTTGATGTCTCAAGCTCTGTTGGGTCGGCGTTCGGATTTGGCATGTCCTTTGTGACAATCAACGGGACAGTCGATAGCTCTGGCCCCATTAATGCATCTGCATCCGGCGCTAATATTGTCCGAGCAGCCGGTGTTGAAATTGATCGTCTGCCAGGTGAGTTTAACAGTACCGGGGCCATCAATGTGTTGGCAGCTGGTACAAACCAGGCAACCGGGGGCGCAATTGTGGTAAACAACCTCTCCGGCCGTCTGCAAAACAGCGGCGCACTTACTGTCGAGATGACAGCAGGTAACACCGGAAGAGCAGACTATGATGTCATCAAAGTCTCCGGCCTGAGCGGAACACTGACCAACTCTGGGATGATTTCCGGTTTGGCTTTCGGCGGAAGTGCTACGGCAGATGGGTTCGATATCGGGGGCGTGGGCGACAGCGGGAATTTCAACAATTCGGGCGCTGTCAATATCCAGGCGGTGGCGACGACCTCAACCGCAAATGCCGGCGGGTTTGATTTCGGCAATGTCGCCGGCAGTGTTTCGAACAACGCGGCCGTCAATGTCGTCGCTGCGGGGGTCACTTCGGCCACTGCCCGGGGGATTCAGGCACGCGACATCTCGGGCACTCTGCTCAACAGCGCTGGGATTTTTGCTGATGCAAGGGCCAGCAACGGGTCGGCCACAGCATATGGGTTTCAAGTTGATGAGGTGAATAACCAGCTGACCAATGATGGTCCATTGGTGATCGCGGCGAACGGTACGCGCAATGGCGTAGCAACCGGGATATCGACAAGTCTCGTGCAGGGTGCTCTGACCAACAACGGAGCCATCACAGCATTAGGCCGAGGAAGCAGCGCAACTGCGATCGGGATAGAGAGCGGAAATGTCGACGGTTCCCTGATCAACACCAACACGATCAAATTGGATGCCCTTGCCACCTCGTCGTCAGCGTTGGCTACAGGCATCGATATCGGAAGGCTGAACGGAACACTTCAAAACTCGGGCAATATCAGCGTTCGTGCAGATGCTGTCAGCCATGCGTCCGCGTACGGTATTGATGTTGGCGAAATAGGCGGCGCGCTGAGCAACTCGGGCTCTATCACCATCCAGGTGGACAACGGGTCGAGCGTAGAGGCTATCGGCATTCGATCCTCGACGGTGTTGGGGACACTGTTCAACAGCGGCAGCATCACAGTTGCCAGTCAGGGATCCAGCGGCTCGGCCCAAGGAATTCGCACGGGATCCATTGCAGCAAATGGAACTTTGACAAACACCGGTACGATCACAGCTGTCGCCGAAGGGCAAGGGTCTGGCGCAAGCGTTGATGGAATCAGGACTCTGGGCCGTTTGGTGGGTACGTTGGAAAACAGTGGCCAAATCACGGTCCAAGCGATCGACACCGACTCGGCCAACTCTACTGGTATCCTGACAGCTGCCGTGGACGGTTCGCTGACCAACAGTGGGACCATAACGGCATCCGCTGGCGGAGGATCCTTTGCGTTTGTAGAAGGGATCGAAGTGAGAGGAAATGTCGACGGTTCCTTTGATAACAGTGGCGCAGTAACGGTTCAGGCCGTTGGTACAAGCTCGGCGTATGTAGACGGGATCAACACGACTGATATTGGCGGCACATTCACCAACTCAGGCGTCATCTCGGTATTTGCGCAGGCTGATTTTGCTGGTGCAGAAGGGATTGCCTTGGACGATGTTCAGGGTTCGGCTGGCAATTCGGGGGACATCTCAGCGAGAGCGTCAGGAGATACCACTGCGCGCGCCAGCGGTATCGCCCTCGGTTTCATCGACGGCAGATTTTCAAATTCCGGCAGTATCGTCGCGAGCGCTGCGGTAACCGCTTCGAACCCTTCCATTCCCTTCCAGCGCGCTGTTGCCACCGGGATTTATGTCGACAACATCAACGAAGATCCAATGGGTGGTTTCGGAGTGTTCGAGAACTCGGGCGCGATTGCGGCCTCGGCCTCAGGTTTGAACGCCTCCGCTTTGGGGATGCGATTTTCTCACGTTGGAGGCAAACTGACCAACAGCGGTAGTGTTTCTGTCAACGCTGTCGCGGACCAGGGTTCTACAGCCTTTGCAGCTGGCATTCAGGGCGCAAACGTTCGCGATAGCGGGAACGTATTAAACTCCGGCACCCTGCAGGTTTCAGCAGCGGGCCAAAACGTTGCAACCGTTGCAGCCGTCGGGATGTCTTTTGATCAGATCGATACGAGTTTAAAGAACACCGGGACGATAGCGGTTTCGGCGCAAGGAGACGCTTTTGTCCGGGCGCATGGGATTACCACTGCTGCATTGCCTTCAGGCGGCGTTC
>NZ_JBQFQS010000031.1:0-10484 GCF_056537005.1 Ruegeria sp. CH6 | reverse complement strand
TGCTACCTCCATATCTGCTCAAAGATATGGAATCACGGATCAGAAAACTGGGGAAGACTGAATCTGATAAAGCCAGACGCGCTCTAGCTCTGCTGGCCTTCACCAATCCAAAGGGCAACCAGAGCGTTTCCGTCACCAGAACTGGAAAATTTACAGCCATCAAATGGGATGGAATAGAGCTTTACGCCAAAAACATCGGCGGAACCTACCCAGAATATCAGCGGGTAATTCCCAGCGGCGAACCGACAACCCGCCTCGCACTTACGAAGTCTTCCGTCATCCGGCTGTCACGAATTGCAAAAGCCCTGAACCAAACCGACCGCTGGACTACCGTGCAACTCGACGCAAAAGCCGGACGCATGGCTACCCGGCAGATTGATGGCGAAGGCGCATCCGTTCCGATTCAAGGCGAAGGCGAAGCGACCATCGCTTTTGCCCTTCGCTATCTCGCTGATCAGATGAAAGTGACGCCCGAGGCCTCCATTGAATTCGACCTCGACAGCAACCCGGCATTTGTCAAAGGCGAAGACCCCAAAGCCTTCTGGCTGCTTATGCCTCGCCGGTTCTGAAAAAGGATTTAGCATGCCTATTGTTACCCAAGAATGGACCCACAGCCTCACCTGCATGCAGCAGACAGTACTGCTGACTGCCGTGCGCGGCCCTGATGGCGTTGCAAAGTACCACCCATGCAAGTTCCTGATCCGCTGGTTTCGTCGCTGTGTCCTGTTGGGCGCGCTAGATCATAACGTCTTTGAAAACCCATATGATCCGCGCGGCGGCTCCTTCACCGGGCCAAGCTACGAATGGCCTCTCGGTCTGGACCACGACTGGACCGAAAAAATGAACTCCGTAGTGGAACGCTATCTGCAGAGTCTCGATGAGCTTCCCCACCACTTCCAACTTCACCTGATGCACGCAGCCGAGATCGTTGGATACAAGCATCCGGACGCCAAGATCCGCCACTGGTGGAATTGGCTATATCTGGAACTGGTGAAGGACATGCACCTGTCCCCAGAGACGGAGGCAGAGCTCGACTACCGGCTAGGTGATAGCGAAGCGCAGTGGCGCGCGACTAGCTCCGAGGCCACGCAGGCATGACCGACCTATCCACCCTGCCCGACCGCGCCCTTTCGATCCGCCAACCATGGGTTTGGGCGATCATCAACGCGGGGAAGCGCATTGAGAACAGGCCGCGTCGCTTCAACTATCGCGGGCCGATCTGCCTGCATGCCTCGACAGCGCCACTGCCACCCGAGGAAATCTCTTACAACTTCTGTGTTGAAGATGTGTTGGCTTGGCATCGTTCGAAGGCGGTCACCACCCGAGAAGCAAAAAACCCGCCTCCCACACTAGCCGATCTGACACCACGGCTATGCGATTTGCAGCGCGGCGGCATCGTCGCCACTGCTGAAATCGTGGACTGCATCGAGGCCAGCGACAGCCCTTGGTTCTTCGGCCCCTACGGACTTGTTCTGCAAAACGTGCAGCCCGTCCCCTTCATCCCCGTTAAAGGTGCACTCAGCTTGTTCGATTGGCGCAAGAAACTCAACAAAACAGGAGAGCAATCGTGAGAAACAAACTCGGAGATCTGAACAATCACCTGTTCGCGCAACTCGAACGCCTATCGGATGAGGACTTGTCTGCCGAACAGATAGAGCAGGAAGTAAAACGCGCTGGCGCCATGGTTGACGTCGCAGACAAGATCACCGGCAACGCTGAGCTGCAGCTGAAAGCCGCGAAACTCTACGCCGAGCACGGAGAGAAGATTGTCGACCACCTGCCCCAGATCGGGAAGAGCGCCGAATGAGAGGCAAGCGGATCAAATACAGCCAGACCGAACTGGATTGGGTGAAGGCCAACGCGCATCGATCACGCCGAGAGATTGCGGCCGATTTCGCTGTGAAGTTCAATCGCTCTGACGTCACCGAAGATCATATTAAAGGCCTGTGCTCGCGAAACGGTTGGTCAGCCGGCAAAGAAGGCAAGACCAGAAACAAGGGCAAGTCCCTGGTCTTCTCTCCGGAACAGGTCCAGTGGCTTCGCGACAATGCTGAGCTGTCCCGCAAGGAATCGCACGCGCAGTTTCTGGCAGCGTTCCCGGGTACCGACATTACTTTGAACCAGGTCATCGGATTCAAAAAACGCTACCGGATCAAGACCGGTCGAACAGGTTGTTTTGAGAAGGGCCACAAGTCCTGGAACAAGGGCAAAAAGATGCCCTACAACGCAAACAGCGCCGCCACTCAGTTCAAGAAAGGTCAGGTGCCAGCCAACCAGGTGCCAATGTACTCCGAACGCGTAGACCGAGACGGGTACATCGAAATGAAAGTACCCTTGGTTAACCCCCACACCGGCCACTCAACCCGCTTCATGCACAAACACCGGTTTCTTTGGGAAAAGCAGAACGGGCCACTCCCCGAAGGCATGGCCCTGAAGTGTCTGGACGGAGACAGAACCAATACCGACCCGTCGAATTGGGAAGCAATCCCACGCGCGATGCTACCCACCCTGAGCGGTCGTTGGACGCGTGCGTATGACGATGCACCAAACGAACTTAAACCAACCATCATGGCAACCGCAAAGCTCAAGCACGCGATACGCGAAGCGGGGAAAGGCACATGAACACCCCGGCTCGTATCTCAACACCCCCGGAGCCCGCGCACTCTCACAGGGGGACGGATGATGCGCCCTCAGGACGTTAGGTTTCACCACATCCGCGATCACCATTGGTCACAAAAGTGGTGCACTAAATGCGGCCGACGAGTGCCATATTTCCATAAGCACTGGGGCAAAGCAGAACTGGCGGCTCAGCCAATATTGCGCCCGATATCTCTGGTGAGCAAATGAGCTTCCAGTTCCCCCCCCAGACTGATGCAAGCAAAGGCTGCAGCGCACTATCTGGGTGTCTCACCCAGCAAGCTCCGCAATCTGAACCTGCCCCGCAAAGGCGACGGGGGGAATGTGCTATATGATCGGGCAGACCTTGACGCTTGGGCGGATGGCCTGCCCTATCGGGGAGCCGAAGCGGAAAAGCCTTTAGACCCCTTTGATCAATGGAAGGCCAAGCGCCATGAGAATTAAGCTCAAAGGCATTAACCGAAACACCAAGAAATTGGCGAATGGTCAGACGGTAACGTACTACTACGCATGGAAAGGTGGACCCAGATTACCCGGCAAACCCGGCTCACCTGAGTTTGTGGCCGCTTACAATGAAGCGGTTACGCAAAAGCCGAAGAGCGCAGCCTATACGATTCAGGAATTGCTGAACAAGTATCAGGACACACCCAAATGGGCCGGGCTAAGCCAGCGGACTAAGCGCGACTACATCGGCCACATCAAGAAGATCGAACTGGAATTTGGTGACTTCCCCATTGCTGCCCTGCCCGATCGGCGCGCACGCGCTGAGTTTCTGGCATGGCGCGATAAGATGGCGTCAAAATCTCGACGTCAGGCCGATTACGTTTTCGCGACTTTTGCATCGATTCTTGCTTGGGCGTATAATCGCGGGCTAACCGACGCCAACCCGTGCAAAAACCCCGGAAAACTTTACCAATCACAGCGCGCCGAATGCATCTGGACCACATCCGATGAAGAAGCCCTTTTGGAATCTGCCCCGGATCGCATCAAAATGGCTTACATGCTTGCCGTATGGACCGGGCAACGACAGGGCGACCTTTTGCGCCTGCCATGGACAGCATATAACGGAACGCATATCCGCTTGCGTCAGAGCAAAACCAACCGGCGCGTGGTCATTCCTGTTGGCGCGCCCCTGAAAGCTCTTTTGGATCAGGCCGCAAAGAACAAAGCCGCTGTGACAATCCTGACCACCTCAAAAGGCACATCTTGGACCAGCCACGGGTTCAGCGCCAGCTGGCGCAAAGCAGTGGCCAAGGCAAAGATCACCGGCCTGACCTTTCATGATCTGCGCGGCACCGCAGTGACCAGACTAGCCATCGCGGGAAGCACGGAAATAGAGATAGCGACCATCACTGGCCACAGCCTGAGAGACGTGGGCGCTATCCTTGACTCCCACTATCTCAGCCGTGATGCCGAGATGGCAGAATCGGGAATTCGCAAGCTGGAACAGCACGAAATGGGCACAAAAGCTCCCAACTGGTCTAACTTAGTCTACACGGAAACGATGTAAGTGATTTATTTTAAATGGCAGGGGCAGCAGGGTTCGAACCCGCGACCTACGGTTTTGGAGACCGTCGCTCTACCAACTGAGCTATACCCCTATGGTGTGCTCCAGATATGCCAGCAGCGCGGAGGACTCAAGAGCCTTTTTTAGATTCCTTCGCAGTTCCCCAACAGACAAAAAAGTTGCGCATGACGCGCAGTCCTATAAGACAAGGTTCGGCCAACAACAGGGACACCTCACGTGAGCTTCCGCAAAAAGATCGCAGACAGTGAAACCTTTCTGAATTGGGTTGCTCGGCGCATCGCAGGCTACATCCGTCTGGTGCACCGCAATACGCGCTGGCAGCGGATCGGATATGAAGAGCTTGATCAACTCGCAGAAAGCGGTGAACCGGTCATTGTCGTTTTGTGGCATCAGCGTTTGGCGCAGTCCCCCTATTTCTTTCCTTTGGACAAAGGGCGTATCTGCTCGATCACTTCGGCTGCACGCGCTGGCAGCATGGTAGGGCGGGTTCAGCGATTGTTCGGAATGGACACGATCGCAATGTCCAGTCACAAACGGCACGTGGCTTTGTCGCGAGAAGTGCTTGGCAAGATGAAGCAAGGCATCTCGATCGGGATTGCCGCAGATGGTCCAAGGGGCCCCGAGCGCATATCGTCGACCGTTCCGCTCATCTGGGCGCGCACATCGGGCAAACGCGTTTTTGGTATCACCTACTCTGCCCGCCATGGGCGCGAAGCAGGTACCTGGGACCGACTGTTGATGCCCCGCCCCTGGCGAAATGAAGGGGTGTTTCTGTGTCGTGAGTGGACCGATGCCGTGCCGCGCAAAGCTACCGAAGAACAGATTGAAGAGCTGCGCCAGAGCCTTGAAGACCACATGAACCGGATCACCGCCGAGGCAGATCAGATGGTTGGTCGAGAACCCTGGAAACCGGTTGGCTAATATTCAGACCCAATAGGTCAGCGCCAAGGGCAGAACGATTAACGTCGCCAGAGTCGATACCAGAATGTAGCCCGCTACATCCGGTGCTTTGTCGGGCAGGTACTGATCCGCGAACAGGTAGTTCGCGACCGAGGAAGGCATAAGACAACACAGGATCACCACGCCACGTTCGGTGCCGGTAAATCCAAACGCCCACACTACAGCCACCGCCACGGATCCTGCGATACATAAATGCAGAACTGTCAGCAGTCCTGCCTGCTTCACATCTCTGACCTGAAACGATGCAAGCGTATGCCCCATTGTCAGCAACAACATCGGAATCGCGAGTCCACCCAAAATGTCAAAGCTCGATTCTATCGGCTTGGGTAAATGTGTGCCGGTCAGGACCAGCCCCAAAGCGATAAGTGCAGCATAGATGACCGGAGATGTCAGCACAGCTCTGACCGAAATGGTTCCCGACGGAATCCAGATACCTACCGTGAACATGCTGAGCAGGATCACTACGACGAATCCCATCGCATACGCCATCCCGGCATCGCCAAACGCCAACAAAGTGACGGGCAACCCGATGCTACCGACATTGCCGTGCATCAGTGGCCCCAGAAATGCAGCAATGGAATACCCCAGCAGCCGTAAGGCAATGAGGCTCAGCACCGCGAAACCCGCGACTGCTACTGCGGCGGCACCAACCACTGTTATAAACGTGCCTCCATCGATCTGGGCCGTTGAAATATGCGAGATGACAAGTGTCGGAAAACCGACGCGGGATATCAGATCATTCACGACCTTGGTGTCGAAAGGGGCTTTGATCAGCGCCAGCGTGTATCCAACCCCGACACAAATCAGAACCGGCAGGATGATGTTGAAGACGTTTAAAAAAATGTGCTCCAGATGCGCAATCATGCCTGTGCTGACACCACCTTTGGGAAATGCTGGTTCAAATTATGATCCAGCCTGTGCGACAGAATGGATTTTCGCAAGGAAAAGCTGAGTCTCGAACCGAGGCACTAGAACGCCATAGTACGGTTGGTAGTCGGCCAACCGTCAACCGATGTGATCAGCTATAACGTACCCGCATCTTGATCGCCTGCATGAAGCGGCCATGCGAAATCAGTGCCGACATGAAATCTTCCAGATACTCTTCGGATAGTCCCGCATCGATCGCGCCGTCGAAAATTTCCTCGGCTTGTACAAAATTCTCTTCTTCGATCAGAATCATCGCATTGATGAACTGTCCGAAGGAATCGCTGGGACCCAGCGCCAAAGAGCGATCAATTGCGTCTCGCGCTTCGGGAATTTTATCGAGTTCTAGCGCAATTTCAGCATGCAAGCGATGGTCGAAGTGGTCGGCTCCATCCATTTCAACACCGCGACGAATAAGCGCCAGCGCTGCATTAAACTCTGCGTCATCCGCAAGCAGGCTTGCCTGCCAATACACCAGATATCCACTTTCACCGGCTCGGGACTTTGCCTCGTCCAACACCCTATGCGCCTCGGAACGGCGACCCAGAGCCGAAAGAGCCCGCGCACGTCGCACATAACCATCTGAATCGTCAGGTCGGGCTTCGATTACAGCATCCGCATCCTTAAGCGCCTGTTTCGGGCGATCCAGCATCAACAATATGAGTGATCGCCGGGACCGGGCAGAAATAAACTCCTCATCCAATTCCAGCGCTCGATTCACGTGATCAAGCGCATCATCCCACTGTTGGCTCTCGGAAAGGACATAGGCCAGCCCATATTCTGCATTTGCATCGGCATCATTGATTTCCAGTGCCGACGTGAACAGTTCATGCGACTTGTCGTATTGACCGTCATACGCCAGAACCCATGCCAATTCACGCATACCCCAAGGGTATTCCGGATCCAGCGCCAGTGAGGCGCGCATATAGTTTTCGAACTCATCAATCTCAATCTGTCCGGCCCAATGTTGACTGGAAGCAAGCCCCGCCATGTTTTGAGCATTGGGCTTTCGCAATACGGCCTGCCGAAAGAGCTCAACCGCCGCGGGGTAATCATCCAACAGATACAAAACCCAGCCCTGCCCTTGCAGGCCCGGTTCTGCATTGGGATCGATTGTCAGAATCTGATCAAAGACATCGTGAGCGCGTTCAAGGTCATCGACATCCACATAGGCCCAGGCCATCCGATCCAGCATCTCGATACGCTGCGCATCAGACGACCCAGCTTCCTCAAGACCGAGCTGACAGATCTCGATCAACCTTTCGGGCGTATCACTCTGCTCGATGCAGGCCGAAGCATAAGTCGACTGAGAATTCGTAAGCAAAGGTTTGGACGCAACATCGCTGATCATCGTCGTCAGCCCAAGCAAAAACGCGCCTGAAAACTGGGTAAAATTCTTGAAAGAATAGATCATTGCATATCGGCTTGTCATAAAGTTCAAAACCCACTTAGCAAGTCATTGCGACAAGAAAAAGGATTTTGAAGATAATGCGTCGCCGAGCTTGGCGCCCGCTACCAATCGCACGCTTAGCTGGGATACTATTCAGAAATCACCCAGTGAGCTGATCCCCGCGTACCTTCACGGAATTTGCAATCGTGCCGTCTGCAGAAAGCGCGAAATCTCAAGGCCAAGGCTTGCTTCGATTGAAATCTCCAGATCGGGTTTTTTCTCAAGTTCCATATTCAGTTTAGTCAGGTCCCAGCGGATGACCCGTGCGGGTTTGGTTGCCTTTACGGATACCGGAGCCACAAAATCCTGGTCATTGCTTAGAAACGCGGTGCCGCCCAGAAACCTACCCTCGCCAAGCTGGTCCACCGGTTCACCATTCATCTCAACGCTAAACTCGCCGTCGACAGTCAATACCAGGCTATGAACATGCTCTCCCTCTGAAAGCAGCACTTCACCTGTTGGGACGATATCGGAAACTCCCATTCTCAGCAGGTTGTATGCATCCCGCTCAGAAAAGTTCCTAAGGGCGATGTTGTACAGATGTCTTTCGGTGTCACTGAAAGCAACCGGACGGCGTTCAAGCAGAAGGCGGATGATCCAATAAATATTGATCACTGTGAAAAACAGGTTCCAGCCAATCGGTGCCCATAAAGGACTGCTTTGCAGGTAGTAGTAGGGCAACAATATCAGCGCACCGATAACGGACAGGACCCGTAGCCAGAAGATGTCTCTTACCGAATAGGATATGAGATAGAAAATGTTCGCCGCATTGACCAATAGGTCCAGTCCCACCATGTCTCCACCTCACCCGCTATGTCTGCGTATTCACGCGTTTCTATTTCGCTATCGCAAGTTTAGGCATCTATTCGAACTGCGGGGAAGAGATAGTTGAGGTCTGGAATTCAGGCTCGGCCGTGGTGGTCACCCAACTATGATTAGCCAAAGTTTGATACGATCGCCGACACAAAAACCCTCCCAGTTTTGGCGTTCGAATTAGTAGCCCGACAGGTTCGAAATCAGGGAAGCACTTCCAATTGAAAACGATATGTCGAGGTCAATCTCAAACGAAATTTTGCATAAGCTTCGTATTTTCCGTCAAATTCTATATCATCATATTCAAATGATTTATCTTGGGGGAGGTACTGATGAACAAACTAGTTGCTTCGGCAATGGCGCTTCTTGCCGCTACGACCCATGCTCAGGCTCAGTCCAATCGCAGCAATCCGACAGCGGACTACGCCCTGATCAACGGCGAGATCCATACAATGGACGCAAGCGGAAGCATTGCAACCGCTATCGGCATCGAAGGCGGAGAGATCGTTTATGTAGGTGATTCCACCGGGTTAAAAGATGTTATCGGTATTGGCACAGAGGTCATTGACCTAAAGGGAAAAATGGCCCTGCCCGGCTTCGTGGATGGACATATCCATGCGGCTGCAGGCGGGTTGATCATGCTTGGTGTGGACTTGCAGACGGATGACAAAGACGAGTTGTTTGACCGTATCCGTAAAGAAGTCGAAACCAACAAGGACGACATAATTCTTGGCTATGGGGTCCGCTTCAATCCCTGGGCAGATGGCAACCCGACCGCCGCCATGCTTGATGAAATCGAGGCTGATCGGCCGGTCTACTTATGGGCCATCGATGGTCACGCGGCCTGGGTGAACTCCAAGGCGCTGGAAATGGCCGGTATCGACAGGAACACGCCTGACACAGCACCCGGATTTTCGTTCTTTGAACGCGACGACGAGGGAAACCCAACAGGATGGATAATTGAAATACCTGCGCAAATGCAGGTTTTGACCTCGCTCATTGATGTGAACCCCGAATTCATGTCCGAGGGTGTTTCAAATTGGCTGCAGCGTTTCGCAGCAGCAGGAATCACAGCAGTCCATGACCATGGCATTCAGGGCATGAGCCAGGAAGAAGGCTTTCAGATGATGGCCGATTTCGAGAAAAACGGAGAGCTGCCGATTCGTTTCATCGGCTCCTACTATTGGAATGATGGGACGATTGATCCTCTTCCCGGTACGCAGGAACTTAGCGACCGATTTAACTCCGATTTGGTTAAAGCAAGCTATCTGAAAATCAATATGGACGGTGGAGACGACAAATGGAATGCGCTCTATGTGGACCCATATGCCGATAAACCCGAATTGGTGGCTGAACCGATCATTCCCGTGAGACTGGTCAAGGACGCGGTCATCCGCGCCGATGCAGCTGGTTTCAACGTTACCTGCCACTGCTTCGGAGATCTGGCTGTAAGAACTCTTTTGGACGCCATTGAGGCCGCTATTGAGGTCAACCCTGACCGCGAACGCGCGCACAAAATAACGCACGGCACTTTGATTCACCCGGACGACTACACCCGGTTCGGAGAACTTGGTGTCATCTATGACACGACCGGGGCTTGGATGACCTTCGATCCACTGTTGCAGTCGGTTTCGACCACGCGTCTGGGTGAAGATCGCGTTCAGGCCATGTATCCCGTCAACAAAGTAGTGGCTGGTGGGGGAGTCTTTTCATTTGGCTCAGACTGGCCTGTCTCAGGATATGTATCCGAATATCGCCCTCTAGCGGCCATTGAGGCAGGGGTAACACGCCAGTTGCCTGGCCGCTCAGATGTCCCGCCACTGGGAGGTGATGAGGCCAGAATGCCGCTACAGCTCGCATTGGAAGCTCATACCATCAACGCCGCCAGAGGAATGGGTATGGATGACCAGATCGGCAGCCTCGAGGTTGGTAAGAAAGCCGACATCGTAGTGCTGGATCAAAACCTATTCGAGATCGAGCCGGCAGCGATCTCTGACGTCGACGTTCTTTACACGATAATGGGCGGCAATCTGACTTACGAAAAATCGGACTGAAGCGGATAACTATTCTTTCGCCTGTTAGCTTAGGCAAAAACGAAAAAGGGCGTCCCGAGGGACGCCCTTTCTTTGGATATTCGCTGGCGCGACTTACTCGATGATTTTCGAGACGACG
>NZ_JBQFQS010000030.1:0-11758 GCF_056537005.1 Ruegeria sp. CH6 | reverse complement strand
CAAGATGGACAATCAACGATGCGCCCTGCTGTTCGAAATAGGCAATATCTTCAGGTGCGATATCCAGAACCGCTCCCGGGGCACCATTCAGAGCCAGCAACATTTCATCGCCATGGGTCCAGGAAATCGTCGAATTAAGAATGTCGGAAGATTGGTTTAGTGTCATCTACGATTATTCTCGTTTATGTGCAGTCAAGATTTTGAGCTTTCTAATTCAAAATCTTGACTTCCTTCCCAAAGCCTTAGCTCAGCAATCAGCCTTCAGGCCTGATAATGACCTGAATTAAAGCTGAAATCGCGCAAAACAAGAGGAAGGGGAACCAGATACCCCACATGTCACCTTGGAGGGTGCGCTTGCGCGTTGCATAGAGTGAAACACCTCGGTCCTTCAGCAGATCCCCGCCATGATGGCGTGTTCTCGGTATAAATTTTGCAGATTGCCACGTGGGCGTAGGTATCGATAAAGGTCGGTTTTGTCGCAAATTCTTTCGAAGGTAACGTAGATTGAGCAAGAGAATCGACTATTCTGCCAATAGAGCGAACGGCTAAAACGGTTGGAGTCCGGGCGTGAATTGGCCTTTGTGAATCATATTGACCAGTTCCATGCCTGCTAGGGCAGTTGCGGCTAAAGCGAAAGATTTGAATCCCAGCATAGTTCAAATCCTGCGTTTGATGGATCGATGATCCGATTCAATGATGTAATTTAGGTATTTGCCCGCCCTTAGATGAGATCGTCACGATTTGCTCCTATCATGCCCCAGCACGCGTAAACAGAACTGCGTTCAATCTGACAAGTATGGCAGAGTTTGCGAAAGAACCGGAACTCTTGCTTTGTGCTTGTATATTTGCTTTGGGTCACTTTTCGTCCGGGCTTGAGGATTTCTTGGGAAAGCGCGTTACGTGAGCGTCAAACTGATCACGGAGATGGTTTACCTCCTGCAATCCTCTTACGATTCTTCGCATTTCGCCCTGACCATCAAATAGCAGCAGTGTAACATGCGGTACACCATACCTGTCGGCGATCGCGCGACCTTCGAGGGTGCGTATGTTGGCAACCCGGACCTGAAGTTCAGTCGCTTCGAAATCCTTCGCTGCGCGCAGCGTTCTTTTTTGTAGTTCTTGGCAAGTCGGGCAATGAGGATCGTGGACCTGTACAATGGTGGGGATGCCATTGCCAATAGCAGTGAGATCAAGTAACTCGACATGTCGTGAATAGCTACGATAAAGACCCAAGCCGCCCAGACCCAGTACCCCAGCTGCTATGGTTCCGTTGCGAAGTTTCTTAAAAACGTCGCGGCGCATGATCCGACCGTTTGATACCGTATCTCCGGTGAGGGTTCTGGATGCGTCACGTTTTGAGCTAGTCACGGCGCCAGAGGATCTATTTTTCTTTTTCATTTTATTCTCTTAGTCGTGTTGTTTCACGCGATTTGCTCGAAGACGGATTCGAGTTGAGAGATGCTGTGATGTCCGCTGTACCGTCCGCCATTGACCAATAGGGTCGGGGTCGAGTTAACGCCATAAATTTGCGAACCTTCTTCTCGTTCAGCAATGATTCTCTGACCGAGCTCTTCGTCTGCCAGGATCGCTTCAAACTCGTCTCTGGCAACACCTGTACGTCCCGCAATCGCTCTTAACGCGCTGACGTAATCGTGAGCGCGAGCCCATTCGTGCTGTTCTGAATAAAGAATGTCGATGAGTCCATAAAACCTCTCAACACTATTGTTTCCGCTGTGGAGAAGCATGGCCGCCGCCATCGCCGGCTGGTTTAATGGGAAGTGCCGATGGACGTAGCGGACGCGACCGTTAGGAATATGATCACGCTTCAGAACAGACGCCGTTTCAACATGAAAAGCGGCACAGTGCGGGCATGAGAGCGAACCATATTTGATTAGTGTTATCGGAGCGTCCTTAGCGCCGAGGACGAAGTCAGTTTCCCGCAACGGCACATCCCCAAAATGTGCAGTCCCTGGACCGCCGTGGTTGTGGCCTGCAGTATGGTGAGAGCCGGCGTTGTAATGCTCCCCCTGGCTTGCGAGAATTGGGACAAGAGCTACTGCTGCACCCGCACCACCAAGCACCAGCAACGCACCCCGGCGCGATTGATTTATTGCCATATCAAGACCTTTTTCAGATTTCCAGAAACTGTGTGTTCAACGATTTTCGGAATGCCTCTGCAAAGCGAGATTTTTCCGCATCCGGGAGTGTTGAGAGAACTGCAATCACCAGGCCGTCCTGCGACCATACAATAGAGCCGATGCCGTCTTGCTTGTGTTTTGCAGCCAGTAGGTTGACTTCAGGTAAACTTCCCTTCGCCTGTTTGATGGGACTGTAGACTAGATAAACAGTTATCTGACCCGCTTGACTTTCATAAGTCAGCGCACCCAGTCGCTGTCCCAGCAAGAGACATAAACGCCCACCGACCAGCTGATATTCGAGCACTTTTTCCGATAGTGCAGGAAGCGGCTTGTCTATTCTTGCGGAGAGCCAGGCGATTGTTTCTGACGGATCATCACTGGCAACATCAAGTTCGCGTTGGCTCGCCCTGAACGTTTTGTAGTCCCGCGTTGTCTCAAAAGCGACAACATCCAACGAGAGTGAAGGCGCATGCAAACTGCCAGAGGTTAAATTGAAGATCACCGCAACCATCAATATGGCGGCGACTGAAGCTGCTCCGATCAATGCACTGGAGAATCTACCTCTCATGCCCGCACTCGCGAGGTCAGTCTTCGAAGGGCGTTCTTCAGCCGCCAGCTGTATCGCTATTCGAGCGAACAGTTGGGCAGGTGCTCTTTTGCCACCGAGGGCTTTTCTCAAAGCATCCGTCTCCGCCCTCAGTAACGCAACTTGTTCTTGGCAATGAGGGCAGGTTGCAATATGGCACGCCACAGTTCGCGCGGCGTCAGCATCTAAACCACCATCTACCCAAGACATAAGGGATTCTGACTCTATCGAACGACAGCTCATGGTTTAGTTTTCTTTCGCTGCGGAAACTGAATGACGCGAGGATCTGCGCTGTGCGGAGCATGATCCGACAGTCGCTCGCGCAACTGCACACGAGCTCGGCTCAATCTCGACCGCACAGTGCCTTCAGGACAATCCAAACTCATGCTCGCCTCGCGGTAACTCATTCCTTCAATCAGCACGAGCTGAACAATGAGTCTAAGATCGTGAGGCAAGTCATTCACTGCCGAGGCGATATCGCGACCCAGTTGAGCATTGGCAAAACTCTGTGCTGGACCGTGAATAGTGGTGGGAACGGCATCGAGGGCATTTTCCTCGGTCAGGAAACGTAGTCGCCTTCCATGATCAATGTTAACATTGATCATGATCCGAAAGATCCATGCACGAAAACTCTCAGGTACAGCACCGCCATTGTAGGCCCTGTAGGCCCGCAGGCTTGTTTCCTGAACCAGATCTTCAGCCGTAAAGCGGTCGTGTGTCAAGCGAAGTGCTGTACGATAGAGCGCATCAATGTTGATTTGCAGAAGCTCCTCAAAGCTCGTGCTTGGGCTCTTTTTGAACACGGGTTTCGATCCTTGCTTACTTTTGACGCTAACTGCTAAATCTTTCAGTAATCGTTGTATAAGACGAGCCTCGTTGGATTTGGTTCCCATAAAAACCAAGTAAACTGTTCACGAGAGCGTGATAAAGAAATACGAAATCTAATTAGTGTCGTATTGGCCAACTGGCGCGTCAGCGTCAGGTGGCCCTGTTCACAGAGCAGCTGTCGTCTTTGAGTGACGCAAAAACAACATGAAAAGGTGCATGCCGAACAATTGCGGTGCTGGCCCCAATGGTTTTGAAGGAACGTCTGACATAGCCATTTTCTTGAGCCCAGATAGCTCGCGTCTGATCAGGCGTTGCCCTTGCATTCTGTGCATCAGGTTGTGTTGCAAACTTTTGACCATTGACCTTTGTGGCCTCAGCACTTGTGTGGCGATCGGGATGATCCAGTTTAAGGTTGGTCCATGATTTCTTTCAAAGGCGCAAAGTATCCGAAAGACGTAATCTTGAAGAAATCGTGTCTGAGCGTGGTGTTTCGGTAGACCACACCACACTGAACCGATGGGTAACACGGTATTCCGGCCCGTCGCCGAAATGGCGCATGTGATTGTTCTTGGAGAATGGATGAAACTTATATTAACTGAAGCGCACGTGGGCTTATCTCTACCGAACCTTCGACAAAAGCGGCGGAAACACTGCTGGCATCGAAGTCGCTAACATGATCCGCAAGTGCCAGCTCAAGCCCAAGGCGTAGACTCATAAGAACCATATGACGATTACAGCGATGTGAGCGGCTGCAGGGAATGTTTTGAGACATCGGAAGCTGCGTAGGGAAAGTTGCCGCCAGTCCTTAAGGCGGTTGAAAATACGCTCAATGATGTTGCGGGTTTTGTAGAGATCGGTGTCATACCCGAACTGGACTTTACGGTTCTTTCTGGGAGGGATGCAGGACGTAGCCTCAGTCTCCGCCAGCCAGTCTCGCAGGTGGTTGGCATCATATCCCCGGTCTGCGATGACGGTGGTCTCTTTTGCGACATATGGCTCAAGGCATTGGCGTGCTTGTGTAATATCCGCGCGATTGCCTGCGGTGATGTGCAGATGCACGAGCTTGCCGTCGCCATCACAGACCAGATGGAGCTTGGAATTCAGCCCGCCCTTTGTTCGGCCGATGGCGCGCCCTGCGCTTCCGTTTTTTTGACCCCATTGGCCGCGATGCGGTGCGTTTTGATGTGGCTCGCATCAATCATTAACGTTGAAAGGTCAGCGCCTTCGCGTGCAAGGGCTGCAAAAATCTGCTCAAACACACCCGCCTCAGACCAACGCTTGTAGCGGGTATAGAGTGTCTTGGCAGGGCCGTGCTCCGCCGGAACATCAGACCATCGATACCCGCGTTGAAGGCAGAAGATGATCCCCGAGAGCATGCGCCGGTCATCCACACGCGGCACGCCACGAGGCTTGTTCGGAAGCAAGGGCTTGATCTTGCTGAACTGTTCTTCCGTGAGCCAGAAAGCCAATGACATGAAACCTCCCTTGTTTCACACCTTGAATCATCTTCCCATTAATAGGTCTACGCCCTAGACTCTGCCCTTTCAAACAGTTCGCTGAGTTGGCTGCTTAACTTGAAGATCCGCCGTAATCTCTTCGGCTAGTAAGAAACTTTACAATACAACCCGTGAAGCGTGATTTGGCGATCCGGGCGTTAGGGTTAGGATGCATTGATTTCCACCGCGCCGCGTGATTCACGGCTCCGAAAACGGAGCGATGAGATGAGCGACCTTTATTGGCTAACCGACGAGCAGATGGCCAAGCTTACCCCATCTTTCCCGAAGTCGCACGGCAAGCCTCGGGTTGATGATAAGCGGGTGTTGAGTGGGATTATCTTCATCAACCGCAATGGTTTGCGCTGGCGGGACGCACCTTCTGAATACGGGCCGCACAAGACGCTTTATAGTCGGTGGAAGCGTTGGAGTGAGAAGGGTATCTTCGCTCGGATGATGGCCGGTTTAGCCGCTGAGCAAGATGAGAAAAAGAAGGTAATGATCGACGCGACCTATCTCAAGGCACACCGCACCGCGACCAGTACGGCCGCGAAAAAGGGGGGCGTGGCCGCCTGATCGGTAGAACCAAAGGGGGCATGAACACCAAGCTGCACGCCATCTGAGATAGCCAAGGGCGTCCGCTCAACCTGTTTGTTACCGCCGGGCAGGTCAGCGATTACATCGGTGCTCGGGCTCTGCTCAGCAGTATTCCAAATGTGGACTGGCGGCTCGGGGATCGCGGCTATGATGCCGACTGGTTCCGAGACGCGTTAAAAGACAAAGGGATACGCGCTTGCATCCCCGGCCGTAAGAAACGCAAGACCCTAGTCAAATACGACAAACGCCGCTACAGGATCGAGATCATGTTCGGCAGACTCAAGGACTGGAGGCACGTCGCAACCCGGTATGACCGCTGCCCCAAAGTCTTCCTTTCTGCCATCGCCCTCGCAGCAACCGTCATCTATTGGTTATGAATCCTGACCCTAGAAACGGCCTGACCCGGTTTAGGTTTACCGAATGAACTTCGCTCGCTTGCGCATCCACATGTTTTGATCAGCCCTCAAAAGTTGACCCAGCAGAACCCATTAATTCCTAGACAGAGCCTCAACCACTTCTCACCAACATGCAGCAGTTATCAAAACATCCACAACTAGGTAGGCATTGCCAGTCAAGTGGCCGAAGCCCAGATGAAATCAAGTGGATGAGGATCATCAATCCCGCTACATATGTTAGTCATCGAAAGGTGATGCGATGCACATATTACTCCTGGAAGACGATGCGGAAATTGGTGGCTGGGTTCAAAATGGCCTGACCCGGTCGGGCCATGTGATCGATTTGTTTGCAAATGGGCGCGAAGCTCTGATCGCAGCAACTACAACGGACTACGATGTTCTCATTTTGGATCGGATGACTCCGGGGCTTGACGGATTGGGTGTATTGAAAACGCTGCGTGCCGCCAATGTGCAAACACCAACCCTGTTCTTGACCGCGCTTGGAGAAGTCGACGACCGAGTTGAAGGGCTGGAGGCCGGAGCTGATGATTACCTTTCGAAACCTTTTGCGTTTTCTGAACTTGAAGCGCGTGTCACCGCTTTGGGCCGTAGAAACACAAGGGCGGAAACCACGGAAACGACAACGCTTGTAGCAAAGGATATCCACCTTGATCTGCTGAAACAGCAGTGCATCAGAGCCGGGATAAAGCTTGATCTGAACACAAAGGAGTTCCGCCTTCTAGAGGCATTCATGCGCTCAAAGGGCCGTATCCTTACGCGAAATATGCTGCTTGAAAAAGTATGGGGCCTTAATTTTGACCCGACAACAAGTGTCGTGGAAACGCATGTCAGCAGATTGCGGGCGAAGATCGAAAAACCCTTCGGTGACACTGTGATTCGTACTGTTCGGGGAGCGGGGTATATCTTTGAACCCTAAGGGAACCCTGCGGTATTATCTAAGAATGTCAGCGCTACGCCAAGCAGTGGTTCTGGCCGTTAGTTTACTGGTCTTGCAAGTTGTCGGTGCTATTCTGGCAGCCAATGTGGTCCAGACGTATTTTGATAACAGGGTTGAAGAAGACCTTCGCGCACGCTTTGAACAAATTGCCTCCGATATCGAGCAGCGTGGATTCTATCGAACTGACTATCAGAACAACTCAGACGAGGTGTTTTACTTCGAGGCTGAGAAATCACCAGCTCACACCGAGCCCGAAGGAATCTTCTCCTTAAGAGGTCTTATCGAAGACGATCGATGGGACCGGTGGGACTGGTGGAACCGAGCCGCGTATGATCCTTTGGCACTGGAAGATGATCATTGGTATTTCTTTGTCGGAGAAACCGCTGGCAGTGTTCTGGCCATTGGAAACAACCTCGAACAAAGTTCGGCAATTCTAGTTTCGGTACCGTTGATTTTCTTTTTTATCGGTGTCGCTATTTCGTTGTCTGCTTTGACGGTCGGATTAGCATTTAGCTTCTACAACCAAAGACGCCTGAACCGGATATTTAATGTGCTACAGGACGTCGCGCAGGGGCACCTGACCAGCCGTGTCAACGTCCTAAAAACCCGGGATGATCTGGATGATCTGGCCCAGAATATCGACCTGACACTCGAGCGCTTGGAGGGTTTGTTCAATCAATCCCGCAACATTTCAGCTAATCTGGCACATGATCTGAAAACACCCATCGCCAGATTGCGGCTGCGGCTTGAAAATGCACTGCTCGAAGAAAATCCTGACGGCGTCAAAACCAATGTCGAAGCGGGGTTGAAACAGGCTGATCATATAATCTCTGTATTCGAAGCGATCCTGAGCATCGCCCGTCTCGAGGCGGGCAATGCGCGAAAGAGATTTAGCCGCGTCAACCTTGCTGATCTTGCCAAAGAGGTGGCACAGACATTCCAGCCAGTAGCGGAAGATGCAGGTTATGAATTCGAGGCTAAAATATCGGGGGATACAGTTGTCCAAGGAGATGAGGTCCTGCTGATGCAGATGCTGATCAATCTGATCGAAAACGTCATGCGCCACACACCTGTTGGGACTCAAATATCGCTCATCGCAAATGCAACTGAACTGGGCGTCACCGACAATGGGCCGGGTATTCCTGCCGGTGCATTTTCTGAAGTTACAAAACCATCAATCAGGTTGGATGCAAGCCGATCGGGTAATGGCGCCGGTCTGGGGCTTGCCTTGGTCAAGGCAATTGCAGAGGCACACGGCGCCGAACTGTTGCTTAGTGAGAACCCTGACAAGCTGCAGACCGGCTTGTTCATCCGCGCAAGATTTCCTCTTTCAAGCGATGCTGCCAAATAGACACATTGGCGAAAAAACTGCTTCCTTGCATATTTGTAACGCTACCATGATTTGAGTGCCAGAAAAGACGCCAGTCTGTGCCGCTGTCTCAAGCGGGAGCAGATACTTTGTCGGAAACCACCTGTTATCAAGAACAGTCGAAGATCAGCAAATCGACTGACGAAAAACTACGCCTCTCGCAAACTGACTATTTGACCCTTGCCTTCATTCTCATCGGGCTGGGGTTAGTTCGTTTGTTGGGAGTATTCACCCTACGCTTCACAGACACAACCGAAGCACGCTATGCGGAAATCGCACGTAAAATGATCGAAACTCAGGATTGGATCACGCCTCAGTTCGACTACGGGATCCCATTCTGGGGTAAACCACCGTTGCACACGTGGTTGTCAGCTGCGGGAATGGAGTTGTTTGGCATAAACGGGTTTGGTGCGCGCGTCTTGATATTCGCCTGCGCCATCGCCCTACTGTTTCTGCCATTCCGCTGGGTACGCCAAGAAATGGGCAGTAGCTTAAAGATATCAATGAATGGCAAGGGCAATTGTTATGACAACTCTGCCGTCGAAACCTTCTTCAAAACGATCAAGACCGAACTGATTTGGCGGAGATCGTGGCAGATGAGCAAAAAAGCCGAATCGGCCATCTTTCAACACATCAACGGCTTCTATAATCTGCGACGGCGGCACTCAGCGTTGAGCTGGGAAAGCCCCGTCACTTGCGAACGGAAAGTGGCTTAAACGAGCACTTGGAGCGGAACGAAAACGCGACAGGTCCATAGAGATGTTCATGCTGGTGGTGAGTTCGATCGCCTTTTTGTTCACGTGTTGGGGATTCAGCGGCTTGTTTCGCAAGCACACCACTCGCAAGGATCCATTCCACCTGCGGGGGGCAACAAGGCAGGGGGCCAGAATCCAACGTGCGCGTTGGGCAACAGCTAAAGAAGCTGCACAACACCTCAATGTTACTGAAGGGGTTGTTCTCGGGGAAATGACGGCACCCAGAACATCCGATGTAAACTACTTCGATCCTGATGATCAGGCGACCTGGGGCAATCATGGTAAGGGGCAACTCCTGACAATCTCCCCCAAAACAGGCAATGGCCAGATTTTGGTTATTCAGGAATCCAGCGGATTTAAAACAACAGGTTTGGTGATCCCCAATATTCTCAACTACGGCGGCCCGATCGTAGTCCTTGATCCAAAAGGGAACCTATTCCATAGGACGGCCGAGGCCCGGCGCAAACTCGGGTTCAATCCGGTTCGGATTTGCGCGACGGACGGCCTTGATCCTTTCAAGCTACTTGCACCACTCATTAAGGGTCGGCCATCGGTCTACTACTCCCTGGCAAAAACCCTCATTCCCGAGGAGGCAGGGGCCACTGAGAACTCGACCCACTTCCGCGAAAAGTCGGTCAACTTGTTGGCCGCACTCCTTTGCTATTTCATCGAAAACGACCATGATAGCGTTCTACTGAAGGTTTCGAGATTTCTGGGTCAGTCGCAAAAACAGGCGATCGAAGCATCCAAGGAAATGATGTTCAATGCTCCGATGGAGTTTGTTCGAGAGGAATTGACTGCCCTACAAGCCGAGTCCGAAAAATCTTACCCCGGATTGGTTGCCGGTATTCGCAACAAAATCGCTTTTGCCAAGTTTCCGGATGTTAACGGTTTTCTGCAGCAACCTGAAGGCAGTGCTAAACACGAAACCATCCTGGATCCTAAAACGGACATTTTTATTGATGTTCCGACGCGCGTGCTGAAGGACTTTACCCCATTGCTGCGACTTCTCACCGGAGCCTTGCTGATCGCCGCGCAGCTCACCGAACAACCCGGCCGGCCTCGTGCCCGACGTTTGTTCCTGCTCGATGAAGCCAAAGGTCTCGGAAGTTTGGAGCAACTCAAAACTGTTCGAGACGAGGGGCGCGATATCGGCCTTCATCTTATGCTGTTCTACCAGTCCTGGGGGCAGGTTCAGGAAATATGGAAACAAGGGGCACAAGCGTGGGAGGATTCCACTGAAACGCGCATCTTGGGTGCTATCCAAAGCAGTCAACGCTCAAATGAAGTCGCCAATATGCTTGGGAAGGACACCATTGCCGTCAAAACAAAGGTCAACTCATCATCAGATGCGAAGTATCAAATGTTCTCAGGCCAGCTGAGCTCCGGAGAAAATGAGCAAGTCAAAGAAATCTCTCTGATGAACCAATCCGATCTGGCCAAATTACCCAAAATCGCTGCTCTGATCATGACGCGGGACTTGCCGCCGATCCTGGGCAGCAAAGCGGTGTACTTCACCCGGCCGGAGATGAGGGATCAGGTAAAAACAGAGGATGATGTTTCAGATCTGGTTCAAGCGGATAGAAAGAAAGTCCAAGAGCTTGGATTAGTCACCTCCCGTTCAAATGCTCCAGGGCAAGCGGATGGCAGTACCAAGCAACCGTCCGCATCGGAAACGGCTGAAGCCTCGGACGAAGACCTTGTTGATGAGCAAGACGGTAGCCAGGGAAAGGAAGGCAATGCAGCGGATTCCGAACCTCTGATGTGTGATACGCCGCG
Organism: Ruegeria sp. CH6; assembly: GCF_056537005.1. Lineage (NCBI taxonomy): Bacteria > Pseudomonadati > Pseudomonadota > Alphaproteobacteria > Rhodobacterales > Roseobacteraceae > Ruegeria > Ruegeria sp. CH6. The sequence goes on along the minus strand of NZ_JBQFQS010000030.1, from coordinate 860 downwards.
GTGCATTGCATTGAGGCAAACGTCTGAGAACGCCGCGACAGTAAGGCTGGCAACCGAAGAACACCCAGCGCAATGCCAAGGCTGCGGCGGGCAATTCATCGACGGCAAGTGGCAGCATTCATGCAAAGAATGCGGGGTCGTTGTACAGCCGGGGCAACTACACGGGTCTTTTGTACCGACCCGGTGCGAGACCTGTGACGAAGAAGTTCGCCAGAGCGACATCGACTCAGGAAATGTTTGCGGGATGTGTACAAAGCCGAGGCATGATTGCATTTGTTGAGATGCAAGAACTCAATGTGAAGTGGAGCTGGCGGCAGAGTGCTAGAACCGTCTAACTTGGAAAGGTAGGATTGGTGTATATTGTTTTGACACACAGACCATTTTGGGAGCCGGAATGCCGCTTCCGAGTAACAGCGTGCCATGACCGGGAGGACGCTGAAAAGCACTTCATCGAATTCACAGCTCAATCGTTTGATGACACGGGAGTAGCCCTGTCTGAACCCTTAACCGACTACTCAGAAGCTCGTAGGTTATTGGATCATTATCGTGAAATCGGTGAGGTGGATGAAGAACACTTGATGTACGAGATTGGTTCAACTCCGGTCAAAGGCGTCATGTAGGAGTTACCGTACATAGGGCAACCAAGTTATGATTGCTTTGACTTCACGGCAGGGCAGGCTGCCGAAGTAATGATGGGTGCATTGGACGATTTTACAGAAAAATCAAAACACACCGGATAGCCGATCGATTTTTCGCCCATGTTGTTAATCTGTAGTGGTTCCGATGTGATCTGACAGCTGGCCGTTTTTCTGGCGGGTTCTGTCAGGTCAAGTTTGGTTCAGGAACTTTTCCTTCCAGAT
>NZ_JBQFQS010000029.1:0-12908 GCF_056537005.1 Ruegeria sp. CH6 | reverse complement strand
AACGCGATTACGTCCGCGTGACCCCGTTGCCTGACGCCGAAACCGTGCTGCCATTGATAGGAGACTGGATCGAAGACTATAACGAAAACCATCCACATAGCGGCCTGAAATGGAAATCGCCTCGCGAGTTCATCAGAGCCAAAACCGAAAACGCTTAGGTGTCCGCTGCAACGGGGGCTGAATCAACCCAGCACGACCCTCGATTCTATACTATTCAGACGCCGGAACAAAACTGCTGCAACGAAGCTCTTCGCACGCGCGCTAGAGGTAAATGGACCGCCAAGAAAAATAGTGATAGACAAAAGTGGCGCCAACGCGGCAGGTATCAAAGTCGTTAACAAGATGCTGAAAGGCTTTGGTTACCCGATACCGATAAAGATGGTGAGACAGACGTATCTCGACAACATTATTGCACAAGACCATCGTTTCATCAAGCGCCAGATCAGGCCCATGTCGAGTTTTGAGGCTTTCGATTCAACTGCGTCTGCCCTAGTTGGAAGCGAATTAGTCAACATGATCCGCAAAGGTCAATTCACACCCCGTCTCTCCCAGTTTCAGTAGTTTGTCCAACTGGTAGGATAGTCAACCCACACGTATTGTTGTGGGCAACACAGCCTTTGAATAATGCAGCACTGCCATGGCTAACTATTCATGGCAACAAAAGATGTTACTCCTTTGTTTCAAACTTATTGGTTTCGCATCACCATGAGAGGCCACAGACTCTTTAATGGTTGTCGCTGATGCGCGTCATCAATCGTCTTATGCCGAACCACAGCGGCGAGTTTTCAAAGACGCTAACGCACCACGAGCCCATCGCGCTACAGACACGTCCTGCGATGACGCCTGAAAGAAGAACGGCGCGAAACGCACGCCAAATATCCTGTAAAGCAGAGCGTGGTGTGAAAAACGACGCGAAAAGGTACGAACGTAAAACTGCAAAATCGTTGTTCAAGGTCTGTTTGTTTATTCCTTCGCGGTGTTTTTCGATCTCGAAAGTGTGATGCAGAACTATTGAAAGAAGCGCCATAAGTAGCGCAGCAAAAACGCTGTCGCTTAAGAAGTGCCGACCCGTCACGACATGCAAAGTGATGCCAATAACTGTGAAACTTCCAAGGGGAAGAAGCCAAGTCGCAGGCGCCTTGCGGATGATCGGCCACGCTAAAGCAGTTCCGACAAACAGAAGCGTCGCGATACCGCTGCCTTCAGCTGTTACAAACGAACAATTCTGTTCGCATTCATTCGCGAACTGAAACGGATAAGTATACGCAGCCCAGCCTCCGAACTCGTCCACATCGGCGGGTCTCGCCCGTCCCCAATGCGCCTTAAAAAGATAGTTGGCCATAAGACCTGGCCCTGCAACCATGGCAGTGAGCACAAATCCCCACACTGCCGGATTCACTCGAATTTTGTCGCGACAGCGCACGCTGACGTACCCAAGCAGACAGGCAGAGCATGCCGCGAATATGATAAGCCACCTATAGGTATATCTTAACGTGCCCAGCACAGGGTGGTTTTTCAGCCAGAAGCCATGGATATCATCAAAAAACACCCCGGATATGACAATGTCGATGTCGGGGCGACTGATGAACAGCACCAAAGCCCCTGTGGAAATGAAGAGAACCCCGATCAGGAGTTTGAGGCGCAGAACATCGTTGTCGACCGGGTCTCTGGGTGCTCGTAGGAACGGCTTGCCAAACTGCATGAAGCACCGTGCAGCCGCCACCCATTCAAGACTTTCCGGGGGCGGCAGCACGCGTTTTTCCACAAGACCGCGGAAAAGTAGGAAACTGATCCCTGCCCCTAAGGCAAGCCCTACCAAAACATCTGACACATAATGCGCGCCATCTAGTATGCGTGCGAGCCCGACGATCAGCGCAAGACCTGCGAATCCCAGACGGTATCTGGGAAACAACAACGCTCCGGCCATCGCGATTGCGCCGATGGTCGAGGAATGGCCTGAGGGAAAGCTGTTTTGCTTTGTGCTGAAGGCGAAAGGTTCAAAGCTATAAGCGCCTAACTGATCGAAAAGGCTGGGACGCGCGCGCCCAAGTCCGTGTTTAATCAACTGCACCACGAAACCGCTCAACAAACCGGCGACAAACAGCATGACCGCAGCCGTCAGAAGCAGTTTGGCATGACGTCGCATCACCGGGTCTGAACCGTTTTGCGCGATCAGCGCCATAACGAATGACCATATCAGCAGCACACACCCGCTCCACCTGCCATCACCCAGCCATGACACTGTTTTTCCGATGTCTTTCAGGGGTAATTCGCTCGCCCGGATGCTTGCAATTGCAGTTTCGTCGACTATAAAGGCGAGCGCCAGAAGGACCAGAAACCAGAGCCCATATGTATGAAGTTTTGTCATGACGTTTTATCTCCGCAGAGCGGCTCCTCGGCAGGGGTGCCGGGCGCGATGTAGAGTTGGAGCGTGATTGGGTCGCCTGTAGAGTAGTTGAGGCCAGTGATGGCTTGCGTGGTTAGAGGCGCATCTACTTTGATCCAGGCAATGGCAGTCGCGTTGGACGCAAGAGCGGCCAGAGCTTCATTTCGGTTAACCAGATGAGTGCTGGTTCCCATTCGGAAAACCGCACTGGGCTCGTGATAACCGGCGAGATGCAGCTCGCCGGTGTGGCACGCGGTTGCCGCGGCCAGCTTTTCCGAGATAAAGAGCTCGTTCAGGGTAGGAAGGGCGATAGCGAAGGTACCGACGGCCATAAGCGCACCGCTTGCGGTCAAGCTGACCACGCCGCGCAAGAGGTTTTCACGATAGAGCCACAGGATGCCGAACAATCCCGAGGCCAGGGCCGCCAGAACCAGAAGCGATGCAGCATAGTTGATGCCATTGCCAAGGTAGAACGGCCCAACCACGGCGATGGCGGAAAGCGCAGTCCCTGCAGTGCCCCAAAAGACGACACCGATATGTAGTGCAACCCTTGGCAGTCCCTCCAGTAATGCGGCTGCGCTTAGCAGCATGATCGCCGGGAACATCGGCAACGGGTAGTGCAAAAGTTTTGTAGGCACACATTCAAGCAGGACCCATGTGGGAAGAATCCAGCCGATCAGAAAAGCCACCTGTGGCATATGGCGTGCTTTGAAGGCAGCAATTACCGCCGCCGGTATCAATACGCACCAAGGCCAGGCAGTGAACCAGATGGTCAAAAGGTATGCGCCGGGCGGGACTCCGTGGCTTTCTTGGGCAGAACCGATCTTGGCCACAAAATCGCGTCCGATGGAGTCGACAAGAAAAGCACCTTCACTTTTCCAAACAATGGCGAAGTACCAGGGCAGCGCTAGCGCAAGCATCCAAACCAGACCAAGGAGCGGTCGCAAATCTCTGAGCCAGTTCGTTTTTCTGTGAACTACTGCGAGCCAGAGCACCGCACCCAATACGGGGCCAAAGATCAGAGGCCCTTTTATCAGTACGCCTGCAGCGAGCGCGGTCCAGAAGATGCCCGCAGTCCAGATCCCGCGTGCCTGACCGAGCCATGTCCGCGCAAGAGCGCCCATCGCCAGAATAACAGTCAGCAGAAGAGCCGCATCGGTTTTGGCTATCCGCGCCTCTGCCTGAAGCAGGAAGGTGGTGGCCAGCATAAGCCCCGCCAAGGCAGCAGCCGCGCCTCCAAAGAGCGGCAGGCCTGCCCAGTAGAGTGCAAGACAGGCAAGTGTCGCCGCAATGACGGAAGGAATGCGGTAGACCCAAATCTCGTTAGATCCGACCGCATCCAGAGCATGGCTCGCCGCGGTTTGGGCCCAATAAATGCCCACCGGTTTCTTGTAGCGCGTCTCATCCTGAAACCGTATGTCGATAAGATCACCGCTTACCGCCATTTGCTTGGAAGCCTGTGCATATCTCGCCTCGTCGCGATCGGTGACCGGTAAGCGGTCAATCCCGACAGAGAACAGCAATAGCAAGCAGATTGCACCTAAATGGCCAGCCACAGCGCGCGTGGAAAGGCCGATGAAGCCAAGTCGCCTATGTGTACGAGTGCCCACCATGCTGCTATGTCGCCGTACTGTCTAACGGAGGCTTCACAGTGCCCGCGCGATGGATTAAAATGAGGTTGCGCAAGTAGACCAGTAGCCCAAGCGATTGCCCGAGAATGAACACGAAGTCCTGTCGATAAATCGCATAGGTCAGCAGCAAGGACCCGCCAAGTAGCGACAGGTACCAAAACGCCAAGGGAACATAAGAATGGCCCGCCCGTTCCGAGGCGACCCACTGCACGATGAAACGGGCGGAGAACGACATTTGTGCAGTCAGACCCAAGACTACCCACCAGAACTCTGCCCAGTGGTCGATGGCAAGCAATGTAAATACTGTTTCTTTCAATGTGCTGCCTCACTGACATTTTTTGTTGTGCCCGCGAGAGAAATTCGTTTGCGTCGGCGGATCAGCCACGCAACGCCCAACAGGTCGGTCACCCCGACAAGTGCCCGGTGGAAATTGTTGTACTTGGATATGCCGCTCGCGCGCGGCCGATGTGTGACGTCCACATGCGCAACCTCCCACCCATCCCGTTGAAAGAGCGCTGGCAAATATCTGTGCATGTGATCAAAGTAGGGCAGCGCCAGATAGGCATCTCTGCGAAACGCTTTGAGACCACAGCCGGTATCGCGTGTGCCGTCTCTCAAAAGTGCGGCGCGGAGAATGTTTGCAAACCTAGACGCAGCACGCTTTGCAAAGGGGTCGTCCCGTTTTACCCGTTGCCCGGCAACCAGTGCAAGAAGGGAACCCTTCGGCGCTGCAAGGAGCGGTGCGACTGTTTTGCCAATTTGATCCGGCGGGTTCTGGCCGTCACCATCAAGTGTAACGATGAAGCGTCCGGCCGCTGATAGCACCGCACTATGTATCGCGGCAGATTGGCCTGCGGACTGAGCATGCGTGATGATGACGACGCGCGTGTCCTTATGTTCTGCCGCCCATGCAGCCAGCGCTTCCCCGGTATCGTCGGTGGAACCGTCGTTCGTGATGCAAAGCTCGAAGCTGTCAAATGCGCGCGCCGCAGCACGACAGCCATCCAAAATATCCTTGACAGCGGCCACTTCATTTTTCATTGGAATGACCACAGACAAAGGAATTTCAGCCGCCCCTGTGCGGGTCCGATTCGCTAGCACTGAAACATGCGCCGCGCCCTTCGTCGCGATCTGTTGACCTGCAGCTGTCCAAGATGTCTGAACCAAGCGTTCGTTTTCGTTGCTGATGTCTTTTTTGCCAACACAAGACGACGCCTGCCTCTCGCTATTTCTATTTTTGGAAACCCGCGCCTTGATTGTCGATCGGGCCTCGTCCTGCCCGACAGCCAATTGGTAAGCGCGATGCTCAATCGACCGGGTAGTTGCTGGGGTCATGATCAGTCCATGTGTTCAAGATTTTCTTGGTCTCAGCGTAGATTTTGAATTCGATCCCATCTTTCGCCTCATTTATTACTTCGAAGTCGCAAACCGTCTTGCCTTCGCACACATCGAAATCCGCTTCTCCAATGGCGCCGGGTTGGGACCGAAGCGCGATTGAGATCTCCTCTTCGGCGGTCGGCAAGCCCGTTGGTGACGCTTCATTTGTTTGCGCTTGCGACAAACTGGAAATAAACGCAAAGAAACCTGCGGTGTTGGCAACGTGGTAAATGGATTCCATAACGGCTGTTCCCTTCCAATCCGCTCAGACTTCAAAAGTGGCTAGATAACTGCGTCGGGGTCGTTTTCGACGGAGGCGCGACCGTTCCTGCTAGAACCGCAAGGCTTATAGCGCCCGAAGCCTCCAGCCCTTCAGATGCAACAAGGCCGAATGCTATAGGCAAGATGAGCGATGTGAGAGCTACACGCATACGGTGCTGCAGACGGATCATCGTCTCTCCTGTTTGTTTTCAACGATCAGAACTATAGTATTTGCAACTCACACAAGCCTGACACAGGGATTACAAATCTGTCATTTTCGGAACAAAGCGTTGTAACAGTGAGACCCTTGCCGTTCAGCCCGTCCGACAGCGACAGGACGGCATTGTGCAGATCCGCTACTACGCGCACCAAGGGAAGGCCAAGTCCATAGCCATCGTTTTATCGGGTGGACTGACACTGGTAGATCGGTTGCAGAAGCTTTTCCCGCTCTGCAAATGGTATGCCCGCTCCTTAATAACTGACGCACAATCGGTGCCCGTGCACGCGTGTGACAATCGTTTCGTTGTCTGCGCCTTGCCGCAAGATATTCTGGAGCGGGTTTGCAATAGCTTGCTTGAGCATGTCCCAGTTTCCGCGAATCCGTATGGGGACTTTCATGTGGAGCACGATTGATTGCCCTGCATCTTCGACAACGGCACAAAAGGTTTCGACCACATTATCTGCCAAGGCCGCCTAGTCGACGGGACCAAAACCCTCACGTCCAGCACCACTTTCGATCTGTTACAAGCGCAGTAGCGCGTCGAATGTTCCAGTTGTGCCGTCAACTTGCTCAAGCGATGCAGTCAGATCTTCAGCTTGAACCCTATATCCATGCTTCACAAATGCAGTGTGGCTCGCTTCAACCTTAGCGCGCAAACGGGCAAATGGAGTACGCAAATCATACGCGATGTTCGAAGATTGCACTCGCATCTGCGTCATAGCTTCCTCAAGCCTCTCCTTCGTGGTGTCGATCCGCGATGCAAGCAGACTTAAATCGTCATCGCCGTTGAGCGTGATGCTAAGACAGAGCTTGCCTTGCACAACCGCCGCCAACCATTCGCTGATCGTGTTGAGGCGCTTCTGGATAGACCGCCCGAGCCATAATCCCTCGAGGTCGGCAAGTTGGGTGTTATCGGGGATATGTTAGATAAGATCAGTATGATTGACCTTGTTGCATCCTGATTAACTAGGTCGCAGGCGCCCAGCTGCATGTGCAAGCTCATACAATCCCCGATTTTGGAGTGGTTATTGTGACGAATGTTGGGTCAAAACCTCATGAATTTTCATAAGAAAAACCCATCTAAAGCTCTGTTTTACAATGTTATTATACTTTTTCAGAGGTTGTTTTGGTAGGCTGAAACTCAACGAACAAGGGTAAATCACGATGTCCAAATTCCAGAATATCCCTGTACCGCGCCACACCCTGCCGACCCGCCGTCTGGCGGAAACCGGCTGTTCACAACGGCGGAAGGACACACGGTTCATCTGTCCATCGGATACGACCCCGCTGAACCTGATCGACCGCGCGAGGTCTTTTACTCAGGTGGTTTCAAGTCCGGTTCGCAACTGGAATTTCAAATGCAGGACTCTAGCATCCTGTTTTCGCTGTTGCAGCAACACGGGTTGTTGCTGCGTAATGGCAAAGTCAAGCAGCTTTTCGTTTAGGATCGAGGGCTTCACGCCTTTGCAACATCGTCCACAGGACGTTCACGCGGCGTCTTGCAAGCGCGAGCCTGATTGGCATGATCGCTGACAATTATGCAGGAATGCGTAATCACCGCAGAGGCCGCCAATACCTGACAGGTTTGGTCGGCGGCCAATCTCTATGTTCAGTTCAAGCGCGACCAGATGGGCAGATGGGTAACAAACGCGAGACCCCATTCTATTGGCGGCCTGAAATCAATGATGTTCAGCTAAGCACTAAACCTGATGAGAAAGAAAGATACCGTAAGGGACTTAGGGCGATTCGGATAGGCTTTTTGCTTGTTTGCTGGGTTGATGTGGAGTGCCGTTGCCCTTGATGCGCTGATCGCGCGTCTACGAGGTCGCATTGTGGCATGCGCCCCAGTTCCTAGGAATGGAAGTGCAACAACATGGAATTTACATCGGATTGGACGTATCACTGAAAAGCACGGCAATTTGTGTACTGGGACCTCAAGGCAAAATAGTTCAAGCGTTACAAGCGGAGAGTGATCCAGAGGTTCTGGTGAGTGCAATCAACTCGCTTTCATATCGGATTGCCGCAATCGGACTTGAAGCCGGCCCGCTTTCACAATGGCTAAGCAAAGGAATCGAGGAGGCTGGATTTAGTGTGGTCCTTATGGAAACACGTCAGGTGAAGGCAGCTTTGAAGGCAATGCCGATCAAGACCGATCGTCGTGATGCGGAAGGCATAGCCAGACTGTTGTAGATGGGCTGGTACAGACCTGTGCACCGTAAATCTGTATCGTCTCAGGAGATCTGCGCCTTGTTGACAGCCCGTAAGTCTGTTCAACAGGCCATCATCAATATTGAGCTTTCGATGCTTGGTGTTCTCAGGAACTTCGGTTTGAAACTCGGACAAGTTACCCGGATTCGCTACGAGGCCCGTGTGCGGGAATTGGTTGATGAGAATGCGATGCTGTCGGCTGCAGCGCTTCCACTTCTTCGCGCCCGGGACTTCCTCAGGGATGAATTGGCAGGATTGGATAAACAGATCACGGGGTTGGCAAAGCATGACGATGTCTGCCGCCTGATGATGACAATGCCGGGTGTTGGGCCCATCGTGGCTTTGACGGTGAAATCTGCGATCGACGATCCCTCCAGGCTCGCGCGCTCAAAGGAAGTGGGTCCATGGGTGGGTCTGACGCCGCGACGAAACCAATCCGGAGAAAAAGATATCGTCGGGCAGATCACGCGCGCCGGCGATACAGGTTTGCGAACGGCCTTGTATCGGGCGGCAATGGCCTTGTTACGCCGCGGGTCACCAAACTGGCTGCAGGCTTGGGCATTAAGGGTGGCCACAGGCGCGGCAAGAAACGGGCCCTGATTGCGCTTGCCCTGCAGGACCGCTGGGATATCTCCGCGACTGTGAAACAGGCGGTTGCGCGGGACGGTGGTTTCTTCACACGAAGCGGCTTGTCCCGTGACGTGGCCGCGCAGGCAGAGAAGCTTGCGTTCGATCGAGCGGGACCAGGTTCAAACGGCCGTGCATTGCCTGCAGCTGTTGTTCTGGCGCGCGGTGCGGCGCTTGCCGAGATTCGGGGCGAGACCGCTTTGGTGGATCACTTCCGGCGCGGCCTCGATCTCTACGCGGATCGCGCCGCCGCCGCCCGCTCAGGCCCGGGGATCGCGTCGATCGAACCGCGCACCGTCGAGCGTTTGCCGCAGGCCCCTGCCCTTGCTGAAGAACGTCGGCCGGCACCGCGACGCCGCGCACCGATCCGTGTCCCGTGCCTCAGAGGTCTGGGCAATCTCAATCCATATAGTGAAGCCGTTGTTGCACGGCGTTTGTTCAATGCGCTGGTGCCCTCCAAGCCCCGCGCACCTGGTTTCTTTGAATCCTTCGTGAAAGCATATGAGGAGCATAGTCCCCGCATGGCCGCTGATACTGATACCCGCCTCTCCCGGTCCCGTTCCGGTGATCTGATCGTCGAGACCGGCAAGCCGTTTGCACCTGAAGAACTGGCGCAGAACCAAAACAGCCCCACTCCCGCGAAACCTCTGGCACCGCATATTGACCAAGCCAGTGTTGCGCGCATGAGCCGTGTTGTGAACGACGCGCTGATGGCCGGCATCAAACCTGAAGAGTTCGATGCTCGCTTTGAACGCGTTCAGAACATGACCAAACCCGGCGAGATCGAAGTGATGGCGCACAAACGCATTGCACAGGAGCAGGCGGATTACCTGAAGGGCAAGCCCGGGGTCATTTCCTCACCGCAGGCGGTCTATAGCGATGATCCATATCGCGAGGCGATCATCGACCAAGACCTGCTGGGCAAGATCCGCCATGAAGCGAAAGAGGCGCAAATCCTCTTCGACGGTGAGACTGTAAAGGATGCGGTCGCGCAGGCCCTGAAAATCAAGCACCCCGATATGCCCGATCATCTCGCCAGCGGGCTTGGTCAGACCTATGCCACAGCCTTGCGCATTCATGATGACGAGGAGCTGGCGCGCACCGGACAGCGCCGGAACATCCATACCCGGCCGCGCCTGGGTCATCTGTCCCGTTCGCTGGCCTCGGCCGTCACCCGACATATCCGTGGCGACAACCCGGTTCATGATCTGGATGATCTGCGTGGCGATATCCGCCGGGTGCTGTCAGACGGTACGCGTTATGCACCAAAAGATCCGGGACAAATCGCAAAGGCTGCGCGTGAGATTGCCCGCCAGCGCCACATCAACGGGATCAAGATCGATGTCGTTGGCAAGGTGCTGAAGGACAACGGCGTGCGTGAAGCCAGCAACGGCTACTATGTCACCCGGGCCGTCCACAATAATCAAAACCCGTTCGAAGATGTCCTGCCGAAGCTGGCTCCGAAGTTCGATGCGGAGCTGCAGGCGCGGATCGAGAGGATGAAGCCGACCGATTTCAAACCCGATGAGGCTGACAAGGCGATTGCCCGCGCTACAGCATTCCTGCCAGCCAGCTATCCGGATCAGGGCAAGCATGTGGCCAAGGTCATCGTGCGCGCCGCCGCTGCCCGGGCTCTGCCGGAGGCGGAAGAGATCCGCAGGGAGCGAAAAGAACTGATCAACGATCTGACCAATTGGAACGCACTTGGTGAAGACAAACAGAAAGCGGCCGTCGAGCGTCTCTACAACGCCTTCACCCACAGGGAGATCGAGCAGCTGTCCGACCCGCAAAGCCCATTGTCCCGCTCGATGCCCGCCCTGCCCCAGCAGCCTCAGGGCTTCCGAGCTGGCCTGATTGATATCTTCCGGTCTGACACATCGCTGTCCCGGCCCTGGTCCAATCGCCATGACGAATTGTCGAAAGACATCTCCCGTGGTGTCGATCGGAACCGCAGCTACGAGGTGGATTGATGCTAAGGCTGCCGACGGCAACACGTCGACGCAAAACAGGGAAGTAAGATGGAATCGGAGAAAGGAACTGTGTTCCAGAAAACAGAGTTTGAAGGCAGGATTTCCACCGAGGACTTGGACGAGCCTATCACATTCGTAGCGTATGCCGGTGATGATTGTCGGCTCAACATCGATCCGTTGATCGTACCGGGCAATGTCTATCTGGCCCTGACCAATTCGATGGGTAAACCTGGTGGTCAATCTGAACCTGTTAAGCTCGTAGGCACGAGCAGTGATGGCATTAAGTTCTTTTCCGAGAACATGAGAGTGCAAGGTTTCAGGGCAAACACAGATGGTTTCCAAATCCAGCTTGCTGCAGACGAAGCGTCTATAACACTTCCTCGGGAAGCGGGTTCAGAAACCGACCACGTAAGCCTGATACTGTCGCTTCGTGGCTTCAAGAGTTTCCGCCCAAACCCTGTTCAAGCAAAGCTGGGAAGAGTCATCGTTAAGGGTGGCTACAAGGCAATACCCGCCGATGATGTGAGTGGAGCGATCATCATTCAATGTGGTGAAGATCTGCCTTCAGAGAGTTGGTACCAGGATGCTAGGTCACTGGCCAAATTCGTATTGAGTGGACTTCAGTTTGGGCATGGAGGTCGGATACACGTGCCTTTGATCCAAGAGTATCGGCCGGACAAAGTCGTTGCGACATTTTACAGTGGATCCGGTCGTATTGCCCATCTGCCTGCCATACATCTTTTGGATCAATCAGAATTCATTGCTGCCCTGGTCGCGCGGTTTGAAAGTGACGATCCATTCCCTGATGACGTCTGGCAGGCGGTTGGTTGGCTAAACAGTGATACCACAATCGATGAAATTCGCTATCTTACGCTCATGACTGCGGTTGAAACGCTTCTGGACAGCCTTGTTCCGGACGCCCCCTCGACCTTGATCCCAAAGGAAAAGTTCAAACCGCTCCGAGAAGCACTCATTCAAACATTGGGCGAATTCGAACTCAGCGATGAAGAGAAAAGTGTCTTCGAAGGCAGCATCAAGGGTATTAACCGAGCGCCAATTTCTCGAAAACTCAAAGCCTTGATAGAAAAGTACGGTCTCTCACCCAATGACTTTGATGACGACATGATCCGACGGCTGAACAAACAGCGCAATTCGATTACACATCGAGGTAAAGCACTGGACGGTGAAAACCTGTGGGATAGCATCTTGTACGCTCGCGAACTGATCGCGCTGATTGAATTTGCAGAGTTGCGCTACATGGGGAGCTACCAAAGATACGCCGGCGGTCACGAGCAGAGATCACTGTCAGCCCAAGTTCCTGTTTAGGTTGCGTTTTCGAGGCGCGTTGCATTAAGTTTCAACTACGCGTTGACATGGCGCGTAGAAATGCTAATTAAGGCTTATCCAACCGGTGGGGTTCGCGCCATCGGATAAGCCGCTCGAAAGGGCGGCTTTTTCTTTTCCAGGAAGGGATTTTATGACGGTAAAACGCGTTGCAGTGTATGTTGATGGTTTCAATCTCTATCACGCTCTGGATGCACTGCGGATCAACCACTTGAAATGGCTTGATCTATGGGCCTTGTCAGAAAAGATTGTCCGCAATGACGAGCAGGTGTTCGCCGTTAAATACTTCTCTGCGTATGCGAAATGGCGTCAAAGCAGCTACAGGCGCCATCAAATCTACGTTGATGCTCTAACAGCAAAAAAAGTTGACTTCATCGAAGGCCGATTCAAAGCCAAGAAAAACAAGTGTAAGGCTTGTGGCGATGAATACACTTCCCACGAGGAGAAAGAAACAGACGTCAATATTGGCGTTCACCTGATGGCTGATGCACTAAAAGATCGATTTGACCGCGCCTTGGTCATCTCGGCTGATACGGATCTAAACGAAGCCGTCGCACTCACCAAAAGAGAGGCACCCGGCAAACTGATTGACATCGTAGCGCCACCAAAACGTAAAAACCGCAATTCCCGAGCGCTTTTTGAAATCACCAAGGGCCGGATCTCAGCCTCGTTGTTGCCAGCCCAGATCACACATCAATCTCGCATTATTGTCCGTCCCAGCGAGTATGATCCTCCAAAATGACTTTTGCGGCTGATGTAAAATCCTGAAGCGAACAAGAATAGCCGATTAAACTGAATTAGTCTCGATGTTATCTGACACCGCCCCCAATTTTTCAAATTGGATTGGGGGCGGTGTTTCCCTTGAAGGGAGATGGTTGTCCGTT
>NZ_JBQFQS010000028.1:0-16228 GCF_056537005.1 Ruegeria sp. CH6 | reverse complement strand
ATCTTGCTGATCACCGTCACATTAATACTGAACCCCCGATAAAAACCGTTGTCAGCGGTCTTGATCGGAAGTTCCGAAAGAGGTGGCTTTATTGACATTTGTTACTCCTCCCTTTGGATTTCCTCTTCACGCGTCGAGTGCGACGGGTCCCTTAGGCCAGCTGCAACAGGCCAATACATATCCCTGTTCGACATCGCCGGGCAGCAATCCACCCATGTCTTGCATTTCGACTTCGCCCTGAGTGAGGCGAACCTTGCAGTTACCGCAGACACCCTGCTGACAGGCGGAATCGATCCAAACGCCAGCATTCAATGCAGTCTCAAGCAGGGTGTCGCCTTCGTTCGCATGCCCATGCAAACCGCTGAGCGAGAAATAAACTTCTCCCCCGGTGCCGACGCTTTCCTCGATTGTAATTTTCTCGCCAAAGCTCTCTTCGTGGACTGCGGCAAATGGGATAATTGAGGCCACGTCGCGTGCCGCCTTCATGAAGCCTTCGGGACCACACATGAAAATGCTGCGCTCAGCATGATCGGGCACAAGGCGCTGCAGCAGATCAGATGATATCTGACCGGTTTCTCCCAAGAACCCATCTTCGGCCTCATCCACGATCATATGGACGGTCACATTGGCAAAGCGCCGATTCAGAAACTCGAGTTGGTCGCGGAATATGATGTCTTTCGGAGAGCGCGCGAAATGCACAAAGACGATGTCTTTGGGCAAGGTCACGTCGGTGACATATTGCAGCATCGACATGACTGGAGTGACGCCCGAGCCACCAGACAGGAACAATGGTTTGTCGCTGGGGATATCAACCCAGTTAAAACCGCCGGTGATATCCGCAATCTCGATCTCTGTCCCGGGTGCCATCTGATCATTCAGATAGTTGGATACAATGCCACCAGGTACTCGCTTGACGGTAACCTGAATATTGTGGGGCCGGGTCGGCGTGGACGAGATCGAATAGGCACGCAAGTACTGCTTGCCTTCGATCTCGAAACAGAAGGTCACGTATTGGCCTGGCTTGAAGTCGAAACTGCGGCTTTGCGAGTCTTCGAAAACAAATGTCTTGCTGTCATGCGTTTCATCGATCACCGCCTTGCACGTCAAAGTGGCAGGCCCACCTGCATAGCAGGGTTGGTTGTTGGCTGAACTCAGGGAAAACGGACTGTCCGTCGCAACGAGCATCTTACGGAAACCTCCAGAATAGGGTTCGCGCGAGGATAGTGGTGCAGGGGTTCTGAAAAACGGTGCAGAATTGTGGTATCAATCGGTTAAAGCGATTGATCTGTGCTGGATCAGTTCTTTGAACAGGGCGACTGCCTGAGCCACCAGAGTATCATGACGTTTTCGTACGTGCACGATGGAATAGATGGGCTGTGGAATCACCGGTGCGTCCGTTACCTGATGCAATTTCGGATATTCGGCACACAGACCCGGTGCGGCAAACCCGGGGAAATATGCCGTTCCGCCGTTGGCTTTTAGGAAATCCAAAGCCAAATCATTGCTGCCCACCAGGATCGAACTTTGCGGCTGATCCGAAAACGCCTCATCGTGCTGGCGATCAAAATAGGATGTGTAGGCGACCTGAATGTAGCGTGACCATTGGACATCCTCGATCCGGTCACAATCGGTGGACAGCATCACATAGCTTTCGCTGCCCAATTCGCTAACAAACATGTCCGGCGCTCGCTGCGGGACAAAAACAATACCGATATCCGTCTCGCCGGTCAGAACATCCCGCTGTATCTGTTCCGAAAAATTGGCCTCGAGATACAGGTCCAGATGCGGGTTTCTTTCCCGGATTGCCTTCGTCCAGTCAATCAGCACAGATCGGGCCAGACTGAACTGAACCGATATACGCAAGCGTTGCCTGTTGCCACCGCCACCCGCCTCAACATCGCGCCGCGCCAGGCTCCAGGCGGCCAGCAGCGACCGGCA
This sequence comes from Ruegeria sp. CH6, assembly GCF_056537005.1. Taxonomy (NCBI): domain Bacteria; kingdom Pseudomonadati; phylum Pseudomonadota; class Alphaproteobacteria; order Rhodobacterales; family Roseobacteraceae; genus Ruegeria; species Ruegeria sp. CH6. The sequence continues at coordinate 14,290 of NZ_JBQFQS010000028.1, read as the reverse complement.
ATGGGTTTCAAAGCGCCGCCCGGCGGCTGTGGGTTCAGCCCCGCCGCGCCCTCGTTCGAACAGGCGCGTGTCCAGTTCCTGCTCCAACTGTCGGATGCGAGCGCTGACCGTGGATTGGGTCACATTCAGACGCTCGGCGGTGCGGTTGAAGTTCCGCGTTTCCAGAACATCCATATAGGTCACTAATAGCTGGCGGTTCATTTAATCGGTAATCCCGATTGATAGGTGCGTTTCAATTGCATTTATTTGCCAAAGTTTCGCAGATATCAAGCGTCGTTGAACAAGATGTAAGCCCGCCCTTTTGGCGCCAGCAACAGGAGAAGTTCATGTTCATCGTCGATTGCGACTGCCACAACTATTGGTGCAGCGCCACGGTTCTGGAACCCTACATGGAAGGTCTTTTCAAGGACATGTTCGTCCGGGGTGAACGCACCGGCCCGCGTGGTGCGTTTCCCCATGGCCACCGTCCCTGGTTCCATCCCGAAGGCTTTGCACGCCATGATGTAAACCCGGTTGAGGAAGACGACAACTACCTGATCATGAAGGAAAAGCACCTCGACAAATACAATATCGACGTTGCGATCCTGACCGGCGACGAACCAATCGAAGCCTCAACGCTGGCCAACCCTTATTACGCCAATGCGCTGTGCAAAGCCTATAACGACTACATGATCGACTACTGGCTGCCCAAGGACGAGCGGTTCTGGGGCTCGATCGTGGTGGCACCGCAGGACCCGCACCTGGCTGCTGCTGAAATCCGCCGGGTTGGCGGTCACCCCCGTGTCGTTCAAGTTTTGGTGAGCCACGGTGCTGCGCGCCCTTATGGCGACCCGTTCTACCACCCGATTTATGAAGCCTGTGCCGAAATGGGCCTGCCATTCGCCATGCACCTTGGTGGACAGGGCGGTATCAACTCGACCCCCATCGGGGCCGGGCCTTCGACCTTCTTTTGGGAAACCCATGCGATCCTGCCACAGACGGCCATGACCCACATGGCCAGCTTGATCGCCCACGGCGTGTTTGAGAAATGGCCCGAGTTGAAGGTGGTGATCATCGAATGCGGCGTGGCCTGGGTGCCGTCGGTTCTGTGGCGTCTGGACGCGAACTATAAGGCACTGCGCAAGGAAACACCGTGGCTCAAACGTCTGCCTTCCGAGTATTTCAAGTCGAACATCCGCATGTCGACTCAGCCACTGGAGCAGCCCGAGAATATCCAGCACCTGTGGGCCACTCTTGAAGCGATGGATGGCGAGAACACACTGATGTTCGCGTCCGACTATCCACACTGGGACTATGACGACGTCAACAAGTTGCACGTCCCGCCTGCATGGCGCGAAAAGATTTTTGGGCTCAATGCACTGGACGTCTATACCCGCCTACCGCGCCCGATGGCGCATGCTGCTGAATAAAGAAGGAGACTTCGACAATGGCAAACAAGCATTTCGCCTGCAAAATCGATGAAGTTCCCGCCGACGCGGCCAAGATCGTCACAGTGTCGAACTTGCCCATCGGCGTTTTCAAACTCGATGACGGTTATCACGCTTTGCTCAATATCTGTCCTCACAAAGGCGCGGCCCTCTGCGAAGGCCCGGTCTGCGGTACGACCCGCCAAACGGACTCAACCGAGTTTGTCTATGACCGCGCCGGTGAAATCGTCCGCTGCGCCTGGCACGGTTGGGAATTCGACATTCGCAGCGGTGAGTTTCTTGTGGATTCGTCCATTAAAACGAGACGCTTCGATGTATCAGTAGAGGGTAATGATCTCTTCGTGCATCTGTAAGCTACAGGCCTCACAACGAAGCTTAGAAATATTAGGCAGTTCAAATTTTCCTCCCAACTGCCTGTGCTGGCATTGTCTACAAATAGGCAATGCCAGTTTGCAGAAGTGGCTCAACGGGTTTGCCTAACGTCAGAAGAGCATCAAGGTCGGATGAGCCGGTGAAAACAGTCGAAACTTCAAGCCGTTGATTTCAAGGGGAGACTAGCCTCAAAGATTCAGTCCCAATATTTACGTATTCCGACAATGATTATCAAATTACCTTAATGGTGAGACTGCGGTTACAGTAAAATCAGCTGCTAAGAGTTTTATGTTTTGAGACTCTAAATCATGATTTCTTAACCGAACAAAACAGTCCTTCCTTTAACACGCAGAGAACCGCTGGAAAGTCTCCAAAAACACCAATACCGTGAATTGTACGAACAACAGCTTTTGGGCATGTTACCAACAATCCCATTGAACGCACTGTATCGCAATCCAAGCAAATGATTGCTCTTTGCCGACCGGATTGCCGTCACCATCAAACTTATTCTGCGGCGAGTTCTAACTTGCTATTCGGTGGTTTGTTCATCGATGTTGTGGACTTAGCAGTATCGCGCGGAGTGAAGAGTAGGAAAATCGATGGCAGGGCAATCAACGTGAAGAGCGTGCCAATGCTCATCCCTGCTACAATGATAATGCCGATACTGCCACGCGCCTCTGCTCCCGGCCCTGCGACAAGTAACAGCGGGATATGCCCGATGATGGTTGCGATAGTGGTCATCAGAATTGCTTGTAGCCGAGATTGCGCTCCTTCGATGATCGCAGTCACGGAATCCTTGCCCTGATCCATCAATTGATTGGCAAACTCTGTAATCAGAATCCCGTTTTTGGCAACCAGCCCGACCAGCGTAATGATTCCGATTTGTGAATAGATGTTGATCGAAGTGAACCCAAGAAAAGAGATCATAACTGCACCCGAGAGTGCCAGAGGAACTGAGCCCAAGAGAATGATCAGCGGTGAACGAAAGCTGTTAAATTGAACCACGAGCGCGAGGTAGACGATTGCAAGTGACATTGCCATGGTCGCCAAAAGGCTGTTCGCCTCTTGCTTGATCTGGCGTGAAACTCCCGCGTAATCAATGGTGTATCCGGGTGGTAAGATCGCATCTGCAGCCTTCTCCAATACTGCTAGCGCTTCGGCCTTGGTTGTACCTGGGACTACGCCCCCGGTCACTCGAAAGGCGCGCTGTTGGTCAAATTTGCCAAGCGCACGCGGTTGCGCCACAATGCGGATTTCTGCCAGCGTACTCAGTGGCACTATGGTGCCATCGCTGAGCCTGATCCCCAGTTCACTGAGCGCTGCAGGTTCCGCGCGGAATTTCTCCTCAGCCATCGGAATGACCTGATAGGCGCGACCTCCTGCATCAAACCGGTTCACGTATCGATCCGACAGAAGTGCCGAAAGCTGCGCAGTCACGGACCGACTGGTAAGGCCGAGATCTGCCAACCTTTGGTGATTGTAATCCAGCTTGACTACAGGCAAGTCGGTCTTCAGGTCAGTATCCACATAAAGAAACTTACCGCTTTCAAAGCCCACCCCCAGGAAGGCATAGGCAAGCCCCTGCATCTCCTGATACGTACCCGGGCCTTTGACCACCATTTCCACGTCAAATTGCCCTGCGGTGGGCAGAGCCGCACCGAGGAAAGGTAAAACCTTCAACTCGCTCAATGATGCCAAGGCGCTGTATAGTTGCGGCAAGATTTCTTTGATGTTCTGTTCACGTTCGAAGAAGTCTTTGAACACTATCCCGCCAAAGCCACCTTCTTTGGTCACAATCTGCCAGAAGCTTTCGGAACCAGGCAGCGACAAGCCAAGATCAACCAACTTGTCCATACCTGCATTGGTCGCATCAAGTGAACTTCCTGGCGCAGCCTGGATTACCACGCTGATCATGCCCTGATCTTCAACTGGCGCCAGTTCCTTGGCTGAGAATAGGTAAAACGGAACGACAAGAAGCGAAAACACAAGCGAAAACACAAGAATTTGCGCACGCCAGTTGAGCAATCGACGTAACAGAGCGCCATAGACCCGAGCCAGTGTATCGAAGGCGCTATTCACTTTTCGCGTAAGCCAGGCTTCGTGCCCTTTGTCTCCAGTCAAATATGCGCTCATCAATGGCGATAAGGTCACCGCAACAACGCCTGACAGGACAATCGCAGTAACCATGGTGAAAGCAAATTCCCGGAACAAGGCCCCTGAAAGGCCGGCTGTGAAGCCAATTGGAATAAACACGGCAGCAAGCGTGAATGTCATCGCCACAATCGGTTTGAACAAAACGTGAGAGCTTAGCAGTGCAGCTTCAATCCCTGACTTACCCTCGCGTTTGTAGCGCGCCACGTTTTCCACAACCACAATCGCGTCATCCACCACAAGGCCGACCGAGAGTACAATAGCCAGAATAGTCAAAAGGTTCAGAGTGAACCCCATCGCAAACATGCCGATCATTGCTCCAAGGATCGACAAGGGAATGGCCACCAGTGGCACAATCGCCACCCGGACTGACCCCATCATGAACAAGATCACCGCACCGACCAACACCACGGTTTCCGCAAGTGTCTTGAATATTTCGGTCAGCGCCGCGCGCATGTATTCCGTGCTGTCATAGACGATTTCGATCTCCAGCCCCGCCGGCAAACCTGCGTTAATCTCGTCCAACAACACGTATAGCTCGTTACCGATGGAAATTTCGTTTGCTCCGGGCAGTGGCCAGATAGATAGGAACACCAGTTTGTTGCGTCCATCACGTGCATCCACGGGCGCCGTGTCTTCACCCATTTCCACACGCGCGATGTCCGAAAGCTTCAACTGATAGCCATCCAGATCGCGCAGCACGAGTTCTTGAAAGTCCTCGACAGTCTGCAGACTGGCATTTGTCAGGATGTTTAGTTTTTGATGTGCCCCTTCCAAATTGCCCACTGCTGCCACGAGGTTGTTGTTCTGAAGTGCGTTCAAAACTTCGTCCACCGACATGTTGACTGCTGCCAAGCGTGATAGGTTCAGCCAAATACGCAACGCCGGTTGGCGGCCACCATCCAGACCTACCCGTTGCACACCATCAATAGAGGAAAGGATCGGAACCACGTTGCGGTCTAAGTAATCCGTGACCTCGTGGCGCGCCCAAAACTCGGAGGATGCCGACAGATAAAACGCTCCTGCGACCCGATCAGCGCGTTTGACCGAAACCGCTGGATCGTCGGCACCCAGCGGCAATTCGGACCGTACCTTGTTCAATTCTGCTGAAAGCTGCGCCAGAGCAGTTGAACTGTCTTCGCCCAGCTTCAACCAGGCGGTCACGGTGCTCTGTCCAGCAACTGTTGAACTGTCGACAAAGTCCAAGCCTTCGATGGCGTTTGTCGCCTTTTCAATCGGATCGGTAATAAAGCCCTGAACAACCTCGGCGGACGCCCCGGTGAAATGGGTTCTGACTTCAATGGCCGAGCTTTCCAATACAGGAAACTGCACGATCGGCACGCGGGCGATGGCATATAGCCCACCCAGCACCACGACCAATGCCAGAACTATTGACAGAACCGGCCTGCGAACAAAGATCTCCATAGCCCTGCCTCCTGTTACCAGCCGCTACCGGATTGCGGGTCCTGCGGCAGATCCTCAACCACATTGGTCAGTACGCCCGGGTAAAGCTTGAACGCCCCATCTGTGGCCACCAATAATCCGGCTTCCAAACCGCCGCCGATCAACACCCGTTCTCCGTGGTATTGAACCCCTGTCACATCCCGGCGGTTCGCTCGGAACGTGCCTTCTTGTTCACCCGGGACCAGCAGATTCACAAACTGTCCATAGGCATCCGATTGCAGCGCGGATGAAGGAAGTTCGACCACTGGGATCGGGGCGTCCAACACCACTTCAACTTCAACAAAACTGCCATGAGACGACGCAGCCTCTAATCTGTGCAGTTCGACACGGTAAAGACGCGTGCGAGTATCTGACGAAACCCCGGCGTCGCGAGAGATTATCGGCCCTGTCCACTTTTCGTTGGGTCTTGCTATCACCCCGATCGCAGCGCCTACAGGCAGGTCCCCCAGAAACTGTGGAAGCCGAAAATCTACCCAGATCATCTCACGCTGATCCGTGATCCGTGCGACCTCGCTGCCGCTGGTCAAGTATTGCCCGACTGTCAGCTGACCGGGTCGGGTTTGCCCAGAGAATGGCGCGCGGATGGTTTTCTGCTCAATCGTCTGCTCGATCACCTCTACATTCGAACGGGCGATGTCATAGGTGGCCCGCGCTTGATCCAGCCGAGCTTGATTGGCACTGCCGCTTTTTAAGAGTTTCTCGGCCCGTTCCAGTCCAAGCCGCGCAAGATCCACCTCGGCCCGCGCACCAATCAACTGCGCGTTTTCCATGCCGATGTCGAGTTGTACAAGAAGCTGCCCCGTCTCAACGACGTCTCCCGGCTGAAAACCAAGCCGTGCGATCTGACCGGCGTGCTGACTGTGAAGGACGACGTGATCTCGCAACACAACCTCGCCCGGCAGACGAACCTTGCGGGAAAATGATGACAATTCGGTTGTGATAGCTTCGACAGATTCCGAATGCTCCGGATAGGCTTCTCCGGCTGCGATCGCATCTGAAATTTGCGTGTACTTAACGAAACCCAGGCTACCGACAATAGCCGCAAGCAAGATAATAAGTACAGCGGTGCGTAAGACGAACATCAGTTTCACCTGGTTAGTAAGAGCCGGATTTTGTTTTTGCGATTGGGGCGCGGGACCAAAGCGCTCGTTCCACCTTCGACCCCCAAACTAGGCCTTTGACGCTGGAGATCAGCCAGAAAGCAGCACCCTTCACTTGCAGCAGCGCCAACAGAATGAATGGCATTGGGTCGCCTCGTGGCAGGTGGTGTCAAAGATGTTGGAAGACCATCGTTGCCAGGATTGCGATCCAAAGCAGCTGAACGACGCGATACCAAAGGCCGATACGTCGGGCGATAGCTTCAAGTATCCCCGGATCTTTTCCAAGCTCTCTTTCCTTGGCCAGCTTTCTCCAGCCATTACCAATGGGCCAGATACCAATCACGAAGATCACGATGGCAAGGCTGGCACCTACATGAATGAGTGTTGGCATTTCCTCCCAGCCCCCCAGTTGCATCATCAGCCACTGGCCCAAAGCAATTGTTGCTAGTCCGGTAAAGGTCCCAATGACGGCAGCTCTTTTAAGATACTCGCTTGCTGGTGCTACTTTGCTGGGGTCTTCACGGGCAAACCAAAGAGCCTTTTGCCCGCCACCAATCGTCAAGCCAAACCAGATAGTGGCAAACAAAATGTGCAGGAAACGGGCGGTAAGATAAGGGTCCATTTCATTCTCCGACTGTGAGCGGGCCCGAGTCGCCTCGGTTCATTTCAGGCGGACTTATTAGCGATGTTCAAAATTCAGCGTAATATCTATAAAATGGATAGCTGATGGAAAATAATTGGACAGGTGATGAATAGATTCCCAAGCGCGGATCGCCTTTTAGAGTTTAAGGCAGTGGTCGAAGCAGGCAGTATTTCAAAGGCGGCTGATCAACTGTATTTAACCCGCCCTACGTTAAGCCGTCGCCTAAACGAGTTGGAAGCATCGCTGGGACTACGACTGCTTCAACGTACAACGCGTGATCTCTTCCTTACGCCAGCCGGTAAAGAACTCTATATCCGAGCGGAACGTATTGCCGCTGATGTCGACGCGACTTGGAAGGCCCTGAAGCTACATGACGATGAACCACGTGGACCTCTGAGAATTTCTGTGCCGGAAAGCGAATTTGCCGCCGCATCACTATTTACAGAGTTTGCTACTGAGTTTCCCAAAGTCGAGTTGGACATAGTCGTTACCAATCGCCGTACCGATCTGCGCGCAGCTGGTATCGACGTCGCTCTGGTATTTGGGAAAATTAACGATCCTTCGCTGATCACAAAAAGCATCTTCAGCAATCGAACTCTCGCGATGGCCACCAGCAGCTTTCTGGCGGAGCACGGCATGCCGGATAGCCCAGAAGCGATACAGAACTTTGATTGCATTGTTCTCCGAAATTCTGAAGGGCTTCCAGAAGTCCAATGGCCACTGGCATCGGGTAAAACTCTCAGAGTTCGTCCTCGCATGCTGACCGCTGGTTTCAGGTTAATGGTTCAGGCGGTATATGCCGGGCTCGGAATAGGGATGTTGCCCGAAAGTGCGCTTAGCAAAAACTCCGATCTAGTCGCGCTTTTCCCAGACGATGTGGTTCGAGAAGATCACCTGCGATTGGTTTATGTCGAAAGGGATTTCCAACTTCCCCATGTCCGCGCCTTCATAGAGCGCTCTGATAAGTATTGGAAAAATTGGCTTGAGAACTGGTGAGTGAGCAGCGGTATTTCCCTAAACACTCTTTTGGTGAAGATTAACAAAAGTCCGTTTTGGCTCAATAGTGGTGCTCGACTCTAAACATCCAAGCGGCGGCTCTGTTGCACATTCCGATGATCTCATCAGTAGGCATCGAAAGGTATGTTTCCAGATTTCCGCAGCCCGCGGATTTTCGGCGACGCCCTAACAAACCGCGACCGCTGCTGAGGGACGTTATGTCAGGCGATCTCTGGTTGAGTGGGATCCTCATCTGCGAACCAAACGTACTCTTGTAGCATTACCTCAGTGGAACGACCTTATCGCGCTTCTTCGATCGCCAAACGCCGAAAAACTCATGGTCTGATCGCGACCACTCTAAAACGGCAAACCAACCTGTTTTCGATCAAAGACGTGCACGAGAAGCGTTGGGGCAGGGCGCCTGCGATGCAAGAACTAAGATCCAAGCTCGAGCCGGAGCAAAACAATGAACTTGACTGGCTATTGCTGCGGTTCCCGGCAAAGTGGTTTCGAAAACAGGTCAGAAGGTCGGCTTTCGCTGCGGGCGTGATATGAACGCCGACACTTCGTGAGAGCAGACTTTGTTCACTATATCTGGGATACAGACACGGAAGACAGCCAACAAATGGAAGCCTCTGCCGATGGCAGAGGCTTATTAGTAACGCTTGAAGCCTGTAGGTTATACGCGGCCTTTCCAGGGGATCAGCCAACTTTCCAACTTGCGCATCCCGACTTCAATGGCGAAGCCGATGATTCCGATCACAATAATCCCTACGATGATGATATCGGTCAGCTGGAACTTCGAGGCGGTCACGATCATCTTTCCGAGGCCAACGTTAGCCGCAACCAGTTCAGCCGCGACAACCGTCCCCCAACAGACCCCCATCGCCACCCGTGCTCCGGTAAAGATATCAGGGAGCGAGTTGGGTACAATCACCCGGCTCAGGATCTGCCATTTGGAAGCGCCCAGTGAATAGGCTGCGTGTACCTTGGTGATAGCTACGCCTGACACACCAGATCGCGCCGCAATTATCATGATCCACAAGGCTGCTAGAAACAGCAGGACAACCTTGCCGAGCTCTCCGATTCCGAACCAGATGATGATCAACGGGATCAACGCCAAGGGTGGAATGGGACGCATGAATTCAACAATCGGATCAAACCACCCGCGTGCCCAGCCCGTTAGACCCATGGCATAACCAATCGGAATGCCCACTAAGGCACCGATCAGAAAGCCCAACAGAACCCTCTGCAGCGAGTAGCGCGTATGCTGTAGCAGAGTGTAGCCTTGATAGCCCTCTTTGTTCAGCTCGATGAATCGCTGGAACACAACCTCAGGGGAAGGCAAATAGAGTCGCGCCATACGTAGGCCCGTAGCCGGAGCGAAAGTAGGCGTGCCCTTATCGGTCAGGCTAATCTCACCTTCTGGCGTTGAAATTTTGCCGCCCGGCTCAATGGGTGTGCCGTTGATGGCAATGATCTTGGACCCATCACTCTTGGATACGTCGTCATTCTGCCAGACGTTGATCACCTTAAAACCATACCGGGCCACAGTGAGTGTGTCATTCTTGGCAAAACCGTCACCCAGTTCGACTTCGACGGCGGCGGGCTCACGACCCGGTTCGCCGTTTTCATCAACTGTCTGTTGGATATCCTCACGATAGACACGTACTGTCACAGTGGCATCGTCAGTACTGCCGTCCTCTAACTGTGCGGTGTAGGTAAACGTGGTATCGCCGGAAAACGGCCCAGGCAGCTTTGGCAGCGGGATGGTCGAGTTGGTGAAGGCGACCCAAAGCCAGAATATGGTGATGACCGAGATGACTGAGGCAATCCGGTTGGCTTTGATGGCGCTTTCATCGCCAAAGGTCACCGTCTTGACAGAGTTGAAACCTTGCGGTTCGAATTGCTTCGGCAGCAGGCGCTTGACAATGAACAGCGATCCGAAGAACGCCAGCACGTAAAGGAATAAGACTAGCAGGCCAATCATGCGCTTTCCTCCGCCCGGCCCATGATTTCTTCTTCCATGTTCCAGATCATTTCCAGAATTTCCTCGCGCGTGACAGAATAATCCTTGTGTTTCTTGACTTCGCGTAGGTCATTGCCAGCGCCAAGGTCGGCAAATGGCAGGCGATATTCCTTGTGCACCCGACCAGGACGCGGAGCCATCACCAGCAAGCGCTCGCCCAAAAGCAACGCCTCCTCAACGGAGTGGGTGATCAGGATAATCGTCTTGCCGGTATCCTTCCAAAGGTCCAACACCAGTGATTGCATCTTTTCACGGGTCAGCGCATCCAGCGCGCCCAAAGGTTCATCCATCAAGATCACGTCGGGCTCATTGGCCAGGCAACGCGCCAAGGCTACGCGTTGCTGCATGCCACCCGACAGTTCATAAACGGCCTTCTCTTTGAAATCCGCGAGGCCAACGATATCCAAAAGGTGATCTACCTTCTCTTTGCTCTCGGCGCGGCTGACTCCTTTCATATCCGGACCGAAACTTACGTTTTGGCGGACGTTCATCCATTCAAATAGTGCACCCTGTTGGAACACCATACCGCGTTCGGGGCCAGGGCCGGTTGCAGGTTTGTCGTTGAGCAGTATCTGTCCATCGGTCGGGGCCAGAAAGCCCGCAACAATGTTCAGCAAGGTCGTCTTGCCGCAACCCGACGGGCCTAGAACGCTCATCAATTCGCCCGACTTGATGTCTAACGTCACGTTCTTGAGCGCCTGCACGTGCCCGCCATTGGGCAGGCTGAAACGCATCGAAATATTGTCTATGAGAAGTCCCGACACCTGGTCCCCCATTGCCTTCAGTGGGGCACGTTTTCACCAGGTGAAAACGCGCAAATAGGTGGACGCTTTTGTCACGTCCACCCAGATTCAAGCCAGGATTATTCTGACAGAGGGCCTGTGTTCACGTTGTCGGTGTACGAAGCCTTGGCCGCGTCGATTGACCCGGCGCCAACAAAGACGTCCGCTACACCCTTCATGAAGGTCTGTGCGCCGCCACCCAGCCATTTGTCCGACAGCTGTTCTTCGACAGTCGGGAACTTAAAGGTTGAGATGGTCGCCATCGCATCCGCTTCAGACATACCTGCGTCTTTCGCGATGACAGGCAGCATTTCCGCGTGGTTGGCCTCATCGGCCCATTTGGCATTTGCCTCGGCAGTTACTGCCAAGAACTTTGCAACCAGGTCGGAATTTTCGGCCACATAGGAAGTGGGCGCTGAGGTAACATCAAAGACAAGGATACCCAGCTCTTCCTTTTCGTCGCCAGTCAGCAATACGTTACCACTGTCCATCATGCGGCGCAGCGCACCACCCCAACCACAGGCCATATCAATCGACCCCTGGCTCAAAGCAGCTTCACCTTCAGCCGGAGCCATATCAACGATTTCCAAGCTGTCCAGATCCACACCGAAATGTGCCATTTGCGACAAGAAGCCATAATGCGCGGCGGTGCCTAGGGGAACAGCAACCTTCTTGCCAGCCAGTTCCCCAGCGCTGTCCTTGTCGATCTCTAAGTCCGAACGTACAACGCAATTGTCGTTTTCCGAGTAAGACACGGCCACGTCAACGATCTGCAGGTCCTGGCCAGCCGAGGTCGCTACGACAAAGGGTGGTACGCCCTGGCTCACGCTGAGCTGCACATCGCCTGCCGCCATTGCCGCCGACATTGCAGTACCGGTATCAAAGCTGACCCAGTTAACTTTAACGCCCATAGCCTCGTCGTAGGCACCGGTCTCTTTGGCGTATTGGAACGGCATCGGCCACTCCAAAAAGTAGGCCACGGTAATTTCATCTGCCGCCATTGCCTGGCCACCGCTAAGCATTGCCACTCCGGCTACGGCGGACATAAGTTTGGTTTTGATAGTCATCTCAGTATTTCTCCCATTGGTCTGGTTGGGCCTCCTAACACCAGTGTTACCATCAAATGGGCAATCACTTTAGATGCTGGAAGCCTCTGCTTATGAACCAACATCGGAGCGGAAATGGCTTTTAAGATCAATTATTTTGTGGGACAGAAGCCAGAAGTCTGTTCTTTGCTTTTTTTGGCCTCCAACGTCGCTTCAATCTAAATCATTACTTAACAAACACTTAGTGGGCTTCACGGTTTTGGGTGTGTGAAATTTGGATATAAGCATCCCTTGATCTGGCTCCATTGGCGGTCACGAATTCCCGGGAGTCCGCCCAAAGTTACACCCGGACCATGTCTCATCTTAAGACGAAAACCGACACCTCGGCGAATGCTGCCGTTCAAGCGATTTTCTTGAAGCCAACTGCTTAGTGCGCAGCGATGTTGTTGAACTTGTTCTTGCCCAAGGATTTGGTTGCCGGGTCCGAGATGCAATTTTCAAGTTTAGGCACCCATTTGCTGAAGGGAGTGCCAAGTGAATGGGCGGTTTGCGAAGAAACTCATTAGCTTTCTGTTTAACGTTGAATTGAAGAGCTCGAACCTTCGAAACATTCAAAAAACGCAAAAAATCATAAGGTGTAGAACTCAATGGGAGGCGAGTCTCAATAATTTAGTCGCATTATTTACGTACTCCGACAAATGGTTGTCGGATCACTTTGGTGGTGAGACCGCGGTTACAATAAAATCAGCTACTTAGAGGTTTACATTTTTTGAGACTCTAGAAACCATGATTTTCTAAGCGAGCAAACAACAAGGGCAGTCCTTAATTCAATGCACATAAAATGGCCAGAAAGTACCCGAAGCTGCCCTTGAACCCACTTTCGCCGTTCGCTCATGCAGCAAGTCGCGAATCGTACACGCCGTACATTCAAAACCGGATCGCTAATGGCGGGTGAGCGGACAAAATGTGAATTAGCAGCAGGCGTACCAACGACCGCTTACCTGCTAAGCCACACGGAAGCAATTCGCTCTATGCACCGAGCTTCTTGTTTTCGCGCTCGATGGACTATTCGTTCAGTTCTGGCCAGAGTACGCGCACAAGGACCGGGTCCAGCCCTTGTTCGGACGCTGGAACGCTGACAGTGTCCAGCAATTTTGCCACCCCGGTCGGTCGTCCTCGCAGAGAAGCCTTCGATCCTCATAAGTTCCACAGCCCGGTCGATATACCAGCTTCGCAAGACCAGCTTGTTTACGAGTTCAGCGTCGATTGCGTCGACCTGCACGTGGAGTTCCGCCATGGAATGGCAGACTTGAGGTGAAGCTAAAGGGCCCATCTATCAGGTTCCAATTGCGCTTTTTATTAAGGGGCTTAGGCCAGAAGCCGGCAGAGATAGTTCACGGCCCGTTGCGCGCGGCCCTCGCATACGGATGCCGATGGGATAGGAAGGCGCCCGATGACGCGTCTGATCTGCTGATCGCCGATGAGCAGATCAAGGTAAAGTCCTACAGCTTCCCCCGTATTATCAAAGTTTAATTGGCCTTCGTCTCTGGCGCGCACCAATACTTGTTCCAGAAGAGGGATGACTGCCTCGCGCCCTGCCTTTGATAATGTAGCGCCAAGCTCACCACTGCTGTCTGCGGCGGCGGCACGGTTAAGGGCGACGGCTCTCTCGCCGGTAAGTAGGTTCAGAAGTTTCGGGCCAAACGTTTCCAAAATAGACAGTGCATCGTGACCGGTTTCCAGTTCGGATTCCAAATGGGTTTTCACTTCTTCTGCATTTCGCGTGACGAGCGCCTGAAACAGGCCCTGCTTGTCGCCATACCAGTTGTAAAGAGTTTCATTCGAAGCGCGTGCTTGCTTAGCGATGCCCAGCATCGACGTGCCGCCATATCCTTTTGCCTCCAGCACCTCATAGGCCGCCGCCTCGATCTGCTGCTGGCGCAGTGATCTTTTTTCTTCGCGCATACTTTTTTCTCCTGCACATTGACAACAGCCGTAATTAAAAATACGGATTTCTTCAACCGTAATATAAATTACGCTTTTGGAGAGTGAAATGAACCAACACGACCGGCAGACCCTGGCAGCTCTTACAACGTTAGTCCTGCTACAGCTGATCATGCTCTCAGCACTTTATGCGGGGATCAGGCCACACCCGCCGGTGTCTACGCCACTGTTCGGCATTGCTCCGTTCCTAGAGCGCGTCTGGCTCAATTGGTTTCATATCCTGCGGCCTGGAAGAAGTTGTAGCACTCGTCTGGGGTGAACATGTCGCAGACTGCG
>NZ_JBQFQS010000027.1:0-18520 GCF_056537005.1 Ruegeria sp. CH6 | reverse complement strand
GCGAATTAGTCAACATGATCCGCAAAGGTCAATTCACACCCCGTCTCTCCCAGTTTCAGTAGTTTGTCCAACTGGTAGGATAGTCAACCCATACGTATTTACTTCTCGCACTTCAATGGAAGTTGCGAGAGAATCTTGCAAAAGTGTCTTGGGTAACAGTAAGATAATCGACATTACCTATTCTGGTAAGAGTAAATCCTCTAAAAAAAAAGCCGAAAGACCAGCACGGCCAGAAACACCTGACTTTCCATAAATTGCAGTTGCCTGCTGTCGAACCGTTCTCTCCGACACACACCTAATCTGGCAAATCTCTTTCATCGACAGCCCTTTAAGCAACAAGAGCGCAACTTCCTGCTCAGCAGCAGTCAGCCCCCAAGTATCGAATTGCAACTTAATACATTCACCTAGGCCCTCTAGATACTTTTTTGTTATGGTTTTTGCTTGATCCAGCGCCTCTCCTTGCTGATGCACGTCCTTCGACAATTTTCGATTTTGACGGTGAGACTTAAGCGGTTCAAGCAAATAAATGTAAAGCACTAACAATATCACCGCAAGAACCAATCCCACGTCAAGCATTATCTGAGTTAGCCCGTCGCCGGCCCTGGAATCTTGCAAAACATCTACAATCGCCACGCCCAAAATGAAAACTAAAACCACAAACATAACTAAGCGCTCTGTAGCGTGAGGCATCCTATTTCCTTAATTCAAGTTCCTACATATGACATAAGTCATATATGCATATTATATATGTTATATAAAATGTCTAATGAGATTTTTGACATATTCGAAAATCGTACCATTAATCTTATTTCTATAACCAAGATTAAGAACCAACGGACTCACCATGCAAAACCAAGCCTTGCCCCCTAACTGCTGTATCCGACATCCAAAGACTACCCGATCATTGCGGTGGCATTTGCCTAAAGCCGCCGTGTGATGAAGATCCTTGGTGTAGAGGGCGATACATCCTTTTCCGATATCGGAACAAACAACCAGAAAGTCTTACCTGCTGCGAGATCATAATTCCTTTGATGTTCGCCCTCCGATCCTTGAGTGCGACTTAGAGGATACAAAAGTCGGAATTTAGTTAAAATCCAGCTTATGTAATCGGGATTCTTTGGGACTAACAATCCTTGAGACGGTGAGTTTTTTCTCTAATCGGAAGTTTGCGCAGCGATGAAAGCGCTCTCTATTCTTGGGAAGATTGAGTGAAGACACGGAAATCACTCATTCATTTTGATGCACGCCGTCCGGACCAAGATTCTTTACTGCACGAATGCACAAGATTGGCCACCACCGGAAGTCGAACAAGAAGTAATCCACAACGGAGCCACCGGGATTAATGACTCACTCATACCCTATGGAAACAATGATAATCGACGGATGGCGGGTAGATTTGCCTGGCAGAAGAGCGCAGCGAAAGAGCGAAGTTCAGCATCTTTCACCGCGTGCAATCCGTCTACTGATCGTTCTCGCTGAGGCCCAAGGATCGGTGGTTTCGAGAGATACTTTGCTCGACCGAGTTTGGCCTGAATTGACGGTAAGCGATGAAAGTTTGACCCAAGTAATTTCAGAGCTCAGGAAGAAAATGCAAAATCGTCAATTGATAGCCACTGTCGTGCGCGGCGGCTATCGACTGACCGTTCCTGTCCTATCACTAGATGGCAATGGGCCGATGCGTAGCCAGTTTGACAACGCCTCAACTAGCTTCGATTCCTACACACTTTGCATTGAAGCTTTAGACTTGTTTGAGAGGGGAAGAGCGGGTTACATCCGTAGCTTTGCCGAATTGACAGGACATGCGGCAAGCCAATCGCCGAATTTTGTACTTGCACGAGAGTTGCATGCCGTAGCGCTTCTAAAGCGGCATCTTTTTTGGTCGGAAGGTGAAGACCTTATAGAGAAAGCTATGGAGGAATCCGAGGCCGCTATTTGTCTAGATCCCAACTCTGCATACGGTTATTTTGTCGACGGTGTGGTTAAGCTCACAAGCGGTGAATTCGAGAACGGCAGTAGATCAATTGGACGAGCTCTCGCTCTCGCTCCAAATGATTTGGCGTTGCACAATGACGCAGCTATTTTTCTTCAAACGCATGGTCAGTTCAAATCATCAGGTTTGTTGGCAACAAAGGCAGCCAAACTCGCACCGCAGGACTTTGGTCCGAAGATGCTGCTTGCCAGGCTGCACCAGAGAGAAGATATTCCTCGCGCTAAAGTCTGGGCAGAGAAGGCGATAACGAATATCAAAACTGAACTGGCATTTGAACCTGATTCCCTTCGCGCGTTGTATGGTCTAGGCCCGATGTTGGCGCAAATTGGCGACAAAAAAGCTGCTCTTCGACAGTTAGAAAGTACGCCTATTTCCGAAAGCCCGCTAGAAATCTATCGTGCATTCGGATTTGCTCAAATTGGTGACGCATCGTCAACTATCGAAGTCATCGAATTTCTGGCCGCGAATGGCTGGCGCCACATTTCCATATTAGGCACGGACCCCTCTTTTTACCTGTTGCGGCAAGATAACCGCTTCAACGTATTGGTGAATGAGCTTTCGACCAGTACAGTTGGTTGATTGCATTCGCCCGAATGATGAAGTTAGCTACGTATAGAGCCTGTGGCGTACGACTCTCTAGAAATCTTCGCTGTTTTGCGGGTATTACTAGGGTCAGGCTACAAAAGCATAGGGCAACTGAATCGATTTATGTTAGCATAATATTCAGATAGCCCGCTCGGCGATTTGTTGGAATGCATGCGTTTGAGCGTGTGAATTGCTCCATTTGGATTATGTGCGAAACTTCCGAACCCTGCCAGAGTTACCCAATTGCAAAATATGGTTATTGACGTCAAGCACCGAGCGAATTCGCCTTTTGCTGAACCTGCAATCCCGTTCAACGATGTTGATGTCCGGCATGGTTGAACTCAACGATATAATTGGCGAATTTGAAGTCTTCGGCACAATTTGGAAGTGTAGGGTTCTGAGAACACGAATGGCACCTCTCCGGATCCACATGGGTTTCGTCGTGATCTAATGCTCGATCGGCAGGACGCTTTTTGTGCCGTGAGGCATCAGCGATAAGACCGGCGTATCGGCTTACCCAGCGGTTTAAGGTCGGGTGATTGAGCTCGACGCCAAGTCTCGCCATGATTTCTTCCAAATCCCGATATGAAACGCCGTACCGGAGACAGAAGAAAACAGCGCACAAGATCACGTCTTTCGGAAAGTGTACATCTTTGAATGAGATGGTCACGGTCTGCCCATGTCATTTTGAGCAAGCGCTACCAAAACTACGCTCGCCCGACAGCTGGAGAAAAAACTCCGCGACAAAACCGTACCACCAGGGCGATGCTCAGGACGTTGAATCTGCATAGGACTGCTTTATCCGTTAGTCTTGTTTCCCCCAAACTTCTTCACAAGTCTGCAATAAGTCGGCTACAAGAAGAAATAACTGGTGCCGTGAGCTGACGACGAGGCTTCCACGGATATTGCAATTCTCGATTAAAACGTATGAATGCCCAGACGCTGTCCTTTGTGCACTAACCTCCAATGCAGATTCTATTGGGCGACCACCCCTAATATCGCGCATCCCCAATCCCCCGCCTTCAATTCCTTTATTTTTTCCGTTGGTAATCAATATTTTAGGCTTATTTCCGCACTGCCACTCTAGCACGTAATTCGTAACCTTCTCTCCTCAAGGTTTATTAAAGGCGCAGTTCAAAACCTGAAAGTTATCTGATATTTTTCTGAACTCAATATTGGTAAATATGGGTATCCGTAAATATTACGTAGCAAATACTGGTAATTCCATCAGTTCCTGCTTTGGCTATATCTCGTTGAAGAGTTGCCTTTTGGGCGAAACGTTTTCCCAAGGCGCTGAGCATCGGCATCATGAAATCAATCCAAAACTAATGGTGGTAGAAGTTAACTGAAAATTTTGTAAACGCTGCTCAAAGCAAATTGCAAGCCGACAAATTACCCTTCCCAATCACTCAACACATCCAAGAACTTAGCACGTGGCACCAATCAATATGTCGGATCACTCAATTATATTTCAACCTTTTTGAAGATAGTGAATTTGTATTCAACAGAAGAAAAGCAACTCTATCTAACACTCAAAGTGTTGGCAGTTCTTTTCGAAAGATCGATTCTTAGGCTTTCTTCACACCGGCGCCGTAGGCGAATTTGTGGCTTTCATCATTTTTGGAAAAAATCGGAATGGTTCTTAACCGCCATTCGAAATCGCATCTCAATGCAAGAATAACTTCTCATTTGTCTCGGGAGAGGTTATCGGAGCAACGGCGTTTGCGATTTATTCCAAGTAAAATGATCCGCCGGATCACGCCCATGCTGAGTTTTAAGGCTTTCGTTTCAGCTACGTCTGCCCTAGCTGGAATCGAACCGGTTAACATGATCCGCAAAGGTCAATTCACGCCCAGACTCTCTCAGTTTCAGATGTTTGTCCGGCTGATGGGATAGTCAACCTGCCTGCATTTCCCTCTCGCACCTCAATGGAATTTGTGGCGGAACATTCTGTGATCCGCAATTTGCATTCCTGCCGATCAATTGACCACGTCAGATGAAAGCGTGCGGATGGGGAGTGATAGTCGGTGTGAGATATGAGTGGCGCCTGCCAACTCCCGGTTCGATACAGCAAAAATCGATAGGGTGATTTTCTGGCGCCGAGTTCCAACGTTGCCAACTAAATGCTGCGTGGCCGCACAATGAATTGTTGTACGGCCACAGCTACGCTTAATGTTTATCTTCCAGCCTATCCAGTGGCCTTTGGTAGCGAAGGATCTGAACCCCACTCCGCCCAAGAGCGATGATATACTCGCACCCTTGGATACCCTAACATTCGCAGCGCTACATAGCTGTGCGAAGAAGCTAATCCATTCTGGCAATGCATGATGACATCACTTTCTGGCACTATACCATGTCCCTCAAAATGCGCCTTAAGCGCTGAAGCAGGCTTGAATCGTGCATCCTCATCAAGGTTTTGAGACCAAGGGATGTTGACTGCCCAAGGTATATGGCCTTCCGCATGCATCGCTGGCGGTCGAACATCAATCAACACGTCGTCTGAGCCATTCTGATTTGCGAGTACGTCTTCGGCACTGGCATAACGTCGAGGGCTGATCGCCGGCTCAAAAACCGCCGATTTTGGCATTTTTCTTTCCTTCGTCACTGCTCCGCCTTGTGACTTCCAGCCTGATAGGCCTCCGTCCAGCAGGCCCACGTTCTGATGGCCAAGAAACTCCAATAGCCAGAACATACGCGCTGCATGAAACCCTCCGCGGTCATCGTATAGTAGAACCGGCTTTTTAGGCGCAACACCTATCGCGCCAAGGATCTTCGCAATTTCGCTGATGGGTTTTAAGGCTCCGTCGATTGGACTGTGTTCGGCAACAACAGCATTTGGGTCGAGGTGTACCGACCCAGGGATATGGCCGTTGTCGAAGTCTGCCTGAGGGCGTACATCGATTACCACAAGACTTGTGATGTCGCTTACAACCAATTTCTTCGGATCTACCAAGACTTCAAAGCTTAAGTCTTTGCTATTATTAGCCAACCCTAGCCCTGGCACTCCCCAAGCAAAGGCACTAAATGTCAAAGCAGTAAAATTACGGCGATTGAGTTTTGGGGTCATTGGCTTTTCTCAACTTGAAGGCAGTCCGAATGTCCAACTAAGCGCAGATACGGAACTGGCGCTCTCCACCCCCCGGGAAAACGTTTGGCTGCGTCATCATCCGAAATCGACGGAACGATCACTGCATCTTCGCCAGGCTTCCAGTTGGCGGGAGTTGCCAATTGTTGGCTAGCGGTTAGTTGGAGGCTATCAATCGTACGCAATATCTCATTGAAGTCTCGCCCAGTCGTCATAGGATAAGAAATTGTGAGTTTGATCTTCTTGTCGGGCCCTATCACAAACAGGGTACGAGCCGTTGAGTTGTCCATCGCAGTGCGCCCCTCGGCCGTGTCGCCCGCATCAGACGGCAACATTTCGTAAAGCTTAGCGATCTTTAGATCAATGTCTGCAATAAGCGGGAAGTTTAGGCCAAACCCAGAAGCCGTGACAATATCTTCGGCCCACTTCTCATGCATATCGAGCGAGTCGATCGACAATCCGAGCAACTTCACGCCTCGTACGTCGAATTCCGCTTTCATTTGAGCCACAGCTCCTAGCTCGGTTGTGCAGATCGGAGTAAAGTCCTTTGGGTGTGAGAACAGAACGCACCAACTATCTTCAATCCAATTGTGAAAATGGATCATCCCTTCAGTGCTGTAAGCCAGAAAATTCGGCGCGTGGCTATTTATGGCGAGAGGCATTCATTTTTCCTTCCATAACAGATTTGGAGTTGGTTCATCTACTCGGCTCCGAGAACAAACGGATTGATGCTTTCTATAACTGGAGGCAATGCGCTCACCTGAACACAGCCTTAAGGAGCGCTGAATAATTTGTGTCCAGTTCAAGCAGAGCAGAGTCCACTACTACTTTACATTCCTGCTGTATGCGCTTAGCAGCGTCGCAATCTAACCGAAAGGAAACTCTCTGAGGAGGCGAGTGTCAGGCCCTCTCTCGGAGGATGTGTCGCAAACATTTAGAATAGCCAGCGCCAGCGACCCACCGGACACACCTACCCTACGATCTCGTCAAATAGCCGAAAGCCCGACGTAGTAGTGCTGGGGAATTGTTGCTTGCGGATCATGTTGGCAACCTCAATGCCGTCCAAAGTCGCCGACGCGGATCTGAACGACTTGAACCCGCACATGTACCGCTCGCGTCGCTTGATGAATCTGTGATCCTGCTCAATCAGATTGTTGAGATATTCGGACCTGATCGTTTGTACTTAGGCTGGGCAGCCAAAACGCTTCAGGGTCCTGTTCACTTCTCAAATGCCAGCTGCATTTGCGCCGCGCTTGTATATGACGATTTTATTTGGGATCCCGTTTGACGACAGTGCTTTGGCAAAGAACTTAGTAGCTGTTGGACGATCTCGTCGCTCAGACAGCATGAAATCAAGGGTCTTGCCGTGTTTGTCGACCGCTCGATAGAGATACATCCACTTCCCACGCACACGAATGTAGGTTTCGTCCATTCGCCATGAACTCTGAGCTGGGCGCTTCTTTGATTGCGCGTGAGCTGTGACGATCTGCGAGAACTTCACAACCCACCTATTCGATGTGGCCCGATCAACTCGCACACCGCGCTCGGCCATGATCTCTTCCAAATCGCTATAAGAAACCGTGTACCGCAGGTAGAATTAAACGGCGTACAAAACCGCATCCTTGGAAAAATGGCAGCCTTTCAAGGAAACCATGCTGAAACCTGTTGGAGAACAATGCGCGGACACCAAAAGTCGAAATCTATATGCTCGTCAATCCAGTCGCAAAGTTTGCGACACGTCCGACTGGTATGGCGCAGCCCTTGCTGACAAAGGGATCACGCCTTGCATTCCATCACGCAAAGGCCGCAAGGACCCCATCCCACACGACGCGGACTGATACAAAAATTGAGAACAGTTTTGCGAAGGACTGGTGTGCGCGTCGCAACCCGCTACGACAGATGCCAAAAGGTCTCCCCCTCTGCCTGCGCACTGGCTGAAGCCGTCATGTTCTGGCTATGAATCCTAACCCAAGCGACAACCATAAAATCGGGCGCCGCTTTCTGATTTTAGGGCGTCCGCATTGTGTAGAACAAACAGAAATGGGTTGGTCTTACTCCCGCACTGAAACACTGCAAAACCAAGCGCAAATGGCTCTCGCCGTACCATCACTTCCTGGTCTCGATGCGGCAGCCCTAAAATCTGTGGGTTCCTATTCGGTGCACCAGATTCCTCCGGGACAGGTGTGTTCAGCGGCTCTGCTAATTAGCGCTCCCCAATAATCCCCTGGGTGAATTCAGTCTTTTTTCATGTTGCTGTCGGGTTTGTGGCGCAGTTTCGGATTAGGTAACAGTTCACGATCAGGTGCTGGGTGTGCTTTGCGGGCACAGTCCTGTTAAATATGTAGGATTATATCGCTTTGACACGACATCACTTTGAAACAAAGGGCCCTGACAGCGATGACTAAAAGTATGGACATTCTTAATTCGACGATTTCCTGGGCCCATGGCGATGAAATGTTGCTGGCCCTGAATGGTGCCCCGGGAGCGGTTCTGGATATCGCACCTGAAGATATTGCCTATTTCGAACAGCAGGGCGCATCGTTGATTGTCCATCTTGCGGATGGAACGCAAATCGTGCTTGAGGACTTTTATGTCACTGTTGATGCCGAAGGCGAAGTTGCCCGCAGCCTCTTTGTTCGGGGCGACGACGGCGTCGTTGAGGTGACGCTGGAGGGAGAAGGCTCCAGCGGTCTTCTCAGCGCAACCTACACCCAGATCACATCAGATGCAGCCAGGTCAATGTCAGAAGGAACATCCGCGAAATTAGAAGCTTCCGATTCTCAGGAGGAAGATGATGAAGATGAAGCGGTATTTTGGTGGTTTGGAGGAGCTTTGATAGGTAGCGCTTTGATTGGGACTACAAATTCTAATCCGCACAGCACATCCACTAATCCGCACAGCACATCCCAAAGCGAACCCCCTCGTCAGTCCATCGACTTATTGCCGACGGTTGAGATTCTGACCCCAATTGAGGGCGAAGGTCTCATAGACACCTTCGAAGTTACGACTGTAACAGTTTCGGGAGTCACAAGAAACGTCGATCTAGATCAAAGGGTTACAGTAAGATTCATTGATGGCTTGGGAAATAGCGTTACCTCTTTTGCAATTGTGGATTCTGATGGAAACTGGACAACTGCAGAAGCAAACCTCACCACACTGGGGCAAGGTAATATCATCATTACTGCTAACGTATCGACAGCCTCCGGAATAGAGGCGCAAGAGGCTCAAGAGTTCGCTATCATACCGCGGGACCCCTTAAGACAGAACGCCGAACTGGCTGGTCGAGCTCAGCACTCGGCAATAGGAGATATTGATGGGGATGGAGATTTGGACATCGTCACATCGGCCTCTCAACCTAGAAGTTTTGTTTGGTACGAGAACAATGGAGACGATACCTTTGGTTCTGGCACCACAATTGGTCCAATCGTGTCGTCTGGGCTTGGCTTACATACTTCGTTGGGTGACATTGACAATGACGGCGATCTCGATGTTTTAACTTCTGGGTTAGGTCCCAGTGAATTCACTATTTTTGAAAATCTGGGTTCCGGCGTATTTGATGATGGAAGAATTCTCTCCAGTGAAATAGGTTTAACTAGTGGGGCGTCTCATACTTCTCTGGTCGATTTGAACGGGGACCAACAACTTGACATTGTGACTGCATCTTTCGATGACGATGCATTTTTGGTGTTTCGCAACTTGGGCGGAGGTCAGTTTGACTCCGGTACACAGATTGGAATGGATCAATATTTTGGTGCATTCCATACTTCTTGGGGGGATTTGGACAATGACGGTGACATTGATTTGATCGGATCGGCACAAGGCCGCTTTGGCTTTTCTCTCGGTGAGTTTGTGATCTTTCTTAACAATGGCGAAGGTGAGTTTAGCGAATGGACGACGATTGAGACTGATTCTGATGAAGGGGCGTTACACACATCTTTGGCTGACTTGGACAATGATGGTAATCTCGATCTGGTGGCAACAGCAAACAGATCCGATGCATTTACAGTTTTCATAAACCAAGGCGACGGTACCTTCGATACCGGCACGCATATTGAGTTTGACGTGGGTGAGGGTCAGGGTGCATTTCATACTTCAATTGGAGACATCAACGGCGATCAAATTCCAGATCTAGTCGCATCAGCGTTCCTTTCTAACTCTTTCACGGTGTTCTTAGGCATCGGCGATGGTAGTTTTCGATCCGGAAGGCAGATAGAGACCGATCTCGACACTTTTGCTACTCATACATCGTTGGCCGATCTAGATGGAAACGGACAGTTGGATTTGATTGCCACTTCTGCTGATAGCGGGGCCTTCTTAGTTTTATGGAATGAAAACTTGCCTGTTCTCTAGTGTGTGCTGCATTAATGCCAGACGCACAGGGCGAGCACAGGGTTGTAAAATTCTTCATCACTAACAGGTACTGTACTTGGCTGGCTGCTGATCCGGTTTATCAAGCATGAAAGTGGACGCAATCAAATTTCAAGGATCGCCACAGCCACTCGACGAAGATGTTGTCGAGAAACCAGCCCTTACTGTCCCCTCAAGATGCGCACGCCCGATCTGCGCAGCCGGTCTGTCCAGGCGAATGACGTGAACTGAGAGCCTTGGTCAGTGTTCATGATCTCAGGCAGGCCGAACTTGCGGATCGCCTCGCTCAGTGCTTCGATGCAGAAGTCAGCCTCCAGCGTGTTTGAGGTACGCCAAGCGAGTACCTTGCGGGGTGTGCCAGTCCATAATCGCCACCAGATACAAGTACCCCTTACGTGTGAAACACGCGACTTGATCTGACATTTCTGCTCTTTTGGAGTGCAAGCAAGGAGTGTCGTTCAATGACAAGCATTCAGGAAAAGATCATCAAACCGAAGCTCGGGCTGTTGGAGTTGGCCAAGCAACTCGGCAGCGTTTCGCAGGCCTTCAAGGTGATGGGTTATTCGCGAGACAGTTTTTATCGGTTCAGGGAATTGTAGTAAGCGGTGGCTGAATGCCGCCGGGTTTTTAGCTTGACGGTTTGAAGTTCCATGGGAGCTGGTCGTCGATTTGGTTCTTTGTGTGTCCTGTTGCGATGGCTTCGAGAGTGGCCTTGAGATAGGCGTAAGGTTCGACGCTGTTGATTTAGCGGTTTCGATCAACGCGGCGATCCGGCCCCAGGCTTTTCCACCTTCGTCATGTCCTGCAAATAGTGCATTTTTGCGATTTAGGGCAATCGGGCGGATCAGACTCTCGATCTGGTTGCTGTCGATCTCGACGCGTCCGTCGTTGAGGAAGGTTTGCAACACCTCCCAGTAGTTGGCGATATAAGCGAGCTTTTCTGCAAGTCGGGATTTGGCCGAGACACGTATGCGTTGCGCTTGCAACCACTCGCCGAAGGCATTGATCAGAGGCGCGGTTCGGGTTTGGCGGGCAGACGCACGCTGGCCGGGGGATGTGCCTCGAATTTCTTTTTCGATGGCATAGATTTCGGCGATCTGACGCAGGCCTTCGGCAGCGATCTCGGACTTGCCACGGTCGTGGATTTCCTTGAGCTTGCGGCGGGCGTGGGTCCAGCAATGGGCCACGACGATGGGTTTACCGCCCTTGCGCGTCGTGCGGGTCAAGCGATTGTATCCGGGGTAGCCGTCCAATTGCAGAATACCATTGAAGCTCGTGAGGAACTTTTCGCATTCCTGTCCCGACGATTAGGGGCGTAGAAGAACACGACGCCAGGCGGATCATCACCACCCCAATTCCGGTCATCGCGTGCCAGCGCCCAGAGATATCCGGTTTTGGTTTTCTTGCGGCCGGGATCGAGGATCGGAGCGGTTGTCTCATCCATGAAGAGCTTCGTGGATGTTTGCAAGTGCTCGGCCAGCCGGTCCACGACCGGGCCCAGATGGAAGGCGGCTTTACCAACCCAATCAGCCAAAGTGGACCGGTGAATGTCGATGCCCGCACGAGCCAGTATCTGGGACTGTCTGTGAAGCGGACAGTGATCCGCGTATTTTGACACCAACACATGCGCAATGGCGCCCTCTGTCGGTAGTGCACTTTCGATCAGGCGCACTGGCACCGGGGCCTGGGTCACGCCATCGGTGCAATGACGGCAGGCGTATTTGGGGCGTACCGTGACGATCACGCGCAGTTTGGCGGGTACGATATCCAGCCGCTCGGATCGGTCCTCGCCAATCTTGTGCATTTCCCCGCACCCGCAGGGGCAGGTCAGGTTGTCCGGCTCAACGACCCGTTCAATGCGCTCCAGATGTTTGGGCAGATTGCCCAGATTGCGGCGCGCAACCGGTTTGCGTGTTGGGCTGCCTTCGCCCGTGGCCTGAGTGTCCTTGCGCTCCTGCACCAGGCGATTGCAACTTCGAGCTCCTCGAACAAGAGCTGGCGTTCGTCCTCATCCAGCTTCTCAGACCTTTTGCCATGCACCGCATGGTTCAACTCCGCGACCAGATACTCAAGACGCTTGTTGATCTCTTTAAGCTCTGCAACCTGCGCAGCCTGCGCCTCGAACAGCGCCCGGAACTCGGCCGGCAGCAGGCTCAAATCAAGGTCTTTTGCAGCGTCAGACATGGCCACCGCATAGCACTGTCAATGCCGAAGTGGCCCCATCCAGCTTGATCACGATGTCTCCAGCCGCGATCTCGATGGGTTGTGCGACATCCGGAACCCGTGGCGAAGGCGGATCTTCAATAATCACCAGCGGCGCAAACGCAGATTCCTCCTCCAAAACCGGAAGAACAAGAGCACCGTCTTTGGCCATCCTCCGCCACGATGAGACATGGTTCGGCTTCAAGCCATACTCGGCAGCAACTTCATTCATTGTCGCACCCGGCAGCAGCGTCTCCGCCACAATCCGCGCCTTCAAATCATCCCGCCAACGCCGCCTCCCATCAGCTAAGAAGATAACGCCAAGCCCGATGAGAAACTCTCTTGTACTCTCCATGGAGAAACTCACCTCAAAAAATCACTCCAAGGCAAAATCTCATATCAGGGACACGGTTGAAAGGTGACCTTCGTTTAGCAGATACTAGGTCATCTGCCTCACGCCAAAGAACGGCGCTTCCAGAAACTGCTCAACCATCTTGCGCCTCACTTGCCGATCCACGTCTTGAGCTTTTGTGACAAAACACCGTTGGCTCCGGCCAATTCCCCGATCTTCGCGGCAGTTCTTTGACCTGCTCCTCATTAATCTCAGGGGCTATCTTACCGCTGCGCTCAAATACGCTGGACGCACCTTCCAAGAATGCCCGCTTCCAACCGTGGATCATCGTCGGGTGAACGCCAAACCAGCTCGCCAACTCAGCGTCCGTCTGTTCACTATTCAGCGCCTCAAGCGCTACCTTCGCCTTGAATGCAGCCGAATGGTTCTCCCGTTTAGACATTTCTGATTTCCCTCTCGTCGAAGATCATCAGACAGCAAATCTTAGCTTACGTCAGCGTCCGAATTTCGAGGGGTAGCTCAATTTGGTGTAATACCGATTGCCACCACTCCTCCCTTGGCTTTTTCAGTTCGTAGCCCAATATGTTGCGTCGAGTAATCAAGTATCGCCGTTGACATCATACCCCGGTTGAAGCCGAGGGGTTTTCAGAGGCTTCATGCCCTCGTTAAGTTATCGTTTCATCGGAGAGCCAATGCCATTCCTTCACGATCTTTGGTGCCGTGTTCCAACGCATGATATTCAGGGCAGCAATTGTATCTGCGTGACCGACGTGATCGTAAAGCCGCTAAAAACCAAAGTTTTCATCAGGATCGTGTTAACATCTTCCCCCGGGTCGAAGCCGGGGGATTTTTGAGGGGCAACATGGGGTTGCCGCCATCGCAAGTTCTCGCTTCATCAGGGGCGCCAGCGGCTTCCTCCACGAGCATAGGCGCCGTGTTCCGACGCATGATATTCAGAGCAGCATTGTGGTTTGCATTCATGCGGTGGCCGCAATGGCGACAGTGGAAGGCAGATTGGCTCTCTCTGCTTCCACATTCTACAGCCCCGCAAAAGCTACAGGTTTGACTCGTGAGGTCGGCAGAGGCTTTGCACAAATGCCCACCCCGTTCCTCCAGCTTGTAGCTGAGTAAGCTTTCGAAGATATGCCAGCCTTGACTAAGAACAGTCCTGTTAAACCCGGCCTTCTGGCGCACTTGGCGCCCGGGTTCTGCAACGGTGTCTTCGGCGCTGGCGGTCATACCTTTGGTGTTGAAGTCTTCCAGAACTACGGTTCCGAAGCGTTGAGACAGATCGAGGCTAACTTGGTGGTACCAATCCTTGCGAATACGGGCGCACTTGGCACTCAGCGCTGCAGCGCTGCGTCTGGCTTTGGCGTATCGCTTGCTGCCGCGCTTGCGGCGACTGAGCGTCCGCTGAGCGCGTCTTTTGCGACGTTCGAGGGTTGCAAGGCTGCTCGGAGCACAAAGACGTTCACCAGTGCTAAGAGCAATGGTGTTCGCAACTCCACGGTCAACAGTAACAGTAGGTGCGGTGTTGGTCGGAGCTTCATGCTCAATCGCCAGAGAAAAGGAGATATGCCAGCCATTCGCGGCAAAGCTGATCGTCGCATTGTTGATCTTGCCCGCAAGCGGGCGGGTATCCCGAAACCGTACCCAGCCGATCTTAGGAAGACGTACTTCAGACCATTTTGCATTCAGCTTGCGGATTTTAACTTCACGCCCCTGAAAGCGGAACGTATCATTGCTTAATTTCTTTCGGAAACGCGGGTACTTGGCAATGCCCTTGAACCAATTCTGATAGGCGCAATCAAGGTCGCGCAATGCTTGCTGCTGACATGTCTGAGATACAGCGGCGATCCAGTCGTACTCAGCGCGCAGTTCCGTTAGTTCGCGGGCTTGGCTGGGATAACTGATATTGAGGCCAGATTTGCGCTTGAACGCCCGCCAATGGTTCCGCCGCTGCTCGAGTGCGAGATTGTAGACCAAACGGCAAGAGCCAGCAAACCGCCCGAACAAGGTTTCCTGTTCGGGCGTAGGTCGCAATCTATAGCGGTAGCCGCGGGAAATCATAAGAAAACCATATTCTATTGTGATTTTAGCATCATATAAGGGCGACTTATTCCCAATGCCCTGAAGGAAGGGCGCCCCAACCGGAACGATATGACTGAGTGCTCCAAGGCAGAGCGCGCGAACACTCAGTCACAGAGTGAGTGGTGGCCTCAATTAAGCACGTCAAACACGCGTGGATCCACCATATTGAGAGAAGTTGCAGCTACATTGAAGCTCAGGAGGCGGCTTCACATGTTTTTGACATCTTCTCTGTCGCCCAGCTAGCGCCAAAGGCCGCACTGATGCCTGATGATTTTCTGAAAACTAAATGATATATGTTTCGGGTTAGTACGCAGTGCGGGCGGGAACAGTGTGCAACTTACCTTGGGTCGTTCTTTATTAGTTTCGCTTGTTGTACACCAGATTTAGATAAGTTTTACTCATCGCCATTTAGCTTGGTAATAAATCGTCTGGCTTCAAGGGCTTACCACAAAAACTCTCGAATGGCTTCAGAAGTAGTTGATTTCACTTGTTGATCCTGTCTGAGAAGTCTCAAGGGTCGTTGCGACGGATTCCGCTATCTCAGTTTTATGAGTTCGCCTCTGCGCCTCGTTTGGAGTTTGCCATCCGAGGCACTTTCTCGGGGTTCCATTCAAGTGGTCCCCAATCGCCTACATTTTTCAATTTGAGAGCGCCGCGAGTTGTGTGTCTCGTGGAAGGTATTGGCTCGCCCGCTTGCTCAGGTTGTCAACCGGTCCCGTCTGCCAGGCCGCTTGAGAATCACAGAACCAACTCTCATTGCGGACGCTCGATTTGAGCTTGGGCCACTCTCGGACTTTAAGACCCCGGTCAAATGTAATCAAGTTTTGTGCTGGTTGGGGCAGAGGCCCCATCAGATGTTTTTGTCCCGAATTTTTTCTCCAGCTGTCGGGCCGAATGTAGTTTTGGTAGCGCGTGCTCAAAATGACATGGGCCGACCGTGACCATCTCATTCAAAGATGTACACTTGTCAATCGGCATCCAAACGTGACCCCTTATCGGCGTCCAATTTTGACCCCCTGTGTGATGAGCTGGCCCGGCGCTGCGTAGCCCTCACATAGCGCAGCGGCGGCGGGCCAGCGGGGTAGCCGCTTGGCACTATGCTCTATTTTTGAAGCGCCAGCTTTCGTTGCCGGTTTCCACGATTTCGCAGTGATGCGTGAGGCGGTCGAGAAGCGCGGTAGTCATCTTGGCATCCCCAAAGACGCTGGGCCATTCTCCGAACGCGAGATTAGTCGTGACGATTATGGATGTGCGTTCGTAGAGCTTACTGATCAAATGGAACAGGAGCTGTCCGCCAGTCTGCGCAAAGGGCAGATAGCCGAGTTCATCCAGGATCAAAAAATCCAGACGTGAGATCAGATCGGCGGTTCGGCCCTGTCTTTCTGCGCGGGCTTCAGCATCGAGCTTGTTCACCAAATCGACCACATTGAAGAACCGCCCCCTGCGTCCTTCTCTGATGCAGGCGCGTGCAATGCTGACAGCGAGATGGGTTTTGCCCGTGCCGGTTCCACCGATGAGTACGAGGTTACGTTGATGATCCAGGAAGTCGCCGGTGGCCAGATCGCGGATCAGGGTCTCGTTGACCTCCGCCGCTTCGAAGTCGAACTCGTTAATCTCCTTTGCCAAGGGTAACTTGGCGATAGTCATTTGATATTTGACCGAGCGGGCCTGCTTCTCCGTGATCTCTGCATGGAGAAGGTCGCCAATGATCTGTTGCGGCTCATGTTGGCGTTTGACGGCTGTCGTGATGATCTCGTCGTATGCTGTTCGCATCCCGTAGAGTTTGAGTTGGCCCATTGCTTCCAGGACTTGCGTGCGTTCCATTATGTGGTCTCCTTAAGCTGTCATACCGGTCGCAGTTCGCTTCAGGCTCGCAGGCCAGCTTCAGCGCGTCCGGGGTCGTGATTGTCAGGGGCGGCGGCGGTTCACGGTGGCGAGCCAAGATGTTCAATACGACACCGGCGGAGTGGACGTTGTGTGACAAGGCCTCCGCACAGGCGGCTTCAACGGCGTCCAACCCGTCGGTCAGAATGACCCCAAGGATATCGACCATCTGACGGTCTCCGCCGGGCAGGCGTTCGAGCTTTTTACACACACGCCTTATGGCAATGGGCAGTTCCCAATCTTTGAACGGTGCGCCGTTGCGTAATGCGCCCGGTTTGCGCGCGAGCACCGGCAAATAATGCAACGGATCATAGATCGTCTTGCCGCGACCGAAGGCGCGTTCATGCTGACCAACGATCTTCCCGTCCTGCCAACATTCCAGTCGATCCGCATAGGCCCGGATCTCTACAGGACGACCAACAGCGCGGGCATCGACAGAGTAACGGTTGTTATCGAACCTGACCAAACAGGTCTTGGATACCGATGCCGGGATCGCGTGGAATCCATCAAAGGGGCCGACATATGGGACCAAGCTGGAGCGCTCTTCCTCGAACACTTCCCAGATAGTCTTGTCGCGTATCTCGGGATGTTTGTTCGCCTTGGCATAGGCGATGCAGCGATCCTCAAGCCAAGCATTCAGTTCAGCGTAAGATTTGAACTTCGGGCGTGGCACAAAGAACCGTCGCCGGAGCACGCCCACTTGGTTCTCGACTTGGCCCTTCTCCCAACCCGAGGCCGGGGTGCATGCAACAGGTTCAACGAGATAATGCCCGCACATCTGTTGGAAGCGCCGATTATAGGCGCGATCCTTGCCGACGAAGATCGTATCCACTGCCGTCTTCATATTATCGTAGATGCCGCGCGAACACGCCACGCCGAAGAAGGCGAAGGCCTTGTCATGCGCGTCAAAGACCATCTCCTGGGGCTCGCGTGGATAAGCCCGAACGAACGGCATCCGGCTATGGCTCAGGCGCACATGCGCGACCTTTACGGTCGTCGTCACGCCGTCGATCAGAACAACTTCATGGCTCCAGTCGAACTGATAGGCCTTGACCCAGCCCCCTGAAATCAGGCCATTTAGGTGCTAGTAATCCGTCCAAGCAAAGGATGGACTATGAAACGCAGATTTTCAGACGAACAGATCATTGGAATGATCAAGGAATACGAGGCTGGCGTAAAAGCTCAGGAACTTTGTCGCAGATACGGCATCAGCGATGCGACTTTCTACAAATACAAAGCCAAGTTTGGCGGCATGAACGTGTCTGATGCCAAGAAGTTGCGAGCTCTGGAAGACGAGAACAACAAGCTGAAGCGCATGTTGGCAGATGCGATGCTAGACAATGCAGCGCTTAAGGATCTCGCGACAAAAAACTACTGACGCCCGATGTGAAGCGGCGAGCCGTGCGCGATGTGATGGATCGGCACGGCTTGTCCGAACGTCGGGCGTGTGAATTGGCCGATCTGCATAGGTCAGTCTTCCAGTATGAAAAGCAAGATCAAGGCGATGACGCTTTGCGCATGCGGCTGCGCGAGTTGGCGAATGAACGTCGTCGGTTTGGCTATCGCCGTTTGAGCATCTTGCTGGCCAGGGAAGGGTTTGAGGTGAACCACAAGAAGCTGTTCAGGCTCTATCGCGAGGAAGGACTGGCGGTGCGCCGCAGGCGGTCACGCAAGCGGGCTTTGGGCACGCGGCGACCCATTTTGGTGCCGGATCGCGCCAATCAGCGCTGGTCGTTGGATTTTGTGTCTGACGCCTTCGAAGATGGGCAGCGTTTCCGCGTGTTGTGCATTGTAGATGACTGCACCCGTGAGGCACTGGCAACAGTCGTGGACCGCTCGTTGTCCGGGGCGCGGATGACCCGTGAACTGGACGACCTAGAGCGCGTCTGGCTCAATTGGTTTCATATCCTGCGGCCTGGAAGAAGTTGTAGCACTCGTCTGGGGTGAACATGTCGCAGACTGC
>NZ_JBQFQS010000026.1:0-20992 GCF_056537005.1 Ruegeria sp. CH6 | reverse complement strand
CTGCTACCTCCATATCTGCTCAAAGATATGGAATCACGGATCAGAAAACTGGGGAAGACTGAATCTGATAAAGCCAGACGCGCTCTAGCTCCCTATTCTTTGAAGGGAAGGCTGGTGTAGGCACCTACCTCATTGTTGCCCGAGCGCTCATTGAATGCTTCGATCATATCGTTTGTAGCTTCGGCAGCCCCAAGGTCCATGCTTTCAAGATCGAATTCGGAGAATGGAAACTCTGCGGCAGAGTCTGGGGGTTGCTTCGCCATTTGAACCGGTGCTGGAAAGGACTCTTCGTTGGGTATCCCTTGTCGGGTTCGAACACTATCTTTCGTCACATTCCATGTCATGAAATCAGCGGCTAAATCCAACGGGCCGTCATAGGTTTCCCGTATTGCCGAATAGACGGCCAACGCGATGTCATGATCGTTCTGGAAGTGATAACAAACTGCCAGTCGCGGTTCTGTCTCAGACATGATCTTCCCAAACGCCTGTGCAGCTGTATGCCCCTGTGAGCCCACAAAAATCGCCTCAGATGGTTCAAAACCGTACTTTTCGATCATGTATTCAGGGGGAGTGAAGCACTCGTGGATGGCAAGATCGGCACCGGCGGCATGCTCTCTCCACCAGCGTGTCGGAAGTGTATCAGAGGAAAAAGCGAACTTGAGGCCATTCCATTCCAATAGAAAACTAACCGATTGCTCGCCATGAATAGCTGGCAGTGTTCTGACTTGAACGCCGTTTTCATCAAAGATGACATTGTTTACAGCTTTCCAATCGAATTCGTTCACTTCAAGCTGCAATCCTCTCGGATCGACTGCCGCGCCTCGGGTCGCTTCTTCCCAGGCCCACATCTTCATCATGTGGTCGGACCATGCCTTAGTGCCCCATTCCGGCTTGATCCCCTCAGGCCCCCAAAGGCGGACTGGAGTTAAGCGATTGTTTACGGGGCCGGTAAAATAGAAGGCTGGAAAATCGCCTGCATGATCAAGGTGCAAGTGACCTAAAAAGACCTTATCCAGTTGATCCAGGGGTATCCCAAGCGCCATGATCCGTTCATATGAACCTTCGCCCATATCGAAGATGAATTTTTCACCATTGCCCAGTTCAACAAGAAAGCAGGCGGCAGCTTGTTTAAGGCGTGGTTGAGGCATCCCCGTTCCGCAAGCGATAACCCGCATCTCGTCAGGCCCCAGAGATTCAGTTCCCGGGTAGTAAACAGTTTGGTTGGGGTATGGGTCGGTCCTTGACCATTCCGAAGGTTCCTCGTTTTGCGCTATCGTGATCGTCGCTGCGGCTGTGGTGATCCCGGCGCTAAGCGTTATTACATTTATGAAAGTCTTGGAAAATAACATCGAAAGCCCTCCCATAAGGATATCGTCGAGAAACCAAACACGCAGTTCCGACTCATCCAAGGGTCGCAATTTTTGAATGTGTTTGGCAAGTTTTACTCGGAATCGCATGCAAGGAAGTAGTATAGATGGGCAGGTGACTGTTTTTGAAAGTTGCCCTGTAAGTCGTCTCGGATTGGGTCAGTGATCCCCTTGCCAACCCCCGCATTCCCCTGTAAACGCCGCCTCTATCGTCTTCGGGCGAGATTCTCTCGTGGGAGGTTGCTGGGATCGCGATCCCGGATCGGACCACGCAACATAATCTGGGTGGAACGCGTTTCACCTAAGTTGAAAGGAAAACCAAATGGCCAAGAAGCTTGCTGGTACAATGAAACTGCAGGTTCCTGCAGGTCAGGCGAACCCGTCGCCGCCAGTTGGTCCGGCGCTGGGTCAGCGCGGTATCAACATCATGGAATTCTGCAAGGCGTTCAACGCCAAGACCGCAGACATGGAGCAAGGTGCACCTTGCCCGACCGTGATCACATACTATCAGGACAAGTCCTTCACCATGGACATCAAGACGCCGCCCGCGTCTTACTACCTGAAAAAAGCAGCTGGTCTGAAGCCGGTTGGCAAGCGTAACCGTCCCCGTGGCGCGGAAAACCCAGGTCGTGAGACCGTGGCCACCGTGACCTCGAAGCAGGTTCGTGAAATCGCCGAAGCCAAAATGAAAGATCTGAACGCCAACGACGTCGAAGGCGCAATGCAGATCATCCTGGGCTCGGCCCGCTCTATGGGCATCGAGGTGAAGTAAGATGGCAAAACTCGGTAAACGTACCCGCGCTGCGCGCGAAGCTGTCGCTGGCAAGGAAAACCTGTCGGTGGACGAAGCAGTTGCCCTGGTCAAAGCCAACGCAACTTCGAAATTCGACGAGACCATCGAAATCGCTCTGAACCTGGGCGTTGACACTCGTCACGCAGACCAGATGGTTCGCGGCGTTGTCGGCCTGCCGAACGGCACCGGTAAAGCGATGCGCGTTGCTGTATTTGCTCGTGGCCCCAAAGCTGACGAAGCAAAAGAAGCGGGCGCAGATATCGTTGGCGCAGAAGACCTGATGGAAACCATTCAGGGCGGCACCATCGAATTCGATCGCTGCATTGCGACCCCTGACATGATGCCGATCGTTGGTCGTCTGGGTAAAGTTCTGGGCCCCCGCAACCTGATGCCGAACCCCAAAGTTGGCACTGTGACCATGGACGTGAAAGCGGCCGTGGAAGCAGCCAAAGGTGGTGAAGTTCAGTTCAAAGCTGAAAAAGGTGGCGTAGTACACGCCGGTGTTGGCAAAGCGTCGTTCGACGAAGCCAAGCTGGTCGAAAACGTCCGCGCCTTCATCTCGGCCGTGGCCAAGGCCAAGCCGTCGGGCGCCAAAGGCACCTACATGAAGAAAATCGCACTGAGCTCGACCATGGGCCCAGGCGTGACTCTGGACGTTGCAGCTGCTGCGGGCGAATAAGCCTTAGCGACCAGTAGTGACAGAATTAACCCGGGTAGCGAAAGCTGCCCGGGTTTTCTTTTAGGGGTCGATGTTTGTGGATGATCGAAAAGTTCCCCGATGATCTAGCCGAATACTTGCCTTAGCCGAATGCCAAGGCGTTCTCGCTTGTGCTCTTCGAATTCACTGCAAGCATTACGTCTTTGGTGAAGAAAGAGCCAGTCTTTCAGCAACCGCGCCCGGATGCAGAAATCCAGAATCTCGGTGTTTATGGGGTGCTTGTAGCGGCGGAAAAACATATCTTTGTTTTTCTTCAGGATGCCGCTTCGATCCACCTCTGATGCCCCAGCTTCCCGAAATATATCTGCTTTCAGAAAATCAACGATGTCATACACCGCCAGTTTCTTTCGGGCTTCGGTGAAATCCAGGCCAATCGTTTTGCCCTGCCCGATGATCAGGTTCTGCCCATGAAAATCGCCATGTGAAAAGACCCGAATGTCTTCAATGCCTTTCAGGCGGGCGGCTTCGGCGAACATGATGTTCACCCATCTCTGACTTTGATCCGAGATATCATAGGGCACCGCATCCAGCAGATCACTAATGCTGTCGGTCATCCACTTTGGTCGGAAGGCATAACTTACTGGCAATTGGCAGCTATGAAGGTCATTGAGCCAAGATCCTGCACGACGGAATACCTGTGCGACCTGATCGTCATCTGTGCTGTTGTAGATCAGATCCACTGCTGTCGGCCGGTCAATAAACTCTGTGACGAAAAAGGAGTTTGTGTCTGATAGATATACCGGGCGGATAACCTGAGTGGTTGGGTTGTCCTCGAAATGGATATGCAGTTTGGTCAGAAGGTCAAATTCACCGCGCAATCTTCCGGTGTCAGGAGCCTCGGTATCAATCTTTAAAGCGTAGGTTGCGGGCTTGGTTTGAACCTTCAGGACGAGGCGCGAATTTGGGAAAGCATGTGAGCGGTAGATGCACTCGACTTGTTCCGTAGCGTCAGTGTTCACGTAACTCAGAAACTCAGCCACGCAGTCGGATGTAAACTGTCTTTCGCTCTCGGTAAGGTCCGGCATTCGGAGAGTGGCGCCTGTGATTGATCTTCTGTATGTGCAGGTGACAGGACCTCAGCGCAGGTTATGTGTCAATGGCTGCCATTTCTCTGTTGGCCAAAGCTCGAAAGTGAGCCGGACGGATTTCCGGGATCTGACCAATTTACCCCTTGGAAACCCCCGCCATCTGCCCTAAAGAGAACTGCGGAGTAAAGCGTGCGATTCGTCGTGCGCTTTATTTCGTTTCGTCCAAGACGGTGGGTGACCTTGCGAAAGGTCTTAATTCCCTGCCTGAGACGGGTAAGACCAAAGAATTTCGAGGGTCCTGACCCTCGGGCGAATTTTGGCCAATCCCGTAACAACGGACCTGAACGCCGGAGCGTAAGCTGCGGCAAATATGAGCCGGGATGAGGTTTCATCCCTAACTTGGAGAGAACTGTGGATAGAGCCCAGAAAGAGAAAGTGGTCGAGGAACTCGGCCAAATCTTCGAAAGCTCTGGCGTCGTAGTGGTTTCGCACTACGCCGGTCTGACAGTTGCCGAGATGCAGGACCTGCGTTCGCGTGCGCGCGAAGCCGGAGGTTCCGTGCGTGTTGCCAAGAACAGGCTCGCCAAAATCGCCCTTGAGGGTAAGCCGTGTGAAAGCATGGCCGACCTGCTGACAGGGATGACCGTTCTGACCTATTCCGAGGACCCCGTGGCAGCAGCCAAGGTGGCCGAGGACTTCGCCAAGGATAACAAGAATTTTGAGATCCTCGGCGGTGCTATGGGCGAGAACGCTCTGGACCGCAAAGGCGTTGAAGCCGTTTCGAAAATGCCGTCTCGCGAGGAGCTTATTGCTTCGATCGTGGGCTGCATTGGCGCACCTGCTTCGAACATCGCCGGCGCGATTGGCGCACCTGCAAGCAACATCGCAAGCATCCTTTCCACCATCGAAGAGAAGGCGGAAGCTGCGTAAGCGGTTGGCACTGAATGATCTGCGTAGGGTAAATACCCTGACGTTGGAACACACACTGTAAACGGAAAGAGCTGATAAAATGGCTGATCTGAAAGCACTCGCAGAAAGCATCGTGGGTCTGACCCTGCTGGAAGCACAAGAACTGAAAACTATCCTCAAAGACGAATACGGCATCGAGCCTGCAGCTGGCGGCGCCGTAATGGTTGCAGCTGGTGGCGACGCCGGTGGCGCAGCTGAGGAAGAAAAAACCGAATTCGACGTCGTTCTGAAGAACGCCGGCGCTTCGAAAATCAACGTCATCAAAGAAGTTCGCGGCATCACCGGCCTGGGCCTGAAAGAAGCCAAGGAACTGGTCGAAGCCGGCGGCAAGATCAAAGAAGGCGTAGACAAAGCAGAAGCAGAAGACATCAAAGGCAAGCTGGAAGCAGCTGGCGCCGAAGTCGAGCTGGCCTAAGCTTAGTCTCTGGTGCATCGCTGATGT
Source organism: Ruegeria sp. CH6 (assembly GCF_056537005.1). NCBI lineage: Bacteria > Pseudomonadati > Pseudomonadota > Alphaproteobacteria > Rhodobacterales > Roseobacteraceae > Ruegeria > Ruegeria sp. CH6. Next base: position 15,675 of record NZ_JBQFQS010000026.1, on the reverse strand, counting down.
GCCGAAAAATTTGGCTGGGTCCGGAGAAATCCGGGTCCAGCCGAACCTGTCTTAGAAAGGGCCTCAATATCTGGGGCGTTTTCTAAGACACGGTTTTCGGATCGGGAGGCTGCCTTCGGGACGGTGGCCATGAATTGATCCGGACGTGTCGTCTCGAATGTGCAAGATGCCGGGGCCCGACGGTGTCTTTGCCCGCTGAGAACATCGAAAGGTGACATCTGACATGGCTCAAACGTTCCTTGGCCAGAAACGTCTTCGTAAATATTACGGCAAAATCCGCGAAGTGCTGGAGATGCCGAACCTCATTGAGGTCCAGAAATCTTCTTATGATCTTTTCCTGCGCTCCGGCGATGCAGAGCAGCCCACTGACGGCGAAGGCATCAAGGGCGTGTTCCAGTCGGTTTTCCCGATCAAGGATTTCAACGAAACCTCCGTTCTGGAGTTCGTAAAATACGATCTGGAAAAGCCTAAATATGACGTCGAAGAGTGCATGCAGCGCGACATGACCTACAGCGCGCCGCTGAAGGTCACTCTGCGTCTGATCGTGTTTGATGTCGATGAAGATACCGGTGCTAAATCGGTCAAAGACATCAAGGAACAGGATGTCTTCATGGGCGACATGCCCTTGATGACCCCGAACGGTACGTTCGTTGTCAACGGCACCGAGCGCGTGATCGTATCCCAGATGCACCGCTCGCCCGGTGTGTTCTTTGATCACGACAAGGGCAAAACCCATTCCTCGGGTAAACTGCTGTTCGCCTGCCGCATCATCCCGTATCGCGGCAGCTGGCTGGACTTTGAGTTCGACGCCAAGGACATCGTGTTCGCTCGTATCGACCGTCGCCGCAAACTGCCGGTGACCACGCTGCTTTACGCTTTGGGTCTGGACCAGGAAGGCATCATGGATGCCTACTACAACACCGTGTCCTACAAACTGGACAAGAAGAAAGGCTGGATCACGCCGTTCTTCCCCGAGCGTGTTCGTGGCACCCGTCCGACCTATGATCTGGTTGACGCGAAATCAGGTGAAGTGATTGCTGAAGCAGGCAAGAAAGTCACCCCGCGCGCAGTTAAGAAACTGATCGAAGAAGGCGTTGTTACCGACCTGCTGGTTCCGTTCGACCATATCGTTGGCAAGTATGTCGCCAAGGACATCATCAACGAAGAAACCGGCGCGATCTATGTCGAGGCCGGTGACGAACTGACCTTGGAATATGACAAGGATGGCGACCTGATCGGCGGTACCGCAAAGGAACTGATCGACGCGGGCATCACCGACATCCCGGTTCTGGACATCGACAACGTCAATGTCGGCCCTTACATGCGCAACACTATGGCGCAGGACAAGAACATGAACCGCGAAAGCGCGCTCATGGACATCTATCGCGTCATGCGTCCGGGCGAGCCGCCCACCGTCGAAGCGGCCTCGGCCCTGTTCGACACGCTGTTCTTCGACAGCGAGCGTTATGACTTGTCCGCCGTTGGCCGTGTGAAGATGAACATGCGTCTGGCTCTGGACGCGCCTGACACCCTGCGCACTCTGCGCCGCGAAGACATCGTGGCCTGCATCAAGGCGCTGGTGGAACTGCGTGACGGCAAAGGCGACGTGGATGATATCGACCACCTCGGCAACCGTCGTGTCCGTTCGGTTGGCGAACTGATGGAAAATCAGTACCGCGTCGGTCTGCTGCGCATGGAGCGCGCGATCAAAGAGCGTATGTCGTCGGTCGAGATCGACACCGTCATGCCTCAGGACCTGATCAACGCGAAACCGGCTGCAGCTGCTGTCCGCGAATTCTTCGGCTCGTCACAGCTGTCGCAGTTCATGGACCAGACCAACCCGCTGTCGGAAGTCACCCACAAACGCCGTCTCTCGGCGCTTGGCCCCGGTGGTTTGACGCGTGAGCGTGCGGGCTTTGAGGTACGCGACGTACACCCAACCCACTATGGCCGGATGTGCCCGATTGAAACGCCGGAAGGCCCGAACATCGGTCTGATTAACTCGCTGGCCACCTTTGCCCGCGTGAACAAGTATGGCTTCATCGAAACACCGTACCGCGTCGTCAAAGACGCCGAGGTGACCGATGAGGTTCACTACATGTCCGCGACCGAGGAAATGCGTCACACCGTGGCGCAGGCGAACGCGACTCTGGATGCAGATGGCAAGTTCATCAACGATCTGGTGTCGACCCGTCAGGCTGGTGACTACACGCTTGCCCCGCGTGAGAATGTAGACCTGATCGACGTGTCGCCGAAACAGCTGGTCTCGGTTGCTGCATCGCTGATCCCGTTCCTTGAAAACGACGACGCCAACCGCGCTCTTATGGGCTCGAACATGCAACGTCAGGCGGTTCCGCTGCTGCGCGCCGAAGCGCCGCTGGTCGGTACCGGCATCGAGGAGAAGGTTGCGATCGACTCGGGTGCCGCGATTCAGGCGAAACGCGCCGGTATCATCGACCAGGTCGATGCCCAGCGTATCGTTATCCGCGCTACTGAGGATCTGGAACTGGGCGACGCTGGCGTTGACATCTATCGTCTGCGCAAATTCCAGCGTTCGAACCAAAACACCTGCATCAACCAGCGTCCGCTGATCAAAGTAGGTGACACCGTCCAGAAGGGCGAAGTCATTGCCGACGGTCCGTCGACCGATATGGGTGAACTGGCCCTTGGTAAGAACGTGGTCGTCGCGTTTATGCCTTGGAACGGCTACAACTACGAAGACTCGATCCTGATCTCGGAACGTATCGCGCGTGACGACGTCTTCACCTCGGTCCATATCGAGGAATTCGAAGTCGCCGCCCGTGACACCAAACTGGGCCCGGAAGAGATCACCCGCGACATCCCGAACGTCGGTGAAGAAGCGCTGCGCAACCTCGACGAGGCTGGCATCGTTTACATCGGTGCGGATGTTGAGCCGGGCGATATTCTGGTCGGCAAGATCACTCCGAAGGGCGAAAGCCCGATGACCCCGGAAGAAAAGCTGCTGCGCGCCATCTTTGGTGAAAAAGCATCTGACGTGCGCGACACCTCGCTGCGCGTGAAGCCGGGCGATTACGGTACGGTCGTTGAGGTCCGCGTCTTCAACCGCCACGGCGTCGAGAAAGACGAGCGTGCGCTGCAGATCGAGCGTGAGGAAGTCGAACGTCTGGCCCGTGACCGGGACGACGAGCTGGCGATCCTCGACCGCAACATCTATGCGCGTCTGCAAGGCCTGATCCTGGGTAAAACCGCTGTCAAAGGCCCGAAAGGCGTCAAGGCAGGGTCGGTGATCACCGAGGAACTGCTGGATACCCTGACTCGTGGTCAGTGGTGGCAATTGGCGCTGGAAGGCGAGCAGGACGCACAGATCGTTGAGGCTCTGAACGAGCAGTACGAAGTGCAAAAGCGTGCTCTGGACGCCCGTTTCGAAGACAAGGTCGAGAAGGTCCGCCGTGGCGACGACCTGCCGCCGGGTGTGATGAAGATGGTCAAAGTCTTCATCGCCGTGAAGCGTAAGCTGCAACCGGGCGACAAGATGGCCGGTCGTCACGGGAATAAGGGTGTGATCTCCAAGGTTGTTCCGATGGAAGACATGCCGTTCCTGGCCGATGGTACGCCGGTAGACTTCTGTCTGAACCCGCTGGGCGTGCCTTCGCGTATGAACGTCGGTCAGATCCTTGAAACCCACATGGGTTGGGCCGCACGCGGTCTGGGTCTGAACATCGATGAGGCTCTGGGTGAATACCGCCGCTCTGGCGATCTGACCCCGGTTCGCGAAGCGATGAAGCTGGCCTATGGCGAAGATGTCTACGAAGAAGGCATCACCGGTCTGGACGAGGATGGTCTGATCGAGGCCGCGGGCAACGTGACCCGCGGTGTTCCGATCGCTACCCCGGTCTTCGACGGTGCCAAAGAGGCAGACGTCAACGACGCGCTGGTGCGTGCGGGCTTCTCGGAAAGCGGTCAGTCGGTTCTGTTCGACGGTCGTACCGGTGAGCAATTCGCACGTCCGGTGACCGTGGGCATCAAGTACCTGCTGAAACTGCACCACCTGGTGGACGACAAAATCCACGCGCGTTCGACCGGGCCGTACAGCCTGGTTACCCAGCAGCCGCTGGGTGGTAAGGCGCAGTTCGGTGGTCAGCGCTTTGGTGAGATGGAAGTCTGGGCTCTGGAAGCTTACGGCGCCGCCTACACCCTGCAGGAGATGCTCACCGTGAAATCGGATGACGTCGCCGGCCGGACCAAGGTCTATGAGTCGATCGTCAAGGGCGAGGATAACTTTGAAGCGGGCGTACCGGAATCGTTCAACGTTCTGGTTAAAGAAGTCCGTGGCCTCGGCCTGAATATGGAACTCCTGGATGCGGAGGTTGAGGAGTAAGGGCCTCGGCCCTTCCTCCCGTCCCCCCCTTCCGCAAAATTTGAGGTATCAAAATGAACCAGGAAATCACCAACAACCCGTTCAACCCGCTGACACCGCCGAAAGTCTTTGACGAGATCAAGGTTTCGCTGGCCAGCCCTGAACGGATCCTGTCTTGGTCCTATGGTGAGATCAAGAAGCCCGAAACCATCAACTACCGGACGTTCAAACCCGAGCGTGACGGTCTGTTCTGCGCGCGTATCTTTGGCCCGATCAAAGACTACGAATGTCTGTGTGGCAAATATAAGCGGATGAAATATCGCGGCGTTGTCTGCGAGAAGTGCGGTGTGGAAGTCACCCTGCAGAAAGTCCGCCGCGAGCGTATGGGCCACATCGAACTGGCCGCGCCCGTTGCACATATCTGGTTCCTGAAGTCGCTGCCGTCCCGCATCGGTCTGATGCTGGACATGACGCTGCGTGATCTGGAACGCGTTCTGTACTTTGAAAACTATGTTGTCATCGAGCCCGGTCTGACCGACCTGACCTACGGCCAGATGCTGACCGAAGAAGAGTACATGGATGCGCAGGATGCCTATGGCATGGACGCGTTCACCGCGAATATCGGTGCTGAAGCCATCCGTGAGATGCTGGCCCAGATCGATCTGGAAGCCGAAGCTGAGCAGCTGCGCGCTGATCTGGCCGAAGCGACCGGCGAACTGAAGCCCAAGAAGATCATCAAGCGTCTGAAGGTTGTTGAATCCTTCCTCGAGTCGGGCAACCGGCCTGAGTGGATGGTGATGACCGTGATCCCGGTCATCCCGCCGGAACTGCGTCCGCTGGTTCCGCTGGATGGTGGCCGCTTTGCGACCTCGGATCTGAACGATCTGTATCGCCGCGTCATCAACCGGAACAACCGTCTGAAGCGTCTGATCGAACTGCGCGCGCCTGACATCATCGTCCGTAACGAAAAGCGGATGTTGCAGGAATCCGTGGATGCTCTGTTCGACAACGGCCGTCGTGGCCGCGTGATCACCGGTGCCAACAAGCGCCCGCTGAAATCGCTGTCGGATATGCTGAAAGGTAAGCAGGGCCGCTTCCGTCAGAACCTTCTGGGTAAGCGCGTCGACTTCTCGGGCCGTTCGGTCATCGTGACCGGTCCGGAACTCAAGCTGCACCAGTGTGGTCTGCCCAAGAAGATGGCGCTGGAACTATTCAAGCCGTTCATCTACTCGCGCCTTGAAGCCAAGGGTCTGTCTTCGACCGTGAAGCAGGCGAAGAAACTGGTTGAGAAAGAGCGTCCCGAAGTGTGGGATATCCTCGACGAGGTGATCCGCGAACACCCTGTCATGCTGAACCGTGCGCCGACGCTGCACCGTCTTGGCATTCAGGCGTTCGAGCCGGTCCTGATCGAAGGTAAAGCCATTCAGCTGCACCCGCTGGTCTGTTCGGCCTTTAACGCTGACTTCGACGGTGACCAGATGGCTGTTCACGTTCCGCTGAGCCTTGAGGCGCAGCTGGAAGCCCGTGTATTGATGATGTCGACGAACAACGTTCTGTCGCCTGCAAACGGCGCGCCGATCATCGTTCCGTCGCAGGATATGATCCTGGGTCTCTACTATCTGACCCTAGAACGTGAAGGCATGCCCGGCGAAGGCAAAGTGTTCGGCTCGATCGACGAGGTCCAGCACGCGCTGGACGCGGGTGAAGTTCACCTGCACTCGAAGATCACTGCCCGGATCACTCAGATCGACGACGAAGGCAACGAAGTTCAGCAGCGTTTCGAGACCACTCCGGGCCGCGTGCGTCTGGGTGCTCTGCTGCCGATGAACAACAAGGCGCCGTTCGAGCTGGTTAACCGCCTGCTGCGTAAGAAAGAAGTGCAGCAGGTGATCGACACTGTCTACCGCTATTGCGGTCAGAAAGAGTCGGTCATCTTCTGTGACCAGATCATGTCGATGGGCTTCAAAGAAGCGTTCAAGGCCGGTATCTCGTTCGGTAAGGACGACATGGTCATCCCGGGCGACAAGTGGGGCATCGTTGATGACACCCGCGATCAGGTGAAGGATTTCGAACAACAGTACATGGACGGCCTGATCACTCAGGGTGAAAAGTACAACAAAGTTGTCGATGCCTGGTCAAAGTGTAACGACCGCGTCACCGAGGCGATGATGAGCACGATCTCTTCGTCGGATCGGGCAGAGGATGGCTCCGAGCAGGAACCAAACTCGGTCTACATGATGGCTCACTCGGGTGCGCGTGGCTCGGTTACTCAGATGAAACAGCTGGGCGGTATGCGCGGCCTGATGGCCAAGCCGAACGGCGACATCATTGAGACACCGATCATCTCGAACTTTAAAGAAGGTCTGACCGTTCTCGAGTACTTCAACTCGACACACGGTGCCCGTAAGGGTCTGTCGGATACCGCTCTGAAGACGGCGAACTCGGGTTACCTGACCCGTCGCCTGGTGGACGTCGCACAGGACTGCATCGTTCGCGAGGTCGATTGTGGAACCGAGCGCGCGATCACAGCCGAAGCTGCAGTCAATGACGGTGAAGTCGTCGCTTCGCTGGCCGAGCGTGTGCTGGGTCGTGTGTCTGCCGATGACGTTCTGCGTCCGGGTACGGATGAGGTTCTGGTCGCTGCCGGTCAGCTGATCGATGAACGTATGGCCGACGCCATTGACGAGGCCGCCGTTGCGTCGATGCGCATCCGCTCGCCTCTGACCTGTGAGTCCGAGGAAGGCGTCTGTGCGACCTGCTACGGTCGTGACCTTGCACGCGGTACCATGGTGAACACGGGTGAGGCTGTCGGTATCATCGCCGCCCAGTCCATCGGTGAACCCGGTACGCAGCTGACGATGCGGACCTTCCACATCGGTGGTGTTGCGCAAGGTGGTCAGCAGTCGTTCCAGGAAGCCAGCCAGGACGGTGTTGTTTCGTTCGAGAACCCGCAGATTCTGGTCAATGCGGCAGGCGACAGCCTGGTCATGGGCCGGAACATGAAGCTGGTGATCAAGGACGAACACGGCGAAGAGCGTGCCAGCCACAAGCTGGGCTACGGTTCAAAGCTGTTCGTCAAGGACGGCACCAAAGTGGCCCGTGGCGACAAGCTGTTCGAATGGGATCCCTACACCCTGCCGATCATCGCTGAGAAAGCCGGTACCGCAAAATATGTCGACCTTGTTTCGGGCCTTGCTGTCCGTGACGAGACCGACGAAGCAACCGGTATGACCCAGAAGATCGTGATCGACTGGCGCGCTGCCCCCAAAGGCAGCGACCTCAAGCCTGAGATCATTCTGGTTGGCGCAGATGGTGAGCCGGTCCGCAACGATGCGGGCAACCCGGTTCACTATCCGATGTCGGTGGATGCGATCCTGTCGGTCGAAGACGGTCAGCAGGTTGAAGCCGGCGACGTTGTTGCGCGTATCCCGCGTGAAGGCGCCAAGACCAAGGACATCACCGGTGGTCTGCCGCGTGTGGCGGAACTGTTCGAAGCCCGTCGTCCGAAAGATCACGCGATCATCGCAGAAGCCGATGGTTACGTGCGCTTTGGCCGCGACTACAAGAACAAGCGCCGCATCAGCATCGAACCGGCTGACGAGTCCATGGAGACCATCGAGTACATGGTGCCCAAGGGCAAGCACATCCCGGTCGCCGAAGGGGACTTCATCCAGAAGGGTGAATACCTGATGGACGGTAACCCGGCTCCGCATGACATCCTGTCCATCATGGGTGTCGAAGCGCTGGCGGATTACATGATCGACGAAGTGCAGGACGTCTATCGTCTGCAGGGCGTGAAGATCAACGACAAGCACATCGAGGTCATCGTGCGCCAGATGCTGCAGAAGTGGGAGATCCTGGATTCAGGCGACACCACTCTGCTAAAAGGCGAACATGTCGACAAGCAAGAGTTCGACGCGGCCAACGAGAAGACCATCGCCCGCGGTGGTCGTCCGGCACAGGGCGAGCCGATCCTCTTGGGGATCACCAAAGCCTCGCTGCAGACGCGTTCGTTCATCTCGGCGGCGTCGTTCCAGGAAACCACCCGCGTGCTGACCGAAGCTTCGGTTCAGGGCAAGAAGGACAAACTGGTTGGCCTGAAAGAGAACGTCATCGTTGGTCGTCTGATCCCCGCCGGTACCGGTGGTGCGACTCAAAGCGTCCGCCATATCGCGCAGTCGCGTGACAATGTGGTGATCGAAGCGCGCCGGGAAGAGGCCGAAGCGGCCGCTGCTCTGGCTGCTCCGATGATGGACGACGATATGGTCGGTGATGAACTGGATGTTCTGGTGGAAACACCGGAAAGCCGCGAGTAATCGCTAACCTATATGAACAAAGGAAGGCCCCGCGATTTCGCGGGGCCTTTTGATTTTGAGTCGTCTGGATTGGCAAAACTCAATTGCTCTTGCCAGCCACATTTTTCTCGCAGGCCGAAGATTCAACTTAAGAAAGCAGCAGCTACAACACACCTAAAAAATGAAATGGGCAGGCATGGACTGGGTTCCAGTTGGATGCATATATTGAAATTATTTTTAAGGTAGAATCCAATGGCTTTAAACAGAACCGCTCCAAGACCTGTCTCAAAGACCAGCCTCGCCTTGGGTTTGGTTTTTGCGTGCGGGTTATCGCCGCAAATCCTGTCAGCTCAGAATGCTCCATGCGCATCGCTCGGGAGTCTGCGTTCACTTACAACGACAGAAGATGGCAGTCAGTCGCTTTGGCTGTCCAGGACGACAGGTGGATCCAGGTTTGCTCTTGACGCAACTGCTTCGTCGACCCGTGTTGACACCTGGGTCGGGCAGGGGCTGCATATCTCGGCTTCTCCGATTGTGGCTACCGGCGCAGCTGGCGCGCACACGCTCTCTGAGATATCGGGTGATGGTGGAGATTGCGAAATAGCAACCACCAACCAACTGGCGCGCCCAGACCAGACGTTGCCACCTGTTCCGATCCGCCCTGGTGGGGGTGGTACCGAACCTGATGGAGGGGGCGCTACCGGCGGTCAGCAACTGACCGAAAGTGCCATTATTGGCTTTTCCCCGATCCTGCTAGGGCGTTGGTCTATTACTGAGCGTTTGAACCGGCGTGCACTTGGCCCCTATGGTGCCGATAGCGCCGGTTCCACTTCGACCAAAGAAGAAAGCCTTGCTTGGTTTGATGTGACCTACCTTCATGCAAACAACAACCAGTTTGGTCGAGGTGGTCGTGACAACAGCGCCCAGATTATCGTTGGGGCGGACTTGTGGCAAAGTGGGGCTGTAAAGGTTGGTTTTGCAGGTGGCTTTGAATCAACTGACACCGACTCGTTTAACAACACAGTTTCTGCGGATGCCAACAGCTATTTCATAGGTCCGTATCTGGGGTGGAGACCGGACGAATATACGCTGGTGGATATCTGGCTTGGATATGCCAACCGAAAATTCAAAAACGGCATAGCTGCCTATCGGTCGTCATTTGATGCAGACCGGTTCTTTGTTGATGCCAACATCACCAGACGTATCAATAGCGGCAACTATTCGATATTCCCGAAGCTTGGCATCTTTTACGCAAATGACGACATGCCTGCGCATCAATACTCGAATGGGACCTCAACATTTACGGTCACCAGCCATAATGCTGAGACTTTGATTACCCGATTGGCGGTTGATGTCTGGCGCGACCCAATCATTGGCTCGAACGGGTTGCAATGGCTACCCTTTATGAGTGCCGGGGTTGATTGGTATGCTGAGCAGCCCGGAGACAGGCGTGTACTGAGCAATGACATGACCATCGACAGCACCGGAGATGTCATTGGATCGCTTTCGGCAGGTACGGATATTTTGACTGAAAATGGTGGTCGTTGGACTACCAAAGTGACCTATGATGGCATCGGGCTGAGTGGATACAATGAGGTCGAGGTCGAGCTTGCTTTCAACTTTGACTTTTAAGCGCGGGTGAACGGGCACTAGAAATGCGTCAGCCTGAATGAACGTTCTGCGGATGGACGATACCCTTGCGTCCAGACTGAATGTTTGCTGGTTTGGACAGTGAAGCATTGACGGGAGCGACCTAGTAAATTGTTGCTTGGACTAGTTGACATTGCGTCTGCTGGTTGAGCCAATGGCCAGATTGATTTCAGGCCGGACCAGATTGATATGACCCCAAATGTAAAGGGCGCCTTGCTGATGGTGGGAAGCATGGCAGCTTTTACCGTGAATGATACACTAGTTAAGGTTGCCTTGCAGGAATTGCCGCTGTTTCAGCTTGTCGCTATTCGCGGCGCGTTAGCCACAATTCTGATCTATGTACTTGCCCGCTTTTTGGGATCGCTGCACCTGAATTTCCCGCACCATGACAGATGGCTGGTGGCTTTGCGGTGTCTGGCGGAACTGTCAGCGACTTTCTTCTTTCTGACGGCGTTAAAAAGCATGCCGCTGGCTAATGTGACAGCGGTACTGCAGGCATTACCTTTAACCGTCACTCTGGGTGCTGCTCTGTTTTTTTCGGAACATATTGGGTGGCGGCGTATCCTGGCGATTGCCCTTGGGTTCATAGGCATGTTGCTGATCGTACGGCCCGGACCCGAAGGCTTTAGTGTATTTTCCCTTTATGCATTGGTTGCGGTCGCGTCAGTCACCGTGCGGGATCTGATTACGCGGCGTATGTCAGCCGAGGTGCCGTCGATGGTTGTTACGCTTGCGACATCACTTTCGATCACCGCTGCTGCGGCAATCGCATCGATATTGGAAGGCTGGGTTCCAGTTTCGACAGGCGCTGGAATGCTGGTCGCGTCGGCGGCGGTCTTTGTTCTGATGGGATACCTGTTCAGCGTTATGGTGATGCGGGTAGGGGACGTGGGTTTTGTAGCACCCTTCAGATACTCCAGCCTGATCTGGGCATTGGGACTGGGATGGTTGGTGTTCGACGAATGGCCGGATCAGATCACGATGCTTGGAGCGGTGCTGGTTGTTGCCGCCGGTTTGTTCACCCTGTTCCGTGAACGGACCCATCAGGTAACGGAGTGAACCTGTCTGACATAGTCCTGATCGATGGCAAAGCGCGCAATGAATTCACCTTCGAGTTCCGGGTCCAGCGGTGTCATCTCGATCTTGCTGTTCCGGGTATTGGGTGAGTCGTTGAACTGGTTCAGCGTGCGCACCCACATCGGCGCGTCCGGATAGCTGACGACTGGCATTGAGTTGCCGATCCTGTGGTGGGTGAAGTTCATGATCGTCAGTGGGCAACCACCGCGCACATACATGCCAAATGCAACACCCAACAAATGCCGAAACACTTTCTTGGCCTGCACCCCTTCTGGCCCAAACCGGGCCAGAAACCCGTGATTGTAGTCGATGGCAACAGATCGGTTTTCAGCCATCAGCCCTTTGCACTCTTCCGCTGCTATGCGCAACCGCTCGACGAAATCAACCGAAACGGCATCATCATCGTCGTGCCGAAACTGCAGGCAGGGCTGATTGAAATCATCCCTGGCGGCGTTAAGAATCTCTTTCATGACCTTACGATGGCGTTCAGGCTGCCGCTTTATGATCCGAACCTGTTTCATTCCGGCGGTGAGATCATGCAGGCGATCCAGTGCAGGTTTCGGCAGGCAGTCACCGATTACGATCAGCAACTGATAGTCTTCGTCTGTTTGTTCGCGGAAACAGGGCAGGGTGGTTGCCTCGAACAGGCGAAACCGCTCCTCCAGTCTCTCCGTGCTATAGAGGTACTGCCGTCGTTCCTCGATCGTATCATGCTCAATCTGGAAACCACCGAGGGCAGGATAGGAGAAGCGGCACAAACCGATGACTTGCATGTCTAATCCGTAAAGAACGTAGTTGTGGCGACTATGCCTCTGCCTCGTCGGACCCGCAACTGGCTGTTGGAATTGAAACTGCACTGGGGCTTTGATAGGTCATTGCAATCCGGATAGCCGGCAGCGCAGCGGGTGTGCTGTTGACACTCGGGCCGACTCCCCCTATTACGCGCGACATCTCGGTGCCGGGGGCCGCCCCACAACCGATTCCAGTAATGAACTGGTCAAGGCCCGGACAATTTTGTCGTTCGCGCCCTCTGATAAACAACCGCGACGTTCACCTCGGAATGGGAACGTTCGCGGGTTTTGCGCTTGTGGACGCATAAGTGCAGCGAATTTAACCGCACGCAATGCGCGTGCATGTCATGTGTGTTGCAAAACGGGGAAGAAACCGGAATGCCAACTATTCAGCAGCTGATCCGCAAGCCGCGGCAGCCCAAAGTAAAACGCTCGAAGTCCATGCACCTGGAGCAGTGCCCGCAGAAGCGCGGCGTTTGCACCCGCGTGTACACCACCACACCGAAGAAGCCGAACTCGGCTATGCGTAAGGTTGCCAAGGTGCGCCTGACCAACGGGTTCGAGGTCATCTCGTACATCCCGGGTGAAAGCCACAACCTACAGGAACACTCGGTTGTTCTGATCCGTGGCGGCCGTGTAAAAGACCTTCCCGGTGTGCGTTACCACATCCTGCGCGGTGTTCTGGATACTCAGGGCGTCAAAGATCGTAAGCAACGTCGTTCGAAATACGGCGCGAAGCGTCCCAAGTAAGAAGGAGAGGCTGATATGTCACGTCGTCACGCCGCCGAAAAACGCGAAGTCCTGCCTGACGCCAAATTTGGCGACAAGGTACTGACCAAATTCATGAACAACCTGATGATCGACGGCAAGAAGTCGGTCGCAGAGCGCATCGTTTACAACGCCTTTGATCGCGTTGAGAACAAGGTAAAGCGCGCACCTGTCGAAGTGTTCCACGAAGCGCTCGACAACATCAAACCGTCGGTTGAGGTTCGCTCGCGCCGGGTTGGTGGTGCAACCTATCAGGTTCCGGTCGAAGTGCGCCCTGAGCGCCGCGAAGCACTGGCCATCCGCTGGCTGATCACCGCTGCGCGCGGCCGCAACGAAAACACCATGGAAGAACGCCTCGCCGGTGAACTGCTGGACGCTGTACAGTCCCGCGGTACTGCCGTGAAGAAGCGCGAAGACACCCACAAGATGGCCGAGGCGAACAAAGCCTTCAGCCACTACCGTTGGTAATTCAGAGGCTTATCAAAAATGGCACGCGAATATCCGCTCGAACTGTACCGTAACTTCGGTATCATGGCGCACATCGACGCAGGTAAGACCACCTGCTCGGAGCGTATCCTGTATTACACTGGTAAATCCCACAACATCGGTGAGGTGCACGATGGTGCAGCCACCATGGACTGGATGGAGCAGGAGCAGGAACGCGGCATCACCATCACTTCGGCTGCGACCACCACTTTCTGGGAGCGCACCGAAGACGGTCAGACCGCCGAAACTCCTAAGCACCGCCTGAACATCATCGACACCCCCGGCCACGTTGACTTTACCATCGAAGTTGAGCGTTCGCTGGCGGTTCTCGACGGTGCCGTCTGCGTTCTGGACGCAAACGCCGGTGTTGAGCCCCAAACCGAAACCGTGTGGCGTCAGGCAGACCGCTACAAGGTTCCGCGTATGGTTTTCGTCAACAAAATGGACAAGATCGGCGCTGACTTCTTCAACTGCGTCAACATGATCGAAGACCGCACCGGCGCACGCGCTGTTCCGGTTGGTATTCCGATCGGTGCCGAGTCCGAGCTGGAAGGTCTGATCGACCTGGTCACCATGGAAGAGTGGCTGTGGCAGGGCGAAGATCTGGGCGCAAGCTGGATCAAAGCTCCTATCCGCGACAGCCTGAAAGACATGGCTGACGAATGGCGCGGCAAGATGATCGAAGCGGCCGTCGAAATGGACGACGACGCGATGATGGAATACCTGGAAGGCAATGAACCCGACGTTCCGACCCTGCGCGCCCTGCTGCGTAAAGGTACTCTGGAAATCGCGTTCGTTCCGGTTCTGGGTGGTTCGGCGTTCAAGAACAAAGGCGTTCAGCCTCTGCTCAACGCTGTGATCGACTATCTGCCCAGCCCGCTGGACGTTGTTGATTACATGGGCTTCAAACCCGGCGACGAGGAAGAAGTTCGTGACATCGCCCGTCGTGCAGACGACGACATGGCCTTCTCGGGCCTGGCGTTCAAAATCATGAACGACCCCTTCGTTGGCTCGCTGACCTTTACCCGGATCTACTCGGGCACCATGAACAAGGGTGACTCGATCCTGAACTCGACCAAAGGTAAAAAAGAGCGCATCGGTCGTATGATGATGATGCACTCGAACAACCGGGAAGAGATCGAAGAAGCGTTTGCAGGCGACATCATCGCGCTGGCGGGTCTGAAAGACACCACCACCGGTGACACCCTGTGTGACGCGAAGGATCCGGTGGTTCTGGAAACCATGACCTTCCCCGATCCGGTGATCGAGATCGCGGTTGAGCCCAAAACCAAGGGCGACCAAGAGAAGATGTCCCAGGGTCTGGCCCGTCTGGCCGCCGAAGACCCGTCCTTCCGTGTGGAAACCGACCTGGAATCGGGTCAGACCATCATGAAGGGCATGGGCGAACTTCATCTAGACATCCTAGTTGACCGTCTGAAGCGTGAGTTCAAGGTTGAAGCGAACATCGGTGCACCGCAGGTGGCCTATCGTGAAACCATTTCGATGCCTGTCGAGCACACCTACACCCACAAGAAACAGTCGGGTGGTTCGGGTCAGTTCGGTGAGGTTAAACTCGAGATCACTCCGACCGAGCCGGGCGAAGGTTACTCGTTCGAAAGCCGCATCGTTGGTGGTGCCGTTCCGAAGGAATACATCCCGGGTGTCGAAAAAGGCATCCAGTCGGTTATGGACAGCGGCCCTCTGGCTGGCTTCCCCGTGATCGACTTCAAGGTTGCCCTGCTGGACGGTAAGTTCCACGATGTTGACTCGAGCGTTCTGGCGTTCGAAATCGCAGCCCGTATGTGTATGCGTGAAGGCATGCGCAAAGCTGGCGCGAAACTGCTGGAACCGATCATGAAGGTCGAAGTGATCACCCCGGAAGAATACACCGGCGGTATCATCGGCGACCTGACCTCGCGTCGTGGCCAGGTGTCTGGTCAGGAACCGCGCGGCAACGCGATCGCGATCGACGCGTTCGTTCCGCTGGCGAACATGTTCGGCTACATCAACACCCTGCGTTCGATGTCGTCGGGCCGTGCCCAGTTCACCATGCAGTTCGACCACTACGATCCGGTTCCGCAGAACATCTCGGACGAGATCCAGGCGAAATACGCATAAGCGAAGATTTGAGGGAGCTCGGTTAACGAGCTCCCTTCATTACCGAAAAAGGAGGCCATCATGGCAAAGGAAAAGTTTGAGCGTACAAAACCGCACGTCAACATCGGCACGATTGGCCACGTTGACCACGGCAAGACCACGCTGACCGCAG
>NZ_JBQFQS010000025.1:0-22046 GCF_056537005.1 Ruegeria sp. CH6 | reverse complement strand
CTCGATCTCGTCGCGCTGACGGCCCAGCTCGGACGTGATCGAGCCAAAAAGCTCAGGATCACGGTCAGACAAGGACTGGGTGAAAAATCCGTCAATACGTTGAGGGGCATTCATTTTGTTACCTCCAGAAAAAGAACCTCCCATCCGGCACCGACCTTTGGGAGGTTTAGTGGGGATTGGGATCAGATCACGCGATCTCGGGGCGGGCGACCGGCAAAGAAATCGCCGAGGTTATCCAGAACACGGAAACCCATCGCTTCGCGTGCTTCACGCGTTGCACTGCCGAGATGCGGTAACATCACCAGATTGTCGCATTGCAGCAGATCCGGGCTGATCCGGGGCTCTCCATCAAACACATCAAGTGCAGCTCCGCCAATGACATCGAACATCAGTGCCTGGATCAGCGCGAATTCATCAATAACTTCGCCACGCGCGGTGTTGATCAGGAAGGCACCGGGTTTCATGAGGTCGAGACGACGAGAGTTGATCAGATGACGATTTGCAGCTCCGCCCGGGCAGTGTAGCGAGACGAAGTCGCATTGCGGCAGCAACTCGTCCACAGAATCGACCTGAGTAGCATTGCATTGCTGAAGCACCTCGGGCGACACACGGCTGCGATTTTGCACCACGATATTCATACCGAACCCATGATGGGCACGGCGGGCCATTTCCTGACCGATACGACCAAAGCCGATGATACCAAGGGTTTTGCCGCTAACCTTGGTGCCAACCAGATGGGTCGGACGCCAACCCGACCAATTCCCGGCGCGCAGCTCCCGCTCGCCTTCACCGGCACGGCGGGCGACCATCAACAACAAGGTCATGGCAAGATCAGCTGTGCATTCAGACAACACATCGGGTGTGTTGGTCACGGTCATGCCCAACTCGCGGGCCGAAGGCTCGCAGATATGGCTGTAGCCAACTCCATAATTGGCAAGGATCTTGGTCTGCGCGGCAGGCACATCCAAAGCCTCGGCATTCAAGGTGTCGGTGACGGTGGGAAGCACGGCATCATAGTGATTCAGCGCATCGCGGATCTCAGCCGGAGACATGGGTTTGTCCCCGGTGTTGAGTACGGCATTGTAGTTTTCGGCCAACTGCGCCTCGACGGCAGCAGGCCAGCGACGGGTTACAAGGACCGAAGGCTTTACCATCACGCAGCCTTTCCCATAACGCGAGCGATTGTTTCGCCAATCACAGCCGGATTTTCCGCAACGGTTACACCTGCTGCTGAAAGGATCTCGACCTTTTCAGAAGCACTTTCACCAAAGGCCGAGATGATCGCACCCGCATGCCCCATCGTCCGGCCTTTGGGCGCAGTCAGACCTGCCACGTAAGCCACAACCGGTTTGGTGACATGGTCCCGGATATATTCGGCGGCCTCCGCCTCCTGCGGCCCACCAATCTCACCGATCATGGCAATGATTGCTGTGTCCTCGTCTTTTTCGAAACGCTCCAGGATATCGCGGAACGAGGAACCATTGATCGGATCACCACCGATACCAACGCTGGTTGAGACACCGATGCCACGCTCTTTGAGCTGTGCCGCAGCCTCGTATCCCAGCGTGCCCGAGCGCCCAATGATCCCGACATTCCCGGGCAGATAAATATGACCAGGCATAATGCCCAACAGCGCCTTGCCCGGGCTGATGGTTCCCGCGCAATTCGGTCCTGTCAGGACCATCCGCTTCTCCTTGGGGTAACGGTACATGTAGCGCTTGACCCGGATCATATCCTGCGCCGGGATGCCGTCGGTGATGCAGACACAGTAGCGAATACCTGCATCCGCCGCTTCCATGATCGAATCCGCAGCAAATGGCGGAGGTACGAAAACCAGGCTGGCATCTGCACCGGTGGCTTCGACGGCCTGTTTGACGGTGTCGAAAACCGGGACACCTTCAACGGTTTCTCCGCCTTTGCCCGGAACCACGCCGCCCACAACACTGGTGCCGTAATCCAGCATGTCCTTGGTATGGAAGCGCGCCATGCGTCCGGTGATACCCTGAACGATAACGCGGCTGTCGCGATCGAGAAGAATGCTCATTACACAGCCCTCATCTTGGTGCCTTGAGAAAGATCGTTCTGCCAGGCGCCAACAGCCCTTTCGGCAGCCTGCATCAGAGTGGTTGCCCGAATGATTGGAAGCCCGGATTTGGCCAGAATTTTCTGCCCTTCTTCGACATTTGTTCCGGCAAGTCGCACCACCACCGGGATATCGATCTGCAGTTCGCGCAGGGCCTGCACGACACCTTCTGCCACCCAATCGCAGCGATTAATTCCGGCAAAGATATTGACCAACACCGCCTGCACATTGCTGTCGGACAGAACCAGGCGAAATGCCTTGGCCACACGTTCAGGGGATGCACCTCCGCCGATATCAAGGAAATTGGCCGGTTCACCGCCTGCCAGCTTGATCGTATCCATCGTCGCCATGGCAAGACCGGCACCGTTGACGATACAGCCGATGTTTCCTTCGAGCCCAACATAGGACAGGCCTCGATCCGCAGCGCGGCTCTCACGTGGATCTTCCTGGCTTTTGTCGCGCAGTTCGGCGATTTGCGGATGGCGGAACAGAGCGTTGTCGTCAAAGCTCATCTTCGCATCCAGCGCCAGCACGCGATCATCACCAGTGATCACCAGAGGATTGATCTCGACCATGGTTGCATCCAGATCACTAAAAGCAGCGTAGCACCCTTGCAATGTGCGAACCATCTGCTGGATCAATCGTGGTTCCAGGCCAAGATTGAACGCAATTTCACGCGCCTGAAATTCCTGCAAACCAACCGCAGGCTCAACGATTGATCGTACGATGCTGTCGGGGCGTTCAGCAGAAATCTCTTCGATCTCCATTCCGCCTTCGGACGAGGCAACGATCATCACGCGCTGGCTGGACCGGTCCAGAACAAAACCAAGATAGATCTCGCGATCAATCGGGACCGCAGCCTCAACGTAAACGCGGTAAATGCCTTTGCCTTCAGGGCCGGTTTGATGCGTTACCAGCTTGCGACCGAACAGGTCATCACAGGCTTCGTAGATTTCGCTTTCCGTGTTGCACAGTTTGACACCGCCAGCTTTGCCGCGGCCACCTGCATGGACCTGAGCCTTGACGATCCACTTGTCACCTCCAAGTTCGCGCGCCCGGTAGGCCGCTTGTTCGGGGCTGTAAGCCAAGGCCCCTGATGGGACATCGACGCCGAAATTCGAGAGAATTTCCTTGGCCTGATATTCATGAATATCCATCTGCTTGCTCCGGTTTAGGCCGCGATTGAGGTGCCGTAACGGCTTTCCAACAGTGCTTCGATTGCTTCGTGATCGACCTGTCCGCCAAGCTCGCGCAGAGCTTCGGCAAACAGCCGGATTATGCGGCTGACGGACTGACGATTTAGCTGATTCAAGATACCGATCCGCACCTGTACCGGTTCGCTGAGCGTGGGCCAGATGCCGAAACCACGAGCACGGCAATTCTGAACCAGTTCCATTTCACGCCCGGCCAGTTCTGGTGGCAGGTTTAGAACTACGAGGCTGGGCATGTCGGACGTAACTTCACAGCCCATTTCAACAACGGCGTCACGCAGAACCTTTTCATGTGTCCGGTACGCAAGCGAACGTTTGACAAGGCCTTCCTGCAAGGTCAGACGCAACGCTTCGTGGAATGCGGCGACTGCATAGCCGGAATGGGTGCGGTGATAGGTGCCTTTCTCCACATCCTGACCGTTGACCACACCCCAATGGCGCGCCTCGAAGATCGGGTTATGGACATAGCTGTAGGCACCGCTTGCTTTCAGCGACTCGATGTACGCGTCGGTAAAGCTGACGGGCGCATAAGTCAGCGGCAGGCAGCACAAGCCCTTCTGCGGGCAGGATGCCCAGCCTGCGACTCCGGGATAGTCATCGATCGAAAAGCTATCCACGCCAAGCGACGAAACCGCGTCGACCAATCCCATTGCGTCGTGGCGCTCGCAAGCATCCGAAAATCCGCGCAGGTCGTTGATCCGGCCCGAACCGGTTTCCCAATGTGCCATAAAGGCCCACTTGGGTTTGTGTTGGGCAAGCGCCTTTTCGACGATGTCACCCGTCACCGGTTCCCCATGAGGCACCTCGACGACAATGACGCTCGCAGCTTTAGGATCAAGCGGATTGGCCGCGTGCTCCTGCGAGGTGGCAGCTTTGATCCTGAGCGTCAGCGCATCAATGCCTGAAAAGGTGCCGTTGGCAAAAGCAACCACCTTGTCGCCCGGCATGACGGCCGAGAACATCGTGTCCAGACCGCTCCACCCGGTTCCGGCAACACCAAACGTGTAGGTGTTCTTTGTGCCCCAGATTTCGCGCAACATCAGTTTGCATTCAAGCATCCCGCGCAGAACATCGCCCTGCATGTGATCAGCGACACCAGCATTGGCGAAAGCTTGCAGAACACGAGCGTCGGTATTCCCTGGTCCCGGGCCAGCGGCCAACGTCTCGGGAATCTCCAAAGGCGGGTAGATTTGAAATGTCATCGGCGATCCTCCTCAACTATGGGATCGAAACAGGTCCCATACATCGCGTTGGCGGACAGAAAACCGATGCTTGATGCAGTGCGCAACGTAGCTTACTACTGCTTTAGCAAACCTAAATGGATAGGTTAAAACCTACCCATTTGTGTAAGAATACCGAAGTATACCGCAAAACAACCCACCCAAATGGGTAGTATCTGGAAAAAATAGGCGTGAATTCAAATGTCTGCAAATCCTGACACTCCGATCGATATCGTGCTGGCGGACAACAACCCGTTGGTCCTGTCTGCGATGTCGGAGATTTTTGAACGCGACCCGCGATTCTCTTTGGTCGCGACATCAGCTACAGCCGAAGGGTTTCTGGGCGCTGTTATCCGGGTTCCTGTACAGGTCTGTGTTGTTGCCTGGAACCTGCCGGTGCTGGGCGCGGCGAAGTTGATCGAAGTGATCCGCGAGCAGGAAAATGCGCCACGGTTTGTCGTCTACGGCGACGAAGCCGGGGACATACCGCGCTTGGCCATGCAAGCTGGTGCGGCAGGGTTCGCCCCGCGGTCCGGTGAGGTCGAAGTTTTGCTAGAAACCTGCGCCGATGTCGCCGCTGGCAAAATGGTTTTTCCATTCATCGATGTTCGTAAGATGCAACAGGATCCGATTCAGAGCTTGTCGCGTAAAGAACGCGCAATCCTTGAAGCGCTTGCCAAAGGTCTGTCCAATCGTGATCTGTCAAAGGAACTGCAGATTTCAACCAATACAGTGAAATTTCATCTGTCCAATATTTACGAAAAACTCTCGGTCAAAAACCGAACCCAGGCGATTGCATATTTTTATTCGTCAAAATTCTCGGATGGGTAGAGTTAGTGGAATGAAAGCTGGCTGCGTCGAAATCCTGCTTCAACTAGATCAAAACATACCAGCCAGATTTGCCAGTGGCGTCTCACGCGCCACGCTGAATGAGCGCTCGCCTTGGGCCGATTGCACCTCAATTACCAGTTCCTCTGCGTTCTCGAACCTTTCAAAATAGTCGAAACGCACGTCATCAACTGCATCAGGGTCCTGGCATCGAATTAAATACTCAGCCTGAAATTCCGTGTGAGGCTCGGTCGTCTCTTCAGAGGTTGAAGAAACTGCATCGCCTTGCTCCTGGTTGTCCGCCGCGCCTTCTCCATCATGACTGTGTGCACCGTCAACCAGTGTCACGTTCGCCGATACGGCAAAACATCCAGCCTCCTCCGGTACGACAAACAGCTCCAGAGGGTTAGTCAAATCTGATATGGCCACCGCAACCAATGCGCGATCTTCGTCATCGGCAGCAGGATGCTCGAAACCAACGATATCAGTGCCTGGAACCGCAAGAGATAAGGTGAATTCCGCTCCGGCAACCGAAATGCTCAGAGAACCAGAACCGTGGGTGTGTTGTTCCATTGGCCGTGCTTCCTGGGCAATTAGGCCCCCGGGGTATAGGATTAAAGCCAGAACCGCACGTTTCATAACCGGATCAACACAAAACCAAGAATCACATGCATCATTTTAGCTGCTTTGCGAAGTCGCGCAATGATTGCGCGCTGACCTATCCCTCACCGAATATGGGTAGCCAGATTTAGGCCGCTCGTGGTGAGTTCAGGTTTTCAAATCTGGCAGCGGGCCTTCAAACTGCAAGCGGATTACACGTCATTGTCTGAAGAAAAAACCGGTGTGTATCAAGTGCGACATTATTCCCGACAATAAAACTCAGGTTGACTTAACCGACTAATTCACTCAGAAAACTCGCGCAGGCGCCCTTAGTCGAGCGCCCAAAGAATATCGTTTCTGACAGGAAAGATCATACGTCATGATTAAGCTATTTACTGCGACAAGTGCCCTGACACTGTGCATTGCAACCGCCGCATCCGCAGGCGATGCCCCCTCGAAAACCGATGTGCTGAACACCTACGCAAACATCGCCGAAGCCAAATATGATGACAGCCTGATTGCCGCCAAATCCCTTCAGGCCGCTGTGGCGGCGTTGATCGCCGAGCCGTCGGACGCCAACCTGAATGCCGCGCGCGCCGCATGGGTTGCCGCGCGCGTTCCTTATCAGCAAACCGAGGTTTATCGTTTCGGCAATGCCATCGTCGACGATTGGGAAGGTAAAGTGAACGCCTGGCCGTTGGATGAAGGCCTGATTGACTATGTCGATGCTGCCTATGGCGGTGCAACTGACGAAAACGAATTCGCCATCCTGAACGTTATCGCAAACCCCAGCTTCGAGCTGTCAGGCGAAACCGTTGATGCGGCCGAAATTACGCCCGAGCTGCTGGCAGATACCCTGCATGAGGCAGACGGTATCGAAGCAAACGTCGCGACCGGCTACCACGCGATCGAATTTCTGCTGTGGGGTCAAGACATGAACGGCCACGGTGCAGGCGCAGGTAACCGCCCCTGGACAGACTTCGCGCAGGGTGATGACTGCACCGGTGGCAATTGCGACCGTCGTGCCCAGTACCTGAGCGCAGCGACCGATCTGCTGGTCAGCGATCTCGAGTGGATGGCCACACAATGGCAGGAAGGTGGTGACGCACGCGCTGCTCTTACAGAAAACGAAGATGCAGGCGTCAGCGCAATCCTGACCGGTATGGGCTCGCTGTCTTATGGTGAGCAGGCAGGCGAACGCATGCGCCTGGGTCTGATGCTGAATGATCCGGAAGAAGAGCATGATTGCTTCTCGGACAACACCCACAACAGCCACTACTATGATGGCCTGGGCATTCAGAACGTCTATCTCGGCAACTATGTTCGCATCGACGGCACCCCGGTTCAGGGCGCATCCCTGTCGGATATGGTCGTTGCAGCTGACCCCGCGCTGGACATTGAAATGAAGGCGAAACTGTCGAACACCATGCAAGCTCTAGGTCGTTTGAAATCCACGGCCGAAGCTGGCTTTGCTTATGACCAGATGCTGGAAGCAGGCAATGCTGGTGGAGAAGCGCTGATCATGGGTGGCGTTAACGGTTTGGTTGATCAAACCAAGACCATCGAGCGTATCGTCGCCGTACTCGAGCTGGATCAGATCGAGTTCGAAGGCTCTGACAGCCTGGATAACCCGGACGCCGTGTTCCACTAATCCCCTCGCAGGCTGTTAACACCCAGCCGACCGGAAGCGCAGGCGAAAACCTGCGCTTCCAAGCCTCCGGATCACAAAGAAGTGCTCTTTCTTTCTGGACGGCCCTCAAATAACTTACTATTTGAGTAAGAAATCAGCCAACCGGTCGAGTCGCTATGATCGTATGCCACTGCACCAATATCTCGGACACCGAAATTCGCGCCGCAATTGACTGGATGCGAACGGCTGATCCGCAGGCCATCATCACGCCGGGCAAAATCTATCACGCCCTTGGAAAATCGGCAGATTGTGGGGGCTGTATGCCTCTGTTTCTGGACACGATGCGCTCTAGCGACAATCTGGAAGTTCCGATGCAGCTCCGCACGCTGAGGACGGATGGGACACAAGTGAATGTCGCTGAAAAGCGATCCAAAGTGCGTCGCAAATCCAAACAAATCGCAGCGGCATGAATTGATCCGGGGCAACCGGTATTGGTTGCGCGACCGCCTGCAGGAAGACTGGCCACTGGTCAAAGGCACTACGAACCAATCGTCAAAGAAATGGGAAAGCGGTCAGGTTGATCCAATAAATCAAATTCCTTCAAAGCTACCCCAACCCCCGGAAGCTTGACACGATAGGGATCGGGAATAAACCAGAGGAAACAATGAGATGCAATCTTGCGAACGAGATCAGGCAAGAGCATCCAAAAAGGAAACGCGCGAGTACTGCCGGGAAGCCGGCGACTATGTATCGATGCCACTGTTCGAAAAGCTGTGTCCACTAAAGGGGACCATATCGGCTTTCTCGAAACTCAGCTCGATCTGTATGAAAGGATTGGCTAAGCCAACTATGTGCAGTTCAACGCGTCTAAAATGGGCGAGAAAGACTAACCTCGCCGTCCTGCCGATTGCCTTATTGGGGGTCACCCAAGTGCTCGCTTCCGGGTTGCAGGACCCTCACCTGAACATAACTCCCCGAACCGAAGATGAACGCTTGCGGATCGAAGCGGTTACTGCAGCGCCACAGGATTTTTCGGCCCCGCAACGGTTTGAAGATCTGAGCGCCGGAGCAGCGACGGTCCGCGTGCGGACCGATTCAGATGCGTTCTCTTTGCCATCAGGCAATATTAGTTTCGAACAGGAACTGGACTTCAGAGTCGGAAACGGGCTGTTCAAGAAAATATGGGTCTCGTCCCCCTCATCGACACTGGCCTCCGATGGTCTGGGCCCGTTGTATAACGCACGCTCGTGCCAACGATGCCACATCAAGGATGGCCGAGGTCATACACCAGCCAATGCTGACGACAACGCGATCTCGATGTTCTTGCGCGTGTCCATTCCCGGTTCGCCTGAGGATGCGCCGGCAGAAATCGAAGACTATATCGCCACCCTGCCCGACCCGAACTATGGCGGCCAGATGCAGGATTTCGCGCTTGCCGGTCATCCTGCCGAATACCGATTGGACATAACCTACGAAGAAATCCCCGTTGAACTGTCCGAAGATGAGGTCGTTTCCCTTCGCAACCCCAACTATACGGCCGCTGATCTGGGCTACGGCCCTTTGCATCCCGAAGCGATGCTCAGCCCGCGGGTCGCGCCGCAGATGATCGGACTAGGTTTACTCGAGTCCATCCCTGTCGAAGATTTGCTGGCCAACGCCGATCCGGACGACGCGGATGGCGACGGCATTTCGGGGCGCCCAAACATCGTCTGGTCGGTTGAATTTGACCAACCCATGATGGGCCGTTTCGGTCACAAGGCAGGATTGCCCACGGTCATGGAGCAATCCTCTGCCGCCTTTTCCGGCGATATCGGGATTTCCACCCCTCTTTACCCCGCCCCTGCAGGCGATTGCACACCGGCCCAGGCCAACTGCATTGAGGCACCCCACGGGGACAACGATGTGCGCGGTTTCGAAATCGATCAGCAAGGTATGGACCTTGTCGCATTCTACAGCCGCAATTTAGGCGTTCCGGCGCGTCGGGACACCGATGATCCAGAGGTTTTGCACGGTAAAGAGGTGTTCCACACCAGCGGCTGTGATTCCTGCCATGTCCCGTCTTTTGTCACCCACAGGATGCAGGATCGCCCCGAACACAGTTTCCAACTGATCTGGCCATACACCGACCTGTTGCTGCACGACATGGGTGACGGCCTTGCCGATAACCGCCCCGAGGCCCGGGCTACTGGGCGTGAATGGCGCACGCCTCCACTTTGGGGTGTTGGTCTGACAGAGCGTGTCTCGGGCCACACTCAGTTTTTACATGATGGCCGTGCCCGTTCTTTACTTGAGGCGATCCTTTGGCATGGAGGCGAGGCTCAGGCAGCTCGCGATACCGTTGTGTCCATGCCTAAAGCCGACCGCGACGCCCTGATCCGCTTTCTGGAGAGCCTTTGATCCCATGCGCACCACTGTTTTTGCCACCGCGTTGCTGATACCACTTACCGCGTTTGCTCAGGATCGGGGCCCAATCTTGTTGGACGTGACAGAGACGCATGTCCTGCCTCGATTTGCTGAACTTTCTGAAGCGACCCAAGCACTGGTTAACACTGCGCAGTCTGATTGCGTGCCTTCATCAACTGCTTTACGTGAAGTCTATGGCACCGCGTTTGATGCCTGGATTTCGGCGAGCCACCTGCGTTTCGGTCCTTCGGAAACCGATGACCGTGCCTTTGCGTTGGCCTTTTGGCCGGACACAAAAGGGTTCACCCCCAAGGCTCTATCCAAGATGATCGCCAGCGAAGACGCCTCAGTGCAGGATCCCGATGCCTTTGCGGAACAATCAATCGCCGGGCGCGGATTCTTTGCACTGGAACGGCTCTTGTACGATCCAGCCTTCGAAGAACAGGGCAGCGCAGAATATCGCTGCAGTCTTATTCAGGCCATTGCCGCCGATATCGACCGGAATGCCGACGCGATTAATGTCGACTGGCAAAGCTATGCACCAAAGCTGACACAACCCGGCGAAGACAGCCCCTATCGCGATGGCGATGAGGCAATGCAGGAACTGTACAAGGCTCTGCTCACAGGCCTGCAATTTACTGCCGACACTCGGTTGGGTCGCCCCATGGGTACTTTCGACAAGCCCCGCCCAAACCGAGCCGAAGCACGTCGTTCCGAGCGCTCTCAGCGTCATGTCGAACTGTCTTTGATCGCTCTGCGCGACCTGGCTGCCCGACTGTCCTTCAATCATCCTGAAATCGCAACAGATTTGGATGCGGCATTTTCAAGAAGCATAGATCGCGTGCAGTCGCTGGAAGATCCAGCTTTTGCAGATGTCGCAACACCGCAAGGCCGGTTCAGGCTTGAGGCCTTGCAGCAATCGATCAACGATATTCGGCAAATTGCGGAAACCGAGCTTGGTCCAACTCTGGGCATCAATGCCGGTTTCAACTCGCTCGACGGGGATTGATCGCGATGACCAGCAGGCGTCACTTTCTTGCGGGTCTTGCAGCTGCCAGTCTGGTACCTGTTCCGGGCTGGTCCACAGTCGGCACCCCTGATTTTCTGTCAGCTGCGTTGTTTCCGGACGGATCGTACAGGTTAGTTGGCCTGAATGCGGACGGGTCGATCCTTTTCAGCCTGCCGCTGCCTGACCGTGGGCATGCCGCCGCAGCGCACCCGATACATGCGCAAGCCGTTGCCTTTGCGCGCCGCCCCGGCACTTTCGCGTTGGTCATTGAGTGTTCGACCGGAACAGAAATCGCCAGACTTTCTGCCCCGGAAGGGCACCACTTTTATGGCCACGGGGTGTACTCGCGGAACGGAGCACTGCTTTTTACTACCGAGAACGACTATGAAGCCGGTGAAGGGATGATCGGGGTCTGGGACGCGGCAAATGGCTATGTGCGACTGGGTTCTTTTTCCTCTGGTGGAATCGGCCCTCATGACATGGTGCTGATGCCGGATGGCGCTTCTCTCGCAATTGCCAATGGTGGCATTGAAACCCACCCCGATGCCGGGCGTTCTAAACTGAACCTGCCCACAATGCAGCCGAACTTGACCTATTGCGACCTGAACGGACAGGTGCTTGATCAGGTGCAATTGCCAGCTGCGTTGCACAAGAATTCGATCCGCCATTTGTCTCTTCGACAGGATGGGCTCGTGGCGTTCGCCATGCAGTGGCAGGGCAACAAAACGCAACATCCCCCACTTCTGGGGCTACATTTAAGAGGGAGCGAGCCCAAGCTTCTGTCTGCACCCGATGACGCACAAACCACTCTGCAGGGTTACGCAGGCAGCGTTGGGTTTTCCAGCGACGGCCAGACCGTCGCCATCACCTGTCCACGCGGTAATGCCCTGCACCGCTTTGACGCCACGAGTGGCGCATTTACCGGCGCGTTTGCACTGCAAGATGTCTGCGGTCTGAGTTCCGGGCCTACCGGCCTGATTTACACGACCGGAAACGGCGACGTGGGACGTCTGGCGACACATGGTGCGGAAACCCGGGCAACCGCTCCTTGTCAGTGGGACAATCATCTGGTTCCGGTAAACACCGCCGTATAACTCCCCCAAAACGGCAACACATAGATTACACTTGGAAGAATCAAGCGGCTGCCGTATTGGCGGGCGCGAAACTGACCGCCTGATTCCTGAGGATGACCTGATTGAAACATTCGACTGTTGCGCCGCATTCCGTTTATGGAGTTGAAAGGTGGGGTAAAGGCCTCATCGAGGTGACAGAGGATGGCGAGATCGGATTGCGAAATCCGCTGGCGCCTGAGGCAGAGGCTATCAGCCTGCCCGGAATATTAAACGATCTGGATCAGCGCGGCATCAAATCACCGATGATCCTGCGGATCAGCTCTTATCTGGAGCACGAAATCGCGCATATCAATGAAAGCTTTGCCGACGCAATAGCACGAACTGGTTACGGGGGCAGCTATCGTGGTGTCTTCCCGATCAAAGTGAACCAGCAGGCGCAAGTCGTCGATCGGATCGTCGAGTTTGGCAAGAAGTACAACTACGGTCTCGAAGCAGGATCCAAACCCGAACTGGTGATTGCCCTGGCGCATCGTCTGGCCAGCGAAGCGCTGATCGTCTGCAACGGCGTCAAGGATGCCGAATTTATCCAGCTGGCAATTCTCAGCCGCAAGATCGGGTTCAACACGGTCATCGTTCTGGAAAGCCCGAAAGAAGCTGACACCGTGATCGAAGTTTACAAAGAGCTGGGCATCGAGCCCCTGATCGGTGTGCGGGTGAAACTGACCAACCAGATCAGCGGCAAGTGGGAGGAAAGCTCGGGCGACCGCTCGGCCTTTGGTATGAACACCGATCAACTTGTGGCCACAGTCGACAAGCTGAAAGAGGCCGGGCTACTGCATTGCCTGAAGCTTCAGCATTCGCATCTGGGCTCTCAGGTGCAGGACGTAAACGATGTACGCCGTGCCGTGGGCGAAGCCTGTCGCTATTACACCGAACTGACGCGCGAGGGTGTCCCGCTGACCCATCTGGACCTCGGCGGTGGTATGGGTGTGGATTATACGGGTGAAAAGAAAGCGGCTGAGAACTCTATCAACTACACGGTCGAGGAGTACTGCGCCAATGTGGTGGAAACCGTGGCCTACGCGATGGATGAGGCTGAAGTTAGCCACCCAACGCTAGTCACTGAAAGCGGCCGCGCTGTAGTCGCCACGTCTTCAATGCTGGTGTTCAATGTGCTGGAAAGCACTTTGTACGATGCACCAAACGGTCCCGAGGTCGAAGCCGACGACCATCATATGGTCTCAGACTTAGCAGCCGTGCACGGATACCTCAGTAAAGATCGACTGCAGGAATGCTGGAACGACGCCACCTTTTATCGCAATGAACTTCGCGCCCTGTTCCGCCGCGGCTATGTCGACCTGCGCCAGATGGCCCGGGCCGAGCGAATCTACCTGTCGCTAATGGCCCGCCTCAAGGCACTGGCGGCAAGTGATGATCTGGAAACGGATGTCGACGATCAGCTTGAGAAAGTGGCCGACATCTATCACTGCAACTTTTCACTGTTTCAGTCTTTGCCAGACGTCTGGGCCATCGACCAGCTGCACCCGATCGTGCCGCTGCAGGGGCTGAACCAAAAGCCCGATCGACGCGCTGTCTTGTCTGATATCACCTGCGACAGCGACGGCAAAATCGACCGGTTCATTCTGGCCGACGGTGTTTCACCCAGTCTTCCGGTGCATTCACTGCCAGAAGAAGACGAATACTACATGGGTGTTTTCTTTGTCGGCGCCTATCAGGAAACGCTGGGCGATCTGCATAACCTGTTCGGAGATACCAACGTCGTGACCATCGATCTGCGCGCCGACGGCGGGTTTGACCTGCTGCACGAGCAGGAGGGCGACACCATCAGTCAGGTTCTGTCCTATGTCGAGTTCGACCCGCAGGACTGCGTCGCCGCCTTTCGCAAAATGGTGGACGAGGCGATCTCGACCGGTACTCTGAAAGCCAAGGACCGCAAAACCCTGATGAGCGCCTATCGCGACTCGATCAACGGCTACACCTATTACGAATAACCCCCTGTGAGAGGAGATCACCCCCATGGGTTCTTTGACTGGAAAAACACTGGTTGTCGGCGCAGGCGGCGTATCGCACGCCGCGGTGCACAAGATGGCGATGAATTCGGACATCTTTACCGAAATCACTCTGGCCAGCCGGACCAAGTCGAAATGCGATGCCATCGCCAAAGCGGTGAAAGAGCGTGTGGGTGTTGATATCATCACCGCCGAGCTGGACGCCTACAAGGTCGAGGACACGGTCAAGCTGATCAAGGAAACTGGCGCCGAAATCCTTGTGAACCTCGCCCTGCCCTATCAGGATCTGGTGCTGATGGACGCCTGTCTTGAGGCTGGGATCCACTACCTCGACACTGCAAACTACGAACCCGAGGATGAGGCGAAGTTTGAATACCACTGGCAGTGGGCCTATCAGGAACGCTTCAAAGAAGCTGGCCTGACCGCCATCCTCGGCTCGGGCTTCGATCCGGGCGTTACATCCGTCTTCGCGAAATGGTTGAAAAAGCACAAGCTGGACACCATCCGCCAAATCGACGTGTTGGACGCTAATGGCGGTTCGAACGATCAGGAGTTCGCGACCAACTTCAATCCCGAGATCAACCTGCGCGAAGTGCTGGCCGAAGTACGCCACTGGGAAGGTGGCGAGTGGAAACACTCCCCCGCCATGACCCACAAGGTCGAGTTCGACTTCCCAGCCATCGGCCCCAAAAACATGTACCTGATGTATCACGAGGAACTGGAGTCGCTCTCGACCCACTTCCCCGAGATCGAGCGTGCACGGTTCTGGATGACCTTTGGCGACGCCTACATCACCCACGCCAAAGTGCTGGAAAATGTCGGCATGACCCGCATCGACCCGGTAATGCATGACGGCAAGGAGATCATCCCGATCCAGTTTCTGAAAACCTTGCTGCCTGATCCCGGTGATCTGGGTGCGGAAACCAAGGGCAAGGCCTGTATCGGCGATATCGCCACGGGTCAGGCCAAGGATGGCTCGGGCGAGAAGACCTATTACATCTACAATATCTGCGACCACGAGGAATGTTACGCGGAGGTCGGGTCACAAGCGGTTAGCTACACCACTGGCGTCCCCGCCATGATCGGCGCGGCACAGTTGCTGAAGGGCAACTGGACCCAGCCCGGCGTGTGGAACATGGAACAGCTCGACCCGGATGACTTCATGGACATGCTGAACGAGCACGGCCTGCCGTGGCAGGTCCACGAACTCGACGGTCCGGTCGAGTTCTGATCCGCTAGTTTTATCTGGCTAAAACACTTCAGGGTTCGGGGGTGAAACCCCGGCCCCTCGTCAATACGGAGACGCCGGTTATGTCCGACATGATGACCACGCAGGCGGGCGATGCCGGAGCCTTTCGCACTTTAGACCTCAACCGCGTGCCCACACCCTGCTTCGTCGTCGATGAAAAGGCTGTCGAGCGGAATCTGACCATTCTCTCCGATATCGGAACCCGGTCCGGTGCGCATGTGCTCAGTGCCCTCAAGGCGTTCTCGATGTTTTCGCTTGCCCCGCTCATCCGCCAGCACCTCGGTGGCACCTGCGCCAGCGGCATCTACGAGGCGCGTCTGGGGCGCGAAGAATACGGCGGCGAGGTCGCAACCTTTTGCGCCGGGTACAAGGACGCTGACATGGATGATATCCTTTCGCTGTCCGACCACATCATCTTCAACTCGCCAGCGCAAAAGGACCGCTTCCTCGCCAAGGCGCAAGCCGCAGGCGTTCAGGTTGGTCTGCGCATCAACCCGGAACATTCCGAGGGGGAAATTCCCAAATACGACCCCTGCGCGCCGTGTTCGCGCCTGGGGACACCGGTCAGCCAGCTGACGGCAGAGGCCCTGACCGGCGTTGATGGGCTGCATATGCACACGCTCTGCGAACAGGGGTTCCAACCCTTGCAGCGGACATGGGAAGCGGTCGAACCCAAACTCAAACCCTTCCTTGGCCAGCTCAAATGGCTGAACTTCGGCGGCGGCCACCACATCACCCGCGACGATTACGACCGCGACGGGCTGGTGAAGTTCATCAAAGACATCCGCGAAAAATACGGCATCGACGTCTATCTCGAACCCGGAGAGGCGGTGGCGCTGGATGCGGGCATTCTGGTCGGAGAAATCCTCGACCTGCCCACCAACGGTATGAACCTCGCCATCACCGATATCTCTGCCACCTGCCACATGCCCGACGTGATCGAGGCTCCCTATCGTCCTGCTTTGATGGATGAAGCCGAGGCTGGCCACACCTACCGTCTGGGCGGTCCCTCCTGTCTGGCCGGTGATGTGATTGGCGACTACACGTGGGAGGATCCGTTGGAGATCGGCCAGCGCTTTGCCTTCCTTGATCAGGCGCATTACTCGATGGTCAAGACCAACACGTTCAACGGCGTTCCCCTGCCCACAATCGCGCTTTGGAACAGCGAAACGGACGAACTAAAG
This sequence comes from Ruegeria sp. CH6, assembly GCF_056537005.1. NCBI lineage: Bacteria > Pseudomonadati > Pseudomonadota > Alphaproteobacteria > Rhodobacterales > Roseobacteraceae > Ruegeria > Ruegeria sp. CH6. Next base: position 5,526 of record NZ_JBQFQS010000025.1, on the reverse strand, counting down.
ATCATCAAACAGTTCGGCTACGACGATTTTAAGGACCGACTCTCATGAGCATTTTCCTCGACAGTGAACTAACTGCATCCGAACGCACCGAAGACGCCCGATTCCGTGTGATCCCGGTGCCGCTGGAGCGCACAGTGTCCTACGGCTCGGGCACGGCCAAAGGCCCTGAAGCCATCATCGAGGCCAGCAACGAACTGGAACGCATCACCGGCCATGCCGAACCTTGTGTCGAGGGTATTTTCACCGAAGATCCCGTCGATTGCGACGCCACGCTACCCGAGATAATGGACCGCCTGTCCCAGCGCACCGAAGCCGCGGTTCGGGCAGGCAAAGTACCGGTCACTCTGGGTGGAGAGCACTCACTCAGCTACGGCGCCGTCATGGGAGTGGCGCGCGCATTGGGGCAACCATTCGGAATCGTTCAGATCGACGCTCATGCCGACTTGCGCAACGCATATCAGGGCGAGAAACACAGCCACGCCTCAGTCATGCACCTTCTGGCCGAGGAAGGTATCAAACTGGCCCAATTCGGTGTGCGCGCCTTTTCGACAGAAGAGGCAAAGAGCCGACTGAAAAACCATGTATTCCATGTAGACGCCGAAGAACTTGTGACCGGCAATATCCACGCTGTTGACCTGCCCGAGGATTTCCCCGAGCTGGTCTATGTCAGCTTTGACGTCGACGGGCTGGACCCCTCGCAAATGCCTGCCACCGGCACGCCAGTGCCGGGCGGGTTAGGCTATTACCAGGCGCTGCGGCTAGTCGAACACGCGCTCAAGGGCCGCAAATGTGTGGGCTTCGACGTGGTTGAGTTAGCCCCAGACGGCAATGCCGCCTGGGACTTTACTGCCGCACAGATCGTCTATCGGTTGATGGCGGCCTGTTAACCTTCGGACGTTTCGTTCAGTTCCATATGCCCCTCGCCATTGTTCAGGACACGGCGCAGCATCGGCTCAAAAAACTCCAGTGGTTTCGTTGGGTAATCCGGATCGAAAGCCTTCTGGTCGTATTCATGACAGAAATGGCGGCAGTCCTCCCAATGAGGGCTGTCGCGATACTTGTCACGGGCATTGCGGTCGCCACCGAGGTGGTGATTGTAGTAGTAGCCTTGGAACACGCAGTGGTGCTTGAGAATCCAGTAAGTCTTTTCGCTGACATAAGGTTTCATCATCGCAGCGGATAACTCGCCGTGGTTGTAGGGCGATAAAATGTCTCCTGTGTCGTGTATCAACGCCGCGACGACCAATTCCTCGTCGGCACCGTCCTCATAGGCCCGGGTCGCGGCCTGCAGGCTGTGCTGATAGCGGTTCACCGGATAGGGCGTCCACTCTTCATCCAGCGAACGAATGGCGTCGAGGATCCGATCCGGAAGGGCGGCGTTATACGCCTCTTCATACTCCATCACAGCATCCCAATCGGCCTTGGTGGCTTCTTCGAAACTGGTCCAGGTGGGTTTGTGGCTCTTGTCCAGCATGGCGCGTCCTTTGGCTAATGACCTGCCCTCAGTTTAGCGAAGCCAAATTGGATAAAAAAATGAATTGATTTTATCAGTTCGATGAAAAAATACTTTCACATGCAGATCAAAGCCCTTGAGACATTTCTATGCGTTGCCGAACAAGGTGGTTTTCACGCAGCGGCCAGAAAGCTGAACGTGACCCAAACCGCCGTGAGCGCCCGTATCCGCCTGATTGAAGAAGCGACTGGACGGAAGCTGTTTACCCGAGGGGCAGGTAGAACGTCACTTACGGAATTTGGTCAACAATTTCAGCCATATGCGGAGCAAATGCTGTCGCTTTGGTCCTTTGCATCACACGATCTGCCAGCGCAGAGCCAGAACCGAATAGCCTTGCGTTTAGGTGCGCAGCTAAGTGTTTGGGATCCTCTGCTTGTGGACCTCGCTGTGCAGTTTGAGAAGCAATTCGGCAAGTTGCTTCTAACTTTGAACTACGACCACAATCTGAACATGACCGAAGCTGTCGCAACCCATGTTCTGGATGCAGCGCTGACCCATGAAAAACCGTCTGACACACGCGTCATTTTTCATGAATTACCCGCCGAAAGATTGACGCTGGTTGAAGCCGCTAACAACTCAGCAGCACATGATGATCCGGTGTTTGTGAACCTCGAGCTGGGCGATGTTTATCAAGAGCACATTCGCACAAGTCTGAGACAAGCATCGGGCCAATCGATCTTTCTGGGAAATTGTATGATGGCGCTACGGTATCTGCTTCAAAGGGGAGGTCGGGGATACTTTCCAGATTACGTCATCGAGAGCCGTATCCGTGCCGGCGAACTCGTTATCGTACCAAACGAACCAGATTTAAAGCTTCCACTCTATCTGGTCGCACGACCAGCGAGCGAACAACACACCTATTTCGATGATATCCTGACCTGTCTTACGTATCTGCGAGGTTAGTCTCAAACTGGAGATGGAACAGCCACATCCTGACGGTTTCGCTGACGGATCAATGGCCGTCCGGCAACCAACAGGAATAGGCAAGAAATCAGAATTCCCATGATTCCAGGCACATAAAGCAATGACCAGAGTTTTGGATCATCAATCACGATGGGTGCAACGAATCCACGTACGCCTTCTAAAACAACCAGAATTGTAAAAGCACCGAAAATCTGAGGCCAAAGACCAAAGCGGGAAAAACTTCCCAACATCAGCGTTGAATACCCGACCAATGCTACAGTGATACAGATAGCAATCCAGGAAAATCGCTGATGTAACTCTTCGACTAACTGCCCGTGTGTAAATCCATAAGTAGCAGAAGCGGCTTCGATATCTTCGATAAATTCTACCGTTGGAATAGCCTCAAGACTGCGATGGGCCATGTCGCCGCTGCTGGTTAACTCAGAAATGTCGTACGACGCATCTTCGAACAGAGTTGAAGACAGGGTTTTGTCTTGCTCGTTCAGGCGCAAAGCAACGCCATCAACCATAACCAAGTGAATTCCAGCGTCATTGTTAACGAGATACGCTGTCGTGCTTGAGTAACTTACCGGATTGGCCTCATCGCGCCGGTCGGAAACAAAAACCTCGTGCAGCGTTCCATCCAAGTCGATTTGCCCGATATACACGGTAACGCCCGGAGCGGGATGCAGAAACTCACCCTCATTCAGTAGTTGCGCGGTCACGTCTCCGGCCACTTCGGCCTGCCGCCGTTCCAATTGATCAACCGAAGCGGGGCGCAAAAAGACACTGATGGCAGCCATCATCAGTCCAGCAATCAAACCGAATATGAAAACCGCGCGTGCAAGCCGCCAAGGACTGGAACCAGTCGCGAGCATTACGGTCATTTCACTTTCGCGGCTCAACCGGTTAGTGGCATACACTGCGGCTGCGAACACGGCCATCGGCATAACTGTTCGGATCAGTGTCGGTAGCGTCAGAGCGGTGAACTCCAAAAACACCATCGCCGACTGACCACCGCTGATCACGCGGTCAAACAAACTGACCGATCGTGTGATCCAGAAGACTCCGACCAGAACCAGCGTGAAGAAACCAAACAGCACCAGTAGTTGCCGCAGGAAGTATCCATCGAAACGCGACATGTAGCTCCATCCGCCCGCTAAGGTTTCGGCCGATATTATTCCATTCAAACCAGAGAGGAAACCGCGATTACGCGACCAGAACAAGGGAAACAACTTTCATGCCCTTATGCTGCCACTACAAAATACTGCGCTGGATCAGGAACCGTCAGCCCGGACTATCATCCGGAAGAAGGTGAATTGTCAGATAACACAACAGCTGAAACCCACCCTGAACCATGTGATTTTGTTCAAGATCGAACTTCATGACCACCTGGTCTGCCAGAAAGAATGCAAGCCACAGCCCCAATGAAACGACAAATGCATAATCAACGCGTTTAAGCCAAAGCTCCTTGCGGGAATAGGGTGTTACAATTGCAAAGGAGAACAACAGGGTCGATACCAGCGCCCAAAGGATAATTCCCACGAACAGCGCGGTATCGATCGCAGCAGTGGCCCCAAACGGCGCCAGCGTCTGTTTCAGGAACGGGTAGTTCTGGCCATCAAACCATGGCGTAGAGGTGAAACCCAACATTTCCAAACCGCCCACGAAGTCGGTCAGAAATGCAATTGCCCACCAGAGCCCCCAGAAAACTACAAGACTTTGTTTGAACAACACTCTCATGAATTGCGCACCCGTCCATTGGTTGCTTAAGCAAAGCAATAATCAACAGGATACGACGGATGCGAAAAAAGTGGAAATCTCGACCGGTGCTAACCGTCTGACGCAGCTATTAACTGCTGTGCACTTGTGCGAGCAGAACAAACAATCGACGTTTGGAGGAATGGCAGGGGCAGCAGGGTTCGAACCCGCGACCTACGGTTTTGGAGACCGTTGATAATACTTGATTTAATTATATATTTTATCCAACTGCACCAAATTCAACCCCATGAAAAACAATGACTTACGCAAGTATTGCCAACTGGAAACCTTGCAACATCCCCGGATACTGCATTCTTCTGAGCAGCTACCAAAGACGGCACTTTTGCCGACTCCTGTTTATAAAGTGCAGCCGCCTTTTTACATGAAACGTCTGAATAGGTGTCGCCGAACGAAACCGCCGGCAACACTTACCTCCCGATCGACGCGCAAGCTATTTTCAGAACACATTCAGGCAAGCATCAGGTGCGCCCGGATTTCTTTCGCTAATTATTCTAATGTAGACAGTGCAGTGAAGTTTACCTTTCACTCCCCATCGCAAGGTTCGCTGCATCTCTTCCTTAGTTGTCGGGATGATGAGTCCCGAATAAAACTGGCCAACTGGCTATCACTCACCTTTCTGAGGGTGTGAATTTCATCAGAGATGATTTTTGCACCCTCAGCCTTTTCGCTATATTTAGATCTCTCGTCTGCGTGCGAGAGGTTGGGCGGCGCTTGTGATGTGGCGTCGACGCAGTTCTCTTTGGTTCAGTTGCTGCGTGGCGGCGGTGCTGGTGCACCGTCGCCCCCGTCATTGCCTGAAAGGCTGCTGTGGGGACCTATCACGCATAGCCATAAACAAGCGACATTTGAGCCAGAAGTCACTGAATAACCAAAATCCTATCCCTATCCATAGCTGAGACACCCGACGACATCGGGATACATGTCTGCTGTGACGACAACGTGTGCCACAAGAGTTGGGACTACTGGCCGGGAGAGTTGCGTGAGATACCTGAACCGCCGGCAACACTTACCTCCCGATCGACGCGCAAGCTATTTTCAGAACACATTCAGGCAAGCATCAGGTGCGCCCTGATTTCTTTCGCTAATTGTTCTAGTGTAGACAGTGCAGTGGAGTTTATCTTGTACCCCCTTTTGCAAGGACCGCTGCATTTCTTCCTTAGTTGTCGGGATGATGAGCCCCGACTAAACCGGCCAACTGGCTATCACTCACTTTTCTGAGGGTGTGAATTTCATCGGGGATGATTTTTGCACCCTCAGTCTTTTTCGCTATATTTAGATCCCTCGTCTGCTTGCGAGGGTTCGGGCGACGTTCGTAATGTGGCGTCGAC
>NZ_JBQFQS010000024.1:0-22362 GCF_056537005.1 Ruegeria sp. CH6 | reverse complement strand
AGGTCGACCCTCGGGGCCGACGTTTCAACTCAGGCCCTCTGGGCATCCTATGAGTGGAAGTTCTAGGAAGAAAACTCTCAAGGGCCGCTACCACCTTCTTGTTCGTGGCCCCGAGATAGCAACTTACCAAGACTGCTATCTCTGTGGACCACCGCAAATCACTCACAAGGGTGGTCCACAAACTCTCTCCAAGTGCTTCAGAGCCAGGCAAAGTAGCAAAATTGGCAGAGGCTCTGTCAGTTTAGGCCGAATAAAGCGTCGTAGCAGGCATAAACCTTTGGCCTATGCCGCTTGAATTCTGCCGAAAGGCCAATTTTGTCGTGCGCAACAGCTTCTCAAATATGACCGACCGCATTCTTGCGGTGGCAATCATCATTGAAAGGAATGCAAATGAACAAGCTTGGCAAACTGGCATTGCTGGCAGCTATCGCCACACCTGGGATGGTTTGGGCACAGGTCAACGTCGGAGATGTTCTGGGGTCTTCAGAGACCGCCATTCGCTCCGCGCTGGAAGCGAAAGGGTACGTCATATCTAAGATAGAAACTGAGGATGACGAGATCGAAGTGCAGGCTGCGATGGATGGCAAAGCTTACGAGATCGAAGTTTCCGCTGAATCCGGCGAGATTTTGGAGATCGAACGGGAAGAACCCTCTGACGACAGCTGATGAAACCTTGGCACGCTCTGTTCGGGAGCGTGCCAACTACATACCGAGAACCGACCCATGACGCGCGTTTCCATCCTTTGGTCTCTCTTCGCTGTGCAAGCAGTCTGCAGCGCTTATTTTCTCATGGACATTTTTGTGGACACTCTGTGGCCTACATCCAGTTTCCCGATGGCGGAAAGCGATCTTGTCGAGACCATGGTGGCAATTACGCTTGTGAGCGGATTGGCATTCACGACTTACGAGTTGCGAAACATCCTCAGCCGCCAAAACGAGTTGGAAGATCAGGTAAGAATAGCCACCGGTGCCTTCGGAGAAGTTCTGGAAGCCCGTTTTCGATTGTGGTCTTTGACAAGCGCTGAGCGCGAAGTGGCAATCTTTGCAATCAAAGGTTACTCGATCGCCGAAATTGCCGCGCTTAGGAATACCAAACAGGGCACAATCAAAGCCCAATGCGCGTCGGTTTATCGAAAGGCAGGCGTAACGGGGCGTCTGCAACTTCTCAGCGTATTTATCGATGACCTGCTTGCGGACAGCTTGCTGGGCAATACCCCCAATTCTCAAAAAGAGGAGCTGTCATGAATCCGGTAGGCCTCATTCTGATTGGTGCAACGACACTTGTCCCAGCATACCAGCTGTGGTCGCTGAAAGGTATCTCTGACCATACTGCATTGTTCTCGCAGTATTTGGGTCTTGCCGCTCTTATCCTTATGGCGTGGGGTCAGGTTCTGTCCACGCGTCTGAGGGGTGTCGAGCATTTGTTCGGTGGGCTGGACCGAGTTTACGTCCTGCATAAATGGGCAGGTATCGTGGCTATGGTGGCACTCCTTATGCACGATACGATTGGCGCTGAAATACCCGCTTTGGGCCGCGAAACCGCATTAAACGACTTTGCTGAGTCACTCGGCGAAATAAGCCTGTATGGCCTTTTGCTGTTGGTTCTCATCTCAGTGGCGACATTCATTCCCTACCACCTGTGGAAGTGGTCGCACAAAGCGATGGGTGCCCTGTTTGCAATTGGGGCTCTGCATTTCTTTCTTATCATGAAACCCTTTGCGATGACCGATCCTGCGGGGCTGTACACAGGTTCGTTCTGTGTGGTTGGTATGGTCGCCTACCTGTGGATGTTACTCCCGGACAGGTTGCGCCCGTCATATTGCTATGAGATCTCAAAGCTTGAAACCACCGGCGGAGCATTGGCCATCACACTGGAGCCGGAGGAGAGAGGCCTCAGCCCGCTGCCCGGACAGTTTGGCGTTCTGCGTTTTACAGGTGCTGGAAAAAATGAACCCCATCCGTTCAGTTTTTCAAAGATCGGACCCGGCGGCGAACTGCGCGTGACTATAAAATCTCTTGGGGATTACACTGCTACCCTGAACAGAGCATTGAAAACGGGACAGTTGGTGCGTGTTCAAGGGCCATTTGGCAGGTTCCGCTACGCCGGCAAAGGGGCGGAAGTCTGGATCGCGGCAGGTATCGGCATCACGCCCTTTCTTGCCTGGTCCGATGCATTGGAGGCGAGTAACGAGCCTGTACATCTATTCTATTGTGTCAGGTCGCGAACGGACGCTCCGCATCTAGATGAAATCGAAGAATTGTCGAAAGTGAAACCAAATCTGCATCTGCATCTTATGGTCTCGAGTGAGGGACAACGTATCAGCGCAGAAAAGATTGCCGATGCGATTGGGCCAAGTCTGTCTCGAGCCAAGGTTTCGTTCTGCGGACCAGCCTCCCTTCGGGAGTCGCTCCGGGCAGCCTTGAGGCCCTACGGCGTAACCTTGCGACGTTTTCACTATGAAGAGTTTGAATTCCGAAACGGCATCGGACTCAAACGCTTGGTAAAGTGGTTGAGCGGACGGTTTCTGAGCTTACGCGCCCGCAGCAGGCGGGAACGGATCTCGCCTTCCCAGGAGAACATGACATGAAGCAAGTTAAGTATGCACCTACTAACGACATCTTTCGTGTTGGCTTGTCGTACTTTTAGAATGGGCGGTAGAAATCGGCCTTCCTGCCCTGTTTTCAAAACCACTTTGCCGGGAACCGCAGCAATAGCCGATCAAGTTCATTGTTCTGCTCAGGTTCCAGCTCGGATCTTAGTTCTTGCATCAAAGGTGCCCTGCCCCAACGCTTTTCGTATACGCCTTTGATAGAAAACAAGTTCGTTCGGCGTTTTAGAATGGTTGCGATCAGACCATGAGTTTTTCGGCGCACGGCGATCGAAGAAGCGCGGTAAGGCCGTTCCATTGAGGTGATGCTGCGGGGGTTTGGTTGCGCCGGAAACGCGACGCTAGAAAAGAGGTCTATAGGCGCGCGGCCGAGCCGGATTGATCTCATCAGAACATTGGCGAATGCCAAGGTGAAGTCTCGGAATTCGCTTTTGTTCTTGGTACTTGATCGCACTGATAGGCTCTTTTCAAGCGCCAATTCCAAGTGGATTACTTCATTCCAGGCTATCTGCACATTACGGTTGTCGCGCAGTTCCAAGACGGTCGAAGAAGACATGTCGGGTAATCCAAGCTGCGTCGAATAGAGTGAGCCGCAAGCACTACATGCGAGAACGACATTGCTGCCATCAAATACGAAGGCCGGCTCAGCTTCGCGATCATGACATGCCATGCAATGGGTGGTAAGCGGCCTCCGGTGCGCCAAACAGAATGTCCGGGTGGTCATCCTCCAAGCCAACCGCAAGAATTGGTCATGGCCGTTGAGCTGGTCGCGGAGCAGGCAACGCGGACACCACGCAAACGAAGGCGCCTTGCTGAAGCGGTCCGAGCCCAAGTGTTTCCCCCCTGCCCGCCTCAGCCACTTTGTGTGAACGCCAGGGTTGGTGCCTGGTAAGGTCAGCAGTTCCAGCCTGCGTTTTTCCGGGTCCAGAGCATCGTTCAAGCCAGCCAAAATGACACCATGATCCAGTTCATCCAGATCCTCGGGAAGTCTCGTGAAACTCTGATATCTCGCTGAAGGAAACAGCTCTCGAAGGTAGGATAAGGGATCTGTCGAATTCATCGAAGCCGCGCGACCTACGAACGAATTCAAGCTTTCCATCGAATAGGGTGTGACGTTCATAACGGCCGTTCCTAACTGCGATGGCTTACCCAGGTGTCGAAATCCAAGCGCTCACTGCCAGACACAATCGCATAGATCGCGAAACCAGTGAGCACCTGCATCACATTTTTGCAGATACCATTCGACTTCCTGATGATGGCCTTGCGGAGCTTTGGGTCGCGGGAAAGTGCCCCCTTTACCTGCACCGGGCACCATCGTTCAAACCCGTCAAGAAACTCGATGAAATCATCTTCCCGATACGTCCAGGCGCGATACTTATAGTGTACAGATCGCCCCTGTGTTTGTTCATCTTCCAATGCCCATCGCCAGATACGTGGAGCACCTGTGAGAACGACCCTGATATCGTATTCGGAAATCAAGTAGTGGACGTAGTTCTGATAAGAAATCTGCTGGCGTTTCTGAAAGCTATAGGTACGGTGAAAGTCCTCCAAGATGACGAGTCTGGTTTTTAGATGTCCCAGAAGTTCAAGAGTTTTGCGGTAGGAAGAATAGCGCGGCATAGCCCCGTAGCCAGGGATGGCAAGGTTCGCGCGAAGTGCATCACAATAATCAACGAAGTCGCCACTTGGATGGATGAGTTGGTTTACGACCGGGACTGTTTGCTGACCACTTCGTCCCTTAGTCGCGGGTGGGTGTTGGGCCGCAAACTGCTTGATAATGCGGGTCAGCCCCATTCCAGCCGGGGCGGTCAAGAAAACAAGCTTGTTCTCGCAGTCTAAGGGCTCATGGATCAACTCATTCAATCGATTTCGAAAGGCGCGAATGGCTGATGTCTCAAAAAAAGCGCCGTTGCGAATGTAGCGAATACGTTCTGGAACCGATGCCTGTGACATATCTGGAAAGCGTTGAGATGGAGTATGGTTCATGACGACTTACCCGGCACCGATAAGCCTCGTGGGTCACGAAGATCGCGAATGTCGCAACCATGCGTTTGAGGGTGACCGTCGAAGCGACTGATCGCCCTTTTGCGCCGATTTGCTTCCGCCAGGATCTGTTTGCGGTGATCGTGAACTACGGTAGGGTCAGGTGCGTTCATTGCCGCTTGCAGCCTTTTTTCCTTGCGCTTGTTGTGTTTTTTCCATTCATTGAGGGACATTGGATCGCGCGGAAAATACTCACTCCGGGCTTCGTGAAAGACATCGTCGTCGGCACTGATGTATACTGTTCGAATGTCAGTGGGATCATACTTGAGTATAACGCTCTTCACGCCGCAGTTTTTCATCTTTTGTAGCTGTTCCGAACGATAGAACATCCCGAACAGTTCAAGGCCCTCCCGCTGGATTTTGCGCCTCTCAAACGGCAGAAAATCAAGGCGAAACCGATCCGGATCTTTTGGCAGTCGTGGACTGGACACACACTCGCGCCAGCTAACATTCCAAGCATTCATAGGAGACGTCAGCAGCCGGCGCTTCTTATCATGGACGTAGTCGCGAAGTATGAACTCGAGCAGGAGTCTCTCAACGTCAAACAAGGCAAGCCTCGCCTGCTTTTCGGGTTGATAGGTTCCCTTCTTTTTGGTGTTTGAAAAAGTGGTTCCAGGAAGGGTCTGAACGAAGGCCTGGATTGTTCCTATGAAACGCTCGACGTGCCCACCGAGATGCGGCTGCGCCACGGGGCGAAATATGTGCTCGACGCCGTATTGTTCCAGCCCCCAATTGAAGGCTTTAGATTTGAGGTCGGTCCCGTTGTCGCTGCTGATCACGAGGGGCAACCCATACACTGGCCACTCATATGGAATACCCATTTCTGTAAGGTATTCTGCCTTTGGAAAAACGGATCGATGAAAGGCCTTCAATAGGTTGATTGCGGAGGGTGCTTCCATCGACAGGTAAATGCCTGTTGGCATTGCCGTCGCCACATCTAACAGGACTGTCAAATACGGCCGTCCCAGACATTCTCCTGTGATGGGATCGATGACCATCAAGTCCAGCTTCGTATGATCAATCTGAACAACCGAAAGCGGACCTTCTACAAAATACTTGCCACGGACGATTTGGTAAGCTTGTCGCGCCGCCCTGCTCCCGTGGCGTTTCAGCTTGATCACTCGATCTGGGATCGCATTGATCCTGTTGATCAAAGCTGTCTTTGAGATTTCTGGGAGGCCCAATTCTGATAGTTTTCGGTTGATGTCATTCAGAGCTTTTGCGACCAAGATCTTGTTTCGAGAAAGAAATTCCTTGCGAAGGTAGTCGTTGACAACTTTCTCAGCCTCGTCGCAGAGCTTGATACTCATCCTTTTGGGGCCAGGTTTCGAACGTCGCAACGCAGATGCCCGATCATCAAGTTGCGCTCGCTTAAGCAGCCTATAAGCAGCAGATCTCGAAAGACTGTGCGCCCTGCAAAAGTCTTGCACAGCTGCTTTGGTCTGAAAACCAGTTTGAATATATGGGGTAAGGTCTCTGCGAAGTGCAAACGCCCGCGCCCACTCGCGCTCATCGCGAGCAGTGTTGTTTTTCGACATGATCGGCTCCTTGTAGGCAAGGCATACTTGAAGGCTCGAAAACTTCGAGTGGCAGCCTTGACTTTGAGATTGGATTGGAGAAGATCGAGATGACGGTTGCGAACAGCCATTCAATCTTTGTGAAAGCCTATGTGTTGGAGCACATAGGCTTTTGCTTTTCTACGTCAGGTCATGTCGCACCTCCCTTTTGCCCATATCGATCAGGCCAAAGTGAGGCAGGAGTCGTTTTCAGGCGGATTGCTATTGCCTGCTCGATACGTTTGGAGCGTCTAGCACCCCTAGCTACGTCTGTGACTGCCGTGTGGGAAACTTCGAGATCCCTTGCTATAGATCTGAGTGTCACACCAGCGGCAGCCAGGTCGGCCTTCAATTTGGAATATGCGTTGTTCATCTTGAAATCTCGAAGCTTCTGTGCAGAGTGAAAGCTGCCAGTGGATTCGAGTCAACCATTTGTTATTAAACGGTTTTGACGACAATACTATAACATCGTGGTCCGCGCTATAACAACGTCACATGTCATCTTCGATTTGTCGTTGGGCAAATAAACCAAAGGCAAGTGACTCGCGGAATCCGTGTGCCAGTACAAACTACAAATTGCCGAACCAGAAAAAAGGACAAGGCTTTCCCAGAATACATCACCCCACAACGAGGCTTGGCGTTAGTAAATCTCGAACTCCACGGATGTGTCGACATCCATGGGGCAAATGACCTTTGCAACATGGGTTTCACCACCCCCGTTATTGTCATTGGTACCGACAATGGCGGCAATACGTTGAGCTTTCAGGCGTTACAGCGAGAATTAGCCGCGCATATCGAAACAGGAGGCTTGCTGGCAGCACTGGCGGTTGAACATCCGTTCATCCTCGAAGCTAGGGAACGGATGAACACTGACCAATTTCTATCCAACAATGTGGTTGTGTTTGACGAGAGCCACCTGAACAAACTGTCACCAACAGAACTTCCTGACGTCTATGCACGATCAGCGAGGAGTTGGCGACCATGAAAAATCAAACATCCTGCCGTGTCAGAACGCTGCGTTCAATTTCGATGGGTTGCACATCTCCATGTAACAATTGGGTGCACCACAAAGATACGCTTAGATGTGATGCGATCCACCGCCCCGTTAGGGTGGTCAATTCAACTACGTGACAGATTGAACATCACCCCTACCCTAATGTGATAGATACCAAATGCCCCGCATCGGATACGCCAGAATCAGCGCCACGAGCCAAGATCTCGACATTCAAACTGCAGCACTGAAGAAAGCTGGGTGCGAGATCGTACGGTCTGAGACAGGATCAGGCGCATCGCGTGATGGGCGCACGGAACTGGAAACCATCTTCGAATTCTTACGCGAAGGCGATGAACTGGTTGTGCATCGACTTGATCGCCTAGGTCGTTCTACCCGGGATGTTCTGAACCTAGTACATGAACTGGATGCCAAGGGCGCTTCCCTGCGGGTTCTTGAACCGGAAGTGAGTACAGCCGGTGATATTGGTCGAATTGTGGTAACAGTGCTCGGCATAGTCGCTGATATGGAGCTGAAATTCATCCGCGACAGACAGAGAGCGGGTATTGATGCCGCCAAGGAAAGAGGTGTCTATCGTGGCAGACGTAAACAAGTAGATGACCAACATATTCGATCTCTTGTGGCCAGTGGTTTATCAAAAGCCCAAATTGCACGCGATCTGGGCGTGTCACGGATGACTATCTATCGCGCGCTCGGCGCGCCGACCGGACAACAGAATACGGACAGCCTGAAAGACGCGGAAAACAATCTTGAAAAGTATTCTCGCGAGGAAAAGTAAAGAGTTGTTTCCTGGCAGTTCGGCCTTGCTAGCTCTGGGATTCAAATCTTGGATCGATCTTGTGGATTTTTTGTCCCGCGAAGATGTGCGGCGAATAGTTGTCCTATCGGAAGTATGTATGCCGCTCTCGTTTTCTATAATAGGTGGGAATACGCTAGCAGGCTCCATTTTGCCCTTTGCAATATCTAGTGCTTCTTTTGCACCCCTAGTGAGGCTATCGCCAATTTCTGTCATCGTTCCCTGCCAACTGTCTGTTCAGAACAGATAACATAATTGGTTGTGCATTTCTGCTTTGGAGGGTGTTTGGTTCACCCGATAACGATTTATTGCAGCCGAGGTAGGCTTTTTCTGACTTGATTGGGTGGTCAGGGCTTTTGGACTTCCCGACCACCCCGCACTCATGCTTCTTCGTTCGATGCTCTATTCTTCATTGTCGTAAGAAAGCGAAGCTTCAAGCGCTTCAAGCAACATTTGCTCGTGGCGAATTGGCATGTCATCAACGCTCCATACTCGCCGTGGATCAGGCCAAATTTGTTCGAACAGTTCCTCGGTCAGAACAACGAAGGAAACACGTCCTCTATGTCTAAGCCAGGTCGGTCCCTTGGAAGCATGCTCGGTCAGACTAAGCGCTGCATCTTGGAGCATCTCGACGTCAAATCGTCTGCCTTGGATTGGTGGTAAATCTGGTCGTCTCATTCGGATTCCTTTCAATTCGCACGACAACAGACACGGAGAAATCCGTGTTGGGTGCGACTAACTGGAAAACAATCAAGACATGATTTGAGCTAGCATAGTTTAGTTCCTTCAGCAACGTTGTTCGGTAGCGTGATCCGGCCGTACGTCAGGCTTTATTAGAAGGGCCGCCATGCGGGATTTTGCTGCCGCTCTCTGCAGTTGCAACTTTTGGAGCAAGACTGAGGAAAGGCCACACAGCAGACCTTCGCCGCAGGTACGACAACTGAGGCCGCGAACAGCGGCAATGCGCCGGAAACGGAATATGCTAACTGAAGCGAACGGCCCAAAGCGGACCTTCACGCGTAGTGCAGTGAAGGTCCGAATTGCCATGGCAATCTATGCAACATTAAGACCGGTAACCGTTCACGCGTAGTGCGGCATCAAGAACAAAGGGCTCGTTGTGGACATCGGGGCAGTGCAGCATCTGCTCAGGATCGTGTCCGCTCTCGATCGCGGACAGCCCAAACCGGCCATTGAACAAGTGTCATGTATTCTGAAGCGCAGCTGATTGATGCAGGCCTTAGCTGCACCGGCATACCGAACTCCAAAATCATCCCATGTGATTCAAACCTGACCAGGAAGCCATAGAACGATAGCGGGGAAGGCAACGAGCATCGCGATGGTCGCAGCATCCGCCAGAAAGAAAGGCGTTACACCTTTAAAAACATCCTGAACGCTTAGGTCATCACGAACGCCGGCCACGACAAAGCAATTCAGCCCAATAGGTGGCGTGATGAGGCAAAACTCGGCCATTTTGACAACCAGAATGCCAAACCAGATGGCACACATAGGCCCGGACATACCGAAGGTACTATCAGCTGCACTTACGGCCTCACCACCGTTCAACGCCATCACGGCGGGATAAACCACCGGCAACGTCAGCAGTAGCATACCTATCGCATCCATGAACATGCCCAGTACAGCGTAAGCCAGAAGGATGCAGATCAGGATAAGCATCGGTGACATCTCAAGCGAGGTGATCCAGTCGGAGAATGCACTTGGCAGTTCGGCGAAACCAAGAAAACGAACGTAAACCAAAACGCCCCAGATGATCGTAAAAATCATCACGCTCAACTTGGCGGTTTCCAAAAGCGCGTCTTTGAGTTCGGACCAGCGCATGCCCTGATACAGCGCCATCAGGAACACCACGAAGGCTCCAATTGCGCCGCCTTCGGTTGGCGTACCCCAAGCATCGCCGCCGAACGGGTTGTAGACAAAGAAAATGATGGTGACGACGACAATCACGATGGGCAATGCGGGCGGCAAAGAGAGTAAACGTTCTTTCAATGTAAATCCGGTGACTGCGGGACCAAATCCTTTGATCACGACGGCCATGCCAATGATCAGCAAGCCATAAATTACCGCCGAGAACATGCCCGGGATGAATCCGGCCAACAGCAGTTTGCCCACGTCCTGCTCGACAATAATCGCGTAGATGACCAGAATGGCCGAAGGCGGGATGAGCGAGGCGAGCGTACCGCCTGCAGCGACGACACCTGCAGCAAAACGCTTGTCGTAGCCGATCTTCAGCATCTCGGGGATGGCGATACGGGCGAACACAGCGGAAGTGGCTACTGAGGCCCCAGACACCGCGGCAAACCCAGCGGTTGCGAAAACGGTCGAAACCGCCAGCCCACCGGGGACCCATGCCAGCCAACGCTTTGCGGCTTCGAACAGTGCTTTGGTCAGGCCCGCGTAATAGGCGAGGTAGCCAATCAGGATGAAAGTCGGGATAAGGCTCAACGCTTGGCTTGAAATCTTGGAGTGCGGCACCTGCCCTGCTGTTTTGACGGCCACAGTCACAGCCTTGCCGAACCGCGCCGGATCATACCCAAACTTGGCCCAGAAGATCCAGATCAGACCAACCATGCCTGCTGTCGCGGCGGCAAACGCCACACGCATCCCAAACACCACAAGAACAAGCATACCGCCCGAGACGATCAGACCAATATCAATGGGTTCCATCAGATTTAACCTCAGTTGTCGTGGCCCGAGACGTGCTCGGCTTCCATTGCAGCTTGAGTGGCTGCATCGGCTATTAGTGGGACGGCAATAGGTGCCTGATTGGGGTGCCGGATCGCGCGCCCGTAGGCCCAGAGCTGTAGAGCAAGCCTTAGGCAAAGCACGCTAAAGGCGACGGGGGCCAACAGCTTTGCGGGCCACAACGGGATACCTATGTCGATAGAGCTGTCGCGGCTCCAGAGTGGCGCACCAAAGTCAAAGCTGCGTGCGAAATGTGCCCAGCTCCCCCAGATCAGCAAGACGATCAGCGCCAGAATGACAGCGGTCGTGATAAACTCAACGATATAGAGCGTCCGGCCTTTAAGCGCTCCAACGACCATGTCCATTCGTATGTGGCCGCCATCGCGCTGCGCATAGGAAATCCCCATGAAGGCGATTAACGGCATGGCCTGCTCGATCCAGTCCACGTAACCAGGAAGTGGCGCATTGGCGAAATTCCGACCACCAACGGAGACTACGGCCATGACCATCAGCGAGAAAACTGCAAGACCGCTGATCAGGGCCAGAAAGCTTTCCAGTTTGTAGAGATGTTGATCGAGAATGCTGAGACGGCTGTCGTCGGACAGCACCTGGGATGACCCGGCCATCTTTGTACTCCGCTGTCAGGAAAGAAAGAACCCGACGCCAATCAAGCTGACGCCGGGCAGTGAGTGGATTAGCTGCCGTTTGCGATCTTGCCAGTCACAAGGTCATAAAGCTCTTGTGCTGGCAGGCCGCGCTCGGTGTTTTCTGCAATCCAGGCCTCGGCTGCGGGGGCGGCAGCGGCTTCTTTGAACGCTGCAATTTCTTCATCACTGAAAGTGACCCGTTCGATGCCGCGTTGATCCAGCTCAGGGCCCCACGCTTCCATCGTTTTGGTCTGGTAGTGGCTCACGTAGTGATCCAGTGCCTCATCCACCGACCCCAGCAGAGCTTCGCGGTGTTCGTCAGACAGATCTTCCAGTGCCAGCGTGTTCACCACGACAGGGCAGTTGACGGTGCCGGGATTGAGGTTCGTCGTCCACCACGTACCATTTTCAATGGTGCCAAAGGACATATGCGCGTGTGGCGCAAAGCTGACCGCTTTGACGATGCCGCTATCCATTGCCTGACGCACTTCGGATGCAGACATCGAGGTCGGAACTGCCCCAACAGTCTCCATCGCTTTACCGATGCCGCCAGTCGCCCGAACGCTCAGACCTTCGAAATCGGTTAGGGATTTAGGTGCTTCACCGACGCCAACAAGGTTGTACTGCGGCAGCGGCGACGGCATCAGGAGCGTAGCATCCCAGCGGGCCAGATCCTCGACAACGGCCGGGTGTTGGTAGACAGCCATAGACAGGTCGACCTCTTGGTCCAGCGATGTCACACCCAGAAACGGCAGTTCCAGAACCGTGATCGAGGGGTTTTTGTCGCGATGATAGCCAGCGCAGAACTGGGCCATTTCAAACGCACCGATCGAAATCCCGTCGAGGTTTTCTTTGTTCTTCGACAGGCCGCCATAGCTGATGTTGAGTGTGAACTCACCGCCCGTCTTTTCGCTCACCAGTTCGGCAAGTTTCTCGACGTGTTCGGTAAAGGCACGACGCTTGCCCCACAGGGAAACGTTCCATTCGACGGCCAGTGCTTCGGATGCAACGGTCAGTGACAGGGCAGCAATGGCCGCCCGGTTAAGATGTTTGCGCATAATGGCTCCTCCCAGATCACGCAATTCGCTTGGGTGGAGTATCCAGGATGTGCAGCAGCCTGCCTATGAAGGAAAATGCGTGTGAACAATCGGAGTCCCTGCGGATATCCGCAGAGTGGTTTCGCTTACAAGAGCGCCTCTTTATCGAGACCGAGTTTGACGATCTTTTCGTTGAGCGTCCGGCGGCCAATCCCAAGCGCTTCGGCGGCTGCTTCCATGCGGCCTTTATGTGCCTTGATGGCTTTGCCGATGAGCTCGCGTTCAAAAGCAGCTACCGCTTCGCGCAGCGTATCCGGCACTTCGTCGAAGTGCTGATCGCTTTGGATAGCCTGGGCCACCGACCCTCCTCCGCGTCGGGCCGCCAAAATACGCCGTTCGCAGACATGGCGCAATTCACGTACATTCCCGGGCCAGCTATGTGCAAGCAGAGCGGCCAAATCGTCCTGATCAAGTTCTGGCGCATCTATCTCATAAACCTGCGCGTATTCGTTCAAGAAATGCGTTGCCAACAGAACCAGATCATCCCGTCTTTGACGTAGCGGAGGTAAAGATAGGACAACAGTGTTCAGTCGAAACAAAAGGTCTTGACGCAGGCGGCCTTCCTCGGCTGCCAGTACAACATCTTCGTTGGTTGCGGACACGACCCTGAAGCTTACTGGCACCGGCGACACAGCCCCCACCGGCAGCACCTGCTGATCTTCGATGACCCTTAACAGCTTGGCCTGCGCTGCTGGTGGGCATGAGCAGATTTCGTCCAGAAACAAGGTTCCGCCCGATGCCGCCACAAGCCTTCCGTCGGATTCACCCGCGACGCCGAACATTTCCGCTTCAAACGTATCGGCAGACAATGCGGCGCAATTCAACGCCAGAAACGGTGCCTCCGGCGAGCGGCCCAAATCATGTAAAGCATGGGCAACCAGCTCTTTCCCGGTGCCGGTATCCCCCTGCAACAAAACCGCAACCGAAGTATCGGCAAGGTCAAGTACTTCTTGTCGCAAGTCTGTAATGGCGTCTGTTTGCCCCAGCAGGATGCGATCCAACCCTGACAGTTTGAACAGCCGGTCTTTGAGGCGGGCATTGCTTCTTCGCATTCGGTTTTGTTCAGCCGCGTGCCTAAGCACCGTAAGCAATCGCCGTGGCTCATATGGCTTTTCGATGAACCCATACGCCCCGTCTTGTATAGCTTGAACCGCCATCGGGATGTCACCATGTGCCGAAATCAATACCACCGGAGGCGCCACATGCCTGTCCAGGCTGGCCAGCAATTCAAGTCCCGACATGCCGGGCATACGCACATCAGACAAAATGACATCGGGCGAGGCGTTGGCCAGATGTTCCGTCACGTGGGTTGCGCGCGACAGGGCGCTAACAGTCCAGCCGGCGGCCTCGAGCAACTCGACAAGCGATTGTCGCATCGATTTGTCATCATCAACGACCAGAACTTTGAAAGGTTGCTGCTGGGTCATTCGTTCATTTCTTCAGTCATCAAGGCCATCGGGAAGGTGACACGAAAAACTGTTCCGCCACCATCACGATTTCGGGCCGTCATCTTGCCATCGTGATCTTTGACAATGCTGGTGGAAATGGCCAGTCCCAAGCCCATGCCTTTCCCGCTCTCTCTTGTGGTTACAAATGGCTCTTGCAACTCAGCCAACGTTGCCTCGCCCAACCCATGACCGTTGTCCTGAATTTCCAACGCTGCTTCATCATCAGAAGCTGTGACAGCGATATGGATTTCAGGTGCATCCACTTCATCCATCGCGTCAATCGCATTGCGCAAAAGATTAGTGACGACTTGTTCGATCCGCAGTGCATTGCCCCGGACAAAAACCGGACCGGTCGGCGCATCAACTGAGATTTTCACCTTGCCCTGCTCGATGTTTGGCGCAACCAGAGCCAACGCGGCATTGACCGAAGTGCATAAGTCTACGTCGTCGAACGCCTCGCTCTCTGAGCGCGCGAAGAACCGCAATTGGCGCGTGATCCCTTCCATCCTGTCGACCAGATTTCCAATTTTTTGCGGTAGCTTAGACCCACTGGAAGATGAGATCTCTTCTGCCACCAGGTGATTGCGCATCGCAGCGATCGGCTGGCCCAGTTCATGCGTGACCGACGCGGATAGTTGCCCCAGAGCTGCCAGTCGGCTTGCGCGCTCCAATTCCCCCTGGGTGCGTTTGAGGTTCCGCTCGGCTGTCTTGCGGTCGTCGATTTCGATAGCGAGCCTTTCATTTGCCTCCCGCAGCTTTGCTTCTTCCTCTTCGGACCGCACCAAGGCCGCGCCTACGCGCCTTGCGCGTTGTATCTGAAAGAAGATAAATGCGAGCCCCGCCAAAAGGACAAAAACTGATGTTACAAGCCAACTGCGCGCAACGGCCTGATCGTCACTTGCAAAATAGTGAAGCGACCAGCCATCGGGTAAATCCGTAGCTGCAAGATGCAGGCTCTTCGCCCCCGCAATTCTGGCCTGATCTCCCGGCAACTCAACCCAATCCAACGCATCTAAGTCTTGCCCCGGAAACTGCCTGGCATCTCGAATCCGTTCTTGCTGTGGTTCTGACAATGGCGTTAACGCGCGATATTGCCAATCTGAGTTCGAAGAAAGCAGAACGACCCCGTCTTCATTGGCTAAAAGAACCTGTTCGCCCGAGTTTTTCCAACTATCCTGAAGATCAGAGAAATCGATCTTAATCGCTATAACGCCAGTTGAAGCTCCCTGGTCGTCAAGCACTGCATTGGCAATGAAATAGCCTGGCAGACCAGTCGTTGCCCCGATGGCATAGAAGCGGCCTTGTTTACCAGAAATGGCAGTTTGGAAATACGGGCGGAAAGCGTAGTTCTGGCCAACAAAGCTCCCAGTGTCGCGGTAGTTCGATGCGGAAATCGTGATCCCGTCTTCGTCCATCAGGTAGATCGCATCCAGCCCCGCCTGCGCCGCAAAATCCTCGAGGCGTTGGTTTAAAGTTCCGGTGCCGTCTCCTTCAGCTGTTCCAATCACAAAGGAATCCTGTGACAGCACATATGTGAGGTGGGAAAATCTTTCGAGTTCGCTGTTTACCGAGCTTTGGTAAAGAGAGAGCCGACCCTGAGCTTTCGAAAGCTCCTCCGAAACGAAGTACTGGTAAGAAACCAAATAAAGGCCAATGCTGGCGGCAATGGCTACCAAAATACCTACAATATACGAAGCTGATCGCATTGAATGCCCATGAACTGCGACAGCATAGGATCACAGTAGGTTTTAGCCGTCCATCCCAAGAGTTCTAATTCGACATTTGGATGTTCAGGCCAAACAAGAATGACCGAGTAGTTTGAGAACGCGATGCCATGAACGAACATGCCGAAACAACTATTTCAATTCCGCAAGTAGATTTCGGCCCAAAGCTGTCATTTGCTGCTCGGCTCTCCACCGCATTGCAACTTCCCGTAAGCGGACACTTGTCAGTTTTTCGGTTCCGATGCCACTAAGCTGCCAATCGCAATCCTCACAAGGGACCTCATCGGGTTCTACAAGAGCTATCTTAAGCCGCCACGGAGGTGAACGGTGCGACGCCCGCTCGGGCCATTAATACACAAAACGGCACTGAAACCTGTTCGGGAAAATCGAGTTCCGCGACCATGGTCAGGCTTCGCAGTTCCGCCAGAGCAGCCAGTGTGTCGAAACTGATATTCCCGGCGGTCAGAAACTGAGCGACCTGGGGAAGCGCAGCTTGAACCTCATCAACAAGCTGCGGAGTTTGCACAAGTGCATCCGCAAATGCCATGCCGATCCGCTCTGGCATAGCATTTTCGAAGAAGGCCAAGGCCTCAGAAGATGCCAGTTCGGGAACATTCAAGCGCGGCATACGCGGATAGCACAGGGCGTTCAGTGCCGAGGATATCGTCTCGCGCCATTCCTCCAGTTCCGGGCCGGTGCCATACGACCGCAGCAATTGTGTGCCAATTGAGTCGAAATGACGAATGATTTCTGTGCTGTCCTGAATCAGTGTCTCACCATCCACCATAATCGGAACGGTCAATCTGTCGACCCTGCCCTCAAGCTCGGCTGGAGTCTGCCCCGGCGCCACATAGACGAGTTCGGGCGACAGACCCTTCAGGCCAGCCATTATGCGGGCACGCACGCAAAATGGACAGGTTTCAAAGACAAAGAGTTTCATTGAAGTCACTCCGCGACCCTCACAGGTAGACAACGCCAAAACGTTCCTCGATCAGCTTCAGATCTCGCACGCCGGTTTCATTCTGGCGAGACGTTTCGGCCATGAAGTCCTCGGCCCAATCGCCGGGGAAGATGTAGCTGATCAGCTTGGCGGTGGTATCGCCCACGTTTTTCATGTAGTGGGAGACACCGCGCGGGCATTGGATGCTGGCACCGGGCCCGGCCCTGAAAACCTCATCGCCGATTTTGACCTCAAGGTCACCTTCGATGATGTGAAAGGTCTGGTCTTCCCACTTGTGGTAGTGATTGGGGATGCAACTACCGGGCGCGATTTCGCCCGCGCCGAAGACATACTCGGACTGGGTGTCCTCTTTGCCAGCCGCGACCGAGGTGTATTCGTTTTCGGCCATGAAATACTTGCGGCCTTCATGCCAGCCGCTGATGACTGTCTTCTTGCCAGTAGTTTCGGTTTTCTTGGGCATGTCATGCTCCGTTTTCGGGTCATTTGGGTGGGGCAGGACCAGGCAGTGAACCTGCCCGGTCTGTTCAGGTCAGTGGCCATGCCAGATCGAATAGGCCATGCGCTCCACATGGGCAGACAGGTTCTGGTCATACATGAACCAGTGGCTGAACTCAGGCAGCTTGACCGTTTCTTTCAATTCCTCGACCGTCTTGCCCGCGGCAAGACCTTCGGACACGGCTTTGAACAGCGCCTCGTTGAAAGCCAAATCCTCGGCCAGTTGCTCGGGTGAGGACGTTGGCATGTGGCCTGATACGACTGTGTCGAAGTCCAGTTCGGTCGTCACGCGACGTAGTGTGTTCAGCGAGCCCACATAGTCGTGCGTGTTCAGGCGGCTGGGAAGGTTCACAAACCCCTGAAGGTGCCAATCGACCGCCATAAGAACCTTGTCTTCTGGCATGTAGATGGCGCTGTTGCACTGTCCATCATTTGAGCCGTAGTAGTGCATTTCGACCACCTTGCCGCCGAGCTCGATCCGGTATTCGTCCCCTTCGTAGGTCACGTCTGGTTGCACGACCCGGTTTTCCAGATCACGGCCCAGCAATTCGGCGCACCCTTCATGCGTGATGAACTCGGCGCCTTCGTCCTTGAAGATCTGTCCCCCGCGGGAATGGTCGAAATGGGGATGGGAATAGAGTACCTTGACCACGGGCTGATCCGTCAGCTTTGCAATTTCGGAGCGCATTGCTTCGGCGCGGAATTCTTGGTTGGGATCCACGACGACGACGCCGTCACCGGTGATCACGATCAGACTGGAATAATGCGCCATGTGGAACTGATAGACACCGTCTTTCAGCTCGGTCATGACAGGTTTCATCTCGTCATCAGCGGCGGTCGCGGCGCTCGCAAAAGTGGTTGCGGCCGCAAGGGCTGTGAGAATGCGTTTCATGGCAGGGGCCTCCTATTGTTTTGGAGGCAATATATCCTTGACGAAAGCAGATATAATTAGAGCAATATGCGACAGAGAACTTACCGAAAGTATCGAATGGATAAGCTCAGGAAGATGGCTGTTTTCGCCCGCGTGGTTGAACTGGGCAGCTTCGCAGCCGCTGCCGCGGACCAGAACGTTACCCCTGCAATCGTGGGTCGGCATGTGGCCGATCTTGAGGCGATGCTGGGTCTGAGGCTTATCAACCGCACCACACGGTCGATGGAGGTGACCGACGCTGGGCAGCGCTACTATCATGGCTGCAAAACCATGCTGGACCAGATGGAGGAACTGGAACAGGATGTTGCGGATCAAAAAGGCGTCGGTCCTTCGGGCATAGTCCGCGTGGCAGCGCCCGAAGGCATGGGCACTCTGCTGATGGATGCCGTTGAAAGCTTCCAAAAGCTCTATCCGCAAGTGTTGTTCGATCTGGTGTTTGAGAATGATCAGACTGATTTTGTCAGTGGAAATGTCGATCTTGCGATCCGGTTGGCGATCTCGCTTGAAGACAGCTCTCTGATTGTCACCAAACTGACCGATACCCGGCTGAGTTTGTTTGCTGCCCCATCCTATCTTGAAAGATATGGCGTGCCGGTCACCGTTCAAGAGCTCGACAATCATGCCTGTCTGGCGTTCGGCGGCTCGCGCTTTGGCGACAGTTGGCCGCTGTTAACAAAGACCGGCCTGCGCAAATTGCGGCAACCCTGGCGTATGGTGATAAACCAGACCCACATCTACCGAGATGCACTGATCCGGGGAACCGGGATCGGGCTATTGCCGGAAATCATGGCCTTGGACCTGGTCGAGGCCCAGCAACTGTCTCCAGTTTATCTGGATGACAGATTTCCAGACGTCGGCGTTTTTGGCGTTTATCCCGACAAAGCGTTCCAACCACACCGCGTCCGTTTGTTTCTCGAGCATTTGAGGAAGCACTTCAGTGAGCCTTAAAGAGGTTTCCGATTTCTCCCCTTCATTCGCTCTCATCTGCCACAGCTCTTAGTCGGCCCAAAGTGGCCATTTGCGTACGCCGCATCTAAGGTCTGGTTCGAGCCCATTCTACTAAATGCTGCACGGTGCACGAATGTCCTATTGTGGGTGAAGCATCACCAGCCGCACGGGACCCGTTGGATCAAATCTCCCACTTCAAGCCTATTTCTTGTTCCGTGACCTCCCAAAGCTTTGCCATGACGGTTTTGTCATACGCGTGTGGGTTCAATGTACCCTTGCCGACCGGGCCAACGGCTTCTAAGCGGCCTGTTGGTCCGTAGAGTGCGCGTTGTTCGGTCAAAGTCTCTTCGGTGGCGCACATGATTTCGGGATAGGACCCTTGCTCGGCTGTTTGAACCATCGGTGTTTTGGTCATGAGCCACCAGATGAAACGCATCGTCCGGCTGCCACTTGTGCTGATCAGCGATGTTGCCGACGAGCCGGGGTGGCAGACATAGACTTCGACCTCCGTGCGCCCAGCAGCGGCAAGCCTGTCCTGTAGTTCAAAAGCGAACATCATTTGTGCCAGCTTGCTTTGAGAGTATGCGGTGTTAGGCCCGTAACCCTCTTCCCAGTTCATGTCGTCGAACTTGATCGTCTTCAGGCCCATGTTGTAACCGAGACTTGCGACAACAACGATCCGACCTTTCGAGGCTTCGACCCGCTTAAATAGAAGACCGCAGAGTAGGAAGTGACCGTAGTGGTTGGTGCCGAGCTGGCTTTCGAACCCATCCTCTGTCAGCTTGCGGGATGGCACCTGCGCGATCGCAGCATTGCAGATGAGCGCATCGATCCGGGGAACAGAATTCAGAACTTCTTCCGCAGCTTTGCGTACGCTTGCGAGCGAGGCCAGGTCCATCGGAATGAAGCTCACTTCCGCTTTGCTGCCGAACTCACTTTTCAGGTCCGCAACAGCTGCCTGAGACTTCTCAACCGAGCGGTTCAACATCACGACCTTGGCGTTCTTTTTTAAGAGCGTCCGCGCGGCCTGGAACCCGGCACCGGCGTTGGCACCCGTGATGAGGTAGGTCTTGCCGGAGAGGTCATCGAGGCGCTCGGGCATCCAGCCTTTGGGTCCGAATGTGGTGTCTGGCATCTTTTGTCTCCTATCTGCGTTGGCGCGGGGACCGAGTGAATTGTGTTTCGCCTAGGAAATGCAGATAGCTCTCACCAGAACGCGAGAACAGGCGAGATAATCGCAAATACTTGCCCGATTGTATCAAGGTAGTTGCCTGCATCGATCTGGAGCCTTTACATCTCTCTTATGAGCAAGGATCAGATCAAGCAAATCATCGCAGGCCGAACCGAAACGGACGGCTTGACCGAGACGGGCATCAAGGGAGTACGGCTGTTTCGCGCCACGCGTTCAATCCCCTGTGTTCCAGCTGTTTACGAGCCCTGCATCGTGGCCATCGTGAGTGGGGTGAAGGAAGCCGTACTGGATGGAAGAAGATACGAATACGACAACAGTCAATATCTCTGCTGCCCAATGTCGATGCCGGTCAAGGCGGGGACGCCTTTGGCCTCGCATGACCACCCACTCTACGGGGTCATGATCACTCTTGAGCAACGCGCTATGACCGAACTGGTGATGGAGATGCAAAATGCCGGGGGCGTTCTTCCTTCGGTCAAAGGAGAACTGCGGGAGCCGGGAATTAGGCTCGCGCGATGGGACGATGGGTTCACGGAAGCGCTACTGCGGCTACTGCGGCTCGGATACAGCGAGACGGATACAGCGGTTCTCGGCGAGGCGCGATTGCGTGAGGTGCTCTATGCGATCCTGAAGGGAGAAGCTGGTACCTTCGCACAGCAGGCATTCGGTGCTGGCAACGCCATCGCACGTTCCATTGCGCACGTGTCGTCAAATCTGGATGCGCCGATCTCGATTGACGACATGGCAAGCCGAGCGGGCATGAGCCGGGCCGTCTTCCATCGCAAATTCAAGCAGGTTACGACGATGGCTCCAATCCAATTCGTCAAGACGATGCGCCTCAACAACGCCGCCATGAAGATCGCAAGCGGGATGCCAGTGAACGAAGCCGCAATGGACGTTGGCTATGTCAGCCCTTCCCAATTCAGCCGAGAGTTCAGGCGCATGTATGGGCAATCACCGAAGAAATGGGGTGACGCACAGAAACCACTGGTCAAAGTTGCTTGAGGCTGACTTGCGTGAGCAGAGCGAACCTTGAAGCCACCGCAGCGAACGGAAGCTTTGTCCGCTCACCAACAATCAGATACTTGATTTTGAACCTCCGCTTTCGCGCGTTTGCGGCCTGCTGCGTGAGCGAAAGACATAAACTAGATTGGCGGCGGCTGTGGGCTCAAACGAGCAGTGGTCGCTATGTTGATTAGTCGGTTCAATCTGAAACTCGCCATCGCGGATGGCGCTTCAGAAACTAGCCGTTCTGCCCATCCATGTAACCATCTTGAACAGTTCTTCAAGAATCACGTCAATGTACACAAACGTTTGAAGAAAGGGCTGGCCGAGGGGGAAGTGGCCAGCCCTTCGTAGGGGATGCTAGTCAACAAAACTGACTGCCCCGCTTATCTACTTCACCGTTTCACGAGAACAACTTGGGGTTTCCCCGTATCTACAAACAAAAAAGCCCGGCCACTTGGGCCGGGCGAGTGAATCAGAGCACTTTGCCATGCAACCTGCACTTTGGCCGTCAGGCTACAGGCAGAAAGCGCTCGTAAGAACTGGCCTAGTTAACGGCCATCATCACTTCCAGGTTCGAGGCCATAATTGATCAATACTTGGCGAACCTCATCCACCAAATCTAAATCGACGGCGGTTTCATACATTTCTGTAACTGAGTCTTCATACCAACTGGCCGTCTCCGGCTCACTACTAAGAAGCCGAGCTGCGGAATCAACAGATTTAAAGTACTCAACTCGCCAATCCGGCGCCGCACGAAACGCATGTAGGTCTGCGAGCGAAACGTATACATAAGACGTTGGCTGGTTCGAGGACTGTTCAATACTTTCTGTGATCGCGTCTATTAGATCATCATAATAGCCTAAACTAGCATTCCGATTGGCAATTTCCTTAGCGCGAAAAAAAACCTGTTGCGATTCCTGACGAGGTAGCTGGCGAATGACTTTGAGCATTTCAGCCCAAGCATTTTGCCTGACCTCGGCCGGGGATAATTTCACCTTAACAAGTTTATTATCCACCATAGTGTAGGAAACACCGGTGATGGCTTCACGTTCCATACGTATTACCGAGTGTTCAAGGCTGGTCTGAAACCACTCCGCGAGAATTGCTAGAGCGCGTCTGGCTTTATCAGATTCAGTCTTCCCCAGTTTTCTGATCCGTGATTCCATATCTTTGAGCAGATATGGAGGTAGCAGAT
>NZ_JBQFQS010000023.1:0-24815 GCF_056537005.1 Ruegeria sp. CH6 | reverse complement strand
CGCAGTCTGCGACATGTTCACCCCAGACGAGTGCTACAACTTCTTCCAGGCCGCAGGATATGAAACCAATTGAGCCAGACGCGCTCTAGTCGCCGGTAAGGGGCTGACGCTCAAATCCACAGCAGCCGGGATAGCCGTTGAAACAAATGCCGAGATTCTGGCTGAATCCCTGAATGTTGAGGCGCAGACTCGTATTGATTTCGATGGCAAGGCCGCCGTTCTTGAGACAGCTTCTGTGTCGGCGGGAGCCGAGCTGACCACAGGGGCGGATTCAGAGCTGCTGGCCGACAGCGTGGCGCTCACCGGGGAAACTGCGCAGCTATCTGGTGAACTTCGAGCCGTTGATGGGTTGACGATTGAGGCAACGGATGGCGCGGTTGAGCATAGCGGTGTGTCTCGTGGGCAGAACGTCTCGATAATTGGCGACACTGTTGAGACTGGCGATACGTCCCAGATTGCTGCGGTGGATGGCCTCACTGTGACGGCAACTGATCAGATCCTCCTCGAGGGCGAACTCGCCTCGGGGGCAGAGCTTGCAATCACATCGACCGGCGCGTCGGTAACCATCAAGGATGGCGCCGAACTGGTGGCGGATTCGCTCGATGTAGACGCTCAGACCCAAGTCGCGCTTAACGGACGTGCTGCGGTTCAGAACCGAGCCGAACTCAACGCCGGAGCCTCACTCACAACCGGAGACGCATCCGAGATTGTGGCCGGATCCATTGCTTTCTCCGGGACTAGGGCTCAGATCGCCGGACAAGCCGAAGCACAAGACAGTGTTTCCATCGAAGCTCGTGATGGCATTTTGGAGCATTCGGGCAGATCTCGTGGGCGGTCAGTCACCCTGTCCGGTGATCGTTTGCAAACCGGAGATAGCTCGCAAATTGCAGCCATTGCAGATTTGCAGGTAACAGCAACGGATCGGGCGGTCATTGATGGCACCATGATTGCAGGTCAACGGGCCGATCTCTCCGTGACAGCTGGAGATCTTGATCTTCAAGGGCAGATAAACGCCCGCAACACCAATATTACAACCTCCGGACAGACCAGCCTGGGTGCAGACGCGCTGGTGGTGGGGCAGTCGGTACTGGAGCTGCAATCCGGGTCGTTGAATGGAGGGCTTAGAGCTTCGCATTTCGATCAGTTGCGCGCTGGCGATGGTCTTGCGGTCACGTTGGAAACCGGTGGGCTTACTGTCGCCGCGTCAGAAAGGGTTGAGTTCGATGGAGATCTTCTGCTCGATCTCGAAGGTGACCTGGAGAACCGGGGTACGATCAAAGCGAGTGGTAATCTTCAACTGCGCAGTGGGTCTGATCTGAACAACCGCGGTGGTTTGTTGAAGTCCGGCGAGACAATGCAACTGGTTGCACGAGATGGTACGGTGCTGAACCAGTCTGGGCGTATTGAAGCAGATGGTGGCTTGGCCATCGAGGCGGAAACGTTTGTCAATCGTTTCGACAGTATTGTGACGGAACCCTCACAATCGGGTGTCGAGATATTTGCAGGGACTCCAGACAACAAAACACGTAGCCGAAGGGTCTCGACTAATCCAGCGGATCTGGAGCTAGGCAGCTGTTTTACGAGCAGCAGATCGAATGGAGGCGCGGACAGAGCGAGCAGCTGCGCAACAATCTACAGTTTTGATGGCGTCTACTCGAACCAGGGCGGCGTCACGTGGAGCACTGGCACCTCAGTTGCAGCCTCCGGGGCAAAACCTGAAATCCTGTCTGGCGCGGGCATCGCCATTCAGGCCGGCACTGTGCGCAACGACGCGGGTCTGATTTCTGCTGAAGGCGGGATCGACGTTCAAAGCTCTAGTTTTGCAAACAATGGGTATCAGGACACAAGGGTCACGCACACGGCGACATATACAAGAAACCTGACCATCGAGATCAACGAGGGCAGCGGTGGTAGTGACGCGGCCTTCACCACGCGCACCGAAAGAGTAACGTATTCCCCGATCTCCCGCGAAACCTCTAACGGAGCAACGTCTGAGATCGGCCAAGTGCTGGCTGGTGGAGCTGTCAACATCAACAGCGCGTCAGTAGTGGCGAACGGAGATATTCGATCCGGAACTGCTAGTGTTGTTCCTCCGCGGGAAAACTCCAACGTAACCCAGGCGCCTCTGCCTGATCTGATCGTTCCGGCTTCATCCCTGACACCAGTTCAGCCGGATGTTCTGGACTTGCCGGCGCTGGCACCGGTTCAACCGGATGTGGTGACCCTCCCGTCTCTTGACCCGGTTCAGCCCAAGCTTCAGACGCTTGCAAACCTGGATGCTTTGATTGGTGAAGGTCGTACCAATTTCGGAACCATGCCGGTTTCCTATGAGGAACTGCTTTCCTCTGATTACTTCCTGGACCGTTTGCAGATTCAGAATGAGCTGTTCCAAAACATCAACCGGCCCACCGAATGGAATGGATATCAAAGCGACGGCGTAAGCTTTGACGGTGAAAACGCAGTCCAAACACCTGGCTCAGAGTTTGTCGGGTTCGGCGACCGGTTCGGCTTGTCCGAAAGCGGAGTGTTGGCATCGCTGGATAAAGCCAATGCATCCGATAGCGGTGATCTGAAGATTACGGCCGGCAGTATCACGGGTTCTGGTGGGTCGCTGATTGCAGAAGGCGGCTCTCTGTCCCTGACGTCGTTCGGCAACATTGAATTTGAAGACACTGAACTTGGTGGCGACCTGGTCAATATCATCACAGGCGGAGATTTCTCCGGTAAAGCGCTGGTGATCAGATCGACTTCTGACACCTCTATATTTGCCGCTGGAAACGTCGTCATCGCAGGATTGGCGCAAACAGAAGAATATTACACAAACACAAGTGTCACCAAGATCACCGAGAACCTTGCCTCGCGCTTTGACGTGGGTGGTGACCTGTCGATCATCTCCTCCGCTGACATGACACTGGCCGGTGTGCAGGCCCAGGTCACAGGGGACACGCGGCTAACAGCGGGTGGCAGTCTCTACCTGCTCACCGAGCAATCCGGCGTGCAATACAGTGAAGGCGATGCGAAGAACGGGACGGATCGCCTGACCCTGACCGCCCAGGTTACGCAACTGTCTACAGGTGGGGACTTCATCGCCAACGCAGGCGGAGACGCGGTATTGGTCGGTACACAGATAGATGCGGGCGGAAAGGCACATCTGGCAGCGGCTGGCGATGTAGTTCTGGCTGCCGCGCAAGACATAGCTAAATCGGAAACCCGCAAAACCAGCAGAGGGTTCCTGTCGAAGAAGAAGGAGACGCGATCTACACTTGCCGTCACCAACCGTGGTGTCGGAATCACAGCAGGTGGTGATATCGATATTGTCGCCGAGACAGGTGACCTGACCACTGCTGGTACAGAACTCGCCAGCGCCTCAGGTGATATCAACCTCACTGCGACTGAGGGCAACATCCTCGTCGGAACCTACACCGATGTGTTTGAAGAGACGCATACCAAAGAGAAGAGTTACCTTGGCGGATTGCTGAGCAAATCCAGCCAGCTGCATACGGTTGACCACATCAACACCGGCACAGATGCTTTGGCAGCGCTCGATCTCAGCATCGTGTCCGGCTCAGACACCACTTTGGTCGGTGCAACGCTGTCAGCTGGCCAAAACCTGAACATCAAAACCGGGGGTGATTTCTCGGTTCAGGCTGCTATCGACAGTCACCGTTCCGAGTTCTTCGAGACCGACATGGGTCTGGTCACTATGACCACGATCACCGAGACCAGCTTTACGGAAACGGCCGTTCTGACCGAATTGCTTGCCGGGCAAGGCATGAGTTTCGAGATAGGCGGTGACGCGCAGCTGGTACTGTATCAAACCGCAGGTGTTGATGCGCCCAACCCACAAGATCTCTACCCGGAGGAACTTCTGGCCATCGACGGTCTGGAGCTGATCAGCCAGGAACTGGCGGATGAGTATTTCTACGAAGAAAAAACTCAGCTCTCGCCCGCGTTCAAGGCGCTCGTTGCGATTGCGGTTGCTGCCTATGTCGCGCCCAATCTCGTGGGGAATTTGCTTCCAGAGCTTACAACTGCCGCAGCAGCAGAGGGCGCCACGGCGCTAACGACAGGTCTCTACAACGGAGCGACCGCCTTCACTTCAACGGCGCTCGTCGAAACGCTGGATGGCGTTGTTGCCGGAGATCTCGATCTGGGCGCGATTCTGGAAGCAGCTGCGTTCTCAGGTGTATCAGCGGGACTCACATCAGGCATCAACCTGAATATCCCCGAACACAGCCCTCTGAATGATGCGTTGATCAATGGGTTCGGAAACGGAGACGTTGCTCAATTGACTATTGGTGGCATTCTGGAAGGTGCCTTGGATGGCGCGATTTCTTCTGGTCTGAGCTCAACCGTCTATGGAACCGATTTTGCGGATGGGTTCTCAGCAAGCTTTGTGCAAACCGTCACCAATCTGGCGCTGGCAGACGCTCAGTTCGAGATTGGTGGGTTGTTCACTGACGCGAATGGCAACCCCATCAACGGCGGCGAAGGCTCGGCAGGTCACATGCTACTTCATGCGCTCGCGGGTTGTGCCGCCGCCGAAGCTACCGGTGCGGACTGTGCGGCGGGCGCGGCAGGTGGAATTGCGCAGAGTATTTTTGTAGGTACGGATCCTGCGCTCGCAGGGCTGTCAGACTATGAGATTCAAAAACGTGCGGAGCTATTTGGTGCGGTGGCGGGCCTGCTGGCATCTGGAGGCAATGCTGAAAACGTAGCTTCTGCGGCGGCCGTGGCGCAATCCGCTGCCTTGAACAACTATCTGTCACACACAGAAGCGTCCTTGCTGGTCGGCAGCAAGCGTGAACTGGAGGATTGTCAGTCTACCGGTGAATGTTCCGATCAGGAAATCGCTGATTTGGAGAAAACAATCACGTACCTTGAAGGGGTAGACCAGCAACGAGACGAACAGCTGCGTGATGCATGTACCGCGAACCAATCCAGCACAGCCTGCGTTTCTGCCGTTAAAGATGCATACGTGAAACTTGGTTTGGTGAATCCATCTACTACCAATCCGTTTGCTGCACTAGAAGGGCCAGATCTTTATAAAAGACTTCAAAATGCAGTTCAAAAGTACGGCGAAGAAGGGCTTGCCGAAGCACCCAATGGCAAACAAAAGCTGGAAGTATGGGCAGAGTTCACGGGCACTGCGGAACTGATTGCAGAATACCCTGAAGCATATGAAGCGGCGCTTGGAGAATTTGTAACAGATCGTGCCATTGACGCGACTTTAGCCGTCGTCGGTGCATTCATTGATGCCAGAATTGGTCAGGGGAAAACCAACTCTGGTATCGACGATAGACAAGATACTGGGCAATCGAATTCCGGTTCTACTACGAAATCAAACGACCCGGTAAGTGTTCCAAGCGGGCCAGATTATTCGCCAACGAATATCGGTGGTCGTGAATACTCAAGCCATGCGCTTAAACGCATGAACGAGCGTGGCCTAACGCCGAGTGTTGTGGAAAACACAGTTGATGACGCGTTTTTAGTCGGCCAAGGCAATCGTCCGAATACTCTTGTGTACTATGATCCAAAGAACAGGGTCCAAGTAGTTACCAATTTCAATGGTGATGTCGTAACAGTTATTCCCGGCAACGCGCCTAAATCTGGCGCTCTCGCACCAATCGGAGATTAGTAATGGAAAGAGATTTTCATCTATCAACACTCTGGCAAAGGGTTGATCAAGCGAAGTCATCCAATCCAACGCTGGTATGCAGTAGCATAGACGACATACGGGCAATTCTGAAGCTGATCAAAGCGGAGGATGAGCACCTGCTCGACCCACTTGAAACGGCGTATGAAGTCGCAGATGTTGCTCTAGGGTTGGGCGAAAATAGGTTAGAAGGCGCTTACCAAAAGCAAGTTCTAAATTTGATTGATGATTTTGAACAAAAGGCAAGGAAACGTTTTCTCAATTCTTCTAATCAGGTGATGTGATGCGACCCTTGCAGTCGTCGGCGGTTTCATTGATGCCAGTATTGGTCAAGGGAAGGCAAACTTAGGCATCAACCACAGGCAGGACACCGTTCAGCCAATTCCAGGCAGGCCGATCGAATTTGATGGCCAGTTCTACACAGCAGATGGTTTCAAGTTTTCGAAATCGTACTATGAATACCTCTACAACAACGAGCACCCTGCACCATTCTTGCAGGCTCGTGAGCTCTTGAACAGCAATCCAAAGGTAATGCCTGATCCTCAAGGAGCGAAAGGGTACTTCCGTTATGAGGGCGCGGGGCTGGAAATGAACTACAACCCGACCACTGGGCAAGTCGGCCATATTCAGCCGCTAAGGTGATTAAATGAACATTAATGATGTGAATGCAACAATGGATGCAGATTTGGAGGAACTCGCACGGGCTAAAGTGAAGGTAAACCATTATCCTGTAGCATATGAGAGCGAGTGCCAATGGTTAATTGATGAGATTGGCACCAGTTCCCGCTCAGATGCGGAGGAATGCTTCGATACGCTTTTCGATATCGCAGGCAGATTGTCGAAAGCGTGGTTTCTGCTCGATATCGAAATAGGATTTTCTTTAAAGGCAGTTGTGCGCGCATTCGAACGTCTTCATGAATCTCATTCCCGCGACTATTGGTACAATCGTTTTCAAGCTGGTGAGCGCTGGCCCAATTAACATCTTTGCCGTCCGCTGTAGGGAAAGCTTAGGCTGCATTGTAAATCCAATTCTGTTTGGGAGCAGGTAGATGAAATTTTGGGAGCTAGTATCTATAAGTAGAAACAACCCAGAATTGTTGGCTGACATCCTTCAGAATGAACGATGGAGCGACTTCAATGACCTTTATAAGTCCTTCCCAACGCTGGTTCGGGAAAGAAGCCGACAGAAATTGGAGACGAAGGTACCACAAGCACTTTGTTGCGAAGTGTTAGGCTCTCTTCCAGGGCAACTCTTTTTGTCCAAATCGGGTGCGGTACGGTCGCAGCGTCAGAACTGCGATGATCACGCATTAGATTATCTTGAGGTATTCCAGAAATTCGGGGGCGGCGCCCTCGAAGAAGTACTGGAAAAAGGGTCAAAACAAGTGTTTTGAGCAGATCAATCGAAGTGATTTAATGCGAAGTGAGAGAGAAAAAGAGCTTTTGGGGCTTCTGGAAAGAATTCAGGCGGAAATCGTCTTGGCAAAACGCGCCACAAATTACAAAGGCTTGGCTAAATCTATCAATATCCTGCAAAATGAGGATAGAAATGGATATGCTAAAATTGGCAATCATCTACTGAATGACTTCAGGATGTTATATGATAACAGACACGATACTGAGACCCTCAACGAGAATTTTGATCGTGCATGCAAACTAGCTGAGAACCTTTCGAAATCGTGAGCGAGAATGCGCGAGGCCAAGAGAGGTGAACTATAGTGGGCGTTTCAATCAATTTCATTCAGCAGAAGGTAAGGGATCTGGCCTCAAAAATTGACGCACCTAAATCGTGCGCTACGGACTTTTCTACGTCGCCGCAGGACGGGCGACCACATATAGAAATACAGGGAAATCAATTTCGGCTTGTCTACGAAGAGCGAGGCAATGTGTTTGCTGAGAAGACCACGCAGAGCCTCGATCAACTTCTGTATTGGATATTTTGCTCGATCACATCGCAATTGGCAAAAGAATATGAATGACATCAAATCTAGCGCGGACTTCGCTGATGCACTTTCGTTCTTGTTGGACGACGAGAGTTTTCCGGCTGAGAATACCGACACACGTAGATTCGTTGAAGCTATGCAGGCTTGGCTGAAGGACGTCGAGGGCAACAATACCTGGTTTGATAAGCCCAGCGATGATTATATCACTTGGTCGGATTTATATAAGCTTTTGCAGGCTGCGTCAGTCTATGAATAGATCATCACGTCTCCAGTTTCGGGCGAGATCGATCTACTTCAGGCACGAGCGATCAGACTTGTAGTTTCTTGATGTTGCTGGGTGAAGATCTATGAATTCTAGTCGATTTGATCGGGCGCTGTGGATTATTGGACGCTGGAAGCAGTTGGATATTTCAGCAATATGGTCTCAGTTTCACTACACAGGTATTCCAGATGAAACATCGGTCTCATTTAGATCGGCTGACATCAATCGGACTTCTATAAGAGCATCCAAAATCGAGGAGATTCTTGACGGTGCTCATGTTCCATCATTTGAGGTGTTGGGAGACGGGTTCAGCTTCAGCTATGGACAAAACGCTGGTCAAAATTACGATCACGTATTCATCAAGTCTAGCTTGGCTGTTTTAACCCCTGAGTTTTGCGACGAATTAATCTCATCAACACTAACGGACAGTTTAAATTTCACGCAGGCGCATTTAGTTGATGAAAACTATCAGTACTATCAGAATATTTGTGATCCGCTTGACTTTAAGGCGCTCGGCCTGTCGATGGAGGGCTTGCCCATGAAATCCAACGGTTTGCCATTCCCACTTGAGCAACAGATTGTAGATACCAGCCAAAATCCTGGCCGCTACCGGCTCTGCCAAAATTATGTAGAAGTTGCTGCAGGATACATGTGGTTTGGAGACAGTTTTTGGAAGCTCATAGGGCGTTCTTCACAATGCGTTCGTGAACGTTTGCCTGCAGAGGTATCTCTAGTACACGCTGAGTGCTGGAAGCTGCGCTCTCAGGTGGGCGTTTTTACCAATAGTTGTACAGCTGAATTGCAAGAAGGCGTACGTTCAGCTCTGTTTGATGACGTTCCGCCAAATGGTTGACGCATGTCAAATGACCAACAAGAGAAGTGAGTAGCGTCGTCCAATACCAAATTTCTGGGAAGATTGTCGTGTTTCAGAGATACTTGGGCAGCGAAAGTCATGGCTGCAGTTCCTATTCGTTCAACTTGTCGCAGTTCTGCGAGAATTTCTTCTGGCTTGCGCTGCGTCGTTCCCGCTCTTTCTCTCAAAGCATCGCGTTGGATCACTTTTGGGCAAGCCTTAAATCTGCTTGGGTGTGTCGTGTGGCTTAGAGACTATACGACGATCGATGGTGGGGGATTTGCTGTGACGCGGCATTGTTCACGAGTTTTAACCTGAACAAAGATCCTGCGGGGTCAATCAAAACGACACTGACCAGAGGCGATACTCTCCCCGCCAAACCCCAGGCCCATTCGCTGAAAATCTTACGCTGGCAATCTTCACGAGAAATCGCGGGCGCACAAGAAACTGTTGTTGGTGATAAAATTGACAAATTAAGTTATCTGTTAGTCAGGGTATTGGTTCTTGGGAGGGGCGAGTGCGCATTGGGCAAGATAAAATGGGAAAATGCTGGAGGGTACGCCATCTTTTGTCATTGTGCCCTCTGTTCCTCATTGGCGGTTGCTACGAGAATGAGCCGGATGAAACAAAAGCCACAGCCCCGAAAGTTGTTGTAGCCCAAGCAACAACGGAAGAGGTGCCACTTTTTCTTGAACTGACCGGGCGTACTGAGTCACCAAACACAGTGTTCGTTCGATCCCGGGTCGATGGTCATGTTGAATCTCGACCGTTTAAAGAGGGCACAGATATCGTCAAAGGCGATACTCTGTTTGTTATCGACCAGCGTCCTTATGC
Organism: Ruegeria sp. CH6; assembly: GCF_056537005.1. Lineage (NCBI taxonomy): Bacteria > Pseudomonadati > Pseudomonadota > Alphaproteobacteria > Rhodobacterales > Roseobacteraceae > Ruegeria > Ruegeria sp. CH6. The sequence continues at coordinate 15,267 of NZ_JBQFQS010000023.1, read as the reverse complement.
CACTGAACTAAAACGGGTCATGGGTGAACGAGACAAAAACCAGGCCGGCTTTGATTTTGCAACCCGGGAGAAGGAGCGTTTTTCCGCTCTGGCAAGTGACGGGACTGTAGCCGAAGAGCAATTGGACCAGTCGACCACCAACGCAGCCCAAGCCAAGGGTGACCTCGACAGCAGCCAGGGCGCGGTGGACTCGGCTCAGGTCAACCTCGACTACGCTACTGTATCCGCCCCGATTAATGGACGTATCGGACGGGTTTATCAGGATGTAGGCAACATCGTTTCGGCGAACGATACCGTCTTGACTGAACTGGTCCAGATGGATCCGCTTTTCGTCTATGTAAGCCCGAGCGAAACGCAATTTCTGGAGCTGGAAAAATACAGAACGGCAAATCCGGATCTGAAGGTTGAGGTAACGCTGATAGACGGCAGCGTTCACCCGCACACGGGTTCACTCGACTTCTCTGATCCGGGCGTTGATCCAACGACCGGTACGATCGCTGTACGCGCCGTATTTCCCAATCCCGAAAAAACGCTCCGCCCCGGTCAATACGCCAAAGTGGATATCCAGCTAACCGAGCAGTCAGGCCAGATAACTGTACCTTCTGAAGCCATTTCTCAGGATCAAGCCGGTTTCCTTGTATTCGTCGTCGACAAGAACGGTAAAGCCGAAACGCGTCGGGTGACCGTTGGGCGTAACTATGAGGGTCGCCGCATAGTTATGACGGGCCTGAAGGACGGCGAAGAGGTGATCGTACAGGGCCAACAACGTGTCCGCTCTGGCATGGCAGTCGACGTCAAAAAACCATCCGCTGGTTCGGATGCTGACAAGGCTGATGGCTGAATGCTGAGCCGGTTTTTCATCTTCAGACCAGTTTTCGCTTCGGTAATCGCGTTGGTAATCGTAATCGCCGGGCTGATTTCGATCCCTCTGCTTCCCGTCGGTGAGTTCCCGGAAGTGGTACCTCCGACGGTTGTTGTCAGCGCCACGTATACAGGCGGCAGCGCTGAGGTCGTCGAAGAGGCGGTGACCATTCCCCTTGAGGAACAGATCAACGGCGTCGAGGGCATGGTTTACATGGCCTCCACCAGCTCCAATGACGGCACCTCGAACATAACGGTCACTTTCGAGGAAGGTTACGATCTCAGTATCGCTGCCGTGGACACTCAAAACAGAGTATCCACGGCAATGGCTCAACTCCCCGACGAGGTCGTCGCATCTGGCGTGACCGTCACAAAGGAGTCGGTTGACCTGACTATGGGGGTCAACCTTATTTCGCCAAACGGCGAGTTCGACGAACTGTTCATTTCCAATTACGCAGACATCCACATCACAGATCGCCTCAAGCGTATCCCCGGAGTTGGCACGGTTATGGTTTGGGGGGAACGGGTCTATGCTATGCGGATCTGGCTTGATCCTGAAAAAATGGCGAGCCTCGGCCTGACCACGTCTGACGTTTATGACGCGATCACAGAGCAAAATCAGCAGGTCGCTGCCGGTGCATTGGGTGCGCCACCGAACGGTGCAACTCAGAAATTCCAGCTGACACTGACTGCAAAGGGAAGGCTGCAAAGCAAGGAAGAGTTTGAAAACATAGTTTTGGGCATTGGCGATGATAGTTCCGTCATAAGGCTCAAGGACATTGCACGCGTGGAACTGGGTGCCGAAGACTATTCGTTCAGTTCAACTCTCGACAGCAGTCCGACGGTGGGTCTTGGCGTTATGCAACTGCCGGGAGCCAACGCACTACAGCTGGCATCGCAGGTTCGCGAAACCATGGCGGAGCTGTCACAGGATTTCCCCGAGGGCCTTGAATACACGGTTATCTACGACACGACGAATTTTGATCGCGAAGCTATTCGGGATGTTCTTTTTACGCTTGGACAGGCGATCCTTCTGGTTGTTTTTGTCATCGTTGTTTTTCTACCCAATCTGAGGGCGGCACTTATTCCGGTGATAACAATTCCGGTCTGTCTGATCGGCACTTTCGCTTTGATGCTGGCCTTGGGCTTTTCCATCAATCTGCTGACGCTGTTTGGTCTGGTGCTGGCGGTCGGTCTGGTTGTCGATGACGCAATTGTCGTGGTCGAGAATGTATCGAGGCACATTGAGAACGGTGAAACAGATCCAAAGGTAGCAGCGCGCCGCGCAATGGACGAAGTCACCAGCCCGATTGTGGCCACATCACTGGTTCTCATGGCGGTCTTCATTCCCGTTGCTTTGATGCCTGGCCTGACAGGAAAACTCTACCAGCAATTCGCCCTTACGATTGCGTCAGCTGTTGCGATTTCAGCAATTAACGCCCTGACACTCAGCCCAGCACTGTGTGGGTTACTTCTGGGCGGTGCGCGACCGAAAGCCAAGATAATCCAGAAATTCGATACTGGTTTCGCTTGGTTCACGCGTCGTTACGAGGCGGTAGTTGGCTGGTTCATCCGGGTTTGGCAACCAGTCGCACTGGGGTTCGCTGCTTTATTGGCGGGAACTGTTTATATGTTCACCGTTGTGCCCGCGGGTTTTATCCCAAACGAAGATCAGGGCTATTTCATCATCAGCCTTGAAGCGCCGGAGGGCACGGCGCTGGGTCAGACCCAGAAGGTTGTCGATGAGGCTTACGAAATTCTGCATGATCTCCCGGGCGTCAAAGGTGTCATTACTTTCACCGGCTTCAGCATTTTGACCAACACGTCTGCCCCCAATCAGGGCAACCTGTTCGCAATTCTCGAACCCTGGGACAAGAGAAAGGGTTCCGGTGAAAGCGTCACTGAACTCATGGCCAAAGCGCAGGCCAAGTTCGACGAGCTTCCGGGTGGAATTCTTACAACACTGAACCCTCCCCCTATCTTTGGCCTTTCGCCAACCGGGGGGTTCCAGTTCGAACTGCAGGATACAAGCGGTGGCTCGCTTCAGGATCTGGAGCAGGTGACCCGGGAAATGGTTTCTTCTGGAAATGCCCGACCTGAGTTGTCTGGCCTGTTCAGCCCGTTTTCAGCGAGCACACCGCAACTCCATATCGAACTTGATCGTACCAAAGCACTGACCGAGGGAATTTCGATCGGCGATGTTTTTGATGCATTGCAGACATTTTTAGGAGGCGTGTACGTCAACGATTTCAACATCTACGGCAGAGTGTACAAGGTCTATCTGCAGGCCGACGTCGATGCTCGGCAAGCCGAAGAAGATATTGGCCGACTTTATGTGCGCAACGACCAAGGTAGTATGGTTCCACTAAGTGCTTTGGTGAAGCTTCAGCCTCAGATCGGCGCACGCACGATCAACCACTATAACTTGTTCCGCTCGACCAGCATCAATGGTGCCGCAGGAGCAGGGCACAGTTCCAGTCAGGCTATCGCGGCTATGGATACCTTGGCGAATCAAACGCTTCCACGAGGTTATACCTATGAGTGGACTGGCAATGCGTATCAGGAAATTAAGGCGGGGAATGTGGCTCCGATCCTCTTCGCATTGGCGGTTGTCTTTGCCTTCCTGTTTCTGGCCGCTCAGTACGAGAGTTTCGTCATGCCCTTTATGGTATTGTTGGCGGTTCCACTCGCGATATTCGGTGCCCTCGTCGCTCAGTGGTTCCGCGGCTATGACAACAATATCTACTGCCAGATTGGGTTGGTCATGCTGATCGGTCTCGCAAGCAAGGGAGCCATCCTTATTGTCGAGTTCGCACGACGTCGACGCCAGGAGGGGCTTTCCATTGAGGAGTCGGCAATGGAGGCAGCGCGTATCCGAATTCGGCCATTGTTGATGACTGCATTCGCTTTCATTCTGGGCGTTGTACCACTGGTAATAGCCAGCGGTGCCGGGTCTGCAGCGCGCAGGTCTCTTGGAACGGCTGTCTTTGGCGGGATGATTGTCGCTACAATCCTTAGCCTCGTGCTTGTTCCGGTATTGTACGTGGTCATCGAGCGGTTGCGAGAGCGTCTAACAAAAAATTCTACGATCACCGGTTGAGGCCCCTGAGCGAAGCCTCTGACCGACGTTGGGTTTACCAGGTTGAATCCGGATCGACTTTGAACAGATGTTCCATGAACACGCGGGTAACCGCCTGCAACTTGTCAGCACGCGCATGGTCGCGTTGCAACTCTGCCGGGACCACGTTCCATGTGATCGGTTCGACCCCTGCCTCGATCATGCGGCGCATTCCGTTCTCGTGGCTGAGCTGAGTGATTGAGCCTACAGTGTCCTCCGGCACATAGACCTCATATCCGGCAAGTTCGGCCTCAATGGCGGGATAGGCAAGACAGACATCTGTCCAAAGACCGCCCATGATCAGCTTCTTTCGGCCCGTTGCTTCAACCGCAGCTACAAACTCTGGCTCTTCCCAGGCGTTCACGTTGGTCCGGTCAACAAATACCGCGTTTGGAGCCAGTTCGCTCAGTTCTTCGATCATCGGATCATAACCGTTCAGGCCCACGGCGACATGGCTGAAGATGATCGGAATATCATAAATCACGGCGGTTTTGATCAGTCCCGTGGTGTTGTTGATCAGCTCTTCATGGTCGATGTTCTTCACCCCGGCCAAAATTGGTGGCTGGTAGTCGATGAGGATCAGCGCCGAGTTGGTAGGCGACAGAAACGGGTCTTCGTCGGCGGCACGGACCGGTGTGCCCTGATAGCCTTCCGGATAGCTAGCTACTCCATCCACTGTATTGATCATCGGGGTCTCCGCCCATACCGGCAGCGCTGTGGCGGTGATGGTCAGGCTCAAGGCTGCGGTGATCGGTTTTAGGAAAGTGATCATTAGAATGTCTCCATTGGCGGTTGGAATTCAGTTGTGCACGTGCTCGGCGATCAGCTGCGCGACAGAAGGACCAGGGCCGACAAGCTCCAACACATTGCGATCCGGATCGCGGATGAAGATGGTTTTGGTCCCGCGAAATTCGCGACGGCCCGTAATGGTGATGCCTTTCTCGGTGACAAAGGCTTCGGTTGCTTCTGCGTCCTTCACTTTGACAGCAAGGTGAGTGATGCCCGGATATTTCTCGAGCTCGTCCATCAGGATATTTGCGCCCGCCTTTGCCGTTGCCGGTCCCAGCAGGTTTATATTGATCCCCGAAGGATGCAGCATCACCAGCGGATGGCCTTTGTCATAGCCACCGTCTGCGATCAGTTCGAATCCAAGCAGTTCATAAAAGGCGACGGAAGCATCACGGTTGCTGATACGGATGCCAATGTGATCGAAGTTTCTGATGTCCAACATGGTTTGGCCTTTCCTTTGCTTGCAACAAAGGTAGCTATGCCTGTAATGAACTTTAATAGCTTGGATGGAACGGCATTTATTCCATATGGGTCATAATAAGGGTCTATTCGACGGCATGGTTCTGTTCTGCACAGTGGTAGAGCAGGAAGGTATGAGTGCGGGCGCCAAGCTATTGGGTCATACGCCCAGCCACGTCAGCAAAGAGATCGCCCGGCTTGAAGCACGTCTGGGTACTCGACTCCTGAACCGGACAACACGCCGGATCAGTCTGACGGAATCCGGGCGCATATACTATGAAAACGCGCGGCGGATTGTGGATGACACCCGTGCGGTGCAGAACCGGTTGCATTCGGTCGGCGACCGGCCCTTTGGGGAGCTGCGGATGAGCGTACCTGTGGTTTTCGCGCATGGGTGGTTGAATGGCTGGTTGCCCGAATTCCTTGAGCGATACCCCGAGGTTGATCTGAACATCGACGTATCCGAACGCCGCGCCGACATGATCGGTGAAGGCATCGACTTACTGGTGCGCATCGGTGATCTGCCCCCGTCTGACCTGATCGCCCGCGAGATATTTCGCACACAGGGTCTGACAGTGGCTTCGCGTTCCTATCTGAAGCGATACGGCACACCACTTCACCCTGATGACCTAAAAGGGCATCAACTTATTGATTTTTCGTTTCACGGGGTCACCCAAAACTGGACCTACCCGGGACCAGATGGAGAGGTGATTACAGTGCCAATCGCACCACGTATTCGATGCAATGATGGCCACACTGAAAAGGCGCTGGCCCTTGCCGGTCTTGGGATCACCCGTCTGCCGGAGCTTTCCTGTCAGGCAGAACTGGATGCCGGAAATCTTGTTGCGATTTTGCCCGACTTCCGCGCGCCCCCGATCGGGGTCAACGTGATCTATGCCAGCCGCGATAACCTGCCCGCCAAAACCCGTGCCATGATCGATTTTCTGGTCGAAAAGAGCGGCTGAGCTCAGGTCCTGCAGATGTCCAACCCTTATGTTGGGTGGCATGTGGACCTGAACACTCCTTTTGATTTGGCACGTTATGAGTTTCCGGAATAAACGGTGCTGCCTGTTCCTAATTCACTGCAAAGACAAGATGGCTGCATCCAATGCGGCATGCCAGTCGCTCTTGGTCAGTTCAGTTATTTGGTAGTTCCCGATGGCGACACTGGGGATGATAACATCGGCTTGGACGGCTTTGAGTTGTTCGAGTGTTTTTATCAACGTTTTCCTGTTCCCCCCGTGGCTTTCCATGACCAAAGCTCTCCACTCGCCGTTATCAGGGTACAAAGTGTCACCAACAAAGAGATACGTCTTACCGTGCGGTGAAACGTACCTATAGCTGATGTTGTTATCCGTATGCCCCGGCGTGTAGATCGCCTCCAACCCGCCGTTGAGTTTGACGCGACTTTCCGTTTGAATCGTTTGGTCCAGCTTCAGGCCCTTTGGGAAGTACTGCTGCATTCTGGCGTGTCCAACCAAAGGCGCACCGAGTGTAGATTTCGCGTCGGCCAACCCGTCAGTGATCTCATGATTATGGCTGAGGTACAGGTGATCGACATTTCCGAATGCCTTGATGGCGTGCAGTGTCGATGGTTCCTCAGCAACATAGATCATATCTCGCCCTGCAGGATGCTGAAGGAGAAAGGCGTGGGACTTCAATGTCCCAAAGCGCAGTTCAAGCGGTGTTTGCCACAGGTCCGGGAATAGTTGTTCCATCCTGCTACTCTTTCTGTCCGGCAATCAGGGTGCGGCTGGCAAGAACGGCAACCCCGGCGACCAAACCGAATGTCACGAACAGCCAGATTGCAGAATTTGCTATGGTCGATTGGTTCCCGGCGTCGTTGAACCCGGTGAAATTGCCAACCAGACCTGCCGCGGCAGTCCCAAACGCGACTGCAAACATCTGCACCGTGGACAGGGCAGACGCGGCCATGTCCCGCTCTTTCTCATCCGTGAATTGCAGTATGAATGTATTGAGATGAGGCCAGCCAACGCCGATGCCAACACCCAGTACAATCAAGGCGATTGACAGCAGTGACGTCATGGCTGGTCCTGCATTTCCAAACATTGGTGTGGCTGCGCCAAGCACCACACACGCAATCATCATCAGGATTGGACCTGCGAGAACCGCTTGGTGCATTTTTCGACCCGTGAAGCGTGCGGAATAAACCTCCGACGCTGCCCATCCAATGGAAACCAACGCGGCCACATAACCTGCCATCAGCGGGCTTAACCCATGCAGCCGCTGCAGATAAAACGGCATGAAAAACTCGGCATTGATGCAGAAAATCAAAAGAGCCATGACCGACAATGCCAGAAACAGCGGTGTTCCCGGGACGGTCGCACCACGAGGGAACAGCCGCACGGTTTTGATTTGTTCGCGGCGCATCAGCGATAACAAAAGCAAGGTAGAAACCAGCACGGCCGCAACGGCCCATGTGATAGAGGGTGCGATGCTTCCGAGTGAGATCGCCAACACCGAGCCTGCAAGCAGTACCAATTGCCCGAACGCAAGTGGTTCGGTCGGCCTATGATCCTGCGGACTTCGAGGAAGCAGTATTAAGGTCAGGGCGACAAACAAGGCGGTAATCGGCAGCATGATCCCGAACCCCATACGCCACATGCCAAACTCGGCGAAGATCCCTCCGATGGCTGGACCAAACAGCATTGTGATCCCCCATGTCCCTGACAAAAGCGCCATCGCCCGGGACCACAGGCGTTCCGGATAGACGATGATGATCATGGAATAGCAGAGCGTGAACAGCATCCCGCCGCCCGCGCCCTGAATGACCCGCCCCACCAGCAAAACCGGCATGCTCCACGCCAATGCGGCAAGCAGGCTGCCTGTTGCAAAGACAATCCCGGCCATCCCAAACCCAAGGCGAACACCCGTGCGCCTTAACAATTTCCCGGTGACTGCCGCGCTGAGGATTGCGGCAAGCGTCGCGAGTGTGGCGTTCCAGGCGTAAAGACTGTGTCCGCCAATTTCTGCCACGATGGAAGGCAGCATCGTAGCGGAAAGGGTAATGTTCACTGCGTGAAGCGCGATGCCAGCCGCAAGGACGGCGGACACTGCTGAGAACTCTCCTCTCAGAATTTCATGCCACCCGGGCTCTGCTTTGTGCTCAACGGCTGTCGTCATGGTTCGCTCCGCGCTCAAAATGGGTGTTCAGTCTTTTTGGACATAGGTGTGATCGGGGTTTTGTGCTGCCCACTCGTCGGCATCGAACCCCTCAACCGCAAACGTAAAATTCGGAGGGATCACATCCGTTCTAAGGTGCTTAACAGCCTGATACTCTTCTGAATTCCAGAAGCCTTGCAGCGCTTCCATCGATGGGAACCGGAACAACGTGAACCGAGCATCATCTTTCCACTCACCCTCAAAAAGATCCATGAATTGCCCGGTCTCGCCCGCGACGATCAACTCACCCCCCCACTTTTCCATGATTGGGTGCGTGGTCTGACCGTAAGGATCAAGAGCACCGTGCCCTTCCGGCATAAATGAACTGGCCACAAGGTAGGCTGGCTTCTGTTTCGGCATATCAATCTCCGTGTCTATTTGCTCGATGATTCGAGCCTCCTATTGCGTTGCTACTTCCTCAACTTAAGTTGAGGTCAAGCGATTGATGACAGGAGTTTCGGGATGAAGCGTCGTGGTGGTCTGACGGTAGGCGAAGTGGCGGAACGCAGCGGTATCGCTGTGTCTGCGGTGCATTTCTATGAGCGAAAAGGGCTGATCGCGTCGGTGCGCAACGATGCCAATCACCGCCGTTATTCTCCAACTGTTTTACGAAAGATCGCTATTATCCAGGTGGCGCAGCGAGTGGGCATACCGCTTCGGGAGATTGCCGAAGCAATGGATTTTCTGCCCCCCGAGGAAAAGGTTACGGTCAAACACTGGGAAAAACTCTCAATCCGGTGGACCGACGATTTGGATGACCGTATCGCACGTTTGCAGCGGTTGAGAGACGGAATGGCTGGCTGTATCGGCTGCGGCTGCTTATCGATGGATACATGCAAGCTCGTCAATCCAGACGACAAGATCGGCGCCAACGGCCCAGGTCCACGATATCTGGAAGAAGATGCGCCAGAGGTGGAAGGCTTTGTTGGCACTTAGCCTGCATTGGTTTGGTTAACGTGGTGACAGTTCTGTTGTCATCAACAACTCATCTTGAAATGCTGGTATTGCTTGTGCGGAGAATGACCACTTTGGTGAAGCTTCGTTGCGGCAAATCCAAGCTTGGCGAACGGCAGTAATTTGGCAGTCTGCCACTGGAAAGAACTACCAGCTTTGGTCACGATAATGCGGCGACACGTTACGGGCCATTGAGCGTTCAAACCAGCGCCTGATCTTCGAGACGATGTGGCTTATTGCGCGAACGAAGCCAGTTTTGCTGTGAACTCGCCTCCTGCCTGTGAGCTACAGGCAGGTTCCCTAAGGTTTCACATATCTGTCACATTCGTGCGCTAGTCAAAAATTGCAAAAAAGAGAAAACATAGGAGGCTCCGATGACCTCTCTCAATACTCAGCTGTGGGAGCTGATTAAAACGCACAAACTGCCTGATGATGCTGCGGGCAAGCCATTCATTGAACAACTTATGGCCGAAAACAGCATCTCTCGCGATACCGCCAATGTGGCGATCGCTGAATATCAAAAGTTTATGTATCTTTGTGCCGCGCGAACAGAGCGCAACGTGCCCTCCAAGGCGGTCGATTTGGTGTGGCATTTACACATGCAGCACAGCCGCGACTATTGGGATGTCTTTTGTAAGAAGCTGGGCAAACCCGTGCACCACAATCCCGGCGGTCAGAGCCCCCAACACTTGGATGATTACAAAGCCACGGTCAAAGCCTATTCGGACCTGTTTGGAACGCCCCCAAAAGGGATTTGGAAGCGGAAAAACAAAGTTGGAACTTTCATGATGCTGATCTTCTTGTTGGTGTTCATATGCATCGGCGCCACTTCCATCGTTCAAAGTGGCGATCTTTTATTTGGAGTGCTTTGGCTGAGCGTACCGCTCGTCTGTTTTGTGACCACACTCAATAGCCTGACCTCCAAAAGTGAACTGACGTTGATTTTTGCAAGTAATGACCCATTTGCAGACGCAGATGCAGGTGACTGTGGTTCGGGCGATGGTGGTGGCTGCGGCGATTGAGTCGCCAGTCGCTCAATCTGGTTCGATTGCTCTGAGCTGCGTCACTGTCGTAGGACAGCAATTTTGTCCCTGATCCGTTCAACCCAAAATCGCGTTCCTATCCGCGCCGCTGCAAGTCAAAGTGCAGTACATCTAGCGCAAGATCGGAAAAAAATTGCAGTTAGAAACTGCGACGATGCGCTTCGATCCAGTTGATACTGCCGGACGGATAAAGAGTGGAAACGGATCATGTGCAGAGCCCGAAAGGTCACGATAGTTGGAAAATGCTAACAACTCCCGAATTACCGGAAGGATTATGTAGAATTTTCCAGAGATTGTTTGGTGGAGCCTAGGGGAGTCGAACCCCTGACCTCTTGCATGCCATGCAAGCGCTCTCCCAACTGAGCTAAGGCCCCATGCAGGTACCGCCTTGGCGGTGGACGGACGTTTAAGAGACGCCGTTGAAGAGCGCAAGTCCAAAAACCAGATTCAGAGAAAAAGTTTTGAACCCGCCATCCGCAGATGCGGACGGGGCGGCAGGGGCCGCCCCGGACCGAAATCAGTTCTCGTCTTCCGACGACATGTCGGTGATGTCATCCAACGAAACATTGTCGTTGCTGTCGTCGTCATCGTCCAGAAGATCATCGTCCAGCTCGACGTCGACATTGTCGTCATCATCCAAAACCAGATCTTCATCCGAGTCTGCGGCGCGCGCTTTTGCCGATGCTGCATCTTCGGCATCAGCAGCAATCATCCGGCTCTTGCCGGTTTCCAGTTCCACGATCTCGCCGGTGTAGGGGCTGATGATCGGATCCTTGTTCAGGTCATAAAACCGTTTGCCTGTTGTTGGGCAAACGCGCTTTACGCCCCATTCTTCCTTGGGCATGTCAAATCCCCTTGATATCAGGTGAGTCGTATAAACGATTCAGGTCACGTGCCACATGCAGCGGGCACTGTCAAAGCCTTTGCGCGAAGGAGAACGTACAATGGGGCGACATGCATTGCCCGGGCAGCCGCCAGTACCGCTGACATTGCGCAAATCGGCGCGGGCGCGGCGTATAAGTCTGAGAATTTCTCAGTTGGATGGCCGCGTTACGCTGACCTACCCGCAGGGAGTTCCTGAATCAGAGGCACTGAGCTTTGCAAAGACCAAAGAAGACTGGATTCGCGAGCATCTGGAGGCGCGCCCTGATGCAGTTGATATCGGGTTTGGTGAGTCGATCCCGATCGAGGGTGTTGTGCGCCGAATTGTCCCTGCAGAGGGTCGTCGGATCTTGTTGAGTCGGGATAATGTCAGTGTCCCTGCAGGAGGTGAGGCGCGCCGCCTCGCGCGTTTCCTGAAGGAGCTGGCGCGTGACCGGCTAATCGGCGCCTGCGATGATTACGCCGCAATGCTGGGGCGGTCCTATTCCAGCCTGACGATGCGAGATACAAGATCCCGCTGGGGGTCGTGCAGTTCGCATGGTGGGTTGATGTTTTCCTGGCGGCTTATCCTCGCCCCGTCCGAGGTTTTGCACTATGTCGCAGCCCATGAGGTTGCGCATCTGGCAGAGATGAACCATTCGCCGGCGTTCTGGGCACAGGTCGAAAGGATTTTTGGCTCCTATTCCGAACCGCGTAGGTGGTTGCGAGAAAACGGGACCGATTTGCATCGCTATCGCTTTGATGCCGGAACCTAGTTGACGCCCCTTAGTTTTGTGATCACATGGAGGCCATGTTGAACGCGCGTCCCACGGATTCACAAACAGCAACTCATGACCGGGTATATCGTGCGCTTCGGTCTCGGATCATGCATGGGGAAATGGCTCCAGGGCAGGCGCTGACCCTTCGGGGGATTGGGAAAGAGTTCGGGGTCTCCATGACCCCGGCACGAGAGGCGGTTCGAAGGTTGGCGGCTGAGGGCGCATTGTTCCTGTCTTCGTCTGGGCGCGTTTCCACCCCTGAACTGACCAACGATAGAATTGAAGAGCTTGCAGCGCTGCGTGCACTGCTTGAAGTGGAGCTGGCCAGCCGTGCCTTGCCACGGGCACATATGGCGCTGATTGACCGGCTGCAGACGATCAACATGACCGTCGCTGAAATGGTGACCAAGCGGGACGCCGTTGGGTATATCCGCTCGAATCTGGATTTTCATCGCACTCTGTATCTGCGTGCGCAGGCGCCAGCGATGCTGGCCATTGCCGAGACTGTCTGGCTGCAATTGGGCCCCACGATGCGCGCGTTGTATGGAAGGTTACGCCGAACCGAGCCTCCTCACTATCACAAGCTGATTATCGCGGCACTCAAAGCCGGAGATGAGCCGGGATTGCGTCTTGCTGTGCGATCGGATGTGACGCAGGGTTTGCGACTGCTGGTGGCCTGAGCGGCTTCTCGCTGACCAGTGATCAGGGATGAATCCAGATCACTGATGATGGATTTGCAAGCTGGTTTGGAAAGCGCGTCTGCGATAGCATGAGGCAAATCACAACAAGAGCAGATTTCAGTTATGATCAATCGACGGACCTTTTCTATCGGACTCGGGTCAACGTTGCTGGCCGCGTGTTCAGGCGGTGGCACGCCCACCAGTGCACCGGCATCGCGGATGCGGGCGGTACCAAACGCTGGTTGGGATGCCTGGGTGGCGAGTTTCAAAGGGCGTGCGGCCTCACAGGGCATTTCGCAATCGACCATAGATCGTGCCTTTCAGGGGGCAGGTTATTTGCCCGATGTGATCGAGCGCGACCGCAATCAGGTCGAGTTCAAGCGCTCGCTCGAGGACTACCTTGCGATTGCGGCGTCGGATGAACGGATCAGCACCGGCAAGCAAATGCTGCAAAAGCACAACGGAACGCTGTCGCAGATCGAGGCCCGGTACGGTGTCGACAAAGAGGTCGTTGTGGCCGTCTGGGGACTGGAAAGCCGTTATGGCGCGCGCCGTGGGGACGTACCGGTTATCTCGGCCACCTCAACCCTGGCCCATGACGGACGGCGAGGCGCATTTTTTGAAAAACAACTGGTGGCCGCGCTGAAGATCATTCAGGAGGGGGATACATCGCCAGCCAACATGACCGGCAGCTGGGCCGGGGCCATGGGGCATACGCAGTTCATCCCGACGTCTTACCTGGCTTACGCCGTGGATTTCACAGGCGACGGTCGTCGGGACATCTGGTCCGAGGACCCGACGGATTCGCTGGCCTCGACCGCCGCTTATCTGGCGCGGGCCGGTTGGGTGCGCGGACAACCCTGGGGCGGCGAGGCGGGCACCGTCTCGGGCACCCCGGTTGCGGTATTGCAACCGCAAACGCCGGGGCCGCGCATAGCGGTGTTCCGCAATTTTCAGGTGATCAAGCGCTACAACAACTCTGACAGTTACGCGATTGGCGTTGGGCATCTGTCTGACCGGATCGCGGGCGGCGCACCATTTCAGGCCTCGTTCGGCCCCGATGCAACCGGGCTGACGCTGGAGGACAGAAAAGAGCTGCAGCGCCGCCTGACATCGGCCGGATACGATACGCAGGGCGCAGATGGCGTCATCGGCAACAACACAAAATCCGCCATCAGCGACTATCAACGTGCCAAAGGTCTGCCGGTAACCGGAGAGCCTTCGGCCGAATTGTTGCGCAGATTAGGTGGCTGACGGCTTACGCCGCCAACCCTTTGGAGCCGATATCCAGAAACTTTTGGCGGCGGTCCTTGACTAGGGCCGCCCCATCCTTGCCTTCCAGTTCTTTCAGCATGGCGGCAATGGCATTGCGCACGGATTCAACCGTTGCATCACGATCCCGATGGGCGCCGCCCTTGGGTTCATCGATGATGTGGTCGCAAACGCCCAACTTGTGCAGGTCTTGGGCAGTCAGGCGCAGCGCCTCGGCGGCTTCGCGCATCTTCTCGGAATCCTTCCACAGGATTGACGCGCAGCCTTCAGGCGAGATCACCGAATAAACCGAATGCTCCAGCATCGCGACGCGGTTGGCTGTTGCGAATGCAACCGCACCACCTGAGCCACCTTCGCCGATAATCACGGACACCAACGGGACACCAATTTTCAGACACATCTCAGTCGAACGAGCGATAGCCTCGGACTGGCCGCGTTCTTCAGCGCCCTTGCCGGGATAGGCACCGGCGGTATCGATCAGTGTGATGACGGGCAGGCCAAACCGACCGGCCATTTCCATTAGGCGCACGGCTTTGCGATAACCTTCAGGACGGGCCATGCCGAAATTGCGTTCGATCCGCGATTTGGTGTCCGATCCCTTTTCATGTCCTATGACCATAACAGGCTGGTCGTTGAAGCGCGCCAACCCACCGATCACGGCCAGATCGTCGGCAAAGTTCCGGTCCCCAGCGAGCGGGGTGAACTCGGTGAACAGGGCCTCGACATAGTCCTTGCAATGGGGGCGTTCCGGATGGCGCGCAACCTGGCATTTCCGCCAGGGCGTCAGATCGCCATACAGCTCGTCCAGCAACTTGGCGGCTTTGGCATCCAGTGCCGCTGCCTCTTCAGAAATATCCATCTCTTCGTTGGCGCGGGCCAGTGCACGCAATTCTTCTGCTTTGCCTTCGATCTCGGCCAGCGGTTTTTCGAAATCCAGATACTGAGTCATGACGCCTCTCAACGCGGAAGTTCCCTGCTATATGACCCGAGGTCGTCCCGGATGCAACTCAGCAAGATTTGTGGATTTGGATTGTGGCACCACCAAGAAGCAAACGGAAAGAAGGATGCCAAAGATGGCAACCAGTTACGAAGATCGGGTTCTGCGCGTGCTGACCCATATCTGCGATCATCTCGATGGAGATCTGTCGCTGGATGTTCTGGCCGATGTTGCGGCGGTGTCCTAGAGCGCGTCTGGCTTTATCAGATTCAGTCTTCCCCAGTTTTCTGATCCGTGATTCCATATCTTTGAGCAGATATGGAGGTAGCAG
>NZ_JBQFQS010000022.1:0-25897 GCF_056537005.1 Ruegeria sp. CH6 | reverse complement strand
CATCTGCTACCTCCATATCTGCTCAAAGATATGGAATCACGGATCAGAAAACTGGGGAAGACTGAATCTGATAAAGCCAGACGCGCTCTAGGTGCTTCGGTGTCCGTCGCCTTGTCCGCAATAGTCCTGCAACCTCTTACAAATGCAGCAGGGCGGAGCCTCAGCATCCTGGCCGCGTTGATGGCGCTGGTGTCCTTTGGACCGCAGAAATACTTCGATGCGCAGCTAGCCCTGATCTGGCCTGCTGTTTTTTTAGGTCAGCTCGCCGCTCTAGTCATCTTTGTCAGGGTCATAGTTGCGGCCCAGCAAAAGCATGAATTCGGTCAGATGAACGCATCCTCTACGGAGCGAGCCTGATAGCACAGCCATTAGCCAATCTGGCAGTACTGGAGCACGTACTGAACATTAGCTAGCAGCGTGGTGGTGCTTTTGACGGGCTTGGCTCTCTCTTCCACCTCAACTCGGAGATTAACCGATGGAAATTTCGCTTTTTTCCTTTGGCTTGCTCACACTGATTATCGTGATGACGCCCGGACCCACCGTACTTTTAGCCCTGTCCAACGGGTCGCGGTTTGGAATGGCATATGCCGGTTACGGGATCGCAGGCGCTGCGATTTCCGATGGAGTGCTAATCGCGGCGGCAGCGTTAGGTTTGGGTGCTGTTCTGATCACTTCGGCGGTGCTGTTCAACTTGGTGAAATGGATCGGTGTCGCCTATCTAGTGTGGCTGGGCATTCAGATGCTACGGTCGTCGGGGGAACTGGGATTGGAAACGAACCGGGCAAATGTGCGTTGTGCGATACCGGGTCGTCGCGCTCAGGCGATATTCAGAAAGAGCTTCTTCGTGGCTGTGACGAACCCCAAGGGATACTTGTTCTTTACCGCTTTTCTGCCTCAGTTTCTGAACCCGATGGAACCGCTGCTAACGCAATATGCCACGCTCGCGGGTATCTTTATCGCGATCGATGTGATGGTGATGACCGCTTATGCCGGGCTGGGTACCAAGGCGATGCAGTTGCTGAACGACAGCGGATCACTCTGGATCGACCGCACTTGTGGTGCTCTGCTTGTCTCCCTCGGCTGTGCCTTGGCACTTGTAAGACGCAGCGACGTGTAACGCGACATGCGGACATTCAGCATGGCTTAGTTAGACGCAGAGAAGCGCACGGCCGCCATGCGGAACTTTAACACTGATCTCACAGTTCATCTAAGTTATTCCTAAACACTCTAAGCCAAGGATTGGTGTCATGATCAAAATAAGCCTTCGTTACCGTCCTTAAAAGCAAAGCCTGTTCCTTTTGTTTTTCCGGGTAGTCAGCTCGTCGTGTCATCATTGTTTGATGAATGCATATTTGGCAGTTATTGAATAAAAGAGAGGTATCGAAAGAACCCTGCTGTCTGTCGGTTGGAGGGTCAGTCGGACCGATGTAGTCAGCACTTATGCAACGCGTCCGTTTTGGCAAGTTTGACCCACTTCAAACCCGCTGTTTAGAAGCGGGGAAAGCAGCATAAAAACCGAAAGATTACCATCTACTCATTTGTTAGCGTTTGGATCATATCAGCAAGATATACTAACTATGCGTTCAAGATCGTTCAGAGTTCAGTACAATTGCACACCATATATTCGATTAACTTAATGATTAAATGGTCTAGGCTGCCCACTGGATGAATCGGAAATTTAGGAGAAGTACGTGCGATACGTTGCAAAAGGTATATTGATTTGTTTCGCTGTCGCGTTTGTCGCTATGTTGGCAGCTTGGCTTTTTCTGTCTTCTGCATTGTTTTCTTCGATCAGGACTACTTTCGTCGAAAATCTGATCTCTAAGAAACTTGGTCAGGACGTTAGAATTGAAGATGAAGTGCGTCTGGGTCTTGGTCGGCAATTGCATGTATCAGCGGCAGGGTTGGAGCTACCCGGTTCTCCGAATGCTGAAGTGAACCTTGCAGCAATCGATGAGATAGAGTTTGAAGTGTCCGCGCGCGACCTTTGGAACAGTAAACTGTCACTGAGTGGTCTTTCACTCTCAGGTGTTCATCTGAACCTAATCACGGACAAAGACGGCTTCGGAAACTGGCAGTCCATTTCCCAAGCGGATGCTGAAGCCGGGAAACCTGCAAATTCCCCGACGCCGCTGTTGGCCGGAATTCTAACGGACCGCAAAATTGATCTGACTAATATCGCCATTCTTTATCAGAACGATTTAAACGGACTTGAGTTGGACCTGCAGCTTCCTGAGCTGCTCTTAAAGCGTGATACGGAAACCGATGTTGCGACGGCAGTCGGGGCCGGTTCGCTGAACGGAGAGAGGTTTGATCTGAACGCGACATTCCCCACGGAAGACCCGTTTCGGTTGGCGGTGAACTTCGAACAGATTTCGATTGTCGCCGAGGAAGTCCCTCAAGAGAACGGTCTGCAAGTGGCAACGACTGTAGAGATTGCCGAACTTGGCCAGCTTCTTGATATCCTGAAGCTGAGCCGCGTTTTGGAAGGTACAGGGAATATTGGCGCAACGTTCACATCAGTCGACGGCGTAGCGCGGATTGATGACCTATCTGTATTGGCGGAATTAGATGGCGGGCAAAGCCTTTCGCTGACGGGGCAGATCGGAGAATTAGGGAACCCGGAAGACGTATCGCTAACAACCCGAATTAGGCTGTACCCAGAAGATGCGGAACCAGCCCCAGCCGCCTCGCGATATGATCTTAAACTTATCGCAGTCGACATGGTTATCGACAGCGTACCCGGGCAGGTGCCGCAACGACAAATGGTCATTAAGACCAATGGTTTCACGTTGGATACGTCCGGCGAAGGCCCGCCCCCGATTAAGTTCTCCGAGCTTTCCAGAACACCAGAAGGCGCCTTAAAGGTCGGAAACATCAACCTAAGAATTGGGAACCCTGCCGATCCGTTTATCATTTTGAACGGTTCGGTCGATGACGCTCTTCAGTTGCAAGGCATATCAGCAGAAGGCCTAATGGACATACCGGCAAGCAGTTTGATCTCGCCAGAATTGTTGGGACCAGACGACCAGCTAGGCAGGTTTTCCGGTGACTTCCATTTGAACGGCGACGTCAACCAGCTTTCGCTGACGAATTTGGATGGAAAGACAAGCTATACAGACGTCTGGAACCTTGAGGTGCATGGCACTGTCAAAAATGTACTCAAATTCGAGGACCTGGATTTGGCAATTGATGTCGCAGTTCCATCCGGAGCGGATCTTTTGGAGGCACTATCGCTTGAACGTGTGGAAACCGGGCAGGCTCGCCTTGAAATCAACCTTGTTAGCGAAGGCACTGATTGGAACGCGCGTGCCAATGTTGAGGTCGCCGACTCTATCTTGCAGATTATGGCCGATCTTGATGATGCAACAAGCGACCCGGTGCTGCAGGGTTCCATTGAGAGTGACCTGATAAAGATAGATCAGATTCGAACTATCGTTCAGGCTGCCGCACAGTTGCGGAAACTAGGCGGCCCAGAGCCGGAAGAGAAAGAAACTAAGAAAGAAGAGGAGGACGACCAAGGCGCGTTAAGAGATGTAACGCTTAAACCTATCGGGCGCTCAATTCTCTTGTCCGGTATGGACATGGATGTCGACGTTGACCTTCGGCACATCGAAGGTGCCAAGGGCATCAGCAGTTTGCAGAGCGAAGTGACGCTCAACAAAAACGAGCTTAAGGCAGGACCACTGAAGTTTGAATACGGAGGCGCTCATTTCGACGTCAGTGGGCAAATGGATCTGTCGGACGACGCGCATCTGCTCACGTTGACCGGCAAGGCAGGCGGCTGGCAGCTGGATGAAGTTCTTCACAGCCTGAACTTCAAAAAGGGCGCAAGCGGCACGATCTATGCAGATTTTTCGGTGACCGGAGGAACAGATTCAGCCAATCATTTTGCTAATAGCATGAGCGGCAATGCCACGGTTTCAATGCGAGATGGCTCGATCGAGACCCAGCTTTTAGATCTGGCAGGGTTGGGGGTGCTCCCATGGGTATTTACCAAGAAGAAACAAAAGGTTGCACCAATCGTGTGTTTGCGCGCACCGATCAGTATTTCCAATGGAAAAATTTCGACGAAACAAACCACTCTAGAAACAGATCACGTCCAAGTTGTCGTCTTCGGCGGTGTTGACGTGGTGGGTAAGGTTTTGGACCTGAACTTACAGCCCCGCAAGATTGGCGAACCTCTTTCGAAAAGTCCCTGGCCAGTGACCTTGAAGGGCCCGCTAGCCAAACCGAAGATTAAAGTCAAAGACGGCCCGAAACGACTGAAACGATCGGATGGTGCGGACAAAATGCCGGAACAAAGAAAACTATGCGTTCCAGATATATTGCAACTGCAGTAGTTGCGGAAGCGATCAGTTAAAGTTCAAATCTAGAGTTCAGAAAGGCAGACTATGCTTCCGAAAAGCTTCTGCTTTGGGCTCATAGCCGACTTTCTCTGCTGAGGGCATCGGTTGGAGGTAAGAGCCCATATTCGATATTGGGGCCATTTACGAACCGCGCATCCCAGATATTCAATACATGGCGGTAACTGACAGTTGAGCGCAACAAAGTAAGCTCACGCTACGACACCACAAAAGTCTGTTATTCAGTCAGATTGTATCGTACTTAAATACCCGCTCATCTTCTGGAAACAACTCCGAATAGCTGAGGACACTGCGTAGATCGCAGAAGAGTGCAGCAAGAAGCGATGCCCTCTAAGTGAACCGGGTCTTCGTGCAAAGAGCGGCCAAATCAGCCAAGAGTCCCGCAATGTTAGGCACATGATAAGGGGCGGTAGACTGAATTACATAGCTATCTTACAAAGCCAGGCTTCAAATGTCGCGAGGGCAGTGGTTGGCTCCTTGTTGGAGAGCCGCGTGCTCCAATACCTCCCCGTTGTGACTTCCGTATCGAAAGGGAGCACCAACCGCCCTTCGGAAACCTGATCCTGAAACATGGCATGGGGCAAAAGTGCTACGCCAAAGCCTCTTGCCGCCAGCTCTGCCATGGCGACAGAAGAATCGTAGATTGGGCCTTCGATATAGGGGGACACCATACCGGCTTCTCTAAACCAGATGGGCCATTCATCAGCGCGATAAGATCTTAGCAAACTTTGATTCAGCAAGTCTGCGGGGTCTTTGAGTGTTGACGCCACCGAGGGGGCACACATCGGTGTCAGCGGAGTTTCCATCAAAGGACGCGAGGTCAGTCCGGGCCAGCGACCAGCACCGAAACGGATCGCCAGATCGAGGCCCTCGCGGGCAATGTCGACTCGATTGTTGTTCGTAAAAAGGCGAACGCTAATCCCTGGGTGGAGTGTTTCAAATTCAATCAAGCGTTTTGTTAGCCACCCGACAGCAAATGTCGTCACAACACCCACATTCAGCGTTTCATGATAACGACCATCCGCGAACCGATCCAATACACCGCTGATGCGATCAAGACTCGTAGTCAGGACTGGCAGTAATGCCTCACCTTCCGGAGTGAGGAGTAGCCCCTTGGATGTCCTGTGAAACAGCTTTGCGCCGAGCTGCTCTTCCAAGCGTAAAATCTGATGGCTGACAGCCGCTTGGGTCACGCAAAGCTCCACGGCGGCATTGGTGAAACTGCCCTGTCGCGCAGCGGCTTCAAAGCTGCGCAGCGCATTGAGGGGGATGTTGGGGCGATCCATGGGTATTACTTTTTCTTATGCGGAGTTTGACAATTAGTCGTTTGTGCGCCGAATGAAAAGATTTTAGCACGATCCTCATGAATTGTATCAATGACAGTTCAGTGATTTTCGAACGACGTATCATCGCAGAAACCTTCGCGGTTTGCCTTTTCAGCGTATTTGAAGAGACAAGAATTTACGTCTTCAAGAAGGAAGAAGGGAAGACCTATGAAGGCCTATGTTTGGGCAATTCTGAGTGCCGCTTTGATCGCAGTGACTGCGGCTCCGTCGTGGGCGCAGCACCTACAACAGACTGTCACCACATGGGAAAACCGTCTTGATGCGCGCATCGGGGTTGTGCTGCGCGACGCCTCTTCAGATTGGGAAATTTCCATGCGTTCAGAAGAGCGGTTTCCGATGTCGAGCACGTTCAAATCCCTGTTGTGCGGCGCGGTTCTGGCGCGTGTGGATGCGGGGCAGGAAGATCTGAGTCGTCGCGTGACCTTTTCGGCAGATGATCTGGTGACCTATTCCCCGGTGACCGAGAACCACCTGCAAAATGGGCTGACAGTTGGCGAACTCTGTGAGGCAACAGTGGCACTGAGCGACAACACGGCAGGCAACCTATTGCTTGATACCGTGGGCGGCCCGGAGGGGCTGACCGCCTTCCTGCGCAATATCGGCGATCAGACCACACGTTTGGACCGCTGGGAAACAGCTTTGAATGAGGCGGTCCCCGGAGATCCTCGGGACACCACTACTCCTTCGGCGATCCTAACCACATTGGAAGCGTTGCTTTTGGACGATGTTCTGGAACCTTCGTCTGCGACGCAGCTACGCCAGTGGATGATTGACGATCAGGTAGCCGATGCATTGATCCGAGCTCATCTTCCCGAAGGCTGGGTGATTGGCGATAAGACCGGGGCAGGTGACAACGGCTCCCGCGCGATCATTGCATTCATCGAGCCGGAGGCGGATGTTCACTACTTTGCAGCAATCTATCTCACCGAAAGTGATGCTGATTTCGCGCTACGCAATCAGGTGGTTTCGGAGATTGGTCAGGCTATGATTGCCGAGATAAACGCCCGATAAATACATGCATTGCGCTTTTGCGGCAGATAGGCAAAGCCAAGCGTTCTATGGCGGCAAGTCCGCTATCGCCCCGAAAAATGCGGGGGCAGCATTAATCCGCGGTGCCCACTGGATCGCTTTCCGCGAAAGCTGACATTCATCCGCCGAGCATTTTTAGAACTGGGCTGGTAATCGACGGTCGCTGCGGCAAACATAGACGGGTAGGCTCACGCCAAGAACAGAGCAGGACAACTGTCCGATAAGACAAGTGCTGCAACAAACGCCACAATTGGATTTAAATCATGTTTTGCAGAACCCAAACGCCACGGTGGAAACGTTCAAATGCAAAAGCTTACTATGCAACTTCGAACTGAATTGAAACCGTGAATCCAGGTGAATTGTTTGAAGCCGATAAGAGCGCTGAATGATGATCTGCAATAGCTTTCACCAGCGCCAAACCCAAACCGTTCCCAATACTGTTCCGTTCAGTGTCTAGCTTATAGAAAGGAACAAAAAGCTTACTCAGTGAGTTTTCGGGAACGCCAGGGCCATTGTCAATTACCGAGAGCGTAATGGTACTTTCTTCTTGCTCAACAGTCAGTAGAATCCTGGAATGCTCCGGGCAATGATCAATTGAGTTCTGCAAGAGGTTTGCACAGAGCTGTTTCAACATACCCTCATCGCCTTCGATTAGTGTACGCCCCGATTGGTTATCCACAAAAGCGAGACTTTGGCTCTTCACTTCCGCAAGCGGGACCATATTCTCAACAGCTTCTCGACCCAATCTACTCAAATCCAGATAGCTGAACGCCTTGGAATTGTTTCCTTCTTCAATGCGGTTGATCCGCAAAACTGTTTCGAATGTCCATTTGAGACGATCAAGTTCAGATTGAATCTGGTTGATCGGTTCCATGGATTGACCATCCGAACGCAATGAATCCTTCGCTTCCTGAAGCGCGATATAAGCGTGGGTGAGCGGGTTTTTCAGATCATGTGCGATGGCGGCAGCGGCCGATCGCGTCGTGGACATCAAAACTGTCAGGTTGTCGAGATGGCCGTTCATTAGTCGAGCAATCCGGTCTATCTGATCATTGTTTTTCCCGACTGGGAGTCTTGCTTTGACTTCCCCTCTTGAGACCTTATTGAGCGTTTTCGCCATTTGATCGAGTTTACGATATGTTCTTATGCTGGAGATATAGCCGACCAACAGTGTGCACAAAGTCGCTCCCAACCCGATCGCTACCAAAGACCAGGCCAACGATCGAAGTGTGCTTTTTACAAATGCAAGATCGCGACCAACGACGATTACAAAGCCGCGGTAGGTTTGCACATTTACCCTATGGATACGCTTTTTACCTCCCAGAATAATCCCATCATCTTCGATTTCACCCCAACCCCGAAAGGACGGGTATTCATCGATGTTTCCAGCCAAACGCTTCCCTTGACTGTCGAAAAGGCCAATCAAACTGGTGTCGAACGGCAACCAGAGAGTCGCGTCATCAATCGCTTGCACGACATCGGAATCGTTGTCGTTATCGTCCAGAATCTCTTGAATGAAGCGCATTTCATCAATCAACAACGAGTCCATTTCCCGCTGCAAATCGCCACGAATTCTTTCAAATGTTAAAAATGCCAGTGCTGTAACTGAAAGGAGGATTACCACCGCTGCATACAATGCCGTAGTAAAGGCAGATCCAGATACAATATTTGAGCGTATCATTAGTCTTTCATCCGGTTTATCTGGCGACCCCATATGGTTTGGCTAACGGTAAACCTGTTCTGGCCGGTCAAGTGTGTGATCCGAAGGTTTTAGCCGCTATTTTTGTGGAAAAATGGGGAATTTGGCTGGATGTGTTGCAACACTGGTGATGCAGTCCGGGCCAAGTTTGAAAAGGTCAACGCCCTAGCATTCGTACTAGCTGCACTTGTCGGCGCACATCGGTCCACTTTTGACAACCAACATACAAGATGTTCTTCGCCCATTTCATTAAGCAAAGGAAAGTGGGTTTCGATGAGTTTGCAACGCGCCCCTCCGAGGGGGAGGAAGGGCGCGCTGTTTTGACTGAGGGAAGCTTGTTTACGAGTGAGTGGCCGTGCCCACACGGCACCGGTAACACCCTTCAGGAGGGTTACGAGTGCTTCCTCAGTCGAGTATTCGGTTTCGAACCTGATGGCATCTTCTGCAACTTGAACTTGCCAATTAGTTTTCATCAACCTTACGATTTTGAAAAGCTTTTGCGGTCTGCTGTTATGAGCATCGAGCGATTTAACTTGATCATCCACCCTTTGTGCAATGCCCGTGATCTTCGAACGATTTGGCACCATGCGTGGACAACTCATAAGTCATAGTTGGAAAGTGCAGCACCATCGTCCAGACTTCGTCGGGCTTTATGTGGATGAATGTAACACCGTCCAGGCCGTGCGCGACGGAAGCCATACCTTCTATGTTCTGTACTATCAGTCGCGCCTCTGAGAGATCGGTATCTTGAAAGACCTGAATTACTTCTCCGTTTGTTTCTGACTTGCATTGGAATTCAGTCTCGTCCGCCAACGCCGTGCTCGCAGGCAAGAGTGCCATTAGGAATATTGTATTTTTCATCATTGTGTTTCCGATCAAAAGGTTAAGCTTTCAGGTTTGAGTGGTCCGGGTGATGGTTAGAAGTCTGGGCTGTACAGTTTTCGGCCTGTTTCATGCTGCAATCGGAGACCTCCCAAAGCTCACACAAATTCGCAGACCCGGCCTTTTGTTTTCTGCGGTGATTGTTGCCCCGTGTCGCATTGCGACGGCCTTCACAAGCGATAGGCCAAGCCCATTTCCGGTGTCGTTTCTTGGATGGTCAGATCGAAAAAACGCGTCAAAAATCTTGTCGATTTGTGGTTCCGGAACCCCAGGTCCGTTGTCTTCAACGACCAGCTGTATCGCCTCAGACGTGGCCACTAGGGAAATCCTGATCCAAGATCCAGCAGGGCAATATCGGAGGGAATTGTTTACAAGATTGACGAGCAGTTGTTTCAGCAGGTTTTCGTCGCCTCGTACCAAAATCGTATCGGCGTTGTAGTCAGCCGTAATGTGTTTTCCAACGTCGACCGCAACGGGATAGAGCGCCTCTGCAACACTCTCAACGAGCGCACTCAGATTGACTGTTTTGAAGTTGTTCTCATGCGTACCTGCCTCAATTTGAGATACTTTGAGCACTGTATCGAAGACAGTTCCAATGCGTTTAAGGTGGAACTCTAAATCGTTGAGGCTTGGTCTCGGATCGCCACCATACTCAATTTCGCTATGTACCTGCTGCAAAGCAATGAACCCGTTCGTCAAAGGCACCTTCAAATCACAGGCAATTTTGACCGCGTTGGATTGAGTGCTGTTGAGCAAACTCGAAATCCAGTCGATACGTCGGTTAACAAGTTGGAAAATACGATCGAAATGGTCGCCCTTATCTGTGACGGGAAGACGAACAACGGCGCTTTCCTCAATAGTCTGGTTGAGAGTTTTCTCAATCCAAGCGAGTCTCTGGAAACTCTGAGAACTGAAGTAATAACCAAGGCCCAGAACAGAGGCGGTTGTCGCGAGCGTCAGCAGGAGCAACCCTTCCCACAGCGTTGTCAATGCCTGATTGAGTGATGTTAGACTTCGGGCAACCACCGTGCGATAGCCAAGAAGGTCAGACGTGTGGAGCATATAAACAGGGGATGCTCCGCCGATATTGACGAAATCCGGATCAACTTCGTGCCAACCAATCTCGTCAGGCAGTTTCGCGATTGATCCAGCCAAAGCGGAACCGCTCTGGTCGAACAGAGCGATCATGTGAAGCCCAGTTCGATTGGGATTATTTAAGTGTTCAATTGCTCGCTGAACTGCTTCAGAGCCTCCATCCAGCAAAATCTCATGAAACAGGAGCTCTTCGTCGAGGATTTGTTGCTGGAGATCAACGCGGAGCCTGTCTGCAAGGGCTAAGTAGGCAGCGTATCCAAAGACAGCAGTTATAATCCAGACTATTAATGCCGCGAAACAAGCCGTCCGGAACGGGGCACCAGAGAGAATGCTAGAGCGGCCCATGAAGGCTGTACCCAACGTTTCGAGACGTGTGCAAAAGTGGCGTCCCGAAAGGTTTGTCGATCTTCGATCTTAAGCGACTGATATACGTTTCGATTACTGTAGAGCTTGGATCAAAATTGTAATCCCATACTTGTTCCAACAGCATGTTGCGCGTCACAATCCGCCCGGCATTTCTCATCAAAACTTCCAACAGTGCAAATTCACGGGGCAGCAAGTCAATTGTAACATCTTGCCTTTTCACCACTCTGCTGAGCAGATCCATCGAAAGATCGTGGACTTGAAGCTTAGTTGTAGCAATGCTGGACGGTTGTCGTCTGATAATGCTGTTTAAGCGCGCCAGGAGTTCCGAAAAATGAAAAGGCTTAACCAGGTAGTCATCTGCACCTTCGGTCAAACCCTCAACTCTGTCCTGAACGTCTCCTATTGATGTGAGGAACAGAACCGGGGTCTGCTTTTTTGCGGCCCTCAGGGCCTTGAGAACGGAGAGGCCGTCCATTCCCGGCAACATGCGATCTAAGACTATGGCGTCACATTCATTGTACAAACAATATGAGAGCGCATCCCGACCATCATCGTACCACTCCACATTGAAACCGTTCGACCTCAACCCCGAATTTACAAAGTCGGCGGTCTTTTTGTCGTCTTCTGCAACGAGTATTTTCATTAGAAGACCTCTGATTGAGCCGCTGGATCCGCTTGTCCCATTAACAAATACGAAGTTAAGTAAACTCAGCCATAACGGGATGGCTAAGTCCATTTGGCAAATCGTTGCAGACTAGAGGCTCAAGGTTTCTTCAACAGCTTTCACTTGTAACCGGGCCAGACCCAGATTGGCGGTCTTCTTGTCTAACGCGACATACACAAAAATGTTTGGGTTTTTGTCCAGTGGGCGGACCAGATGAAACTGCTTGCCAAGCGTGATCAGAATGTCCTCGATGGTATCGTTAAGCTTTAAAGCTTCGATCGCATGAAGTTTGGCGCGGACGACTTCAACATTCGCTGCGCCCGCAGTATCAAGGTCAAACTTGGAACCACCTTCTGTGCCTAGAGTAAGGCCTGTATCACAGTCGACGAGACAGGCCCCCAAAAGACCCTTGATTTCACTTAGTTTAGAAATGTCCAATGACATGTTTGGCTCCTTTTTGGCCTTGGGATTGTTGGTTTGAACCACACCGGACGCGTGATTGGCTGGACGAGCTCTGTTGTTTGCAGGTGGAATAGTAATGACGAGCTTCTGAACTAAGCCAAATCTCTCGTTAAATCTGGCCAGCACAGAGGTGGGCTCACCTTTGGGTTTCGACATTTGCTATCCAATTCTCGCTGAGTTCACGGAATTCGAATGTCGAACTAAGGTCCTGTCACTTCGCACCAATTGGGCATGAAGAAACAGTTCATCAACCAATCTGTCATCCAAACGAGGGAGGTCAGCTGTCCTCCGAAGGGCGGAACATTTGGGATCTGATGTCACTTTCACAGCTGTTGTGCTTGTGTCAGGAGAGTGATTGTTGCCTCTATGCAAGAAATTCAGTGCGGCAACACAGGCGAGGGCCAAGTATTGGGCAGTGTTCGTTGAAATGGCCCATACACTCTCCGAACCCAGAAAGAATGCGGGCCACAAGTGTCCTAGTTCGAAAAGAACGCCAGCCAAAACGGGTAAAACAAAACTTAGCATAGAACTCTCGCCTCGTTACCAAACGACTAAGTGGTCCGTAGAGTGCTAAGAGTTTTAACCGTCTTTTCAGACAGCTTAAAAATTTGAAAGGTTTTGGTTGTTTATATTGGTGTTAGATGGAAGCCTGGGCGCAAACGGCTCATTAACTGTAACTACCAATGTTGAATGCAACACTAGTCGCGTGCGGGGTACGGCCTCAATAGGATGCTTTTTTTCCTTCATCTCAGGCGTTCTTGGCGATGTGCATGGACTGGCGGTAAGAGCCCTTAATTGTCATCGATCATACATCAGTCTTTTGCATGTGCGGCACGTTGCGAACCGTGCATTCCGGACGTTCAAAGTAAGGTAGCAAATAGCTGGTGAGCGGACTTTACTGTCGTTCGTTGAGTTTGAATACCCATCCTGTTAGCCATCAACGAACGAAACTCGATTGAGGCTTGATATGAATATTGAAAAGTATGACTCACTACTTTCAAAGTATCATGAGATTTGGAGTTTCTGGCCTAAGTCACTGAGCATTATTTTAACCCAGGCGTGTATTGTGGGGTTGGGCGGGTATTTGGTAAGTAGCCCGCTTGTAAAGTTCTTTGCAATCGGGTGGTTTTGCACGTTTTTTCCTTACGCTCTCTACAAAAGGTTCAGGCGCTAGATATTCCGTCAGCTTTGGATTCAACTCGGACATTGGCGCTGTCCCTTCTTGGTGTCAAACTTGCTTTTTCGAGCTCCAAGAGATGCTCCTGGTACGATATGAGTAAGTATGCCCAGTCCTGGCACTCTGAATTCTCCGATAAGCGTTTGCGCAGGCTTGTCACTCGTGCCGTCTAGGTCTATCCGCTTGGCCACTCGAGTATCCGGCAGGTCGTCCCTTGCGTTCAAAAGAGGTTGTGATGAAGTTCTTCGTTACCGCTCTGGTTCTGATGGCACTATTCGGATGCTATGTGTATTTCGCGGGAATTGGGCGGCCAATAACCATTGAAGAAGAAACCGCATACTATGAAGTGGATGCGTTGAAATATACCGAAATGCTCAACCAGATTAAGACCCGTGGTCCTAAAGGGCACGCTGCAGTTACTGAGTGGAACGTTAGTTGGGACTGGAAGTGCAGAGTTTTCCTGGATGTGAAAACAACCTACCCTCAACATGTCAACTTGGAAGGGTTATCTACCTCACAGAAAGTAAGTTGGCATGAATTCCTTTCGAAACTAAGGCTCCATGAAAACTACCATAAATTTGATGGGATCCAGGCTGCTCGCGACGTGTCTAACAACTGGTGCCTGGGAGCGTGGTTCATAGTAAAATATTGGGTAGCACAAAGCGAAATACTCGACTTGAGGACCGATCACGGGCGAACGGACGGTGTTGTGCTAAAGTTGTAGCATTAGCAAAGAACTGAACTTACTACCCAAGTTTGCACTCATTTTCGACCTCATTTATTTCCATAGCTAGCAGCATTATGTCTGTTCGCGAACCAGCGGCTTGACGAAAAAGCAACCATTCGTGCGCCTGGAAACACTGGTTGATTTGGGCTCAACGCTGTCCTTCTTTGCGGTGGGCGTCGATAGGACACTAGATTCCATCGCTGCCGTTCTCTGATTTCTTGACCGCCGCGTCTTCATTCGTACGGTTTGAATAACCGGTAAAGACATTCATATCGTGAAGGACAATTTCGAACTAAGTCGACAATACTCCCGATGGCTAAGACTCTCTGTTAGATGTAACATCAACAGTGGTCGATGCATGTCATGAGAATATGAGAACAAACCTCTACAGTTCAATCAGAACCAAACGCTAAGGTTTGCACCCAAGCCATGCTCTTGGCCGTTCGAACGCACCGAGTAGCCGTACCCTGCTGTTAGTCTTGCTTGCTCGGAAATTTGATACCCTAGCCCCAGACCAAGAACGAACCCGTTAGCGCCTCGGTTTTGTCCAACTTGTGTGAACGTCCCAAATATCGGGCTGGTAACAGTGATTTCATGCTCACTATCCTTGTTGGCAAAGAAGTCGTACTCGTAACGAGCAAAAGCTATAGGGGTTAGCAGCCCATTGTCAGTCAAATAGTCCTGTTGATAGTCGATTCCAATGGAAGCGACTAGGGACTCTGCATCCGCCTTATCAATTGAATAGTTGAAGTCGCCACCTCCGGTCTCTGTTCCAGACCCTTGTTGAATGCGTCCGTAGTTCAATCCAAAAACTGCAGAAACTCTTGCGCCGCTGTCCAGGTTAAACAACTTACGTGCTTGCAGGCCGGCGTGAATACCTTCTTGGTCCAAATCTGACTTTGCCTCGCCTCCAGTAAAGCCATCAACGGACGGGTTGTTCCGCTTGGCGTCGGTGTCACCGAACATGTAACCGATCAGCCCGGAAAACTCCCAGGTTCCGGTTGTTGTACGCCCATAGACGCCCGCGTGATAGCTGTCGGTCGAAAAGTCCTGATCGACTTGATCGTGCTCATCCATGGAGGATGTTCCTAAGCCTGCGTACACGCCGACCACACCTCTGTCGGTACTTGCGACATCCGCTCCGACCAAAATGGTGCCGAGCGAATAGTCAAATGTCCCAAGACCGTTACTTCCATCAACGTCCCCGCTCACATAGGCCATGTCGATCCACCAGCGTCGATCAGAGCAGTCTATTGCGCCACTAGGACTCTGGACCGGGTCGATGCCACCTGAGGCAACGGGTCTGTCCTGATTGTTGAAACCAACCGATTGATACTTGCGGCAGTCAGCGTGGCTCAGCACAGTGTTGGTTATAAGGTCTAGTTGCTCGAGCCCAATGGTCAGGTTGGAGGAGTAAGGTTCAGCGTGCACACGATTAAACCCAGCTAAGCCTGAATTGGTGAGAGTATTGACAGCGGTACCTATTGTTGAGCCATTAGTAAGCCCCGTACCAGGGGACGTGTTTGTGGTGTTGGCAACCGCACCAGCAAGGTTGCTGGCATTTGGCGAACTGGTAACTACCGGGTTCTGCGGTAAGCTTGAGACTGGCAACGCGGTAAAAGCAATATCAATCTGACCATCTGCAGAGGGCGTATTCGCTATCGTCAGATGGGACAAAGCCGGAAGAGAGCCACCTGCAACAAGTGTTGGCGAATCTCCATCAAAACTCGAGGCTTGAAAAACCGTGTAGTTGTTGCCAGCAGCATAGTCCTGCGCAGTCAGACCGGGACGAGCGGCTTCGACTTGTATGGTAGCGCGGTTAATTCCTGTCACCGGCCCACTGGATGACACTAAGTCAGCTTTCTGACCGGCCGTCGGATCGACTTCACTTAAAAGCCTTGACCCAGTTTCAAAAGCGATTCCGCAACTATTGTTGAGCGTACCAATTGAAAAGCCCGGCGAAAGCACCCCTCCGTTCTTAACTGTGAAGTTGAATGCGTTTACGGTTCCCGTTCCGGCCAGCGTACCAAAATTCTCAAAATTTACGGTGTTCAAACTGCTTGTGGCATCAAGCCGAACAGTCGTGCCTGCCGCTATCGCAATATCGCTGGTTGAAGAAATCGAACTATTCGTAAGTGTGAAATCGGAGGCCTCGGCGACCCGAGTTTGGATATAGTACGCCCCGAAAACTACTTCGGTAGCTCCCATAACAGTCAGGTTGTCATAGGTTAAGGGACGGTCTGACTGGAAGTAAACTTCAGTAGGGTCAATATTCGCGCCGTTGAACGGAGCGAACGTCATTGATCTGCCGGAACCAATCGAAGTTCCAATGAGGTTCACTCTGAGCTTCCCGTTGATGTTTGTTGCCAAGGCCTCCCGGGAAACAAAGTCTCCGCTACCCGCCGCGACATCAACATTCAGAAGAGTTAACACTGAAGCATTACTCGGAACGGTATTTTGGCCAGGAACATACAACTCTATTTCACCAGAGGACGTGATGGTGGAGTTTCCAATTGTTAGTCCTGTTATGGGTCCGTTTGGGATAGGAAGGCAGGTTCGCTCGGTCGTCGAGATTGTTTGGTTCACTAGAGTACTTTCAGAACCTGATGAATACTCAATCCGGGGAGAACCTAACTCCACGCACGCCTGTGAGCTTTGAGCGTGTGCGCTGACCGGCATCAAAAAACAAGCCAAGGTGCCCAATATGAACTTAATGAAAAAACCGTTCTGTTTGCTTCGTATTACTCTTGCCTGGCCGCTGGCCTCCATCAGTCATCTCCTCTAGTGCTACAACGAGGCTATACCTTTGATAGTATACAGAGCCTTTGTGAGAATAGTTCATAAAAATCGAAGGTTTGAATGTTTATTCATCCATGACCTTTGTCGATACATGCAAGAATTTCCGCCTAGGGTGTTCGCTAAGAACGGGAAAGCACAATTTTTCGCATTTCTGCCATTCATAATGCTCGATACTGCCAACGCAGCGAACCGCACATTCCAGACATTCAAATCTAGGCGGCAAATGGCGGGAGAACGGCCTCTCGCTGCATCTAATTAAAAAGTCGCTACTGCTTAGTCAGACAAGACCAAGTGCCATTGACCCAAATCAAGAAACCAACCGGTTGAATGGTGTAGTGCTAAGCAATGCCCGCAGCAACAAACAAGACCGATTTGCTTGCCGCCTTCGACAAGGAATTGGTAAAGCTACGCAAGACGCTCGATGGCGTCGATGAAGCGCATTCCTGTTTGTCGACCCCTGAAGACGAAACCACGATCAAAGGTGTCATCGCTCACCGAACCCATTGGATGGGCATGTTCCACGGTTGGTACGAAGACGGCGTTGCGGGGCGCGAGGTTCATGTGCCAGCCAGGGGCTATAAATGGAACCAACTCAAAGAATACAACGCGTCACTGTATGCGAGAGGCAACGAGACACCTTGGGCTGGTCTGCTCTCGGAATTCGAGTCCGCCTGCACTAAACTGCATCGTTTTATTGAGGCTCAAGACGATGTTACGCTTTACTCCAGTGGTTTGCACGCATGGACCGGCAAATGGTCCCTAGGACGATTTGCCGAGGCATCTGGTCCATCACATTTTCGGTCCGCCAACACCTACATCCGTAAGGCGCTGCGTAGCGCCAGCACAGGCTAGTTCTGCCGTTCGCAAAGCTGACTATCAAGCTTTCAAGACAAACGTGGGGTCACCCCCGTCATTCTCTGCGACATGGCCCAACTGCTCGTTTGAACCCATTCCTGCCGTTTAACAAGCATCGATCTTTCGCATGTGCGGCACGTCGAGAAACGCATATTTCGGACGTTCAGAATCCGGTGTCGTATGGCAGATTAGCGGACTTTGCCGCCATTGCCATTCCGGGAGCTCGCTGATGCAGCATTCACTCGCAGGTGCGGTGTGGTTTTCGCTGTGAAACTGCGTGTGTCACCAGAGCGGTCATTTAAGTACGGTCTGATGAGCGTGTCCGCATCGAAAGATTTCGAACACGAGCGTTTGATTGGTTTCGGAGAATCAGGCTCGTTGTAGTTTCAAACTATGCCACGTGCCGCAGTGGCATTAAGCGGCTTGAGCCCATACAAAGAATTCTATTGTATGGTGTGCGTGATGGATTTACTTTGAATGAAAAGCCATAATATTTTGAATGGCTTACAATGATGCTTAAGCACAGGTTCGTATTTAAATGGGTTCGAAGGCTCGGTATTCAATCGGTGTGGTAAGCTTGGTTGTTGCTAAGTTCCTTGTTTTTTTTGTTGGACATGCTAGCGCGTGTATTGCGCCTGATTTCGAAGATCATCACTTTCCAAGCTGTACTATCCCTGCACCCGACGAATCCGAAGCAGTCAGTGTTTTGACGGACAGCGGATTTTTTCCCAGTTCTTCTGTTCATGTCGGCGAACCGACGAAAGCTACCGCTTTCGCTACTGTCAACATCGCTCCTAGTGAACATAAGCACTATCTGGTTTTGCAATCCTCGCGCCAGATCATATGGAATATCCAAGGCGATACCAAAAATGTATCGCGTGTCATCGTACTAGGAGCCTTGAGGCACGGCCCCTGGGCTGCGGGTGTCATTGGGGTGCCCGAAGATCGCATCATCTTCACATCGCCCGATCTGACTATACTGGAGAAGGTACAGCGCACGTCCTGTACCCGGATTGCTCATTCGTGCATCGTGGCCCAGTGGTTCGGAATAACCCCTTCCGACCAAGTGAATTTTCACCCGCTTCCAAAACAGGGTCGCCTACGATCTGATAAATTTGTGCAACAGTATCGGCATAAACGGCAAGGGTCAGATTGGCCAATCACATTACTAGTGGAAGATCAACAGACGACACCCATTGTGGTTGACCCATCTCAGGTAGTAGCGCCTCGCGGTGCTCAATTTTACGAGCAGCAGACGGGCCAAGCTGGATTAGATGATTTGGTAGCCGCTGGCGCACTTCTGGATGCAGAAAACCCAGATCACGAGATAGCGGTTCGCCGCTATGCCGAGGCATTCAGTGCGCGGTATAGAACTCGGTTTGATCCGGATTTCTTATTCGTACCGCAGGTCGACTACGTTGTAACAGAGCCTTTGGAACTTCCAGCGGATATTGGCGCGAAAGTTTTTTTGTTGGGCTCTGGTGTTCCTCTGCCAGAAATGAACGGAAACGATGATTATCGAACGTGTTTTTTGGAGATGGACAAAGCAGGATTGCCGGTAAACTCTAGGGATTTACACAGCCCCTATTGCAGAGAGGACAGTCTGGGCATCGATGAACCTGACGCTTACATTTTTCGCGTGGCGCGGAGAGCTGACATGTTGAAATCTGGTGAACATTGTCATCAGACATCGTTGGATCCTGGCACAGAAATAGTCGTTTTGAGCGTATCTGAAACGGGCAAAAGAAGGTATCGCGACGATCCTCTGCGAGATCTGGAAGTTGAGGTTGCAAGTGAACGCCCGGTAGTTCTATTCGTGCAGTCTAGCGGTGGCCCGGCTCGTTGGAACTTGCATGGCAAAAACATATCTCAGGTATTCATGGCGAGGTCACCCCAATACTCGACAAGCCAAATGACAATGAACGGTGAGCCGTATACCTTCACGAGGCTAGGTATCGACACAGATGATTGCCCGTACTTCGCACCCGATCAACTAGAGTTGCGGGGCCCGACGTTTTTGCACCTCGACCAGATGATCAAAAACTTGCTTGGCAGACCAATTGATCATCTTGTTGAGAAACGGATTGAACAGGACGATCCGATCAGAATTTTGATCGAATGAAGTCAGACAAACAACTCATCATGCTCTAATTCCCGAAACTCGTTGGTTTTGGGATAAGTTTGGCACGCAGCCGGTGAGTTGCTCTCATTTGATATACTGCGCGCCACATGAACGGCTGCCTTGCTCGCCGCAAAGCGTCGACGATTATCACGCTCTTGCAGCGCTTCTAGTTTTATGAGCCCAAGCGGCGTAAAGATCGAACTCACAGGATGGGCTCACTGTCGCCTTTCTCTGCGGTGGGCATCAATGAGAGGTAAGAGCTCCAAACTGCCGTTGATCCCTTTTCCGCCTTTCGCACATGCAGTGGACCGCAAACCGGACGTTCAAAACCAAGTTTCTGATGGCTGATATGCGGACGAAACTTCCTTTTGCTGTGGCTGGTCCAAAGTTTGCTTTTGGAAATCCTTCCTAGAAGTACTGATCAACTCCGCATGCGTTCGAAATTGGGATCATAAGGTGAGTTATCGATCACATGCGCTGCAATGTCTTCTCCGCATAGGTCAAGCAGCAGTGTTGATCCGGAGGTGGCGCAATCGGGTTTTACGAACGCGTATGCGAGGTTCATTCCGACACGGTGGCCGTATTCGCCGGACGTGATGGTGCCAACCACCGCGTTGTCTTGCATCAGTGATGAGCCCGGATGTGCTGGGGCTTGAGTGGTGTCGATCTTCAGCGTGACTAGCTTTCTTTTCGGTCCAGCGGACTGCCGTTCCAGCAGGGCTTCTTTGCCGACAAAGTCATGTTTTTCCAGCTTCACGAACCGTGAAAGACCCGTCTCGAACGGGTCAAATTCGGTAATCAGGTCGGCTTTCCAATGTAGGAACCCCTTCTCCATGCGCATGGATTCAATGGCGCGCGCGCCGAAGAGTTCCAAACCATGCGCCCGCCCGGCCTCGCGCAAAGCGAGGTAGGCTGCATAAAGCGATGCATTCGGCACATGGATTTCATATGCCAGTTCCCCTGAAAAGCTCACCCCCATCACCACTGCAGGTGCGAACCCGATGCAGCATTCACGGACCGACAACCACGGGAATGCGTCCGAAGACCAGTTCCCGCGCGCGCAGTCAGACAGGACCGCCCGTGCCTTTGGCCCGGCGAGGACCAGTATTGTATGATCGTTGGTCAGGCTGCGCAGCTGCACATCCTCGTCTTGCCTTAAATGCAAAGTGAGCCAATCCATGTCGTGGTATTCAGACACGGCGGCTGAGCCATACCAGACCCTGTCTGGTCCGCGCTCTGAGGCAGGTAGATTGGCAACCGTAGCCTCGCCCTTGATGCACCCGTGTTCGTTCAACAGATACCCTAGCCCAACGCGGCCATCTCGTTTAGTGACGTTCCCGCAGATCATGCGGTCAAGGAAAGCATGACGATCCTTTCCGGTGATCTCGATACGGTTGAAACCATTCACTTCTGCCAAGCCTACATTCGTTGCAACATTGGCGACCTCGGCAGCAATGACATCGAACGTCTCGTCAAAATTGAAGCTTAGCGATGGGTGAAACGCAGGCGAAGGCTTGATGTAGTCCACACGCTCCCAGCCATTTACAACCGTGAATTCCGCGCCTTCGGCTGCTAGCACAGGCGTCAGAGGTGTCGTTTTCGCATGGCGTCCTGCGGGGCGATGCTCGTGCGGGAGATGGAAACGAAACTCGTTCTGGTAATCCTCTATCGCTTTGAGCGCAGTCAATTCGACGGTTGCATGGCCGGTGAAGCGACGCGGATCGATAACCCACGTGTCATAGCACGCCTCGCCATGCACAATCTGCTGCGCCAGAAGCCAACCGTGGCCGCCCCCTTCGCCCAGCCCAGCACGCAGGCCGATGATACAGTAGGCGTTGCGCTTTCCGGGGATCGGCCCAACCAAAGGCGCACCATCGATTGTGTAGGTGATCGGGCCATTCACGATCCGCTTGATCCCGACTTCGGCCAAGGCAGGCATGCGTTTTAACGCGCCTTCCAGCACGTCCATCACACGATCCAGATCATCAGGACATAGATCGTTCGAAAAGCTTGGGCTGATCCCGTCCATCCCCCAGGTTTTGCAATCCTGTTCGTAGAACCCGACCAGCAGACCGTCCTTTTCCTGGCGGGAATAATAGTCCGAGATCGGGCAGCGTAGGAGAGGCATACGGTGCCCGGCCTCTGCAATCGCCGGGATATCCTCGGTTATGAAATACTGATGTTCCATCGACGCCACGGGATGCTCCACCCCCATCATCCGGCCAATCTCGTTTACGCGGTATCCGCCTGCATTGACCACGATGTCGCAATCGATGTCGCCGTGCTCGGTGTGGACGGTCCACGTATCATCCTTTTGCTGGGTCAGCGCGGTGACCGGAGTATTGCGATAGACTTCTGCACCGGCTTTGCGCGCATGAAACGCGAGCGCCTGGCATAGCTGGGCAGGGTCAATGTCACCGTCCTCGCCATCCCAAAGGCCGCCCAGAAGGTTTTCAGTCGAAATGAGCGGGTGGCGGCGGGCGCATTCCTCGGCGTCGATAACTTCATACTCAACACCCATCCCGCGCGCCATTGACGCAAAGTGGCGGTAACCCTGCATCTGTTCTTCTGTATTCGCCAGGCGAATGCCGCCATCACCGTGGTGATAGCCAACCGGATAGTCGGGATCGTCCCGTAGTTTCTTGTAAAGGGCGATGGAGTGGGACTTGAGACCAACCAGCGTCTGGGTCAAGCCGAAATTCGTGACCTGAGCCGCCGAATGCCAGGTAGTGCCCGACGTCAGTTCATCACGTTCAACCAGGACCACATCAGACCATCCCTCTTGCGTGAGATGATACAGGGTCGAGCAGCCCGCAATGCCGCCACCAATGACGACAACTTTGGTCCGGGTTTTCATGTCAGACTCCTTTGTGTTTCTGGCTGGCACTCTGCCAAATGTTCTAATCTCCGGAAAATAGTTTTATGCTTGGAATACCCTCAAAAAACCTGAGGTTTTGGTATGACACTCTCAATCCGTGCGATGCGTTACGTGCAGGCTGCATTGAAGCATTGCAGCATCACGGGAGCGGCCCAGGCCACCAACGTGACACCCTCGGCAATCGCGGCTGCGTTGGATCAGGCCGAAGCCGTTTTCGGTATGGCCCTTGTCACGCGAGCGCGGGCCAAGGGCGTCTTTCCGACCGCCGCGGGCCGCGATGTCGGACGGCATATTGATGATTTGTTGGAACGTTACGATGCATTGCTCACAAGCATTTCCGATCTCCAATCAAACCTTTCTGGAAATCTCAGCATCGGATACAACGCACCGATTGCTCCAGCATTTTTACCCATGCTTGCGGCACAAATGCAGCAGTCCAATCCCGGCGTGACATTCACGCTGACCGAGGGCGACAACAACTCTGTCCAGACCGGTTTGGTGGACGGGCAGTTCGATGTGATCCTGTTCGTTGAAGAGCTGCCCAATCCGCAAATCGCAACGCAACCGATTTTCCATGCCCCTACGTATTGCCTGTGTCCAACGGACCATGCGCTCGCTCAGCAAAACACAGTGAGCGTGCCCCAAATCGTGGCCGAGCCCTTGATCCTTTTGGACCGACCCGCTGCGCGTGGGTATTATCTGGATCTTCTTGAACAGGGCGGAGGAGCCCCTCGTGTCGTGGCAACCACCAATTCGACCGAAATGGTCCGATCGCTTGTCGCCTCAAAGATTGGGATTTCCCTGTTGAACATGAAACCACGTGACGTGCCGACCTATGCAGGAAACGACGTACGCTGCCTGCCAATCCGGGACAGCAACAGCGGCGTCACCCTCTCGCTCGGGTTTGCACCAGGACCGAAACGAAAACTGGTTCAGACCTTCGTTGAAAGCTGCGTCGTATTTTGTGACGGACCGTCGGGCGCGAATTTGACCGTCTCCACAGCTTAGAGCGCCGAAAAAGAGCAGGACCGTACTTGAAAAAAGATGTCATCGCAGACATTTGTTCATCGCGCGGCACGAGGTAGATTGAGCTCGAACCAGACCTTCGATGCGGCTGGCGCAAATGGCCGCTTTGGACCGCGTGCTGGGGCAGGGTATTCTGCCGATCAACCAAGTCCTAGCAAGACACACAGCGCCTGTTTCCAGATCGTGAAGAGGCTCATTAGTTTTCTGTTTAACGTCGATTTGAAGCGCCTGAACCGTCGAAACATTCAAAATGCACAAAAATCTTAAGGTGTTGAATTCAATGGGAGGTGAGTCTCAATAATTCAGTCCCATTATTTACGTTTTCCGACAAATGATGTCGGAGCACCTTAATGATGGAACTGCGGTTATAATAAAATCAACCACTTAGAGGTTTGAATTTTTGAGACTCTAAAATCCACGATTTTCTAACCAAATAGTTAGCAGCAGCCTTTCACTTAACGCGCAGAGAGTAGCTGGAAAGAGCCCTTAGCTGGTCAACCCCGAAAACTAGAGCAGGCAAGTTGATCACAAACCTAGCCTTTCGGCTGGATCGGCTTGTGGTCAACTTGGCTAGTTTTTTGCGCTCTCGTTCAGATGATCTCAAGCCGCACTTATTAATAATTATTGTAGTCATGGCTCCATTGATAGCTGCCGCTAGGTGGCGTTGACGAAAGAGAAATTGACTGTTCTCTGGTGGCTGCATCAGTAGACATTTTTGTGGTTTGGTTGTTGTCAGATTTTACGTCGGTGTGGTCGCGTGTTTGCGATGCGGCTGAGTTGAGATCCTGAGCATGCTCGTAGTGGCCGTGACCACCCGACGGGTGCGCCATCGCCATTCCAGCACTCAAAACAATTGCGAAGGCGGTGACGGATGAGATCAGTGTCTTTTTCATTTCTTGGTCCCTTTCAGTTGAGCGTGTTTGATACGCTGTGTGTGAAACCAACTTGGCAATCTGCGCCTCAGAATTATTGCGCTAGCACGTCAACGTTTTGCGGAAAGCCATCAAGTTAATGGCTGCTTGCGATGCCGGTCGCGACCCTCACTAATCCCTGCGACGAGGTTTGACGTCTTTTATGCGAGTCAAAGAGGAAGGTCGGCCAGGGCAAACGCCATTTAAGCTAAATTCCATGAAGCGTTTCTTAACGGTTCAGCTAGCACCGGTATGAGTGACATCGCCGTAAAGGTGGCTCTGATCGACACGACGCTTCTAACTAAGCACATGCACTCTTGGTCGAAAGTAGTACAACACGACCATCCGAAACGACTAGCGCCGTTACAAACGTCTAAACCGCATTGAAATCATGATCGGGCGGCTCAAAGACTTCTCGCCTGGAAAGAGAAGGCTAGATCGGAAAAAGTCTGCGCAATAGTGCTAATTTTAGGTATAATAGCGCAATTTAAGCCATTTTATTGATTGAGATAATCGACATGACACAGAACGATAAGAACTCTCCCGACAACATCGGCATATCCGTTGCGGACCTCAGATCACACACTGAAAGCGTTGTTACTCAAATTTCGCATCACACCGAAGTAATGAAGGATGCATTGAACAGCGAAAAACAACTTCTGGCCGACGGTTTGCAAAAACAAATCGACAATGCGAGCAAAGTGATAGACGGACAGAGATGGACGGTGACCACGGTACTCAGTATTTTTGCGGCATTGGCTATTGGTGCAGGGTATCTATTCGGATCAGAGTTTTCTCAGTTAGAGGAATCGATTAACGAAGACATTGCAAACCGAGCCGCGTCATTTGAAAACCAGCTCAAAGACGCAATCGACAATCTCGAAAATAGCCAGCAGGAAATTGACTCTCAGCTCTCAAAATTTGAGGGTATTCAGCAACAGAAATTGTCCGAGCTAGCCAGTCGACTAGATACGGAACTGCTCAAATTTGAAGGCCTGCTGGATGTTCAGTTGAAGCTTGTTCCGTCAGTTGTCCGAGACATTGTCCTCCAAGATAGGGAGACAGCAAATCGTGCCGCTGAAATATGGAGTTCAATGGAACCCCGTTTGCAGAATCTGGAAGAACACAACAAGAAGTATGCCAGAGTTCTCAGAAATGCTGGAATTGTGATTGAGAACATTGAAGAGCTCCCCTACAGCATCGATGCAGCCTACGCTCAGTTAAAGAAAATTGAGACGGACTTTGTCGACCAGGAGGAAGAATTCACCGAAGATAGCCGAGTTCTCGCGGCGTCCCTACTGTCGACAATGGTTAGTGAGAGCCTAGAGGGAGCGGTAGATCCCACGACGCTTTTTAACTCATCAGTTTCTGCAAATATCCTCGGCTTTATGGACGAGGCCCTGAAACTAGAGCGCGTCTGGCTCAATTGGTTTCATATCCTGCGGCCTGGAAGAAGTTGTAGCACTCGTCTGGGGTGAACATGTCGCAGACT
>NZ_JBQFQS010000021.1:0-32522 GCF_056537005.1 Ruegeria sp. CH6 | reverse complement strand
CCGCTACCGTCCGCTTTCACGCGAACCTTCACATTATAGTCAATCACGCGTTTGACAGGCACGAGTACCTTCATTTCTGCGCTTGCTCCTTTGGTTAACTTGGCACTGTGTGTGCCAGAGAGAGTCGCTTGGATACCTTTTCATACCAAGCTGTTAGCTGCGGGCGTTCGGGGCGCCAGTCCCCGATAGGCTTGCGAAAATCGAGATAGCCCAACGCGCAGGCCAGACCGATACATGCTGCATCAAACTGTGGCTCCAGTTCGTCTGATACATGTGTCTCAAACCAGTCGAGAGAACGGTTGATCTTATCCGCCTGCCCATCGATCCAGGCTTTTGATACCTGATCCTCTGGGCGGATACGCCGCTCGTAGACGCAAAGCAGTGCCGCTTCTATGACGCCTTCGGCAAGGCTTTCGATGGTCAGCCGGTCAAATTCGGTATCATCCTTGGCGTAAAGCGAAGTGTTCGCTTTCAGGCTGTCGACAAAGCGCAGAATTGCGCGGCTGTCATAGACCACACGGCCATCGGGGCGTTGCAAGCATGGCAATTTACCCAGCGGGTTATGCGCGGCAAGCTCGGCGTTGGTGTCGATCGGAGAGGTTGTAACTTCGACCTCTTCAACAAGGTCTTCGACACCTTTTTCAAGTATCGCCACCCTGACTTTGCGCGCAAAGGGAGAGGCCGGGGAAAAGTACAATCGGTTCATGAAAAGGTTTCCTGATTGACCATGGTTGATGCTGACAGGATGCTATCCAGTTTTTCCTCAGGTACCAGCCCGCTTTCGACAGTTACGTCACGGATTGATTTGCCGGTCTCCAAAGCTTGTTTGGCAAGGCGCGCGGCAGCGTCATATCCGAGATATGGTGCCAGAGCAGTCGCCAGGATCAGACTGTTGTCGAGCAGTGCCGCACAGCGATCAGCATCCGCCTTGATCCCCAGTACGCATTTTTCCGTTAGGACATTTATGCTGTTGGTCAGAATCGTAAGCGAATTGAGCAGGTTGTAGGTCACCACCGGCTCCATCGCGTTCAGTTGCAACTGCCCTGCCTCAGCTGCCATTGTGACGGTCAGATCATTGCCAATCACCTGATAACAAACCTGATTGACCACCTCCGGTATTACCGGGTTCACCTTTCCCGGCATAATCGAAGATCCTGCCTGTACTGCAGGAAGAGTAAATTCGCCCAGGCCTGCGCGCGGACCAGAAGACAGTAGGCGCAAGTCGTTGCAGATTTTGGACAGTTTTACGGCCACCCGCTTCAGGATTCCCGAAAACGTGACGAAACCGCCCAGATCCGATGAGGCTTCGATAAGATCGCTGGCCTGCCTGAGATCGAAACCCGAAATCCTTGCCAGATGAGAGATTGCGCGTGCGTCATAACCCGCTTCGGAATTGACCTTGGTACCAATGGCCGTGCCGCCCAGATTCACTTCTTTCAAAAGGCGCCCGATTTCTTTGATGCGATCTAAGTCTTCTCCGACAGTGACAGCAAAAGCTCTGAACTCGGCACCCAGCGTCATCGGCACGGCATCCTGCAATTGCGTGCGACCAACTTTGGCGATGTTCGCGAATGCCTGAGCGCGTTCTTCAAAGGCGGCCTGAAGACCCGATAGTGCCGAACAGAGCGGTCCCACCTGAAAGAGAACGGCCAATCGGACAGCGGTCGGATAGACATCGTTTGTCGACTGGCCGTGATTCACGTCGTCATTGGGATGTAGCTGAAAATAGGTTCCGGGCGGGTGGCCCAGTTTCTTGAGAGCAAGATTCGCAATAACCTCATTCGCGTTCATGTTGGTCGAGGTTCCGGCACCGCCCTGAATCATGTCCACGACAAAATGCTCGTGATGCTGTCCCTCGATGATTTCATCGCAAACATTGACGATGGCGCGGGCTTTGGCACTGGTTATCCCGCCCAGTTCCCCATTTGCTTGTGCCGCAGCGCTTTTGACCATCGCCAGCGAGATGACAAGATTTGGAAATTGCGACAGCGGGACGCCCGTTATTGGAAAATTTCGGCGGGCCCGCTCGGTCTGAATACCGAACAGGCAATTGAAGGGTAGGTCTATGTCGCCAATTGAGTCCGTTTCGGTTCGGTACTGGGGCATTGGTCCAGCCTCTGGTCAAAGATGACTTTCGGATGAGGCTTACTAGAGGGGCAGGGCGATCTAAAGTCGGTCTTTCCTTTGTACTGATTAGGACAGAACGAACCCAAACAGAGACCAGGTGCTACGGTTCACAAATAAATCATTGAATCGTGTTGGTCCGATGGCGCGATATTCTGAAAAATCGTTTTACAACAATTTGTTAGCTAAATGATTAGGCTAAACCTAATGTTTAGTGAGGAACTCAGTAATTCAGAGGGCCTCTCCAGCGCGATATAACCGGTTGAAACTTCGCGATGCTGAGGGAGGCGCACTTGTCTAGCAAGGAACAAATCGCGATTGACGTGCGGGATGCGGTAAAACGCTATGGCGACTTCACAGCGCTCAAGACAATCTCTCTGTCAATCATGGACAACGAGTTTTTCACCCTTTTGGGGCCATCGGGCTGTGGCAAGACCACATTGCTTAGGATGATTGCCGGGTTTGAGGATGTGACCGAAGGGGCGATCTTTCTGTTTGGTGACGAAATCGAAAACCTTCCACCGAACAAGCGCCCGGTGAATACAGTTTTCCAGAACTACGCCTTGTTCCCGCACATGACGATTCTGGACAACGTGGCCTTTGGTCTTGAGATGCGTGGAAGTTCGAAATCCGATGCCAGAACACGAGCAGGGGAAATGCTGGAACTGGTTCAGCTAAGCCAGTTTTCAGCTCGTAAACCTAGCCAGTTGTCGGGTGGTCAGCAGCAACGTGTCGCATTGGCCCGCGCACTAGCGCCGAAACCCAAGGTTCTGTTGCTGGATGAGCCGTTGTCAGCACTGGATCTCAAGTTGCGTAAGGCGATGCAACTGGAACTAAAGCACTTGCAGCGCGAAACCGGGATCACCTTTATTTTCGTTACCCATGATCAGGAAGAAGCCCTGACCATGTCCGACCGTATCGCGGTCATGTCCGCTGGTGAGTTGCAGCAGTTGGGCGCGCCGACAGATATCTATGAACGTCCACGCAATATGTTCGTGGCCGATTTCATCGGTGAAACAAACCTTCTGGAGGTATCGGTTGACGGTATCGAGAATGGCCGCGCAACCTGCCATCTGGGTGGTGGGCACGAGTTGACCTGCGATCAGGTGGACGGTGTCGGTGTCGGCTCGAAGGTACACATGTC
The DNA here is from genome assembly GCF_056537005.1 of Ruegeria sp. CH6. Taxonomy (NCBI): domain Bacteria; kingdom Pseudomonadati; phylum Pseudomonadota; class Alphaproteobacteria; order Rhodobacterales; family Roseobacteraceae; genus Ruegeria; species Ruegeria sp. CH6. Next base: position 29,254 of record NZ_JBQFQS010000021.1, on the reverse strand, counting down.
GATCCGACCCGAGCGTCTGTACATGTCTGATCAGCCGGTCGAAAGCGAAAGCCTGAAGGGGCGCGTCAAGGACAACATCTTTGTTGGCACGGACATCACCACGATCGTGGATTTGCAGGACGGCCCCGATTTCGTGGTCCGTACCTCGAACTCTGACCGTGGCAACAAACGCATCTTTGAACCGGGCACCGAAATGTTCGTCAACATGGAGCTGGGGGCTGCGCGCCTCTTGTTGGACTGATGGCAGCAGGTGCAGCAAGCGGTGGCAGCGCCACCACCGACACTTACAAAGAGGCCCGGACCTGGCTGTTGTTACCCGCCTGGGTCACGCTGAGCATACTGGTTCTGGCTCCGGTCGTGATGATGCTGATCTATTCGTTCCTGACCAAAGAGTTCAGGGGCGGTGTGATCTGGGAATTCAGCCTTGCGGCCTATGACCAGTTCTTCTTCGATCGTGGTCTGTTCGGAGACGAACCTCCCAAGATCGAATGGACCTATATCACCATCTTCTGGCGGTCTATCTGGCAGGCGGGTGCGGCAACACTTCTGAGCCTTGTGATCGGATTTCCAACTGCGTATTTCATCGCCACACGATCGGAAAACATGCGCCCGATCTGGGTGTTCCTGATCACTATTCCCTACTGGGTGAACCTGCTGATCCGGACGGTTTCGATGAAGTTCCTGTTGCGGGATCAGGGGCCACTTAATGACTTCTTGATCAGTATTGGCCTGATCGATAGCCCGCTGCATATCGTCAACACGAATTTCGCCGTGCAGCTTGGCTTGTTCTATTCCTATCTGCCCTTCATGGTTCTGCCGATCTATGCAGCGGTCGAGCGCTACAACTTTGCTTTGTCCGAGGCAGCTGCAGATCTTTATGCATCGAAATGGACCACCCTGCGGCGTATCCTGCTACCTGCCGTCAAACCGGGCGTCATCGCGGGCTGTATTCTGGTGTTCGTTCCTTCAATGGGTTCGTTCCTGGCACCTGACCTGTTGGGTGGCGCCAAGAACTTCATGATCGGATCGCTGATCGAAGAGCAGTTCAAAGGCAACGCGGGCAACTGGCCGTTCGGAGCCGCCGCTTCAATGATCCTGCTGACAATGGTTCTGGTCCTGCTGATGCTCTTCGCCCGGCAACAGGCTAAAGCTGAAAAGGCGGAGGGTTAAGCCATGACGAATTCAACTTTCGACATCAAATCCTATCGCGGTTTCAAAGCCATCACGCTGCTTTGCCTGATCGTTCTCTACGCACCACTTGTCGTTGTAACGATCTACAGTTTCAACTCATCGCAGTCTCTGACGAACTGGGAAGGGCTGTCGCTGCGTTGGTATGCGGATGTCTTCACCGGTCCTGAAAGCGACAAGTTCAAGCAGGCTGCCAAAAACAGCTTCATCATCGCAATCGTGGCGGCCACGGTATCCACCACGATCGCAACACTGGCAGCGACCGGTATGGTCCGCGGTGGTAGGTTCAAGCTGCGCACTGTGTCATTTGGCCTGATCAGCCTTCCACTGATGGTTCCGGAAATCGTAACCGCCGTCGCCACACTGATCTTCTTTAACTCGATCGGGTTTGATCGTGGGATCATGACGATCTTGTTGGCCCACATCGCCTTTTGCATCCCGTTTGCCTATCTGCCGATTTCGGCCCGGATGCAGGGGATCGAAGACAGTTACGAACAGGCGGCACAGGATTTGTACGCCACCAAACGGCAGGCGTTCACCAAGATTCTGCTGCCGCTGATGATGCCCGGCATCATCTCGGGGTTCCTGCTCGCTTTCATTGTGAGTTTGGATGATTTCATCATCACCAACTTCGTGAAAGGTGCCGGTGTCGAAACCCTGCCCACGGCGATCTTTGGCTCGGTCAAACAGGGGATCAAACCCAATATCATGGCGATTTCGACCATGCTGCTGGGCGTGTCCATCATCATGGTCACGATCAGCTACTTCGTCAGCAAAACTGACAACACCAAATAAAACCAACAGATGGAGAGAACAATGAAATCCTTCATGAAAACCAGCGTCGCGGCATTTGCTTTGACAGTTGGTGCTAATGCCGCCGCAGCCGAAGGCGAACTGGTTCTGTATCACTGGTTCGAATACATGCCGCAGGAGGTGCTGGACAAGTTCACCGAGGAGACCGGTATCGAAGTGACAATGGACACGTTCGACTCGAACGAGTCGATGCTGGCGTCACTCAAGGCGGGTGGCATCGGAACCTATGACCTTTCGGTACCCGGAGACTACATGGTGTCGATCATGGCCAACGAAGGAATGCTGGACACGATCGAAGACGGTGAGTTGAAGAACAAAGGCAATATTGAGCCTGAATGGGCTGATCCCAGCTTTGATCCAGGCCGCAAACACTCGATCCCGTACCAGTGGGGCTCTACCAGCTTTGCCGTAAACCGTGACGTCTATTCCGGTGATATTCAGACCACGGATATCCTGTTCAACCCTCCGGAAGAGCTGCAGGGCCGTATCAACATGCTGGATGCGCAGGGCGAGATCATGGTGATGGCATCGCTGCATCTGGGTATTCCGCAATGTTCCAGCGATCGCGAACAGCTCAAGGCGCTGAATGCTTTGCTGCAGGATGCCAAACAGCATTGGACCTCATTCAACTCGGACACAGCGAAAGAAGTTCTTGTGTCGGGTGATGCGGCCGTAGGCCAGATCTATGATGGTTTCTCGGCCAAGGCCCGCGAAGAAGGCGCCAATGTCGAATATGCCTTCCCGACCCAGGGATATGTCGCCTGGATGGACAACGTTGTTCTGCTGAAAGATGCCCCGAACCGCGAAAATGCCCTGAAATTCATGGACTTCCTGCTGGAGCCGGAAAACATCGCCGCCGTGACCAACTTTGCCCAGTACAATGCAGGTGTGAAGGGCGTGTCCGATTTTCTTGATCCAAATCTAGCGTCGCAACCCGAAAAGAACCCGCATGACAATGTCGGGCCCGGCGTGTTCATCGAGGTCTGTTCGGAAGAAGTTCAGGCGGTTTATGACCAGATCTGGACCAACCTGAAAAAGTAAATACTCCCCGTGCGTTCAGCACTCCTGAACCGGGCAGCCTCGCTGCCCGGTTTTTCACTCCGACCGCGCTCCGACGTGGTTCAGAAGCAGCAGAAAAAGCTCACGCTCGGTGGTGATGTCGAGCTTGCGGTAAATGCTCTTACGATGATTTTTTACTGTACCAACCGCTATGCCCAGCTGTTCAGCAATTGAGGTAGAGGGAAATCCTCGGAGAGCTAGATAACAGATCGAAACCTCCCTTTGCGTCAGTTGGTCGGCAAACAGGCTATCGACAACTTCGGACAACACCAGAGAAGACGATGCCAGAGGGCGCTCTATAATAAACGTGATGCGCCCGTTGGGTGCAGGCGGGAATTCGGCCACGAGTTTTTCCGAGATGACATGGGCGTTCCCAACGATCAGCGGTTGCCCCGGTCTCCCTTCACGCGCCTGAGCAACGGCGTCTGACAAGGCAGACGTTTGTCCGGCTAGCTTGCGCCAGCTTGCGCTGGCAAAACACTGTCTGCCATGGCTGTCATCAATTGCGAAAGCATCTGCTTCGGGAAAACCAGTATAGTGTGAGTTTCCTTCTGCCAGCGCGCCCAAGATCAGCCGTTGGTTCAGATCATGCAGTGCCAGGATGGTCGGGTGCAGGGCGCGCAGCGTACGCAACTCGTCTTCAGTGAATGGTGATCCTCTGAGAAAGAAATAGTTGTCTACTGCACCGCCAATCTTGGGGCAGAGCACAGCGATTTCATCAGCCATGCCGGTCTTGGGTTGAAAGCGCAGAACATAGTCTCGCGCGCTCTCACCGAACTGACCCTCAGACATATTCAACTCGGCAAGGCTCAGAACACCATTCACGTCGAGTTCGCGCCAATGATGAAAGAACGGATCAAAGCGATAGGCACCCGCTAGGTAATAGTCGATCTCTTCCTCGGGCACATGATTTCGAACAAGATAGTGCGGCAACGCGTGGCGAGAATATTGCAGCACACCGCGTTTCTCGGCCCCAAGGAACTTTGCAATCGCCTCACATAATGCTGCCTGAAATGGCTCTGCACCGCAGCTTTCTATGGCTCGAGAAAGCTCGGGCAGGGGTGTTGTTGCAGGTAGATCCGATATTGTTCGTGCCATCTTCAACTTTGGATATGTCCCTTTAGGGACACTAGGCTCCCTGCAGGTTTTCTTTAGATTTCAGGCAATCATATTGCCAGCCCGACAAATGACCAAGCAGGGTCCAGGGCTGTGCTGCTGCAAGCCAGGGAGGCCAGCCATGTCCAGAGATCCGCGCTACGACATATTGTTTGAACCGGTCAAAATAGGCCCGGTCACGACAAAGAACCGGTTCTATCAGGTCCCGCATTGCTCCGGCACATCAGACAACGCACCGGATGCCAATACGCGCATGCGTGAGATGAAGGCTGAAGGTGGTTGGGGTGTCGTGTGTACTGAGATTGCCGAGATCGGGAACACCACCGAGTTCTGGCCCTTTCCTTCACTGCACCTTTGGAACGACGCTGACATCAAGCGCATTTCACGCATGCCCGAAGCGGTGCACCGCCATGGTGCATTGGCAGGGGTCGAGCTGGGCCATGTCGGTTTGGCGGCGGGCAATCGGGCCTCGCGTACGCCGCCGCTGGGGCCTACATCACGCCTGACCCTGGAATCGGTCGAGCCATTTCAATCAAAGATGATGGACAAGCAGGACATCAGAACCGTACGCGAACAGCATATTGCCGCTGCCGTTCGGGCGCAGAAGGCTGGTTTCGATATCGTCTACGCCTATGCCGGCCACGGTTTGTCGATCTTCAGTCAGTTCCTGCAGCCTAGCTACAATACCCGCACCGATGAATATGGGGGTAGTTTGGAAAATCGGGCGCGACTGCTGCGTGAAGTACTTGAGGGGATGAAGGACGCCATTGGCGATAGCTGTGCGGTTGCCTTCAGGTTCGGAGTAAACGAAATCGATGGTGACCTGATGCAGGGCCAGGAACTGATCGAGATGCTGAAGGATATCCCCGATCTCTGGGATGTGAACATTTCCGACTGGCCAGAAGACAGCCAGACTTCACGGTTCTCGAAAGAAGGGTTTCAGGAACAGCAGATTGCCTTTGTTAAAGGTGTGGTCGACAAGCCGGTTGTCAGCGTGGGTCGCTTTACCTCGCCCGACACGATGCTCAGCCAGGTGCGGCGCGGGGTACTGGATCTGGTTGGCGCGGCGCGCCCGTCGATCGCCGATCCGTTTATCCCAACCAAGATTGATCAGGGCCGGGTTGACGACATCCGCGAATGTATTGGCTGCAATATCTGCGCGTCGGGCGAGATGTCTTATGCGCCAATGCGCTGCACCCAGAACCCGACCATAATGGACGAATATCGGCGTGGTTGGCATCCCGAGAAGGTACCGGCGAAAGGTTCGGACGATACGATCCTAATCGTGGGCGGCGGGCCGGCAGGCTTGGAATGCGCCAATATCCTTTCCAAGCGTGGATACGAAGTAACCGTAGCCGATGCGCGAGAGGAACTGGGTGGCCGTGTCAAACGCGAGGCAGGTCTGCCGGGCCTGTCAGAGTGGATCAGGGTTGCGGATTACCGTCTTTATGCGCTGCAGCAACTTGGCAACGTAAACCTCTACACGGATTCACCGCTTGCAGCTGGTGACATCATGGAGTTTGGGCTGGAGCATGTCGTGATCGCCACCGGCGCCACATGGCGCAGGGATGGTGTAGGCCGGTTCAACGTGACCCCAGTGTTGAGGGGTGACGAGGTGAACGTGCTGACCCCGGACGACATTCTGGACGGGGCCGAAGTCAAAGGTCCGGTGGTCATCTATGACGAGGACGGCGCCTATCTGGGCAATGTGCTCGCCGAAAAGCTGGTCAAGGATGGGCACGAGGTCAGCTATGTAATCCCGGCTGCTGAGGTGGCTCCCTATCTGGCACTGACGATGGAACAACACAAAGTCATCGCCCGACTGATGGAGCTGGGCGTACGCATCGTACGTCTGAAAACGCTCAAGAATGTGCATGAAGACCGCATCGAATTCGCCTGCGTTCATGGTGGTCAGGGGTTGGAACTGCCAATGGGAACGGCGGTTGTATTGACGTCAAAAACACCCAATGATGAACTGTATCAGGATCTGTTGGAGCGTGAGGCCGACTGGGCCGAAGCGGGCATCAAATCGGTCAGTCGGATCGGTGATTGCGAAGCCCCTTCGATTATCGCCGCTGCCGTTCACGCAGGTCACCGTTGGGCCCGGGAACTGGATAATTCGGAGAGTTTGAGGGCCTCAGCCTATCTGCCGATGCCTTTGGCATACGAAAGGAAGACATCATGACTACCCCAATTCGACTGCTGGCAGAGGGCCACCCTGAAACCGGCTTTGGTCCATCTGCACTTGTGGCTGAAGGCGATTTTACTTCAGCGGACAAGTCCGAAACCATCAGCAGCTTTTTCGAGAGTAAGGATGAGAAGATTTCAGTCGGTGTGTGGGAATGCGCACCCTGCCGGGAGGAAATCGAAGCCTATCCGGTAGATGAAATGATGACTGTGATATCAGGTTCGGTCACATTGACCAGTTCTGACGGGGCAGAGCAGACCTTTACCTCCGGAGATACTTTTTTCATTCCCAAGGGCACGCCCTGCACCTGGGAAATCACGCAGACTTTGCGCAAGTTCTATATGATTGCGGCTTAAAGGGGTTGCAGCGCGGATCAGTTCGCGCTGCGCACATTCCGCCAGATTGCCAATACGGCGATCAGTAGAAACATCACTTCGATCACGATCGCACCCAGGTTCGGGCGATAGATCAAGGACACCATCACCAAGGCGCCACCCACGATATTGCAGGCGTTAAACAGCACCTTGTCAGCGGGCAGTATGCCGCGAGTTGCCAGATAATAGGCGCATACGATGATGATTGAACCTATCAAGCCTATCCCATCGGCCAGTACAAAATCCTGCAACATTTCCAAAGTCATCTACAGGCTCAGATCTTCGAGAATGCGATCCATCATCGCGTCACAGGCGGTCAATTGTGCAAGCTCGAGATACTCATCTGGTTTGTGCCCCTGACCCTCCATCGAGCCCGGGCCGCAAACAATGGTTGGAATACCCAATTCGCTGAAGAAACCGGCCTCGGTTCCGAAGGCGACTTTGGTCGTAGCGTTGCTTTGCGCGAGCTTTTGGGCATAGGCAATAACAGCCTCGGTTTCCGCAACCTCCAGCCCTGGATATGCATTGTACTGCTCGACCTCGACACGGGCCTCGGCAAAGCGGGGACGGTAGGATGCACTTACCCGCTCGGCCGCTGCCTGGATCTGGTCGAGTATGTCTTTTCCGCGATCAGAAGCCAGATGCCGGTACTCAAAGGTCAACTCGGCCCTGTCGGGAACGATATTAAGCGCTTTGCCGCCTGACAGCATTCCAACATGTAATGTGGTGTAGGGCACTGAATAGGCCGGATCGGTGTTGCTGTTTGTCTCAAACGCCTTTTGCAAGCTGCGCAGTTCGGACACAAAATCTGTCGCCAAATGCAGTGCGTTCACAAAGTTGGGGGCCAGTGCGGAATGGCCGTTCTGGCCATGACATATCGCCCGCAACGCAGCCTTGCCTTTATGACCTATCGCGACCTGCATCTCGGTCGGTTCACCCACGAAACAGGCGCGCGGTTGTCCAAGCATCGGAGCCAGGCGTTCCAGCATTTGCTGAATACCGACGCAGCCAACCTCCTCGTCATACGACAGAACAATCTTGAGCGGTTCTCGCAGATTTGACGCTTTTGCCCGATCAGCCAGAGACAAGACCGAGGCGACGTAGCCCTTCATGTCCGTAGTCCCACGCCCGTAGACACGATTACCTTCTCGCGTTAGGCGGAAGGGATCTTTGGTCCAGCTTTGCCCTTCGACCGGCACAACGTCTGTATGGGCTGAAAGCAGAACCCCATCGCCATCGGGCCCTTTTTCTGCATAGAGACCTGTCTTGTCGCCGGATGGATCGGTTATACGATGCACGGCAAAACCACGTTGTTCGAGATAGTCCTCGACAAAAGCGGCCAGCTCGAGGTTCGAGTTTTTACTGACAGTGTCAAACGCTATTAGCTTGTCGAGCAGATCTAAAGTTGTCGTCATGTGATTGAGGCCAGTTTGAACCTAATTGTTGCTCTTCTCCATCCGCTTCGGGGCAAACAGAGTAATTTAATACAGAGTGCTTTGGCACAATTCTGGGTTTCCAGTCTAAAGCCTCTGTCAGATTCATAAAACTGGATTACCCAAACTACTGATTAGGAAAAATCGAACTGCAATGCGTGCTGATCAACTGGCAGAAGTGGTTTGCAGAAAGGGTAAATTTCCTGCTTCGACCGTGGTTTTGCAATGGTCTATGAATGCTGCCATGGTGTTGGTTTCATTTTCGATCCGTGCCTTGAGCAACCCGAATTTCATTGGCCTCAGATCGCCGGTCAATGGTACGAAAATCAGCTTTTTTCCATCCGGGGACAAGTTGTTCAGCGGTCGGACGTTGGCAATTGAGAACCCATATCCGTTTGCGACCAGACTGCGCATGACCGACATATCGCTGGTGCGTTCGGCCACATTGGGTTTGATATCCGCCTGACGGAAGAAAGACAGGAAATAGTCGCTGCTATAGGGCAGATCCAAGAGCACCATTGGCGAGTCTTTCAGATCACTTATGGAAAGCGTTTCTCGCTGCGCGAACGGGTGCCCTTCATACAAGACGACGTAAGGTGGCAGATCAAGCAATGGCAGAAATTTGAGATCTGCGGGAATATCAAGATCGTAAGTCAGTGCGATATCAAGCTCTGCGCGGCGCAGTTGACTGAAGATATCCGCCTGATTGAGCTCGCGCTGTTCGATACGAACATCGGGATACAGTTCTTCAAAACCACGACGAAGCCCGGGTAGGACGATCTGTGCAAAGGTAACCAGACAGCCGACTGACAGGATGCCCTGAACTTTGCCGGTTATATCACCGGCGAGTGTCGACAGAAGCTCCACTTCGCGCAGCACAAACTCGGTTCTTTCTAGGAATTTGTGACCGGCTTTGGTCAGCGACAGGCCCCGGGCGTGTTCGCGAACAAACAGATCCAGACCAAATTCGGCCTCCAATTGGTTTATCGCCGCCGAAATCGACGGCGACGAAACATTGAGGACTTCGCTTGCGGCCGAGATGCTGCCAGCCTTTCCCACAGCCACGAAATATTCAAGTTGGCGCAGAGTGTATCTGAAAGGCAAGGCCGTATCCCTGAAGTTCGAGGATCAAGCCTTGTACTTGATCCAAGTTGTTTTCAAAGCAGTATACTTCTCAAGGGAATGCAATGACAAATCCCGTCCAAAGCCAGACTGTTTCATGCCGCCAAACGGGGTCTGAGCGGACAACGCATCTACTGTGTTTACCGATACCGTGCCGACCATCAGCTTATCCGAGACCCGGCAGGCCCGGCTTAGGTTGTCGGTCCAGACAGACGCTGCCAGCCCGTAGATCGAGTCGTTGGCCATTGCAACAGCTTCGTCTTCGCTGTCGAAGGATATAACCGACAGGACAGGACCAAAAATCTCATCGCGCGCCAACGGATTGTCGTGGCTCACATCATCAAAGATCGTGGGTGCAATGAAACAGCCTTTTCCATCTACGGTGACCCGTTCACCGCCAGCAACAAGGTTTGCGGTTTTCTTGCCTTCCTCGACAAAGCGCATGATGCCTTGTGTTTGCTTTTCATCCACGATAGCACCCATCTTTGAGGCCGGATCCAGCGGATCACCGGGCTGCATGGCCTGCGCGCGTGCAATCATCTTCTCGACAAACACGTCCTTGATCGAGCGCTCGACATAAAGACGCGAATTGGCCGAACAAACCTCACCCTGATTGAAGAAAATGCCAAAGGCCGCCATGTCGGCCGCAGCGTCCAGATCCTCGCAATCAGCGAAGATCAGGTTCGGGCTTTTACCGCCGGTTTCAGGCCAGACCTGTTTCAGGTTGGATTGGCCAGAGTATTGCATGAACATCTTGCCGATTGCGGTCGATCCGGTGAAGGCAAGACAATCCACATCCATATGCAGACCCAGCGCTTTGCCTGCGGTGACGCCAAATCCGGGCACCACGTTGAATACACCATCAGGCACACCGGCTTCGGCAGCCAGCTCCGCTAGACGCAGCGCGGACAAAGGTGACTGTTCGGCGGGTTTCAATACAACCGAGTTTCCGGCTGCCAGTGCTGCGGCGCCTTTCCAGGTCGCCATATCCAGGGGAAAATTCCACGGCGTGACAGCGCCGACCACCCCTAAAGGTACACGCGACACAAGGGCCAGATCACCGGGACCGGTCGGGGCAACTTCGTCATAGATCTTGTCGATTGCTTCAGCATACCACTGAAAGAAATGCGCAGACCCCGGCGCGTCGATGGTCACCGCATCGGTCACCAGCTTACCCATGTCCAGACTATCAAGCAGGGCCATCTCTTCGAGGTTTGAACGGATCAGATCGGCGAGCTTGAGCAAAATGGTCTTACGATCGCCCGGTGCCATGCGCGACCAGCGGCCATCTTCAAAAGCCTTGCGCCCTGCCGCCACGGCCCGATTTATGTCTTCTGCGTCGCCCTCGGCGACCTGCGCCAGGACTTCGCCGTTTGCAGGGTTTATGCTGTCGAAAGTCTTACCGGATGCGGCGTCGACAAATTTACCGTCGATAAATGCCTGCCCGCGGATTGAGAGGTTGGCCGCGCGGGCTTTCCAGTCTTCGTGCGTATTGTCCAACATGGTCTTCTCCCTGATTATTCGTCTCCGGGAACGCCGTAAGATGGCGCCTCACGCGGATCGAGCGCGCGCTGGATGTAGGCGTCCAGCTGCGGTTTGTAGATGTCCCAGGCCGTGGCGATGTTTTCGATGGGGCAGTCCTCGGTCCAGTCGCAGCGCAGATCGGCGACAGGCCAGCTGACCTTGTCGACGATCTTCATGCCTGCTGAATGGACCGGCCCCGCCTCACCGCCAGCCGCCAAAGCAGCCTGCATTGCTGCAATCAACCGATCGCCAATATGACCCGACGACGCAAGAAATCCGTCGACGATTGCTTGTGGAACGCCATCGTTGTCCAACAGGTTCCCACCAGAAGCGACGTTTTCACCCTGCGCCTGCGTCCAGATCCCCAATGAATTCGGACCCGAATGAATGGCTGTCCGCCCTTGGGAATCTACCGCCAAAACCTGTCGATACTCGATGAAACTTCCGCGCTTCTTGACTTCTTCAACTGCCTGGGGTGCCGAAAGACCCTGTTCCATCAAGTCCAGTGCCAAAGGGCCAAGGCTGGGGTCCGTCACGTTCTGTGACGCCACAGCCCCGACACCTGCGCGCGCAAACGAACAGCGTGCAGCGACAGCAGGTGAAGAAGATGAAATTGCCAACCCGAACATACCGGAGTCCGGGCAGCGAGCGACCAGAGAAAAGGTCATGCAAATCTCCTGCTAGATACGAGTTCGCAACCGGGCCGCGACGAAGGGGAGAGGGGCGCGGCCCGGTTGTTCTGATCAGCTGAACTGATCAATCGGGAATGACAGCGGTGCCGTCGATTTCGACCAGCCAATCAGGGCGTGCCAAAGCCTGAACCACCAGACCGGTCGAGACCGGATGCACGCCTTTGATGTATTCGCCCATAGTGCGATACACCGCCTCGCGATGGCGGACATCGGTGATATAGACGACCACCTTGACCAGATGTTCCATCGAACCGCCGGCCTCTTCGATCAATTGACGGATGTTCTGCATGACCTTGTGGGTTTGCTCGACCGGGTCGTGGCTGTCGATGTTGACGGCATCGTCCAGATTTTGTGGGCATTGGCCGCGCAGGTAGACTGTTTTGCCTCCTTGGGTCACGACAGCCTGGCACAGGTCGTTGTCCAAGTGCTGCTCCGGATAGGTATCCGATGTGTTGAACTTGCGAAAGCGGGTGTGGGCCATTTTGGTATCCTGATATTCGGTGTTATTCAGCGGCGGTGGAAACGATGGCCGCTTCACCGTCATAGTCCTGATAGGCCCGCTGGATTGCGATCTGGTCTGCGATGTACTTTGCATCATGCCATACGCCCCAGATAAAGGTTGATCCGCGGCGCGACTGCCATGGCAGCCCCAGGAAATAGATATCCGGCTCAACCGAAACCCCGCGCTGATGGATTGGAGCGCCCCGTTCGTCAAAAGCATCTGCCTTGATCCAGCTGAAATCCTGACGGAAGCCTGTTGCCCAGATGATTGTGGTAATGCCTTCCTTGGCAAGGTCGATTGATGCAAGCGGATTGGTCAGACAATCGGGATCTTGCCAGGACTGTCGCGCTTCGGGCTCTTCGGGCAGGTTTAGCCCGGTGCGGTCTACATAGGCATCTGCTGCATCGAGCATTTCGAGATAGTTCGCGTCTCCGGCGGCGACGTTTTTCTGAAGGTCATCAGCAAAGCTCAGCACGCCGTTTTCGAAACTCTGAGTCAGGCCGACAAGAGTCACGCCTTCACCTGCCAGACGGCGGAAATCCATCGTATGGCCGCCATACGCGCCGCTGACCGATATCGTGACATGCTCGGTACCGGGTTTCATCGCTGCCATGTCCCACAGGCCCAGAACACCCAACCACCAGACAAAGTCGCGCCCACGGTACCGGCGCGGAGGCCGATCATGCGGACCAACCGACAGGAACACCTTGCGGCCAGCACGGTTCAGCTCATCCGCGATCTGGGCACCTGACGAACCGGCGCCAACAACCATCACAGCGCCTTCTTTCAGCTGGCTTGGGTTCTTGTAGTAGAAGGAATGCAGTTGCTCGATACCTGCGGTCTCGGGAACGATTGGTGGAATGACAGGGTGTTGGAATGCACCGGTCGCCGCAACAATGCGTTTTGCCTCAATTGCTCCTGCAGAAGTTTCAACACGGAACCCGCCTTCACCCAGAAGGCGTTCAGCCTTGAGGACCTCGATGCCTTCACGAATTGGTGCGTCGACCATTTCGGCGTATTCTACAAGGTATTCGGCAACCCGGTCCTTGGTCACGAATGCGTCAGGGTCATCCCCTTTGAAATCAAGATTGGGAAAGCGATCATGCCAAGCCGGTCCATTCGCAACCAGCGCATCCCAACGCCCCGTTCGCCACGCTTCGGCGATGCGGTTCTTTTCCAGCACAAGATGGGGCACATTGTTTTTTCCCAGGTGTTCGCTCAGAGCGATCCCTGCCTGACCCCCGCCAACAACCAGCGTGTCCGTTCTCTCCAATGCCATTTTTTGGTTCCCTTTTTATGTTCTCGGCCGGTCCATAGGACCGATGACGGCTTGAAAGCCGGACCAAGCCGATTTGGCACTTCTCGCTCCGCTGAATGGGCGGACAAACGAGAAAACAACCAAATACCGACAGCGGAAACAGACCCTGTTTTAGGCCTGAACCTCGACATCTTGGCTCCACCTGTTCGTGGATTTTCGTGCCGGTCCAGCACGCCTAGCGCGTTTCAGGGATAAAATTTCACAACTTCAAAACAGGCGAAATTACTGTCTAACTTACCCTTAGTTAGGCTGTGACTAATCTGGTAGATTTCCTGCATGTTTCCGCAGGGGTTAACGGATCTGAGACAGAAACGGTGCGATCAGATAATAAAGTTCGCCCTGAGATGAAATCTGGCATTTCTTATATAATTGCTTGCGAATGACCTTTACGGTCTGCGGGCTGATCCCCAAGGTCAGACCAATAGAAATAGATGAATGCCCCTGCAGGATCAGCAACGCTATTTCTGATTGTCGTGCGCTGAGGGAGATGTCTTTTTCAGCCGATAGCCGGTCACGCAGAGACTCAACCGTGCTTTCCGGCGATCTGTCATTCGCTGAACAGAGTTTACGCCAGTTCTTTCTGACCAGAGCGTTGACAACCGGCGCTATGTGACGTGCGCTGGCAATATCGCGCGATGAAAACTTTGACGCGGTGGTTGCGTCCCGGCCGATGCAGACTGTCACGCCAACGCCCGGAGAGGGGCTGCAATAGAATGCCAGTTCATCCACCAACGTGGTGCGTTCATAATAGGATTTATAGTATTCGTTGCGTTGAAACTGATCCGGCGCCACATCTGCCAACCGGTAGAGGCCATCACGCGTACCTTTCCGGAATAGTCCGTAGAATGGATCCAGCAGATAGGCCCCGTTTACATAGTGGCTCCCGATCCGTTCGAATACACGTCCTTCGGAAGCGTGAGTCAGAAAAACCTCGGGTTCCTGATTCTCGAAAAAAGCCAGGATCGTGATGTTGTCGAAACGACAGGTCCTGGCCAACCAACTGTGCAGTTCCTGCGGAAAAGCCTGTGTTTCAATTGCAAGAATAGCCGCTGCCAGAAGATCAGGGGCTGGAGACTGGTTCGCCAATTCATACCTCTCTGGGGGTATATACCCCTAAATATGAGATGAATTAGGATTTATTGCACATAACAGGGGTATAAATCCAGCTGACGCGGTTGCGGCCATGAAAGCCCGGATCCGGAAACGCCAAGTGGAGATCACCCCGCCAGATGTCCAAGGGAGATCCAGCATGCGTGATCCACGCTACGATGTTCTGTTCGAGCCAATGAAAATTGGCCCACTGACTGCCAAGAACCGCTTTTATCAGGTGCCACATTGTAATGGTGGTGGCTATCGCGATCCGTCCGCTGCTGCTGCCATGCGCGGGATCAAGGCCGAGGGTGGTTGGGGCGTGATCTTCACCGAACAGTGCGAGATGCATCATACCTCGGAAATCACGCCTTTCATCGAACTGCGCCTGTGGGAGGACAAGGACATCCCGCAGCTGCGCAAAATGTCGGAAAAGATGAAAACCCACGGCGCGCTGGCCGGTATTCAGCTGGCGTATTCGGGCATCAACGGGCCGAACCTGTACACAAAAGAGGTTCCATTGGCACCCTCCGCCCTGCCAATTCGGACCTTTACCAACGACCCGGTGCAGGCACGGGCGTTGTCAAAATCGGATATCAGGGATTTGCGTCGCTGGTTCGTGAACGCAGCGAAACGGTCAAAAGAGGCTGGCTTTGATCTCATCTGCCTCTATGGCGCGCATGGGTTTGGCATATTCCAGCACTTCCTGAGCCGCGCCACCAACCAGCGTAGCGATGAATATGGTGGCAGCCTGGAAAACCGTGCCCGGTTCAGTCAGGAAGTCATTGCGGACATGCGCGATGCTGTCGGCGATACAATGGCGATTACGTTGCGGGTGTCGTTGGACGAAACAATCGGTGAACTGGGTTTTTCGAACGCAGAAGTGCGCGACTATATTGAAATGAACAAGGACCTGCCCGATCTCTGGGATCTGGCGCAAGGCACCTGGGAAGATTGCTCGGGGCCGTCGCGGTTCAAGGAAGAGGCGGCACAGGAACAGCTTGTACGCGGTATTCACGAATTGACCGACAAGCCTATCGTTGGCGTTGGTCGTTTCACTTCACCAGACGTGATGGCCCGGATGATCAAGTCCGGCACGCTGGATTTCATAGGTTGCGCACGCCCTTCGATTGCAGACCCTTTCCTGCCGAAAAAAGTCGAGGAAGGCCGGATTGATGATATTCGCGAGTGCATCGGTTGTAACATCTGCATCACTGGTGACATGACTATGTCGATCAGCCGCTGCACACAGAATCCGACTTTCATGGAGGAGTGGCGCAAAGGTTGGCACCCTGAAAAGATGAATGACAAAGGCGACAGCTCCAACGTTTTGATCGTTGGGTCGGGTCCTGCGGGGCTTGAAGCGGCCTGGGCGCTTAGTCGCCGGGGTTATGATGTCGCCGTTGCCGAAGCAAAAGATGTGATTGGTGGTCGCGTTACCCGCGAACGCACCTTGCCGGGGCTCAGCGCCTGGGGGCGGGTCGTGGACTACCGCGAATACCAATTGCAGCAGCGGCCCAATGTCGAAATCTATCGTGAGAGCGAACTGGATGCAGACAGTATCCTTGAGTTCGGGTTCGAGAACATCTGCATCGCGACCGGTTCGACCTGGCGACGGGACGGAGTATCGCGTCAGCACGTTGTCCCCATGCCAATTTCCGAAGGGGCGACTGTGCTTACTCCGGATGATCTGATGGATGGTACTATCCCATCTGGCCGCATCGTAGTTTACGACGACGACCATTACTACATGGGTGGTGTTCTGGCAGAGCTTCTTGCCAAGAACGGTGCGCAGGTGACATTGGTGACGCCGTCAGCCTATGTCAGCGACTGGACCAACAATACGCTGGAACAGGTTGCCATCCATCCGCGGTTGGTTGAGGCCGGTGTTGAGATTGTTCTGAACCAAGGCATCACCGAAGTGCACAAAGATCACGTGGTTTCGAACTGTACTTATACAGACCGGACCAGGAAGATCGAAGCGGATGCCGTTGTCATGGTTGCTTCCAGACTTGGTAATGACAGCATTTACGAAGACTTGTTGCAGCGGCGTTCCGAATGGAATGACGCTGGGATCAAGTCGGT
Organism: Ruegeria sp. CH6; assembly: GCF_056537005.1. Classification (NCBI taxonomy): domain Bacteria; kingdom Pseudomonadati; phylum Pseudomonadota; class Alphaproteobacteria; order Rhodobacterales; family Roseobacteraceae; genus Ruegeria; species Ruegeria sp. CH6. Next base: position 12,751 of record NZ_JBQFQS010000021.1, on the reverse strand, counting down.
GAAGATTGTGGGCGATGCAAGCGCTCCGGGTCCGATTGCCTGGGCGACCTATGCGGGTCATCGATATGCACGTGAACTGGACGGGCCGGATATCGGTGATGCCTTGCCATTCCGCAGGGAAATCACAGAGCTGGCTGTCGACTAGTCCGAAATCGTATCGCAAAGTATGACGAGGGCTTTCGGTGCGCCGAAGGCTCCGTCTCCAACGTTGATGTTTTTATTCCGTGATAATCTTGCGACAGAACCTTGCTGCTCCTTAACCAGATCAAGCGTGTTTCCCTTCCTAGTAGAGGGAAAGACAACGTCTGTTTTGATGTTACAGCGGCAAAATTGCTGTGATCCGAAACCCGCGCTCCAGATTTGACGGGATAAGGTCACCACCGTGTTTACGTACGATCGAACGTGCGATCGACAGCCCCAGACCAACTGAACCTTCGGTGACCGAACGCGCTTGATCTAGGCGGGTGAATGGGGTGAAAATCTCTTCGAACCTGTCTTCAGGCACGCCATCGCCACTGTCTTCGATTGTGATGCAAACGCGTTTTTCGTCTACTTCAAGCCGGACCCGAGCTTCGTGCCCATATTTGATGGCATTGCCAACAAGGTTGGATAAAGCCCGTCGAATACTCACCTTGCGACCGAGATAGAGACAGGTTTCAACCGAAGACGTAAATGCCATGCCTTTGGTTTCGGTCGCCATTGCATTGAGCATGTCAACCAGATCGAACTCTTGCAGTTTCTCTTCGCTGATGTCCTGTTTGGCAAAGGTCAGGAAACTTTCGACCATTGTCTGCATGTCATCGAGTGTCTCGATCACCTGACCCTGTAGCTTTTCATTCTCGATGAACTCTGCCCGCAGCCGAAGTGACGTGATCGGAGTACGCAGATCGTGGCTGATTGCCGCCAGCATGGTCGTTCTGTCCTGAATGAAACGATGGGTGCGTTCCTGCATCGTGTTGAAGGCAGTCATCACCGACGACAGTTCGCGCGGTCCGGTCTCGGGCAGGGGGTCGATATCTTCACCACGGCCGACCAGATCTGCTGCGCTTGAGAGCTCGCGCAAGGGGGCTGTCAGTCGGCGCGTGACGAGTGCGACAACTATGGTGATCCCGATGATTGTCAGGAACACCGAAAAAATCACAGGCGCCAGCAACACCGGTGCCTCGGGAGAAGGTGGGCCGACAGCTGATAACCAGCTTCCATCATCATACCTCACAAATGCTTCCCAATAGGGGCAATCCGATGATCTCAGGGATTCAGTCAGCAGTAGAAAACAGTTTTCTTCTGCATCCTGATACCAGAACCGAATGATGTCCCACAGGTTGACGGGTTGGGATGCGATCTGGATTGGCGCGTCGAGAAACTCACGCAATCCTCTCAGAACTTCCTCATCTGATTGTTCAAGCGGAACCCCGCGGGGCTGGAGCCTAAGGCTAAAGACAATGTCAGGATTGGACACGTTCTTCAAAAGATGCTCACGCTCTTCGTGGCTCATATGGGTGCTTGATTTATAAACGGCAGCGATCCGGCCAAGGACATAGGTCCGCTCGTACTGATCAATCTTGCCGTCTGTTTCGACCATGAAAGTGGCAAGCATCAGCACTTGCGCCAGCATGACCGAGCCGACCATCAGGACCAGGAACTGACCCGCCAGCGTTTTGGGGCGCCATTTCATATCTTAATCACGTCACACGAAAACAGATATCCGCCACCCCAGACTGTTTTGATGTATCGCGGTTTTTTGGGGTCGGTTTCGATTTTGCGGCGCAGTCGGCTGACCTGATTATCGATGCTGCGGTCAAACACTGTGGCGGTGCGATTGCTGACATGATCCAGCAGCTGATCGCGGGTCATCAGAATGCGCGGGTGGCGCAGAAACGTGGTTAGAAGACGAAACTCGATGCTGCTCAGTTCCGTAGTCTGATCGGGCACCCTGTCATTGGTCAATGTCTGGGTGTTGGTATTCAGCAGCCAGTCGCCAAACCGGATCGATCCGGCCTCGAGCTTGGAGTATGTGCGCGGCAGCGCGTTTGCGCGGCGCAAGACACCCTTGATGCGCGCCACCAGTTCGCGCGGATTAAAGGGTTTGGTGACATAATCATCTGCACCCATCTCAAGACCGATAATCTTGTCCATGTCGTCGGACACCGCTGTCAGCAGGATCACCGGAGTACCGATTGTCTCGCGAATACGACGGCAGACATCCAGCCCGCTTTCGCCCGGCATGAGAATATCGAGGATGACCAGATCGATTTCCTCGCGCCTGAGAACGGCAAACGCCTCCTGACCATTGGCTGCCTGACTGACACGGTATCCGTGTTTGCGAATGAACTCGGCCAATGGCTCGCGGATGTTGCGGTGGTCGTCAACGATGAGAAGGTGCTGGTTAGACATATATCCGGACGGTTGGCTCTGGGTTTTTACGGGCATAACGCAGCGACTGCGGTATGCAAACGCCGTTATGTATCAAAATGCCTCAACGCGGGATGCTGATACAGTTTGATACAATTTTCGTTTTCCCTGACAAACACCGGCGACAACCGCTGCCTAGGTAGGCGGCATGAAGTCAAGATATCTGATCACAGGCGCCCTTACTCTGGTGCTGACAGGCTGCGCAGAGTTCACGCCGCCCCCGGACCGCAATGCGCAGGCCGTGTTGCAGCCACCTGCGCAATTTGCCGCCGGGCAGAGCGGCCCGACAGCGCTGATCAAGGGGATGAACGACCTGTTCGACGATGCCCAGCTGACGGGTATCGTGAACCGCGCCTTGCAGAACAATCCCGATGTTCAGCTGGCTGCCCGGCAGATGGAGCTGGCCGGATTCAATGCCCGAATTGTGGGTGCATCGCTGTCGCCTAGTGTTTCCGGCTCATTTAACAACACCCGCACAGGGGGCAGCGGTCCAACCGGTGGAACTTCCAGGCCGTCGCTCGATGTCAGTTGGGAGGCAGATGTCTGGGGCCGATTGCGCGATAGTAGATCTGCCGCGCGCCTCGACGCATCTGCCGAGGCTGATCAGCTACAGGCCGTCCGCGCCTCGATCGCGGCGCAGGTCATGCAGGGCTGGTTCGAATATGCCCGCGCCTCTCAGGCCGTAGCACTGGAATCCAGCCGCCTTGCAGCTTTGAAACAGCGCGAGGAATTCGTTCGGCGCGACTATCGCGCAGGGGTGGGATCTCTGGATGATCTGTCGGCCATTCGCCGCGATGTGGCTCTGTCGCAAGAGGTATTGCTGGCCAATCAGGGTACACGAAATGAGGCGGCCCGGGTGCTGGAGCTGTTACTTGGTGAATATCCCGACGCGATGATCAAGGGTGCGCCCCGTCTGCCCCGAATTGGTGCCGCGCCACGAGCAGGTGTACCGGCCAGTGTTCTGACCAATCGCCCTGATCTGCGGGCGGCATGGTCGCGGGTTGAAGCGGCGGACAAACGGATTTCCGTCGCCCAGAAAGACCTTCTGCCACAGATCAGCTTGACAGGATCATTGGGGTCAACGACGTCAGACTTCTCGGACCTTCTCAGCGGTGCCACTATCTGGACTTTGTCGGGTCAGCTGACCGCGCCGGTCTTTGATGGCAGCCGCCGGAAAACTGAAATTCTCGCCTCGCGAAACCGCGCTGATCAGGCCTGGATCACCTATCTGCAAACCGCCTTGCGCGCCTTTTCCGAGGTGGAACAGGCCCTTGATCAGGAACGTTTGCTACGGGGGCGTGAGGCAGAGCTTCGCAAGGCAGTCGAACACGCCAGAACCACCGCGGACCTGTTTGAAACGCGCTATCAGGCCGGGCTGACCAGCATTCTCGAACTGCTCAATGCGCAAAATGCCGTTTTCGACATTCGCGGGCAACTACTGGCGGTCCGCTCCGCACGTCTCAGCAATCGCGTCACATTGGCCCTGGCACTGGGAAAAGAGGTATAAAATGAAGCTTTTATTCGCAGGATTGGCATTGCTTGCAGCCATCGTATTCGTTGCAAGTGGAAATGAACCCGAACCGGTTCCTCAGGCCCTCAATGACACGGCGACAACAGGACAGCAAGTTGACGTTCACGTGTTGCGTGCCTCGCACCAGCAGGACGTCCTGACCGTGTTTGGGCAGGCCCGGGCACGTTGGCAGATCAGCTTGCGTGCTGAAACCAGTGGCCGGGTTACGCAGGTTGCCGACGCCGCACTGGTGGGTGCTCTGGTGCAAAAGGGCGATGTTCTGGCCGAGATTGAAAATACCGGCCAGCAACTTGATCTTGCCAATCGCACCACTGCACTGGCTACCGCACGTCGCGCTCTGGCCGAAGAGGAACAGCGCGCCAGGATTGCACAGGAAAACTGGGACGCTGCCGGGTACAAGAGTGATCCCGACCCGCTGGTTTTGCGCCTGCCTCAGCTCGAGGAGGCGCGCGCGGACCTTAACGCTGCGCGACTGGCCGCGGACCGGGCGCGCTATGTTCTGGATCAGACCCGCATCGTTGCCCCATTTGACGGTGCCATTCTCAAGCGTTCGGTCGGGCCCGGTGACCTGTTGCAATCGGGTGATGAGGTCGTCGAGCTTTATGACACCCAGAAAATGGATGTGGTCCTGACCCTGACTGAGGCCGAGGCAGCGCGGCTGTCCAGCCCGATCGGCAACAGGGTACGTCTGATCGCGACCCAATCTGGCCGGGAATGGCAGGGTGTTGTTGAACGCGTCGGACAGCGCATCGACGCGACCAATCGCTGGATTGAGCTGATCGTCTCGGTAAAGGAGCCGAACGGGCTTTTGCCGGGCCAGTTCCTGCGCGCCGAAGTGGATGGGCGCAGCTATGAGGATCTGATCGGAATTCCACGCGCTCTGATCGGACGCGATGGTGCAGTTTGGCACGTGGATTTTGACAATCAGCTGCGCCGCATGCCGGTGGTACCAGTGTTCAGTCAGGGGGATCGCACTTTTGTCGCGCCGGGCTCCGATTGGCCGCCAACATTGCGACTGACCCCGCCCAGTCGTAACTTTTTGAACGGCACTGCAGTTTCCCCGGTGCTCATGAGCGAAACAGATACCCTGAACCTCGCCGAAAACGGTGCCGGGCAATGACCGGTGGCCAAGACAAGGGCTGGATTGCATGGTTTGCCCGCAACCCGGTGGCTGCGAACCTGTTGATGGTCACGATCCTTGTAATGGGACTGACCACCGGCCTTAACATGCGGACCGAGGGGTTCCCGGCCTCGGACCCGCGCACGGTCACAGTTACGGTTTCCTTTGACGGTGCCTCGCCAAGCGATGTCGAGGAAGGTGCGGCAATCAAGGTCGAGCAGGCAATCAGCGGCGTGGCCGGGATCAAAGAGGTTACATCTACTGTCACTTCCAGCGAAGCCACGGTGAGTGTCAGAAGTGTCGATGGCTACTCTCTGGATCGCCTCAAGGACGACATCGAAGCGCGTGTGAATGCCATCAGTACCTTTCCGACACAGGTTGATCAAACCACGATCGCGGCCGAGCAGGAAGATCGCCATGTCATCCACGTTCAGGTCTCGGGTCATGCGGATCACAGGACGCTCAAGGAAGCCGCGCGCCGTATCCGCCGTGAATTGCTGTCACTGCCTACGATCAGCAAAGTCATCACCGAAGGGGCGCTGGGTTATGAGATCACGGTCGAGTTGAGCGAAGACAAGATGCGGGCCTATGGCGTCACCTTTGATGAGGTTGCCAACGCGGTTCGGGGTCGCTCGGTCAATCTGTCCGCCGGATCGCTCGAGACCGAGCGAGGGACTTTTATTCTGCAAAGCCGAAATCAGGCTTATTACGGCAGTGAGCTTGAGCGCACGGTCGTCCGCTCATCTCCCCAAGGGGGCGTGGTTCGCCTTGGCGACATTTCCGAAATCGTAGATGGGTTTGCCGAAGACCCGGTGATATCGATCTACAATGGCCAACCCTCGATCAGGCTGGATGTGCAGCTGACCGGAAAGGACAGTATCACGGCCGCGTCGGATAGTGTCACGGCCCACATTGACACGATGCAGGGTGAAGGCCGCATTCCCAACGGCGTCGCGCTAGAGACCTGGTCGGACGAGGCCAAGAATATTCGTGACCGTCTGGCGCTGATGTCCCGCAATGCTCTGATCGGGATGGGTCTTGTGTTTGTAATGTTGGCACTGTTTCTCAACATACGCGTTGCGATGTGGGTGGCGGTCGGCATTCCGATCTCATTTGCCGGGACCCTGTATGTTCTGGGGCCGACAGGGTTTGACTATTCGCTGAATGATCTGACGACCTTCGGCTTCATTATCGTCCTGGGCATTGTTGTCGACGACGCGATTGTCATTGGCGAAAACATTTATGCGCACAAGGAACGTGATGGGGGAGGGGTCGAAACCGCTGTTCGGGGCGCGCTAGAGGTCGCTACACCCGCCACATTCGGTGTGCTGACGACGGTGGCTGCATTCTTTCCGCTCACAATGATCAGCGGTGACTTTGGGGGGCCGTTCAAAATCATCGCCGTTGTAGTGATTGTCTGCCTGCTGTTTTCACTGGTTGAATCCAAGTTGATCCTGCCCGCACATCTTGCCCATCTCAGGCTTGGTAACAGCAAGCCTCAAAACCGCCTGACCCGCATCTGGGCTGGCCTCCAGAAAGCAATCGACAACGCGCTGAGCTGGGTTGTGAAGCGGGCCTATCTTCCCATTCTCAGGACGGCCGTGACCAACCTGACCGCCTCATTCATGGTGGCGCTTGCGATCTTTGTCGCAGCAATTGGACTGGTAACACGTGGCATCGTATCAACGCAGTTTTTTCCCGAACGTGACAGTTCGCAGGTCTATTTGAGCGTCACGCTGGAAAGTGGCACGCCCTCTGCAAGAACCCGTGACGTGGCGCAACTGTTCGAGGAAAGCCTGGTGCAAACCGGAGAATTGTATCAGCAACGTTACGGGTTGAAAGAAACCCCCATTCTGAACCGATACACCTCGTCAACCCGCGCGGAAGAGGTGCAGATGACCGTCGAACTGACCAGCAGCACCAGCCGCAGTTTTTCTGCTGCCGACTTCATCGCGGATTGGCGGGCGGCGTCGCGATCACCTGCCGTGGTCACACAGCTCAACTTCTATACAGATGACGATGATTTCGAGGATCTGCGCATTGAGCTCAGCAATGCAGACCCGGTTAGAAATGAACAAGCGATGCAGACCTTAGCCCAGTCCCTGAAAGAGGTCGGAGGGGTCAACGATATCAGAACAAACCTGGACAACAGTGTGATCGAACTGGGGTTCGAGGTTTTGCCATTGGGTGAGCGGCTGGGGATCACCAACCTGAGCCTTATTTCAGAATTGCGGAACAGCGTTTATGGGTTTGAGGCGCAAAAGATTCAGCGTGGTGAAGATGAAGTGAGCCTCAGAGTCCGGTTCCCACGTGACGCCAGAAACACGCAGAGCGATTTGGACCGCGTGCTGATCCCGACCCCGTCAGGCGGGATCATCCCGCTGACCAGCGTAGCACGGGTAACCGCGCGTGAAACTCAGCAACAATTTGAACGCATCGACGGTCAGCGTGTTCTGACCCTGAGTGCGAAAGTTGATCGGGAAATCACCACACCTCAGGCGGTTCTGGATCATCTGCAAACGTCGATTTTTCCTGCCCTGCAATCGGACATTCCGGGGCAGAGCATTACAATCGCGGGCGAGGCCGAACAGGAAAGCGCTGCAACCCTGCAACTCATCAGTGGGTTTGGCCTTGCTCTGTTGACGATCTACGCCCTGCTGGCGATTCCGTTGCGATCTTATCTGGATCCGATTGTGATCATGTGTGCCATTCCATTTGGCATCGTTGGCGCCATTCTGGGGCATCTGATTATTGGTATCCCGATCTCCCTTTTGTCCTTCTTTGGCATCCTCGCGCTTAGCGGTGTTGTTGTGAATGACGCACTGGTCCTGACCAGCCGCTATCGCGTTCGTTGCGACGAAGGTCTGGGATATGTCGAGGCGATCACAGATGCCGGTGTCGCCAGGTTCAGGGCCATATTGCTGACATCGGTAACAACATTTGTCGGGCTCGCACCACTGGTTTGGGAGACCTCTGAACAGGCGCAAATCCTGATCCCCATGGCGGTGTCTCTTGCATTCGGACTGTTGTTTGCCACCGTGATCACTCTGCTGATTGTCCCGGTGATGTTGGGCCTCAGGGACCGGATACAACGCAATCCCGCAAATCAGTCTGCAACTGCAATACCACTGTGACAAACAATTACAATTTAGCCTCTTGTCGGCAAACTTTGCAGACACATTGCGCCGAATTTACCCCCAACGAAAATCAGAACTGAGGAAGATCATGACCTTTTCTTCACCGGCACGCTTGCGCGTCGCCATCACGGTTGCGGCCATTGCCGGACCCCTCACTGCACATGCTCAGGATATCGGCGGATATGGCGACGAAGATGATGGGGGTGACTGGGACTTTTTCATCGGCGCAGGCGTCGGGTATGAACCCGAATATGAAGGGTCGGATCGCTACAAGACAGAGGCATTGCCCGGCTTTCAGATAGTCTACCGCAATCGTTTTCTGGTGGGTCCGCAGGGTCTTGGCGTATTTGTCGTAGACGAGGAGCGCTTTCGGCTGTCCGCGGCTGTCGGTTATGGCGGTGGGCGTAAGGAAAGCGACAGCACCTACCTGTACGGGCTGGGTGATATCGATGACGGAGCAGTGTTGTCACTGGGCACCCAGTATGATCTGGGCGGCGTTGTTGCTACTGCGGACGTGCAAAAGTTTCTGTCCGGTTCCGAAGGCACTTTGGTATCCTTTGGCCTGCAAAGTGAAGTTCCATTTGGTGTTGTCAGGGGCCTGTTGCTGCCTACCGGCACCAATATCAGCGACACCGTCGATGAAAGGGGTCTCGCGCTGATCGGTGGTATTTCGGCTGATTGGGCAGACGGCAACTACAACCAGTCCTTTTTTGGTGTTACGCCCACCCAGTCAGCCCGTTCGGGATTGCAGACCTATTCAGCCGGCTCAGGTTTCAAATCCGTGAATGTCGAATTTGGCTTTGCCAAGCCACTGGGCAAAAACTGGGGCCTGACCGGGATTGCGACATATTCCAAGCTGTTGGGTGATGCCGCAGACAGCCCTGTTGTCAAATCGGATGACAGCCTTTCTGCCCAGCTGTTTGTAGGTTTCAATTTTTGAGATCCAGTATTTGAAGCCTGAGCGCAGGGTTCATATCCAGAAGATGGCAATGGTTGCGGGGCGGTGGCGGATACTCAAAATTCGATCATCTGTCGCATGTGGTTGCGACACCCCACCAGCCCTTGAGCCTGCGGAAAATGATCTCTTTGCCTATAAGAGCGTCACTGAACCAATCCGCATCATAAACTCGGTTCCCGAGCAGACATGCAACACTTGGGCGGGTGACGACTAATGCGCGGGTACCAAGGTAATCACTGATCTGACACGCGGTGGTGGGTGGGTTCAGCAGACGCCGGGCGACGGGCTTTGAGATAGGTGAGATTGAGCATCTTGTGTGATTCATGCGCTTTAGGTGCGTCGCTCAAGCAAGACATGCCTGTCGCTCTCTTTTCTGGTCGTGAACCGCACCATCGGCCCGAAAAGGACAGGTCTTGAGCGCAGAGTTACGTACCCCATAAAGCAGACTTCAACACCTGCAGCATGGCGCATGGTGAAGCGGGTTAGGGGCATGAGCCAACTACCTCATTAGGTTTGCCAATGACTGTGTAGCATCGTTGCTTTCGCATTGAGCTTCTGCTTTCCACCAGAAATGCTTGGTAGTTGCGTCTGCATTGAAGTTCTTCGAGCCGAGTTCGGCAAAGCACCACGTTCGACCGCACACCTGACATGTGCTATGTCGAAGAAGCTGTGAGAACTTGATCTGCGATCCAGTCGAAAACAAGTTTAGGTCCGCGGCCCGAGTCGGCATTGCTTCGTGACATTACATAGCCGGCGTCGCTGGCAACTATGTCATTCGTGACGGTAACCAGCGAACCTTTCTTGAGCAAATCGTCTATCAGACCAATCCACCCCAAAGCGACACCATCGCCAGACAAAGCAGCCTGGGTGACCATGTCATAGTTGTTGAAGCTTATGTAATTTTTCTTTCTTTCACCCGTTACGCCCAAGGTATCAAACCATCCTTGCCAAGTTTGCCAAGCTGCGGTCGCAGGTTTCGACAAACTCAGAAGTTGAGCGTCCAACAAATCGGCGGAAGAACCAATTGGTCCAATCTTTTCTAATAGCTGTGGACTGCAAACGGCGGCGACCACCTCTTCCAAAAGTAATATTTCATCGGCTTTAATCTGCTCTTTGGGAGTGACATGGATCCGAATATCGCAATCAGTATCATCCAGACCGGGCGGTACGGTTGAGGCCAGAATCTGAATTTCGATTTCGTCACCGATTTCCTCTCGCAAATAACCCAGACGCGGAAGCAACCAGAAAGTAGAAAACGCAAAATCGGCTGATATCCGAACTCTGGGCTTGGTTTTGCGCTCAAGCAAAGACCCAACCGCATAACCCATTTGTGTCATTGCGGGTCTGACCACATTAAGAAGCCTGAGCCCTTCGTGAGTCAGTGAAACACCACGGTGCTCTCGTTTGAAAAGCACCACGCCCAGATCGACCTCCAAACCCTTGATCCGTTGCGAGATCGAGGACTGCGTCAAGCCAAGAGCCTCTCCGGCGCTCGTGAAGTTCCCATGTTTCGCAACCATTTCGAATGCATAAAGTGCCACTAGGTTACGACTTAGGCTGGTATTAATCCTGCTAATGTCATCCATAATTACTCAGCTACTGCAAAAAGAAGCACTTTTATACCAAAAACTGTGTCAACGGGCGCTCAAGCAGCCCTGTGAGAGAAACACGGGAGCCAATGATGACCAAACAAAGTCGCAACCAGACCATTCATCCAGCAATCGCTATGCATGCCGGTGAGGTGGCTGACGGAACACTCAGCCGTCGTGAATTTCTGACACGCGCTACAGCGCTTGGGCTGTCTGCATCGGCTGCTTATTCGATTATTGGTCTGTCTCAGCCAGCGCGAGCCGCAACAAATATTCAACCCGGTGGTACAGTGCGTATTCAACAGGTCGTTCGCGCGCAGCTTGATCCGCCACTCTACAATTGGCCGCAGCTTGGCAACACTGTCCGAGGATTTCTGGAATATCTGGTGCAATACAACGCGGACGGAACATTCGAGCCCCGGCTATTGGAAAGCTGGGAAGTCAACGACGATGCGACGGAGTACCTTCTGCACATACGCCCAAACGTAAACTGGAACGATGGGCGAGGAACGCTTACCGCGAAAGATGTGGCCTATAATTTCAAACGTTGGTGTGACGGCACTTGGGAAGGAAACTCGATGGCCGCGCGCATGGGATCCTTACAGAATGACGCCGGTGATGGCCCCGCAGATGGCGCTTTGGGGATCGTCGACAATCTGACGCTTAAGCTAAAACTGACTCGGCCAGACATCACGATTATCCCGGCTGTGACTGAGTATCCTGCAGCCATTGTGCCCGACGGATGGTCCGGTGATCCCGCGAGTGATCCGGTTGGTACAGGTCCTTACAAGTTGGTCGAGTATCTGGTTGGCGAGAAGGTCGTTCTGGAAAAGAACACCGATCATGAATGGTGGGGCGAAGGTGCCTATCTCGATCGGATTGAGTTCATTGACTACGGCACGGATGGTGCCGCACACCTCGCGGCCGCCGAGGCAGAAGAGATCGACATGACCTATGAAACGGTCGGAGAGTTTGTCGATATCTACGAAAGCATCGGTTGGAACCAAAGTGAATCTGTTTCGGCGAATACCATGGTTCTGCGCACAAACCGCGATGCCGAGGTTGACGGTGTGAAACCCTATGCCGATGCAAGCGTTCGTCGCGCGCTGGCGATGGCCTGCGACAACGCGGTTTTGTTGGAACTGGGCTATGCTAACCGCGGGACATTGGGCGAAAACCATCATGTTTGCCCCATTCATCCTGAATATGCTGATATTGGTGCCCCTGAAATCGATATCGAAGGCGCGCGGGCCTTGTTGGAAGAAGCTGGCATGCTCGACTACGAGCATGAGATTTTCTCGATCGATGATGACTGGCGCCGCAACACGACAGACGCATTGGCTGCCCAGTTGCGCGATGCGGGTCTGAACGTCAAACGCACGGTGTTGCCGGGCAACACCTTCTGGAATGACTGGAACAAATACCCGTTCAGTTCAACCGATTGGGGGCACCGACCTTTGGGCGTTCAGGTTCTAACGCTTGCCTATAAGTCAGGCGTGGCGTGGAACGAGACCGGTTTGGCGAGTGCTGAGTTTGATGCGATGCTGGAAGAAGCTTCGGCCATCGCCGATGCAGAGACCCGGCGTGTACATATGAAAAAGATCGAACAGTTCATGCGGGATGACGGCACAATCATCCAGCCCTACTGGCGGTCATTGTATCGTCATTCCCGTCCTGGGGTGATCGGAGCTGAAAGCCATCCGATCAACGAGATTCACGTGCATAAACTGGCGCTTGCAGCCGAATAGAGCGAACGGAACAGGTCTAACTCCCCGGACTCACCGAGACCGGCGAAGCATGACAGCTGCGTCGTTGTTCTAGGTGGGCTCCCGGGAAAAATTCGGCAATCAGCCAAAAGCAATCAGATAGCTAAATCTGCAAAATCAACAACAGGGAGACGTTGATTATGGCGCTAAAGCCACCTCTTTCGGAACTTCCGATCAAGACCGCTGACAACGGTTTTTATCGGGGGTTCAGTATTAATGTGACGGTGATCAGCAAGAT
>NZ_JBQFQS010000020.1:0-32925 GCF_056537005.1 Ruegeria sp. CH6 | reverse complement strand
GCGCAGTCTGCGACATGTTCACCCCAGACGAGTGCTACAACTTCTTCCAGGCCGCAGGATATGAAACCAATTGAGCCAGACGCGCTCTAGGACCGCTTTTCTGTGGATGATCACGTCGGGTGCGTTGTCTGTTGGGGTGTCTGTGTCGATCACGCTTAGGCGGTGCCCGTCAGTGGTTACTGACCGCAGCGTGTTTGTGTCTGGGTTTTTGGTGAGAAAGGAACCGTTGAGATAGTAGCGCGTTTCCTCGGAGCTGATGCAGTGTTTGCCGAGTGTGAACAGACGGTGCAGCTCTGGTTCGCTGATTGGCGTCGTAGGTGCATCTGTGAGGTCTTTCATGTCCCCTTCAGTGAGCCAAGGGAAATCCTCGGGCTTGCTGACCAAGCGAATGGTTGCGGTCAATTCATCCGCAGACATGGTAAGCACGTCCCCATCCGCGTTCAGGCTGACCAACCCGGATGCGCCGTTGGCAATTGCTGCCAGTGTTTGCAGCGGAATCGTGTGGTCAAAGTCGCGCGCAACCTCGGCTTCAACAGCTTGGTGCAGGTAGATATCCAAGTTGGTGCCCGACATGGTTACCGTTTGACTGCCAGCCTTCCCGGTGATTTTCACAGTGCCGAGAACGGGGACTATATTGATCCGTTCCATAACGTGCTGAAATCTGGCAGTTGCATTGCGCAGCTCGTTTGCTGCGATCAAAACCTGTTGCGCGATTATTGGGGTTTGAGCGTTCATGATGTTTGGTCCTTTGGGTTAAGTTGATCCGTGAAGCCCTCGTCGTAGGCGACGGCCTGCCAGTATTTTCCGCTCCATTCCTGAAACTCAGGGGAATGGGTCAGCCGATGCTAAATCTGTGTCCAGAGACAGGCGCGCAGCAGCTTTCTGCCATCCGCGAATTGCATCCTCCTGGCTGTGGCCAAGGGCGGTCACGCCATACAGCTGCAGCTCAAACAGGTGGCTGCTGTCGTTCATTTCCGGCAGCGGCTGGGTATAGGTTCCCCCGGTTTCCAGCGCCTCATTTGCAACGGCATCTTTGCGGCCCTCCGCATCAAGGCATTCAAGGTTGATCAGAAACGAAAGCAAGCGGTCAAAATGAGGGGTCATTGAGGTGTCCGTCCTTTTGCGGGTTTTGCCTTGCTCTGATCGGCGTCGATCAGGATCAGCGGGGCGGGGCCGGTGTGGCCCATGCGTTTGGCGTGCAGGCGCACCTTTGCCCGGATGCGCCGCATCAAGGGCGCATCCGGGCGATTGGCAGCAAGGGGTGCAGGGGGGTGCATCGTGGCCTCCGGGGGTTGTGTCGTGATTGAGGACCGTAATGTATGATTTATCATTCATCAAGAAATAAATATGATAAAACATACCTGCAAGTGTGGCTTTGATGCTGGATTCTCACTGGTGAATGCGAATCATGTCACTCAATTCGAGGGAAAATCCACACCAATATCGGGCTTGGCCCTTCGGGCCTGTACGGACGATGGTGAAAAAAGGCGGTTGAAGGCCTGATATGACCAATCGATGGCATCACGCTTTCGTTACATCGGTGAAGTCTCCGAAAGGTCGTGGATTGCCCTGAAATCCTGGTGCATTCCGGCATTTGCGATGGGCGAGGTTGGCGGCGGCGGCACTCGGTGTCCCGGCTGCCGAATGGGTGCCGGGATGTTTGGGGCGGTGCGCAAGGTGTTGTTATCGTTATCACCGGGGAGCACGTGTACGCCTTTCCCGTGTGTTCGGGGTGCTGAAGTACGTGGGTATTCGGTGGGCGCGGGGTCAGTCAGGCTGCTTTGCTGGTCTTTTATGCTGAGGGCGAAAATCAGACGGCAGGCGCTGCAATGTCCGGACCAGATTGCAAAACGCATCCTAAAACAATCTGAACAAAACCTTAAAAATAAGCCGATTACGGGAAATCCCGCATTTGTGGCTGGTACAACCAATCATAGATGCTTGGTTGCTTCAGGCCTTCCTGAAGCAACCAAGCATAGATGCTACTTAAAGAGACGCAGGACGATTCGTGGCTCCTTAATAAGTATTTTGTTTTCCAGGAAGAATTAACGAGCAGAGAGCAGACAACACTATAGCCGCTTGCTTCCATGCGGCAAAACCCGGAGTTGAAGTGACAAATTTAGCAAATCATCAGGCCATGCAGGCCGCTTTGAAAGAAAAACAGCGCAAAGAAGCTATTCAGGCTCTTCGTCAGGTTTTGGGGGAGAGACGCGCCGATCTGCGATTTGAGCTTTTGCGGCGTTTATCAGAAACCGACGCTCTGATGGTTCTAGCTGATGCAATAGATCAAGCAGCTCGACATCATGCGGATCGGCCTTTTCGAAACCGGGGCCAATCGTAATCCGTCGGACATCAACGCCTAGTGCATTTGCAATCTTAATTAATGTTCCGTAACGGGGGCTGCTGGATGTGCTGGATAAAATATCGCGAATAGATGTGTGGCCGAGCCCGGCCTCTTTGGCCAGGCGGCTGGGGTTTGTTCCGGTCTCTTCGATCAGCGACCTGATGTTGCGAATGATCAGCGCGTTGGCGGCTTCTATGTCCATGATAGTGTTTTTCATACTTTTTGATGGTGGTGCAAATATGATATACCATATTGACCACGTGTGATTTATCATATATCCAACCCTTATGTTGGACTTATTGGAAACTATCGAAACGCACTTGGAGGCCACTGGTAAGTCTCCAACTGCTTTTGGACGCGAGGTTATGGGAAATCCGAACTTCGTCTTTGATCTGAGGAAAGGTAGGGGATGGACCCGCAATACCTTTGAAAAGGTATCCGTCTATATCGCTCGATTTAACGAGAGTTCGACCGAGAGACGCCCCTGCATGGCCGCCAACCCTGCCCCTGCATTCCGGGAGGTATCGGGATGAAGGATTTTGAGGCGAAAACCACGCTGACAGACGGGCAGTACAACGCAATGCTTGTGGTCGTTGAGGCCAAGGGCATGACGCAGGCGGGATATATTCGGCATCTGATCCTCCGGGATATTGCCAGTTCGCAGGACTATGTTGCCCTGATTCAGTCGGTGACCGAAAGATCGGAAACGGGTCGGAAAACGCCAGCTACCGGGGCGGTTTCGAGCAGGGCGGGGAAATAGCCAAGTTGTCCTCTGCCCTGCCTGCCGCGCGCGACTGGTCGCATCCTGCCTTTGATCACTATTCCGGGGCGGGTTTGTTTATCCATGACTGGTCCCTGAGCCTGATTGCGGGCGATTGCCGGGGGCGGCTGTGTTACCTGGCGACGCCTTACACAAAGGTTGCGGTTTCTGACGGGGGCGACTGGTGCCCTTCGGCGTCATCTGAATGTTCGAGCCGGGCGGCACAGTGTGCGCGGGATCTGGCGCGCGAAGGTGTCACGGCGGTTTCGCCGATCATTCAGGCTGTTGAAATGATCCATGCGGATTTGATCAATCTGGCCCCAGACCCACTGGATGACGATTTCTGGGCCCGGTGGTGCTGGCCGCTGCTGCGGGTATCGGATGTTGTCATTGTTCCGACCTTTGAGGGCTGGGCAGAAAGCGATGGTATCTGGGCCGAGGTCCGGGTTGCGCTGGCAACCAGCCGGCGTGTGTTCCTGATGAATTTACCCAACCAACCAGGGGATGCGCGATGAACCATTTTGTAGGGCCTGTATTACCGGTTCACGACGAACAGGCACAGGCTTGTCGCGATTTGTGGTGCGAGGTACTTCGGGCGGCTTTTTCAGATGCAACGGCACCGGGCAGGAAGGACACGCTGGATCAGCGTCAAGCCCGCAAATTCTTTGGCTCCAGGCGGTTTCACCTGATCTGTGCGCTGGCGGGGTTGGATGCCGAATATATCCTGCGCGGCTACCGTGAGCGGATGGCAGAGTTGAGTGAGGGCGCCTGATGGCGGGTCGGCCAAGACTTAATTCGCAAGAGCGCTTTGAGGTTGGGCATGTGCTTTTCCGTGTCACAGATCATCGTGAGCATGGGATCACCTTCGCGCTGTTTCCAAATGTGGAAGACGCAGAAAAGAAACCGGCTTTGTTCTCGGGTCACATCAAGAAGGGCATGGGAACCGAACTGCGGCGGCTGGCGCATCACTTCGATGACCTAGAGGCAAAGTTACCGGAGGATGAACGATGACCAGCCGCCCGAACTGGAAAAAACGGACTATTCGAGAAATCGCCACTGAGGGCGCGGAGTGATGTTCCGGTCGCTTACACCAGCTGCCGGGCTGCTCGACGGGGCCTGCTATTTGGGCAGGTTGCCAGGCAGCTATTGGGCGGTCTGGCGGTTTAGCGCTGGTCGTTTTCTGTCCACTGCGGGTAGCGTTTATCCCCCGGAACAATTCGAGCGGATCGGCGCGCGTGTCTTCACGCCCGAAGAGGCGGATGCGCGTGAGCTTGCCGATGTGGCGATTGGCGGGGGTGAATGATGTCTGCCATCACCAGATTGACAAACGCGCCAGAGATGGGCATGGTGGCTTTGCATCAGGCGAAACGGTCTGGTGCTAGGATTAGCACCCTGTCTGTCGAATGGCGCTCTGACCGCGCTGAAAATGCGCGGTTTTTCTATGGTCAGAGCGTTCAGGGCTCCTTCGGGAGGCCGAAAACGAGTGCGCCTCGTGACAGCGGTAGTGCTAACCCTGTTCGTTCTGGCCACCAGAGATTAGCACCTCAGTGGTCAGTTTTAGAAACTGTCACGAGGAGGCAATCACATGCCGAACAAACTCAATCGTCGTTTATTTCTTCGCTCCCTCGCTGCGGCTTTGCCTGCGGGCGCTGCTGCAACTCAGGTCGCGTCCGGGACCGATCCTGTCTGCGCCTCGCTGGCCGCGCTGCGCGGGGCATTGCGGGCAACGGTCCCGGAGGGCTTCAAGATGGACGATGCGCTACTCATGCTGTGCGGGGAGTTGACCGCCGTCGCATATCCCAAAGGATGGGAACAGGGCAAAATTTATGCCCTGTACAGTTCCAGCCGGGGCAACTGGCGTCTGACCGCCTGATTCCAACCCAACAGCAAAGCACATCAGTCAGCCCCTCAGGGGGCTGTCTGGGTGTGCGTGGAGGTAAGATATGAGCCATGAAGCCACCAATTGGGCGGTCAAGCAGCGGGGGATTTCACCTGCCAGCAAGATCGTGCTTTGGCAACTTTGCGATCGTTACCACCCTGATCATGGGTGTTTTCCCTCGCAAGATACGCTCGCATCCGACTGCGAAATGAGCCGTCGAAGCGTGAACGATCAACTCGACAAGCTCGAAGCGTGTGGTTTGATCCGGCGCGTCAAACAGGTGGATTCCAAGACGAAGCGGCGGAAATCGACACGCTATATCTTGGGGTTTGAAGGAGACTTCATGCCCATATCTAGTGACCCATGTGCAAAACCTGCACACGGATCAAAGCGAGAACAAACCGCCGACCCATGTGCAAAACCTGCACACGGATCAAAGCGAGAACAAACCGCCGACCCATGTGCAAAATCTGCACACGGAGCCATGTGCAAATCTACGTCAAAGCCATGTGCAAATTCACGTAAAAGCCATGTGCAAAATTTGCACACTAACCCTGTAAGGGAACCAGTAATAAAATATAACCCCCCTATCCCCCCTAACTCGGCAAGGGGGGCGAGACGGAAAAAAACTCCATCTGGTTTCTCAGCGTCGAAGGAAGCCCTCAAGCGTATCCAGGCCAAAATCAAAGCTGAGGAGGAAATGCGATGAAGTTTGAAGAACGCAGAGATTCTGCACTGGCCGAAATCAGCAAGTTCCTTGATCGCTACACTCCACCGCGGGGTATGTCACAGGATGCGCAGGACGCGACCATGCTTTCCATAGCCGAGGCGATGGCGCGGCACTTGCCTGTTACGGTTCGGGATGAATTCAACGCCACGCTCAAAAAGGTGCTTGAGAAGGTTGCGGATACGCACAGCAGCTACGCTTGGCCTTCGCAGAGTGTTTTTGTGGAAAACATCCTGTCTTCTCACGGATCAAAGCGCACCCCGTTGCAATCGTTCAGGACCGATGAGGTAAAACTTGCGGTCCACAAAATGGAAGCGGGGGACAGTGTTTCTGAGAAAGTTATTTGGGGTGAGGCGGGAGTGCGGGCACTGAACGCCGATCTCATTTCCGAGAGCATGCTGGATCAGTACCGCTATGCCAGTGTCCGTCAGTGGGAGTCCACATATCGAGACGATGCGCAGTTCATGATGGTTGAGCGTTTCGGCTCTGTGGTTCTGCCTTACCTGTCACCTGCAGAGGCCGCAGGGAAATCGCTGTGAGCGTGGCGGCGCGTTCTGGCTATCATCAAAGCTAAAGTCATCCCTGAAGATCATGGAGGGGCAGCATGAACATGAGACCTGATACCAATGCAATCATGCGGGCACGGCGGGTTCTGGGTGAAGAGGCTGATCGTATTGCCGAGGTGAAGGCCAGAGGTCATGTGCCCGAAGAGGTTGGGCCAGCGGTTCCCGAGGCCCCGGCGCGCGGGCCGGTGCGGATGTTTGAGACTACGGCTTTGTATCCCAAAGGTGAAGATGGGTTTGAGCAGAAGCGCGCGGGATACATGGGCCGCAAAACACTGCAGCGGGCCGATGTCTTTGATGTGATGCACCAGAAGGCTAAGGCGGCGCACACGCGGGCGGTGGCCAGGGCCAAGAAAGAGCGCAAGCCAGAAAAGGATTGGCCAGTGTTTCAGCCGCCTCTTAGCTCTGGTCAGGTTGCTATGGGGCGGTTTTATCGTGACCTGACCGAGAAGCATGCGTGTGCAGGCGTCAAGTGTTCGTCCATGGAAAGCCTGTCGCACTCCGGTGGCGATGGTGGTGAGTTCATGGATGCTGTGCTGCGGGATCGGCTGCGGCTGGATTTATTGCATCGGCGCATTGGCACGGGCGTTGCGAAAGAGGTGCGGCGTATTCGTCCGTCTGAGACCGGATCACGGGCAACCATCATGGATCGGCGTTTGGTTGATATGGTCTGTCTGGAGGATCAGAGCATGTCCGATGTGTTGCTCGTCCATGGTTGGGTGAAGGCTGGGCATCTGGCGCAGGGCAAACACATCAAGGCGTTGATGGCTGCACTGTCGAAGGTGCTGAACAGGATGATGGGGCCAAGGTCTTCGGGCATTCAGTCGGTCGAGCTTGGTGCGGGCCGCGTTGAACGCGGTTAGGGGTGCGGTAGAGGTCGCGCATGAAAAAGGGTCTTGACCGTTAGTACGACAGCATCGTACTAAATATGCATCATCTACAAATGCGCCCGGCACTATGCAGTGTTTGGGCGTATTTCATTTCTGTTGGAGTGAGCGGGATGAAACGCGCCGGGGACAGCCCGGTTTAACTTCGCGGTGCAGGTCGCTTGAAACATCCCATGCGTGCTTGGGTGTGATCTGACCGAAAGGCTGATCCGGCCTGCACCGCTGAAACTCAGGACATGCCATGCCTAAGAAACCATGCGCGCAGCCTGGCTGTTCCCGGTTGGTTGAGGTGGGCACGGCGCGGTGCGAGCTGCACGCGGTCGAAGAAAAGCGCGAGCGTGGCAAGCAGGCTGATGCAAAGCGTGCAGATCGTCCGTCGCGCAAGTGGTACAAGCGCAAGGCTTGGAAGGGTGAAGGTGGCAGGCGTCTGACACAGTTGGCGAAAGCGCCGCTGTGTTGCATGTGTCCCGAGCATTCTCGGCAGCTGGCAACCATCGCTGACCACGTTGTGCCGCACAATGATGACTATGCGTCGTTCTGGTTTGGCGAGCTGCAGTCGCTCTGCAAGCCTTGCCACGACATCAAGAAACAACGGATCGAACGGCGGTCAGGCCATGGGGGGGTATCGAAAGTTCCCAACCTGCAGGCGCGGGACCGGCGTGGGTAGACAGATTTTTTCGCGAGTTAGTTTAGAGGGGGGGGGTCACTTGGCCGCTGCATCAACCAACGTTGATTGGCTGATTGCCCGGTTGGGTGGTTGGCCCGATCACTTCACCGAAGATCAGAAACGCCATGGCGAAAGCATCTTGGCGGAGGTCTACCGCGAGAAACGGATTTCAGAAGGTTCGTTTGGTCTGGTCATTCGCTATGCGGTTCACCGCGCTGCATTCGACGCCTTGTCGGTTGAGATTGCCAAAGAGCTATCCGACTCCGAGAAAACCAATGACTACATGTCGGGAAAAGAGCAGTCACGCGCATTCCACGAAAACAAGTTGTTGGTATTGGAACGCGAGCTGCTGGCAACGCCTTACGCCCGATCCAGAAACGGCGAGTCAACGCAAACCAGTTTCTGGGAACTTCTTGAGCCGCCCAAATCGGACAAACCGGATGAGCCAAAGAAGGTGCTGCAATTTCAGCCGGTGGCCAAGAAAAACTATACCAAGGGTTAAGCCATGCTGGATTGTGCGGTGGAAACACCGATCACCCGGCGGGCACTGGATTGGGCCGATGACATCCTGTCCAACCGCATTCCGAGTTGCAAGCGCATCAAGCAGGCGTGCAAGCGATTTCGGAAAGACCTGAAACGGCAGGCAACGGACCAATTCCCATATGTGTTCGACCCGGAAATGTCCGAGCACATGTGTCTGTTCATTGAAAGCCTTCCTCACATTGAAGGCCGATGGGCGGCTGAGGGGCAGACAATTGTTCTGTTGGGCTGGCAGGCATTCCTGATCAGTCAGGTGAATGGCTGGCGTCATATGGTCACCGGCCTGCGCCGCTTTCGCACGGCTTACATCGAGGTCGCACGCAAAAACGGAAAGTCCACCTTATTGGCAGGTGTGGGTCTTTACTTTCTGTCGGTTGATGGTGAGCCTGGCGCAAAGGTCTATTCCGCTGCCGCGTCATCTAATCAGGCGCGCGAAGTGTTCGACCGGGCCAAAGTGATGGCGACTGCGGAAATGCCGAACGGTCGCACGCTGGAAGACTTGGTTGAACTGAACGTTGAAGAACACAAAATCAAAAGCTCTGACCCGGCGGCGGTGTTTCAGCCGGTCGCCAGTCAGACCAAATCGAAGGACGGGAAGAACCCGCACTGCGCCATCATTGATGAGCTGCACGAACACGAAAAGCGGGATGTCTGGGATTCGATGGAATCGGCGCTGGGTGCGCGTGAACATCCGCTGCTGATCGCTATCACCACAGCGGGCTACAACGTTGCGGGCGTCTGCTATGAGCAGCGCCGTATGGTCGAACGCATCCTTGATGGTGTGCGGGAAAACGAAAGATATTTCGGCCTGATCTTTGAGGCGGATGAGGGCGACGAACCGGGCGACCCGGTGACGTGGGCGAAGGCTAACCCCAGCTTGGGGGTCGCCAAGCGCATGGATTATATGGAAGGCGAATGGGCCAAGGCACAGGAAACGCCGGGCCGATTGGGCGAGTTCCTGCGCAAGCATCTGGACATCTGGACAAGCGTTGGTGCTGCAGCCATCGACATGACGGCTTGGAAAGCTGCCGAGGACCCTACGCTGCGGATCGAAGACTTTGCCGGGCGTCGGGCTATCATCGGGGTTGACCTTGGTGTGCGTCTGGACCCGTCCAGCGTTGTGGTTGTATTTCCTGATGAAGAAGATCCCGACAAGGGCAATATGCGGGTGTTCAGCTGGCATTTTCTGCCGCAGAAAATTGTCGAGGCCTCGGGCAATGAACACCTTTGGGCTTGGGCCAGGAAAGACCTGATTTACACGACGCCGGGCGCGGAGCTGGACCTTAGGATTGTTGAGGCGCTTGTGATGCAGCTGTGTGGTCAGGGCGATGATACATGGGGTTGGGAAGAACTGCCAGCCCTTGATGTGGAAATGGTTGTCTATGACGCGCAATACGCGGCGCAGATGGCTGCAGCATGGGAAGGTGTTGGAATCAACGCGGTCGAGCTGAGGTCGCGGGCATCGAACCTGAATGAGCCGTTCAACAAACTGATTGCCAGTGTCGATGATCACAGACTGATCAATGACGGCAATGAAGTGATGACTTGGATGGTGGGCAACACGCTTATGAAACAGGTTCAGGGTGGTGACTATATCTACCCAACCAGGCTGATGCCCGAAGACAAGATCGACGGAACAGTAGCGCTGTGTAACGCGCTGTGGCCGCTCAGTCAGGTCACAGAACATGACGACAGCGAAGAGCGCCGCAGCAGCTTCTTCCAATCTTTGGGGGCGAATTGAGCATGGGAATTTGGGCCAAAACCCTTTCGGCGCTTCGGTTGAATTCGAAATCGGCTGGTGGGGTTTCTATCCAGAATTTCCGCCCGCGCATTTCTTCTGCAGGCGCAGCTGGTGAGTTGGTGACGGAAACCAGCAGCTTGCGCCTTTCGGCGGTCTGGGCTTGTGGAAACCTGATCAGCGGCACGCTGTCGTCACTGCCGTTTGAAATGGTTCAGCGGGGATCCGATAACATCTCTACCGTGGCGACGGATCATCCGTTGCATGGTGTGATCTATGAAAGCCCAAACTTCGATCAGTCAGCGCTGGATTTCTGGGATTTCATGAATCTGTCTTTGGAGTTTTGGGGCGATGCGTTCGCTTCGATCACAAAGAAGGACGGGCGCATCGTTTCGATGTACCCGGTTCACCCTGCTGCGATGACGGTGCGCCGCCTTAGTGGTGGCCGTATTCAGTACAGCTGGACGGATCAGGGGCGGCGTTTCACAAAGCTGGATCGCGATGTGTTCCATGTGCGTGGGCCGGGCGGCAATCCGTTGGGTGGCATGTCTACGTTGCAATATGGGGTTGAGGCATTTTCATCCGCCCTGGCGGCGGATCGCGCTGCGGCGGGCATGTTCCGAAATGGTTTGAGGCCATCGGGCGTTATAAAGTTCGCGCAGTTTCTGACGCCTACTGAGCGGGAAGAGGCTAAGAAAATCGTAGAGGATTTTCAGGGCGCTATGAATGCCGGAAAGCCTTGGTTGGCTGAGGGTGGCATTGATTACGAGCAAATCAGTGTTTCGCCTGAAGATGCCCAGATGCTGGAAACCCGGCAGCATTCGGTGGAAGAAATCTGCCGGTTCTTCCAGGTGCCGCCAGCTCTGATCGGGCACGCGGGATCATCGACGGCTTGGCCGACATCGGTTGATCAGCAAGTTCTGATGTTCAACAAATTCAGTTTGCGCCGTCGCGTGAAGCGGCTTGAACAGGCCGTCAGGAAGCAGCTGCTGACGCCGACCGATCGGGCGCAGGGTTACACTGCCCGGATCAACATGGATGGCCTGCTGCGGGGTGATCCTGCCAGTCGGGCAAAGTTCTATCAAACCATGATCCAGATCGGGGCCATGACGATCAATGAGGTTCGCGAGCTGGAAAACCGCGCGCCGATTGACGGCGGCAATATCCCGCGCATTCAACAGCAAAACGTTCCTGTGTCTCAAACGAAAGGGTTAAACGATGATGCTGGCTAAGAACGCCGCGCCTGTCTTGTCGATCAAGGCAATGGATGATGAAACCGGCGAATTCGATGGCTATGCGTCCACGTTCGGCGGTGAGCCAGACAGTTATGGCGATGTGATTGTGAAAGGTGCGTATGCCGAAAGCCTTGCACGGCACAAAGCAAATGGAACCATGCCGCGCCTGTTCTGGCAGCATGACTCGCATGAGGTCATCGGCAGGTGGCTGGACGCCGAAGAAGATGATACCGGGCTTATGATGAAAGGCCGGTTAAACATGGAAGTGCGGCGCGGTCGTGAGGCCCATGCGCTCTTGAAGGCGGGTGACATCGACGGCCTTTCCATCGGCTATCGGATCAAAAAATACGAAGTCGATGAAGACACCGGAACATGGTTCCTGAAAGAACTTGATCTGTTCGAAGTGTCGGTTGTTTCGATTCCAGCCAACCCGAATTCAACCGTTGCCAGTGTGAAGGCAATGAAGTTGGCCCATGAAATTACGGAACGTCTGAAAGCCGGGGATCGGCTGTCAGAACGCGAATTCGAAACGTTGCTCAAGGGGGCCTTGGGACTTTCGAATTCTCAGGCGGAGCGTGCCGCGCGCGTCCACCTGAAACGGCAGGGGGAACCTGCGCCAGCGGATGAGGCGGTGGCCTTCTACACCGCCCTTAACGGGGGCTAACCCCAGCAATCCTAAACCTGCAATTCAGGAGTTTTCCCATGTCTGGTGAAACGAAAACCGCTGCTGAGCTGGCAGCGGAAACCAAAGCCGCGTTCGATAAGCAGTTCGACACGGTGAAGGAAATTGCCGAAAATGCACTCGGCAAGGCCAATTCTGGCGAAGAAATCACAACCAAACTCAAAGACAAAGTTGATGAAGCTTTGGTTGAAATGAACACGGTCAAAGCGTCTCTGGATGAGCTTGAGCAAAAGCTTGATCGCGATGGCGGCGACGACATCGATGGCCACAAATCGATTGGCGAGCGCTTTGCGGAAAGCGATGAATTCAAGTCCTTTGGTGAGGGTGGTTTTGGCCGCAACAGTAAAGCGCGCATGGATATCAAGGCCACGCTGACTACGGTGACCACCGATACAGATGGTGCGGTTGGTGCAGCTATCCAGCCCACTCGCCTGCCCGGCATTCAGGCACTGCCGCAGCGCCGCATGACGGTTCGCGATCTGTTGTCGCCCGGTCGTATGGATAGCAACAGCATCGAGTACATTCAGGAGACGGGTTTCAACAACAATGCTGCGCCTGTTGCTGAAGGTGCACTTAAGCCGCAATCCGATATCAAGTTGGCAGAGATGAGTGCCAACGCGAAGGTGATTGCCCACCACGTCAAGGTATCGCGTCAGGCACTGTCGGATGTTTCGCAGTTGCGGTCTACCATTGACCAGCGTCTTTTGTATGGTCTGGCTTTCAGGGAAGAGGTGCAAATCCTTCACGGCGACGGAACCGGTCAAAACCTTTTGGGCCTTGTGACGCAGGCTACTGACTACAATCCGGCTTTCGCGCCAGCTGCTGAATCCGCGATTGACAAGATGCGTCTTGCGATGCTGCAGGCCGTCCTGGCTGAATACCCTGCGACTGGTCACGTGATGAACCCGATTGACTGGACGCGGATCGAGCTGACCAAAGATGGCAATGAAAACTATATCATTGGCGATCCTGAGGGTGGTGCGCGGCCAATGCTGTGGCGTTTGCCTGTTGTAGAAACGCAGGCGATGGCCGTTGACAAGTTCCTGACCGGCGCATTCCAGATGGGCGCGCAGCTCTTCGACCGTTGGGATGCCACGGTTGAGGCCGGGTATGAGAATGACGACTTCACCAGAAACCTGATTACGATTCTGGCCGAAGAACGTTTGGCGCTGGCAACCTATCGCCCCGAGGGCTTCATCTACGGCGATCTGGGCTATGTCGCTTAACTCTCCGAAAGGTGAGGGAACAAGGGGCGGCACGGTGCTGCCCCTTTTGTCTTTCAGTACTGCAGAAGAGTGAGAGTATGTGTCATGAAAACGTACATCGTTAAACGCCCGCATCAGGGCGACAAATGGTATTCCGCTGGTGAGAATCGCGAAGCCAATCCGCACGATGTCGCGCATCTGGTTGTGGCGGGTGTTCTGGTTGATCCTGATGACATCGAAGACGCCGATGGCGACAGTGACCAGCATGCATCTGGTGACGGATCGGATGCCACCGCCGACGACGATCAGAAGACATCTGGCGACGGGTCGGATGCCAGGGGCAAGCCCGCGCCGAAAGTCGAAAACAAAGCGGTCAAGGCTGCTGGCGACAAGAAGTCTGATTAAGGGGTAGTGAAATGTGGTTGGAGCGGATTGCTGGTGGTCCAGTCGATCTTGTTGACTTTGAGGACGCCAAATCGCACTTGCGTCTGTTGGAGGGTGATTTCGACGCCGAAGTTAACCGGGCGGTCAGCGCCGCTTCTGCCTTTCTGGATGTAGACGAGGACGGTTTTGGCGGGCTTGGCTTCCCTCTGGTTGATCAGCAGTGGGCGTTGAAACTGCCTCGTCTTGGCGTGAGCGTCAGGTTGCCGTTTTCGCGTGTTCGGTCTGTGGATCGGATCGATGTCGTTGCGTCGGATGAAACCGTTTCAGCGGTCCCGGCTGACACCTACATGCTGGTCAAGACGGGGCGGGTCTGGAATGTCGTGCTGAAAGAGGGTCAGCAGTGGCCGATATCTGCCGCACGACCTGATGCGTTTTCCCTGCAGTTCACCGCCGGTTGGTCAGATGTCGGTGGTGTGCCCGCTGACATCAAGGCGGCGGCGCGTCTGCTGATCGGGCACTTCTTTCGCAATCGCGAAGCTGCAGCAGCTGGTGAAGTGCCGGCTGAAATCCAGTTGGGCGTTGAGCGGCTTGTGAGCCGCTATCGCAATTTTGGGGCCTGATATGGGGCAGCGATCTGATGCATACGATCGACGCGTTGGTTTCGAGCGGAAAACGGATGGCGTGCGCAATGCCTTGAATGAGGTCGTGACAGATTGGGTGCTGTTGGGACAGAGCTATGCCAGCCGCAGCGACGTTCGGGACATAGAAAAGGTCAGCGCTGGCAGGGAAATGTCTGCGCTGGTTTCCCGGTTCACGGTGCGAAGCACGGCGTTGACCCGGTCGCTGACAACCGCTGATCAGATGGTGCTGTCGGGCGCATGGGACGGGCAGGGCGTCCGATTGTCGGGTGAAGTTTGGGACATCGACGGGCTGAAGGAAGTGTCTGGTTCAACGCATGCCGAAATTGAAATTACCGGAGTTCTGAACCGTGAAGACCAAGTTCAAAGTTGAGGGCTTCAAAGAGCTTGAACGGGCAATGATGGATTTGCCTAAAGCCACGGCAAAAGGTGCTGTTCGGCGCTTCTTGAAGAAAGCGCTTCTGCCTGTTGCTGAAGCTGGCCGCGACAATGCACCGGAGCGCGAGGGCGGTTTGAAGGCCAGTTATGGCGTTGGAACCAAGCTGACAAAGCGGCAGCGAAAGCTTTCGAGAAGAGAGAGCGAAGTTGAGGTTTACGTGGGCGCGGATGACCCGGCGGCGGTTCAGACCGAATTCGGAAATGAGCATCAGGATGCTCAGCCGCACCTGCGCCCGGCATGGGATGCCCGCCGGCAAAGTGTTCTTGAATCCATCAAGGAATACGCTTGGGCGGAAATCGAAAAAACAGTGGCCCGCTACAAAAAACGGCAGACGAGAAAGGCCCGGTAATGGAAGAGGCATTGACGGCGCTGCTGCTGGGGCACGCGCGCCTGCAGGCGATTGTTGCGAACCGCGTTCATTGGCTGCGTAAACCGCGCGGTGTGGCTGGTTTTCCCTATGTGAATCTGCAGATCATATCGGATCCGCGTTCCTATCACATGAAAGGCCAGTCATCGCTGCGCAGCACGCGTGTGCAGGCTGACATTTGGGGGGAGACCTACGCCAGTGCCGAACAGGCGCAGCGGGCGCTGACCGATTTCCTGTCCGGATACATGGGTGTGTACGGCGGTGTGAATTTCCAGGGCATCTTTGTCGGCGGGGAAAGAGACCTGACCGACGCGACAACAGGTGAGGAGCGCCAGCTGTTCCGCATCAGTGTTGATCTTGAAATCAGCTGGAACAAGGAGAACTGAGAATGGCAGACGCACAAATCGGCTTTGGTTCCGATTTTCTGCGCGGGGCCGCGACTGTTGGTGAGGTGACGAGCATTGGTGCGCCATCGTTGAGCCGGGATGTTGTGGATGTCACGCATATGAATTCCCCAGACGGTTGGCGCGAGTTCATGGGCGCGCTTAAAGATGGCGGCGAAGTCACCGTGGAAATCCAGTCCAGGCCGTCAAGCGTGGCTTATCAGGCGATGGTTGCGGATTTCGATGTGGCGGCTCCGCAGGCATACACGATCCGGTTCCCTGACAATTCGAACTGGACGTTCAACGCCCTTATCACTGGTCTTGAAACATCTGATCCGATGGATGACAAAATCGTCACCTCGGCCACGTTCAAGATCACCGGCAGACCCATATTCGCGTTGGCAAGCCCATGACCAACAAAATCAAAGGCAAAACCGATTTCACCGTAGGGGAAGAAAAGTTCACCCTGCATTTCACCACCAATGCGCTTTGCGAGCTGGAAGCTTTGAGCGGAACCAGTGCGATGAAATTCATCACCGCGTTGGATAAGAAGGCGAAGGCTGGCGATCTGCCGCTCAGTGATGTGCGATTGCTTTTCTGGGCTGGCCTGCGAGAGCATCATCCAAACACAACCGTTCAGAAAGCTGGTTCGCTGATCCATGACATGGGCGGACTGGATAAGGCCATGGAAAAGGTTGGTGAGGCTGTCGGCGCAGCGTTCCCGCAGGCCGATGGTGATGCTGGGGCCGCGACAGGGGGAAACGCGACGGGGGCGTCCTAGACTGGGCGTCCCTGCTGGAAAGCTGGGTTGAGGCCGGGCAAGATCCGGCCCAATTCTGGCGGCTGACCCTTCGGGAAATCTCGATCATCATGCGGGGTGCAGCCAAGCGTATTGAGCGGGAACAACTGTTCTCCGAAAGCAATGCCTGGCTGACAGCCAACCTGATGATGACGGCGTATCACAAGCCAAAGAAATTCCCCGAATTCACAAAGATCAGCTCAAACAGGCGCAGGCGTAATCAGCGCGCGCAGACATGGGCAGAACAAAAGGCTGTGGCTCAGGCTCTGAATGCAGCATTTGGCGGAGAGGTTGTTTAGGTTATGGGCGTCGGAAACGCGGTGATAGGCGCGCTGCGCGTCGTTTTGGGTATGGACAGCGCGGCGTTCGAAAAGGGCGCGACCGTCGCTCAGAAGCGCACTGAGGCGTTCCGCAAGTCAATGAACCGCACCGGGAAGCAGATGCAGCGCACGGGTGCCCGTATGTCTGCAGCTCTGACCGCGCCACTGGTTGGGTTGGCCTACAAGTCGGTCGCAGCACAAAAGGAACAGGAGCGGGCAATCGCTTCTGTTACCGCCGCGCTGGAGAGCATGGGCGATGGCGCGGGCTACAGTCTCGGCCAGCTGGAGGCTATGGCCTCAAAGATTCAGGACAAATCACTGTATGGCGATGAGGAAATCCTGTCGCGCGTGACTGCGAACCTGCTGACCTTTGGAAACGTGCAAGGCGATGTATTTGCCCGTGCGCAGCAGAATGCCGTCGATCTATCGGCGCGGCTGGGCCAAGACCTTCAATCATCTGCTGTGATGTTGGGGAAAGCGCTGAATGATCCGGTAAAGGGATTGACGGCACTGAGCCGTGTGGGTGTTTCGTTCACTGAGCAGCAAAAGCAGCAGATTAAAGCCATGGCTGAAGCCGGGAATATCGCCGCTGCACAAGCCATGATTCTGGATGAGTTGGAGAAACAGTATTCCGGGCAGGCTGCGGCGTTGGCCAAAACTGACAGCGGGCGAATTACGCAGGCCTGGAATGCCATTGGCGATGCGACTGAGCGCGTCGGGGCCATCATTCTACCGATCCTGGCCGATTTCGCGGACTATGTGAAGAGTCTGGCCGAGCAGTTTCAGAACCTGTCGCCGCAGACACAAAAGTTCATTGTGGTCGGCGGTGCGTTGGCGGCAGCTATTGGTCCGGCTGTGGCTGCTTTGGGTTTGATGATGACAGCATTGGCCCCGATGGCGGGTGCCATTTTGGCCATCGTTTCGCCGTTGGGGCTGCTGACAGCGGGTATCGCAGCGGCGGGCGTGGCGATCTATCAGAACTGGGGGCAATTGAAA
Source organism: Ruegeria sp. CH6 (assembly GCF_056537005.1). Lineage (NCBI taxonomy): Bacteria > Pseudomonadati > Pseudomonadota > Alphaproteobacteria > Rhodobacterales > Roseobacteraceae > Ruegeria > Ruegeria sp. CH6. The sequence continues at coordinate 15,372 of NZ_JBQFQS010000020.1, read as the reverse complement.
GAAGAGTTTCCGGCGATCACGGGAGCGATAGAGGCGGCCATAGATGGCCTGAAAGTGGCCTTTGACGCTTTGTTAGAGGTCGCGGGCGTTGTGTTTGAGGGCATCGGCCAGCACTTGCGCCTGTTGCTTGGCGTCGTGGAGTCGTTGTTGAGCGGCGACTTTCGTGGCGCGCTGGATGGTGTGGCTCAAATCCTGATGAACTTCAAGGCGATTGCTGTTGGCATCTTGGAGGCGCTTGTGGGTGACCTGTCCACAGCGCTCAACCGCGGTGCGGATGTTGTTCGTGAGTTCGGGAATGGGGTGCTGCAGGCAATGTCAGACATGCTGGATAGCATCGTCGAAGCCGCGGTGAACATCGGTCATGAAATTATCAACGGTCTGTTGCGAGGACTTCAGGAAAAGTGGGCTGAGGTTAAGGATACTGTGACGCGGCTGGCCAATGGCATAAAGGGCTGGTTTGCAGAACCCGTGGAAATCCACTCACCTTCTCGCGTGTTCAAGCGCTTTGGCCAGTACATCGTTGATGGGCTGGTTTTGGGGATCGACGGTGGTGCAGGTTCTGTCGAGGCGGCCACAAAGCGCTTAGCGGGGGCGGCCTCCGTTGATGGCATGGTTGGCTCTACCCGCGATCTTGCGCGCGGCTTCAAGGATGCTGGGTCGGCTGCCCAATCCGCTTTTGGTGATCTTGGTTCGATGCTGGCCGGTGCTATTCGGGGCACGCAAACCTTGGGTGAAGTGGCGTCGCAGGTATTCAGTAACCTTGCCAGCCACTTTGGGAAGCAGGCGCTATCCGGTCTTTCTGGCATCGTTTCGGGCCTTTTTGGTGGCGGTGGTAACTTCTTTTCCAGCTTCTTCGGTGGCCTAATGGGCTTTGCAAATGGTGGATCGTTCAACGTTGGTGGTGCGGGTGGCATTGACAGTCAGGTCGTCGCATTCCGGGCATCGCCAAATGAGAATGTCACAATCACCAAGCCGGGGCAGGACATGCCTGCGGGCGGTGCGGGTGGTTTCATCTGGAATGGCGATCTGAACATTGCGACCGACAGCAATGAGCCGCAGGACATCGCGTCAGAAACGGTCGAGGCAATGCGTGGCCTGATGGCTCAGATGGTCGATAGTCGTATGTCTCAAGCCATGCGACCGGGTGGGGCTTTAGATAGCCGGTACCAAAAAGCGCAGGGGATTTGATGCCTGAAAACTTCACAACAGTGACTCAGCCGATCATCAAGAAGTTCGGTTCAAAAAGGCAGGCCGGAGTGCGGCGGGCTCAATTTGAGGGCGGCTATAGTCAGAGGTCAGGCATCGGGCCGAACTCAGTAGGCACTACTCTTCGTCTGACGTGGCTTCAGGAGAATGAGAACATTGCTTCAATCGACGCCTTTTTGACTGCGCGCCGGGGTGTCGAGGCTTTCTTTTATCGCCTGCCGAATGACACTGTGGATCGGCTTTGGACCTGCAGGGAGTGGAGTATCTCTGATGCCGGGCCAAACGGTGAGCAGCTTGTGGCAACCTTCAACCAAGAGTTTGATATCGTCTGATGGAACAGTTTGAAGATCCAATGCGCCGCGAGCTGGAAGGGTTCGCGGTTGATGATGTCGTTGAGCTTTTCACGGTGGATGCACGCAAGATCGGTGGCGATGTCTACCGCTTTGCGCCAACGCCGGTTCCGGGAGTTGGTGGGGCGCAGGTGCAACCTGTGTTCGGTGGCGAAACCTATGCAGTCATTCCATTTGAATCGAAAGGTTGGGAGTGGTCGGCTGGTGGCGCTCTGCCGCAACCGACTGTGCGTTTCCTGATGGCCCGCGAAGATGGGGATCAGGTTTCGGTTGCAGCTTTTCTACTGTCGATGGTCGAAGCCCACGATGACCTGTTGGGGGCGCAGGTGCATCGGCTGAAAACGTTGCGCAAATTTCTGGATGATGGGTCGGAACCAAACCCGCAGGCGCATATGGGTGTGGAAATCTACACCGTCGCGCACAAGACCAGCCAAACACCGGATATGATCGAATTCCAGTTGCAATCTGCACTGGACCTGGAAGACGTGTTCCTGCCCCGCCGTCAGGTACTGAACTATTGTCAGTGGTTCTATCGCCGTGCGCAGCCGGATGGCAGTTTCGACTATACGAAAGCGACCTGCCCTTACACGGGTGGGGCTTTCTTCGATCAGAATGGCAATCGGGTCTGGACCGCCGGGCAGGATCGATGTGGGCGGCAGCTAAGCGATTGCAAGCTGCGCTTTGGCCAGCACGGTAAGCTGCCCTATGGCGGGTTCCCCGGCGCGGGTAAGCTGAGAGGTTAGTTATGCGAAAAGAGCAACAGTTTGAAAGCGTTAGTCATTATCGTCATGTAATGCGTAGTAGGTTGATCCGTCTTCGGGCGCACCGTTCTCAATTCCCTCCGCGAATTTTCTCAGAATTGATGGGATTTGCTTACGTACCGACTGTTGAAGAACTTCAATGTTGGCTTCGGGATCGTGTACCAATTCAATCTGCAATACGCAGGTCACAGAACCACTTCGCTCGCCAGCTTCGGAAACTCGGACATTCACCCGATGAAACGCCTTCCGGGCTAGTGGATCGCCCTCATATGTCGGTGGAATCTCTCGCACAGGTTCAACGCTGACGAATTCATATGACTCTAATTTCAATTCGAATCTCCTTTTCTGATCCAGTCAGTAGAAGGCGAGACCGAATTTCCGTCAAACCGAAAGGAAACACTCGTGTTTCATCCTGAGTTTTACCGCCAGCCCGGCGGTGTGTTTTCGCGTGAGGTTATTGCGGATGCGTCAGCCCATGCCGTCGAATGCGCGCCCTATGAGGCTTGCGGGTTGGTGCGGGCGGGCCGCTATGTGTCGTGCAAGAATGTGGCAGCTGATCCGGCGTCTGAATTCGAGATTTCGCCTGTGATCATGGGCAAAGCATTCAAGGCTGGTGATTTGGAAGGTGTCATTCATTCGCATCCAGATGGTCCGTGGTGGCCATCGCGTGCCGACATGGCGGGACAGATTGAATCGGGCGTTCCGTGGGCCATTTTGATTCCAGGCGAAGAGACTGCCGAGCTGGCTTGTCATTGGGGCGCGCCACGCCCGCCCGTGTTCCATGATGGATTGCACGTACCGCGCGCCTTCCTGCACGGCGTAAGCGACTGCTATTCGTTGGTCAAAGACTACTATTCTGAAACGCAGGGCATGAGCCTTTCAGAATTCCCCCGCGATTGGGAATGGTGGGTCAACCCGGAAACATCCGCGGGTCTCTATCTTGATAATCTGGAAGCGCAGGGATTTGAGGTTATCTCAACCGCGCCGCAGGAGTATCCGGGGCTGGCGATGCCCGGCGATGCCTACCTGATGTCCATCAGATCGAAGGTGCCAAACCATGCTGGCGTCTATTTGGGCGATGGGCTGCTGTTGGAACACATGCACGGCAACCTGTCGCACCGCGAACCCATTGCCCGCAAGCTAAAGCACATCACGCACTGGTTGCGACCGAAGGACTGACAATGCAGACTTACAGACCAAGACCCTTGCGTAACAATCGGTTCGCTTTCGAGCTCATATTCCCGCCGGCTTTCAGTTTTTCAATAACGTCGGGGTCCAGCATAAGATTTGTCCGCACCTTGCGGTCGCTGGCGGGCATCGGTGGCCGTCCTCGTTTAGCAGCCTTGAAGAAACTTTTGTCCAGGTCACGGACCTCTCCATCGTCACTGATGTATGGTTTGGCTTTGTTCATATTTTCGTACCTCTCGGGTGTTGGCTTTACGCATGCTGATCACGCGGAAAGCACCGTTGCGATAGCACCACGCGATAACGCACAGGCGATCCCTGATCGGCGCAGATGTAACGAAACGGGTTTCGGCGTAGGGCTTGCGGGTGTCTTCGAGCGTCAGGGCAGTCTCCCAGTCGATCAAGGCAACATCCGCAAAATCAAGACCGCGCTCTGTAAGGGTTTTGTTTCGCTTCGCGTCATTCCATTCAATTTCCATGTATTAAATATACACACGTTAAATTGGAGCCGCAACACATTAATGTGCGGATACTAAAGGGCTGGAAATGATCCGAACAGTTTATCTACACGGGGCCTTGGGCGAAGCCTTTGGCCGCGAATTCCGTTTGGCGATTGATAGCCCGGCAGAGGCTGTGCGCGCACTTTGCACGATGATCGGTGGCTTTGAGGCGCACATGCGCGACCGCTACTATCAGGTGTTTCGTGGTGCGGAAATCGACGGGCGTGACCAGACCCCACAGGAACTGCACGTTGCTTTCGCGGATGACGAAAAGGAAATTCACATTATCCCCCGTGCTATCGGGGCCAAACGCGGCGGCGTCGGAAAGGTCATTTTAGGTGCCGTGCTGATTGCAGCGTCTTTCGTTCCGGGCCTTGGATCTGTAGCTTCCAGCTTTGCGCTCAAAGCCGGTGCGGCGATGGTGTTGGGCGGTGTGTCCCAGATGCTGGCCCCTCGCCCAGCATCTGCGGATTACGAGAGCCGTGAACAGCCAAAATCACAACTGTTCGGCAGTGCGGTGAACGTCACCACGCCGGGTGTGCCTGTGCCTGTGGTGGTTGGTGAATGCGAGGTTGGGTCGGTGGTCGTATCTGCTGCCATCCATGTCGAGGATCGAATCTGATGAATAAACCACTTCGCGGTGCAAAAGGTGGTGGCAAGGGTGGTGGCGGTTCGCAGCGTACCCCCTATGAGGCCCCGGACAACCTGCTGACGGATTCCACGGCCCGTGTTCTGGATGTGGTTTCTGAGGGAGAGATCGAAGGTTGGGCTGATCCGCAATACCCGGCGAAGTGTATTTATTTTGATGACACACCGCTGCAAAATCCAGATGGCAGCTACAACTTTTCAGGGGTGTGGTTCGAACTTCGGACGGGCACACCGAACCAAGAACCTGTACCGGGCTTCGCGGCTGTCGAAAATGAAGTGGGTGTTAGCGCAGAGGTCAAGCAGGCTCTGCCTGTTGCCAGAACCATCACATCGGATGATGTGGACGCAATCCGGGTGAAAGTCGGCGTCAACCAGCTTTCGACGCTGAACACTGAAAACGGCGATCTGACCGGCGCAACGGTTGATTTCTCAATTGATATGCAGGCTGGGAACGGCGGCTGGTACACGGTCGCAGACCTGCGTCTGAGCGGCAAAACCACATCGGGTTATCAGCGCGCCTATCGGCTGGATTTGCCGCCCGTACGCCCGGTTTCCGTGCGTGTGCGCCGCCGGACGCCGGATCAGACCCAAAGCAACATTTCCGATGATCTGTATTTCGTGTCCTACACTGAGATCATCGACGCCAAGCTGCGCTACCCTGACACGGCCTATGTCGCTCTGGCTGTCCCGGCACAAGCATTTGGCGGGCGGGTTCCGCGTCGGTCCTATCGCCTGAAGGGCATGAAGTGCTGGGTGCCCAGCAACTATGACCCGGTTGCGCGTACCTATGACGAAAGCAGCATTTGGGACGGCACATTCCAGATGGCCTATTCCAACAATCCGGCATTCTTCACCTATACGGTGTTTCTGGAAAACCGCTGGGGCCTGGGGGAGCGCATCGCGCCGGATTTGGTCGACAAATGGCGCATCTATCAGATTGGCAAGTATTGCGATGAGAGTGTCCCTGATGGTTTGGGGGGCTTGGAGCCGCGTTTCACCATGAACGGGGTGATGAACACGCGCGAAGCTGCCTATCAGGTCATCACTCAGCTTTCGACGGCGTTTCGGGGTGTCACCTATTGGGGCGCTGGCGCGGTGGTTCCGGTGCAGGATGCGCCTGCGGACCCGGTAAAATTGGTTACGAACGCCAACGTGGTTGATGGGGCATTCAACTATGCGGGCACAGGGTTGACGGCACGAAAAACGGCTGTGGTGGCCAGCTTCCGCGACCCGGCGGATCACTACAAGCTGAAAGCTGGTATCGTCTATGAAGATCATAACGCTATTCAGCGCTACAACCGGCGGCAATCCGACATCAATCTGCCGTTTGCCACATCTCGGGGTGAGGCGTTGCGCGCCGCAAAATGGCTGGTCGATACCGATACAACGCAACGCGAAACTGTGAGTTATCAGGCGGGCTATGACCACGCTGCGATACGCCCCGGCGACCGCATTCTTGTTTCGGACAAGCATCGCGTTGGCTTTCGCGTCGGTGGCCGGGTCGCGGCCATTGCTGCAGACCGTCTGTCGTTGATGGTCGATGATCCCGTAACGCTCGAGGCGTCCGAGACCTATGCGCTCCTGCTGGCCAATGAGGTGGGTAATTTTGCCGAGGCGTCACTTGTCGCAGGTCAGGATGGTGCGTTGTCATCTGTGAATCTGTCTACGCCACTGGCGGCAAGTATTCGTCCTGGCACAGTCTTCATTATGACCGCATCCAACCTTGCGCCACGTCAATTCCGGGTGCTGTCGAATACGCCGGAAAAGCACCTGTTCAACATCGTGGCGGTGGAAGATGATCCGAACAAATATGCGCGCGTTGAGCAGGGCATCCGGGTGGATGACACCGCGCCCTATATCTTGCCCGGACTTGGGCGTCCAAAACCCGTGGTGGGTATCGCCGCCAGGGTGTTCTACAGGGAAAGCCCATCCGGCTTGGTCGCAACGGTCAGTTGGCAGGTGCAGGCCGGTGAGGCTGTCGCAGCTTTCCAGATTGATTTTACTGACCATCTGGGGGTCAGGCGCACGATAGGTGAGCAAGCGGCCCAATCGGTCGACATCCCGCTGGAAGGCGTACATCTGGGCCTATTCACGGCCCACATCCGGGCGCGCAATGCGCTTAATGTCTGGTCTGAATTCGCGTCACATACATTCACAGTCGATTCTGACCTGTTGGTGCCCGCCGATGTCACGGGTTTCCGCATCCGTGTTCTGGGTGATCAGGCGTTCCTGAACTGGAACAAGGGCAATCCGGTTACATCGCACTATCATGTGCGCTATGCCGCCAGTGCCGCATCGGGCTGGAATGAGGCACTGGACGTAGAAACCGACATCGCCGGGCGCGATGTGGCAGTGCCCGCGCTGTCCGGGGCCTATTTCATTAAGGCGGTGTCGGTCTTTGGCTTTGAGAGTCACCGCGCCGCGATGGTCACATCCAACACACTCAATCTGCTGCACCATAATGTGGTGGAAACGGTGCAGGCTGAACCCAGTTTTGCCGGGGTGCTGGATAATGGTCTGAGCCGCGAAGAGGCGGGGCTGTCGCTTTACGGTGATATGTCACTGTTCGATTGGGATGACCTGTTCGCTGTCGAAGACATCTACATCCAGGGCGGCATCCCGTCTCTGGCCTTTTATGAGGTCGCTAGCCGCGTCGATCTGGGCGGGGTCTACACGTCGCGCCTGTCGGCTGACATGCGGGGCTATGGGTTTCACACCGACTTTTCGATCTTCAACTGGGATGATCTGTTCACGGTCCCGGACATCTATGGCGACATCAATCATCTTTGGCGCTTGGGGCTACAGGTGGCTACAACAGATGATGACCCGGATTTGCCGGGTGCAGCCTGGGAAGATTGGCAGGACTTCATTGTCGGGGATTATTCCGCGCGGGGCTTCAAGTTCCGGGTGCGATTCAACAGCGATGACCCGCTGGTCGCTATCGTGTTGCAATCCTTGGCGGTCACCATCGACATGCCGGATCGTATTGAAAAGGGCGATGACATCATCTGCCCGCCTCAAGGTGTGTCTATCACCTTCAATCCGCCCTTCATGGCCAAGCCTGCCATTGTGGTTGACGGTCAGGAACTGCCTGCCAATGCGCGATCGGTCAGGACTGCCGCCAGCCGGACAGGGTTTCACCAACAATTTGTCGACGCGGCAGGCAATCCGATTGCCGCGTCTTTCGACTATCACGCGGCGGGATATGGCCGCGACACGTCAGCAACATAAAGGAAACAGGTTATGGCAAGATACGCCTCAAATCCCATCGCGCCGCCGTCCGATGGGTCCAGATTCACGGGCGCTGCACTGGCATCGCAGTTCAATGAACTGGCGGAAGCCATCACTTCGGGTCACTACCATGAAGACCGCCCGGAGGGTGCGGCCAAGGGGTGTCTGTGGAGCAGGCGGGCGGGCGATGACATTCAGATCATGCTCTATGACGGCACGGTTGATCACGAAATCGCCCGATGGACAGAGGCAGATGGGCTCAGGCTCACGGCTTCGCTCTCAGGCAGGCACGGTCTCGCCAACATAAGGGTGTTTTCTCATACTGGCCCCGGCGTTTACGCGCCTCCGTCCGGTTGCCGTGCGCTCCGTGTCCGGTTGCAAGGTCCTGGCGGCGGCGGTGGAGGAGTCGCATCACAACGATCTTTAAATCCGGCTGCCGCCGGCGGCGGCGGTGGTGGCGGCTACGTTGAGCATTTCATCATCGATCCAGAACCCCTCTACAGCTATGCAGTCGGCCTTCCGGGTGTTGGTGGTGTTGGCGGTCAGGGGTTTGTCGGCGGTGGATCAACCGGGACGTCCACATCATTCGTGGGCGAAAATACAAACCTGTATGCAATGTCTGGCCGTGGTGGCGATGGCTCACTGGGTGCGTCGAGGGGCCACTGGGACGGGGGTCTGGGTGGTAACACAAGCTGGGGACTTATCACTGAGGGCGGCGTGCGTGGTGGTTCTGGTATTGTTGCGGATGGGGTGGTGGTCAATGTGGGGTTTGGTGGTGGCAGCGCGTCTGCGCCGCCAGAATTTGGTACGGGAAGATTTGCTGAAAACACTGCATGGATGCCAGGGGCAGGAGGTGCGGGAGCGCTTATTTCGCAGGGTTTGGGAAATCAAACTGGCTATAGTGGTGGTGGTGGTGGTCCGGGCTTCATCAGTGTTGAGGAGTATTTCTGATGCCATTCTATGCAGAGCTTGTAGATGCCGTGGTCACACGGGTGTTTCGGGAGCGACCCGCAACAGTGCCGAACGCCCCGCCCGGGGACAATCTTGGTGATATCATCGAGACAGACACTCACGTCTCCCCGGGATGGACCTATGACGCCGAGGCGGGCAGGTTTGCTGCGCCGGTGGTCGAGATCACTGTCGTACCCGACGACATCAAGCGCGAGGCCTTCCGCCGCATTGTGGCGATTTGCCCTGAGTGGAAGCAACGCAACCTGACCGCACAGGCGTCCATCCTTGCGGAAAAGGGTCGTGCGAACTGGACGGCTGAAGAACAGACCGCATGGGATGCCGGGTTTGCGATCTGGGCACAGATCGATGCGATCAGATCCCGCTCCGATGAAATCGAAGCGATGGATCCGATCCCGGAAGACTACACTGATGACAGTCGGTGGCCGGCATGAGTTTTGTAGAGCAGGTCCACACCTTTGTGAGTGCCAAGACGATAACTGTTATGAGCAACGCCGGGATCGTTGGTGGGGCTGGCACAACCGTTTTCGCGGGGTTTGTTCAGCAAAACATTCTCGGTTGGATCGGTGCCCTGGTGGGCATTGGTGGCCTTGTCCTGAGCTGGTGGCATAAACGGGAAATGCAGCGGATCGAACGCGGCAAGCTGGACCTTGAATGGCAACGCTACAAGGCTGAACAAGAGGAATAATCCCATGAACATTGACTACCGCTGGGTTCAGTCCCGGCTGGCGGCGCTTGGCTTTGAGCCGGGGCCGATTGATGGCCTGCGCGGTCCACGCACTGACGCCGCTGTGGTGGCCTTCAAGCGCTCTATTGGTTTGCGCGCACGGCCTTACATAGGGCCGCTGACCTATGCGGCCCTGCGGCTCCGTCCACAGGTGGAGACATCCAACATCCCATGGATGGCCGAGGGCGAGAGGGTGCGCGGTCTGCATGAGCGGCGTGATGTATCTCAACTGCGCCGCTGGTTTGATGCCTCGGTCAGCTGGATCGACCCGCGCGAGATCGCATGGTGTGGGGCCTACATGGCCACGATCTATCGCTTGTGGGACCCCGATATCACATTACCGGACAATCCGCTTGGCGCGCGGAACTGGCGGGGGTTCGGCAAAGCATGCGCGCCAGTGTTTGGGGCTTGCCTCGTGTTCTGGCGGGGCTCGCCTTCAAGTTGGCAAGGTCACGTAGGCCTCTGCCACGGCGAGGACGACACACACTATCACGTGCTCGGTGGGAATCAGCGCAATGCTGTAACCGTCACGCGCATCGCCAAATCCCGCCTGCTCGATTCCCGCTGGCCCGCTGGTCATCCCGTTGTCGGCAAGCGGGTCTTCCTGACACCTTCGGGTGTTCCAATAACCTCAAACGAGGCGTGAGCCTACACGCCCAAACCCAACTCCCAAAATCAAAGGACATATTGATGAAACGTCTCTTCACCGCCTCAAGGGCGGTTTTTCTGTGTGCGCTGGTTGCTCTTGTGGCCGCCTGCGCCTGGTCCCCGGAGCGCAAGCAAGCCGCCGTGGATGCCGCCGTGGTGCAAATCCAGGCACTCAACGCCCAGGGCATCGATCCCATCACCGCCAGCCCTGAACAGCTGGCCATGATCACCGCCGCCTGTGGCTTTGCCCCTGTGGTCTATCCTGACAGTGCCGCAGACCTGCTGCACCTGTGTACCGTCATCCAGGAGGCTTCTCAATGAACAGCAAGTTCATTCTCAAATCCAAAACCGTTTGGGGCTTGCTGATTGCCTCTGCACCTCAGCTCGCCTCACTGCTGGGCTATGACTTTACGGTATCCGACGCGGCAGAGCTCAACACCCGTGTTGAAAGCCTCGTCACAACCGCAGGCCTGCTCCTCGCATTCTTCGGGCGTATCAAGGCAAAGCAGGGCTTGAGCCTGTAGGCGGGTCAAAAAGAAAGAGTAAGGGCGAGCCGCCTTGGTTTCGTCCCTACTGCCCGGTCACGGGGGGCGATAAAAGACCGACCGCAATTTGCAGGTGGGGAACATCCCTATGAAAGGAACCGGTGGGAGTTATTCAGAATCGCTTAGCGGCTGTTTTGTAGACCAGTCCTCGGGTTCTCGGTCCGATCACCATGACTTTCACAGCGCGTTCTTGTTCATCAACATCATACACGAGGCGTAGAGGGGGCCTCTTGAACTTGATCTTATAGCGATTGGGGGTTCCGCTGAGCCTTGCGCCTCGCACGTGTGGGTTAACCAGCCGTTCACGCAGTTTCGCCTTGAAACGCTCCCGGATGTGTTCGGGAAGGTCGTAGAACTCTTTCTCGGCTTTGATGTGAAACTTGAGCTTATAAGTCATCGAGCGATACCTCAACGAACGGCCCGTCGGAGCGCTCATCGGCTATCGCATCAAGTTTCGCGTCTTCCAGAATCTCGGTGGCATCCCGAAGCACATTGGGCCGCACATAGTGGCCTGCCGGGCTGCGCCTGCCAGACGCTTGGACGCGCATAGTGCCAGTGGATATCTTAGAAAACTTACGCATGATGCTCTCAATGTAATGCAGAAAGGTTAAAATACCAAATACCCCAGTGGGTAAAGCTAAGAATGGTGTGGTTTTTAGTCGTCCAGGTCAACTTTACAGGCGCGGGGCGCTAGTTGTCGTCTTTGTCAACATTGTGTTGGCCCGCTAGGAGGTTATCAGAGTCTTCATTGGATGTAGGCTCTATGGCACTTAGTAGTAGTTCCGATAAATCAACGCCCTTCTCGTTAGCTTCATCCCATGCTTTCGGGCTGATGTTGCGGAATGATTCAGAGACTTGCTTAACGAAATCTCTCCTTTCTTCTTCTGGGAGCGATAAAAGCTTACGCAGGATGTTCTTTGCAATAAGGTCAAAACCGATCTCTGGCGCGGGGTATTTTTCTTCGAGTGTGTGAATCAACTCCGCATGAAGAGACCGCCCTGCTTCATCAGCAGATTGCTGGACCCGGGCCTTTAGTTCAGGCGACATTCGTAGACCGTAAGGTGCGATGCGAGTGGGATATTTAGATTCGTCTGCCATAGCTACCACGGGTAACGAAAGAAGTTGTTGACTTCAATTAGTGACCTTTGGTAGTTAATGACCATTGGAAACTAATATGGAGTCACCATGCAAAAACAGCAGCGCCCACCCTTCGGCCTGCGAATGCCGAAAGACCTACATGAATGGGTGAAAGGGCAGGCGTCTTCATCTGGTCGATCAATGAACAACTGGATCGTTCATCTGATTACGAAGCAGAAGGAAGCCGAAGCCCAAAAGTAAAGCCACCGGAGTTAACGGCTCCGATGGCTTTGGAATGAAACCAACTTTGGTAAGAAAGGCTTGCCGCATGAATATAACCCCCAATGAATCTAATTTCAACCATTTGTCGCTAATTGCGACACATGGCACACCACTAACCATGTCCAGCCGCGAAATCGCGGAACTTCTGGAGAAGCGACATGACAAGGTGAAGCAGTCGATTGAGCGCCTTGTTGAGAAGGGTGTAATCGCACAACCGCCAATGGCGGATGAGCAAGAAACTGCGACAACCCCCACTGGGGGACGTCGTAATTACACCGTATCTGTATATCGTCTGGAAAAGCGCGACACATACGTAGTCGTTGCCCAACTCAGCCCGGAGTTCACGGCCCGTCTTGTGGATCGCTGGCAGGAACTGGAAGCAGGAGTGCAGACACTTTCCGGCCCGCAACTGATGGCGGCTGCTTTGATCGAAGCAAACACCACGCTGCAAACGCAAGCCCGGCAAATCGAGGGGTTGAAAGAAGAAGTAGAAGCCCACGACCGTCTTACCAAGGCGGATGGGTCATACAATGTGACCGAAACCGCCAAAAACCTCGGCATTCGCCCGAAAGACCTGTTCGAGTGGTTGTCACAGAACGGCTGGATATACAAGCGCCCCGGTGGAATGCATTGGCTGGGCTATCAGGGCAAATGTAACCGGGGGCTTTTGGAGCATAAAACCACGGTGGTCTATCGAGCGGATGGTTCTGAGCGGATCACCGAGCAGGTGCGCGTGACCGCAAAGGGCCTGGCTCACTTGGCAAAGGTGGTTCCGGGTGTGGCGAAGGAGACAGGCCAATGAAGCGGCGTTCTTTCATCCGCGCTCTTGCTGCGGCTTTACCTGCGGGCGTTGCTGCCACTCAGGTCGCTTCCGAGACCGATCCTATCAAAGCCGCGCTTGTCACGCTGCAAACGGCTATTTCGGAAACAGCGCCGGAGGGTTTTGCTGTCTTTGATAGTCTACACATCTCCAAGAGCAACATAATGGCCCTGGCTTTGCCCGAGGGTTGGCAGGAGGGCCAAATCTATGCCCTGTACAACTCGGCTCAGGGCGGTTGGCGTCTGACCGCCTGATTTCAACAAAACTAACCGACAAGGCCCTGCATGTGCGGGGCCTTTTTTTATTCCACCTGAAGCAGAGGGTTGACGGCGTAGATTGTGGCCTTTTCCACTAGACTGTCTCTAGCGGCATGATAGCAGAAACGTCCACCTTGGTATTCGCCAAATCATAGCTGTGCTGCATGTTCAGCCAATACTCTGGCGTAGTTCCAAAGAACCGGGAAAGGCGGATTGCGGTATCTACGGTAACACTTGTTGTTTCCTTAGTGAGCCGCTCAATGCGAGTGCGGGGCACGCCAATGGCCTTGGCAAGCTGTCCCTCACTCAGTTCAGCAGGAGTGAGGTATAGTTCTTTAAGCACCTCGCCAGGGTGGCAGGGGTTCTTGAGTAAAGACATATCTTTCTCCTTTCTTAGTGGTAATCCACTATCTCAACTTCTGAAGGACCTTTGTCGGTCCAGATGAAACAAATGCGCCACTGCTTGTTGATGCGCACTGAATGCTGGCCCTTCCGGTCCCCGCTCAATTCCTCCAAGTGATTGCCCGGTGGAAATCTAAGGTCTTCGAGAATGACAGCGTTGTCTAAGGCGGTCAGCATTGCTCTGGTGCGTTTAACGAGGTCTGAAAGAAAGCCTTTGCCAAACTTGCCGTTCAGGGCACTTGTCGCGAGTTTTCCTTTAGCGCTTTGTATCATTAAGTGATACATAAATGGTATCACGTCTTGATACAACAGGAAATTCAAAAAACTAACCACAAGGCCCTGCATGTGCGGGGCCTTTTTCTATTCCACCTGAAGCAGAGGGAGTTCCCCATGTCCAAAAGCAACGTATTTGAAACCGACATCCTTGGTCTGATATTCAACGCCATACCCATTGCGGGGTTGGCAGAAGATGCGAGCATGTCCCCCAATGCCAGCCTGTACCTGTCGCTCCACACGGCCGACCCGGGTGAAGCAGGCAGCCAGTCTAACGATGAATGTGCCTACACCGGATATGCCCGCATGGCTGTGACACGCGACCCCGACGGCTTTACCGTGATCGAGAATACCGCCACGCTGACATCCGCAGTGGATTTTCCAATCGCAGGCGGAGGGCTTGAAACCGCAACGCATTTCGCAGTGGGCAGTGCAGGCACCGGACCCGGAAAGATTCTGTACCACGGACCCATCACGCCTAATATTGAGATCCGCAACGGCACAATCCCACGCCTTGGGGCCGAAACAACAATAACGGAAAACTGAACCCCATGGCCCCGTCGAGTATTTTTGATCCCGGTGATACCCCGGCATCGGCTGCCTCGGGCGCTTATGAGCTGGGGATGCGGTTTCAAACGGCCTTTGCCGGGCAGATAACGGCGCTGCGCTATTATCGCAGCACACAAGCCGCCGTGGCGGAAGAAAGCATCACGCTGAACCTGTGGACACAATCCGGCGATCACCTGGCTGCGGTCACTATTACCGCACCGCAGGGCGCAGCTGGCTGGCAGCAGGGTGTCCTGTCCGCGCCTGTCCTCGCCGCAGCAGGGGATAAGTTCATCGTCTCATATGGTACCGTGGGGGCGTGGGTTCTGACCCGGCCTTACTTCACGACCGCGCGGTCCAGCGCTGATGGTGCCTTGCTGGCCCCGGCCAGTACTGCCAGTGAGCCAAACGGAGTCTATGGCGCAACACCGGGTACATTCCCGGCGCTGCATCACCAGCAGACCAACTATTTTGTTGATATTGCATTCCAGGTCAGCGGTGGTGTGTCAGTTGGCGGATCAACCGCATCCGGTGCGGGGGCAGCGGTCAGGGAAGCGCAGGGGGTATCGGATACGACATCTGCCGGCAGGGGGGCGGGGCGGGCTCTTGCCGTGGGTATCGGAGCGGCTGATGGCGCGGGGACAGCCCTTGGTGCAGGATCGGCCATTGCGACAGCAGCAGGGTCATCCGTTACCTCCAGTGCGGCCCAGGCAACAGGTGTATCGGCCACAGCGCTGGCCGCCCGAACCTTCAACGCCGCCATCACCGGCATCTGGCAACGCCCTATTGCTGTAAATGGGTTTTGGAGAGACGTGGTATGACAAAGATATACGAATACGATTCCCTGGACATCTTTGTACATGTGACAGATGAGGCGACGGATGCACCACTTGATCTGACTGGTGCGCATATCGCGGTCCGCGCTGGCCGTCATAGAGGCGAGGC
>NZ_JBQFQS010000019.1:0-44048 GCF_056537005.1 Ruegeria sp. CH6 | reverse complement strand
GCGCAGTCTGCGACATGTTCACCCCAGACGAGTGCTACAACTTCTTCCAGGCCGCAGGATATGAAACCAATTGAGCCAGACGCGCTCTAGTTCTGCGACGTTCGCGAACTTGGCTGGTCAGCGATCACAAAACTCATAGAGCAAAAAAACGCCGCGTGGTCGATGACAACGCGGCGTTCTGAAATGCTCTGAGAAGCTATTCAGCCCTGCTTCGTGACCTGAGTAAAGTCCAGCTCCACCGGAGTTTCCCGACCAAAGATCGAGACGGTCACTTTCAGCTTCTGGTTCTCGTCGTCCACGCCTTCGACCATGCCGTCGAAATCTTCGAACGGGCCGTCGTTGACCTTGACCTTCTCGCCGACCTCGAAGGTAATCATCAGCTTGGGCGCTTCTTCACCTTCCTGAACGCGGTTGAGGATCTGGTTCACCTCGGCGTCGCGCATCGGCATCGGGCGGCCCTGCGGGCCAAGGAAACCGGTGACGCGGTTGATCGAGTTAATCAGGTGATAGCCCTGATCCGACATTTCCATATGCACCAGAACGTAACCGGGCATGAAACGACGCTCGGTCGTGACCTTCTTGCCGCGGCGCACTTCGATCACCTCTTCGGTGGGCACCAGTACTTCGTCGATATCGTCCTCAAGGCCCTGCTCGGCCACGGACGTGCGGATCTGTTCTGCGATCTTCTTTTCGAAATTCGAAAGAACGCTGACCGAGTACCACCGTTTCGCCATGAACCTGTCGTCCTTGTTTGCCTTTCGGGCCACCGAACACTCGGACCTGCCCGTCATTGAAATTCTATCTCGTCACCCGGAATAAAAAGCGGCGCGCAGCCCGAATCGCCGCACGCCCATTCCGAATAGTACTGTGTCAACTACTCTGACACGGCGCGCTGTGCAAGGGGGCAGTGGCGTTTCCGCGCGGCCCGGTTCGCCTTAGCTGAATGCGCCGAGAACCAGTTGCAGACCACCGCGGATGGCCAGATCAACCAGTGCAAAGAAAACGGCCGTCAGTGCCGCCATGATGAACACCATGACCGTGGTCAACAGCACCTCACGCCGGGTCGGCCAGACGACCTTTGCTACTTCGGCACGGACTTGCTGAATGAACTGGATCGGGTTTGTGGTGGCCATTAGGCTTGGTCTCTCTGCTAGCGGATGGGCCGGACATAGCCGGGCATTACGGCAAATTCAAGGGCAGTTGGTGTAACCGTGAACAAAGGTGGGGCTTCAGGGCTTTGGCCGGTCGTCCCATTCGTCACTCAGGATGCGCCGCGAGTCCCCTTCGGGATCCTCATACTGGTTCGAACGAACGGTATAAATAAACGCCACAAGGCCAATACCGCCCAGAAGCAGTGAGATCGGGATCAGATAGGCCAATACTTCCATTCAGGTCACCTTAGGCGCAGGGCGTTCAGGGATACGGTAATCGACGAGGTCGACATCGCAAGGGCCGCAATCAGTGGCGTCGCCAGCCCGGCAACGGCAAGCGGTACCGCAATCACGTTATAGGCCGTTGCGATCTGAAAATTCTCACGAATCCGTTTCGTTGCTTTCACTGCAGTATCGCAGGCATCGGCAATCGGGGACAGATCATTCCCAAGCAAAACGATGTCTGATGCAACACGCGCCGCGTCCAGCGCCGAAGCGGGTGAGATCGAGACATGCGCGGCAGCAAGGGCAGCGGTATCATTCAGGCCATCCCCTACCATCAGGACATTCCTGCCCTCCTCATTGAGGCTCTGAATGCGAAGCGCCTTGTCCTGAGGCAATGCCTCGGCAACCCAGCTTTCGATCCCGAGCTTTTCAGCAAGCGCATGAACCGCACCCTCTGTGTCGCCGGAGATAAGAATCACCTCTTTGCCGGAGGCCTTGAAGGCCTCAACCGCTTCCTGCGCGCCGGGGCGCAAAGCGTCAGAGTATCGGAACGCAACGGGTCGATCCGATCCGACAGCGAGCCAGGCCGATGTCTGCGCATCCTGCTGTCCGCCAACCCAGGCGGAACGCCCAAGGCGAACACGTTGGCCTCGATACTCGCCTTCGGTTCCATATCCGGGCACCTCAGTGATATCACGAACCTTGGCAGGCTTGACCCCGGCCTCTCGTGCCGCCTTTACCAGCGCGGCGGACAAAGGATGCGCCGACGCTTCAGCCAGCGCCAGCGCCACTTCAAGATCAGAACGGGAATGATCCCCCAGATTAATCAGTTCAGGCGCACCCGAAGTCAGAGTGCCGGTTTTGTCGAATACGACTGTGTCGACCTCAGCCAGACGTTCCAGCGCAGTGGCATGTTTGATCAGCATGCCTTTTCGGAACAAACGTCCCGAAGCAGCCGTCGTCACCGCAGGCACCGCAAGGCCCAGCGCACAAGGGCAGGTGATGATCAGAACCGCTGCTGCAATGTTCAGCGCCGTACGGATATCGCCGGAATAAATGTACCAACCCACAAAACTAAGTGCCGACAGGATGTGAACACCCGGCGCGTAAAGCTTGGCAGCTTTGTCAGCCAATGACGTATACCGCGAGCGGCCTGACTCTGCGATGGCCACCAAATCAGCCATGCGATGCAGAGAGGTATCCTCGCCCACGGCTGTTGCACGGATCGTCAACGGTCCGGTCAGATTGACTTCACCTGCGCTGACCTCAAATCCCTGTTCCGCAAAGACTGGCAGTGTTTCACCGGTCAGCAGGGAGCGATCCAGCTCTGACTGGCCGGAAACAATCTGGCCATCTACCGGCATTCGGCCACCAGGCCGAACAAGGATCAACTCACCGACCTTCAGTTCGGCGACAGGAACCTCTTCTTCTGTACCATCCACCAACCGAATGGCACGTGGCACTTCGAGTGCAGTCAATTCTTCGGCGGCTGACCGCGCCGCGGCACGCGTTCGGTAATCAAGATAGCGACCCGCAAGCAGGAAGAATGTAAGCGTCAGAGCTGCGTCGAAATAGGCGTGCTCGCCACTCAGTGCAGTTTCCCAAAGGGATGTAACCAGAGCCAGCAGAATAGCCAGCACGATCGGTACATCCATATTGAGGCGGCGAACCCGAAGTGCGCTCCACGCATTGGCAAAGAACGGCTGTGCAGAAAACGCGATAGCTGGCAGCGCGATGGCTGCTGAGATCCAGTGGAACATGTCTCGCGTCGCATCGCTCGCACCCGACCAGACCGAGACCGAAAGCAGCATCACGTTCATCGAAGCAAACCCGGCAACTGCCAGTCGCATCAACAAATCCCGTCCAGCCTTGTCAGACTGTGTCGCGGACAACGCCCCGGGGTCCAGCTCGTGCGCCTCAAAACCCGCGCGCTCCAGAACGGGAATCAGATCGGCCGCACGGATATTAGGCGCGGCTTTGATCATGGCCCGCTTCAGGGTCAGGTTGACGCGTGCATCTTCGACGCCGGAATGGGCGTTCAGCTCACGTTCGACTGTTGCAATACAGGCCGAACAATGGATGCCTGGCAATGACAGCGCAATCTGCACATCCTCGGGGATTGGCCGGGCAGGTTCGGCCGGTGTTGCGATGCAACCCGGACAAGCCGCCGTGCCAGAGCTGAACTGTGCCGTCATCCCCTACCCCTTTACATAAAGCGGAATGCGTTGAGAAAACTCAGACCCGTCATGGTCTTTCGCAACCAGACGAATATTCCAGTTTCCTGCACCCAAAGTGGCAGGTGTCGCATAGGCAATGCCGTCAAAGGTGAAATCGGGGGTGAAATCATCACGCACATGGGTTGCGCGACCAACCACTGCCTGCAGTTCTGCCACTTTGACCGGCGCGCCCTGAGCATCGGTGATGCGCAAAATCAGCAGACCACCTTTTGCTTCGGCCTTTACGTCCCAGCCCAGCGCCTGCTGTTCCTGCAAGCGCTCGTTAAACTCCTGACTCGCAACGTAGGAGTTTTTGACTTCGAGCCCGGGAAAAGTCTTCACAGCGCTATACGCAAGCAACAGATTGACAGATATGATTACGGCAAAGGCTGCAACGAACACAGCTAACGCGTGTTTACCGGTAAATTGACGCTCTGCCATAATCAGTCTCCCCGCCCGTTGAACGTGGTATCTTTTGATGCGCGCTCGCCGCTGCTCAGATCTTCGACCCAGATGCGAACCGGGGTCGAGTCGGCACTCGCCGGCACAGTGTCTTTCGACGCCACGATGTAAACGCGGGTCAATTGTGCCGTATCTGCCGTGACATTCACAGTATCCAGATCTGTACCCTCGATCTCAATCCGCATCGACGGGTCACCGACCAAAGAGAGTTTAAACAGGCGGTCGTCTCCATGCTTGTTCCGCAAACGCACATCATAGGTATTGCGGATCGTACCGTCTGACAGGGTCACAAAGGTTGGGTTGCGCACCGGGGCGACCGTCAGGTCGATATCGGAACGAATGAACAGTGCAAACAGCAACGCAAAACCAACCAAGGACCAAAGGGCAGTATACATAATGGTCCGCGCCCTGAAGATGTGCTTCCAGACACTCACGGGTGGTTCGCCTGCGCGCTCGCGCGTTTCGTCGCTTAGCGCCATGTAGTCGATCAATCCGCGCGGTTTGCCGATCTTGGCCATCATGTCGTCACAGGCATCGATGCACAGTGCGCATGTGATGCATTCCAATTGCTGACCATCCCGGATGTCGATTCCAACAGGACAAACATTGACGCAGGCCATACAGTCGATGCAGTCCCCCAGTTCAGAGTCTGCAGTCCGCTTCCCTTTGCCCCTCGGCTCACCCCGCCATTCGCGGTAGCCAACGACCAAGGTGTCCTCGTCCATCATTGCGGCCTGAATTCGCGGCCACGGGCAAGCGTAAATACAGATCTGCTCTCGGGCAAATCCCCCAAACAGGAATGTCGTGCCCGTCAGGATCAGGATTGTCGTGTAAGCAATCGGATGGGCATTTCCGGTAACCAGATCACGCGCCAACGTGGGCGCATCTGCAAAGTAAAACACCCATGCACCGCCCGTCGCCAGACCGATCAGTAGCCAGGCCACCCATTTCGTGATCCGCAGCCGCGCCTTTCGTAAATCGAGCTTTTTCTGCCGGTGCAGTCGCAAACGCGCGTTTCTGTCTCCCTCGATCCAGCGCTCAACAAGAATGAAAAGGTCGGTCCAGACAGTTTGTGGGCAGGCATATCCACACCAGACACGACCAAGCGCCGATGTGAACAAAAACAGCCCAAGACCAGCCATGATCAGCAAACCTGCCACAAAGTAAAACTCGTGTGGCCAGATTTCGATCCAGAAGAAATAGAAACGGCGATTTGCCAAATCCAGCAACACAGCCTGATCGGGCAGGCTGGGACCCCGGTCCCATCTGATCCATGGGGTCAGGTAATAGATACCCAGTGTTACTGCCAAAATGATCCATTTCAGGTTTCGAAATGGCCCTGACACACGTCTGGGAAAGATCGGCTCCCTAGCGGCATAAAGGCTGGGGGCGGGGTTGGAATCGCTCACGGGCTGGCTCCGGATCTGGCTCTTTTTCAGGCGACTTCTTCCAGATCATACACCCACCAACTTTGATTTGGGTCAAAAGCGTATCGCAAAGACACCTTTTGTCACACCCCGAGTGCCTGTCGCCTCAGCCAGCTAACAAATGTCTTTACCGCCTGTCTTTGTGACGTTTGGGCCGTAACAATATGGTATCCTGCGCCATCGGGCTCGGCATAAAGCTCTACAATTCTCCCGTTCTCGATATCCTGCTCGACGAAATGTCGCACTGTTACGGTAACACCCTGCCCGGCTCGCAGACCGTCCAGCACCAGATTTCCCGGAACAACAATCCGCCCTACGCCGGGCTCCAGTTCTGCCCCGCGACCTGCCAGCCATGTGGACGCTTCGGTCGTTCCGACCTCTTCCAGCCAGGGTAGTTGCGCGAGTTCGGCGGGTGACCAGTCAGATTTACCTTTGAGCAGTTCGGGTGCCGCCACGATCACCATCGGCGTCTGCAACAGCATCTGCGCGTCAACTCCGGGCCACCCACCGGCACCGTACCGGATTGCGATATCTATACCGCCCGGGCGCAGTTCAACCAGATCCGGCGATGGATCCAGAATCAAGTCGATCTCGGGGTGATCTAAGCGAAATGCCGGAAGCCTGGGCATCAGCCAGGAAGTGGCAAAGGACGAAGTTAAGGACACATGCACGGGCCGGTCCGTACCAGACCGCACGAGCTCGTCGACTGCTGACCCGATTGCTCCGAACCCGAGTTGAAGGGCCCGCGCCAGATGCTCGCCTTGCGAAGTCAAAGTCAGGGACTTTCCACTTCTATCCAAAAGAGAGATCCCCATATGATCTTCGAGCGCGCGTAGCTGCTGGCTTATTGCGGCATGGCTAACATTAAGCGCCGCACCAGCCTGAACAACATTTCGCTTTTCCGCAAATGCTGAAAAGGCTCGCAGTGAAGTTAGCGGAGGAAGAGACAACCAATCCATATGTAATCCTATCTTACATAAGCAAATGGTAATTGAGTCGCCTTTCACCCGTCAACGGCAGATCATGAGAGCAGACGCCAATCAGTCAGGAGAAAGATCATGCTCTCGATTTTCGCCAAGTCCTTCATGACCGCGACACGAATTGATGCACCGACTATCCGTGATGTGCCCAAGGCAAATGCCAGCAAGCGCCGTTGGCTGCCTGCAGGCCATTGGTGGCTGAAGAGCAAGCGTGATATCGATTTGTGTGATCTGTGATATGGTGCTTTGCACCAGAGCAGGTCATCGACCTAATTCTCGGAAAATAGACACCGGCTGTTCAGGAAACGCGCGAACAGATGGAACAGCCGGTGTCAGAGCCTTCGGGCGGCGAGCCGTCCGAAGGTTTTCTTTAACCTTTACTGACCACCACCCAATTGGTGGACATAGGCGGAAACCGCACGGATCTGCGCCTCGGTCAGTCGGGTATCCCAAGGTGGCATCACACCAAATCGGCTGTTGGTCACCGTTTCGGTCAACGCCTCTTCGTCGCCGCCATAGAGCCAGATAGCATCGGTCAGATTCGGCGCGCCCTGGAAAACGTCGCCAGTGCCATCTTCACCGTGGCAGGATGCACAGTTGTCTTCGAAAACAACTTTGCCCGCTTGTGCCGCCGCATCATCGGTCTGCGCGTTGGTCAGCGACATGACGTACTGGACCACCTGAGTGATCTCGTCATGCTCGAGAATCTCACCAAAGGCAGGCATCTCGGAATAGCGTGTATCGTCGCTTTCTTCGCTGCGGATACCATAGCTGACAGTGGTTACGATATCGTCCAGCGTACCGCCCCAAAGCCAAGCGTCATCCAACAGGTTCGGGAAACCCGGGGCACCTTGCGCACCGGAACCATGACACTGCGCGCACCAGGTACGGAACACCGCGCCACCCGCATTGACGGCGTATTGCTGAAGCTCTGGATCTTTCGAAATGTCGTCCAGAGGTGTTTCCACCAGCTTGGCATTCCACGGAGCATTCGCCTCTTCGAAGGCAACCATCTCTTGCTGAACAATCTCGCGCGACGACCAGCCCAGCACACCCGCCGTTGCAGACTGAACCAACGGCCACGCCGGATACATGATCGTGTAGATCACAGCCCAAACGATCGTCACGTAGAAAGTCCACAGCCACCAACGCGGCATCGGGTTGTCGAATTCTTCGATACCGTCCCAGCTGTGACCCGTGGTGTTTGGATCGCCCGGCTGTTTTTCAGGTGTCTTGCTCATTTCCTCGCCTCCTTAACTTCGGCGGGTTTGTCGTCGCCCTGCTGAGACGCAGGTGCATCGGTGTGCCGGAAGGGGATGTTGGCGGTGTCCTTGTATTCCTTGCTGGCACCAGGGCGAAAAACCCAGATGACGATGCCAACAAAGAAGGCAAACAAGAGCAGCAGCATCCAGCTATCCGCGAATTGCCTGAGGAGTGTGTACTCTTCCATAACAACCCTCCCTAGCGGCTGGCGTCCGGGGTGAAGGTCGAGAAGTCGACCAGCGTGCCCAGCATCTGCAGGTAGGCGATCAGGGCGTCAGCTTCGGTCAGCTCAGGCTGACCATCAAAGTTGCGGACATTGACCTTGTCACCATAGCGCTCCAGCAGACCATCATAATCGCTGTCCGGATCGGCCTGAGCGCGGAAGTCCGCCACTGCATTCTCCAGCATCTCTTCGGTATAGGGCGTGCCGACTACAGCGTTTGCCGCCATGATGTCACCGATATACCTGCCGTCGATCTTACGGCGCTCGAGGAACCCGTATTTCGGCATCACCGATTCAGGTACCACCGATTGCGGATCGCGCAGGTGGTCCATTTGCCACTGGTCCGAATAGCGGCCTCCAACACGCGCCAGATCGGGACCGGTCCGCTTGGACCCCCATTGGAACGGGTGGTCGTACATGGACTCGGCCGCCAGTGAGTAGTGGCCATAGCGCTCCACTTCGTCCCGCATCGGGCGGATCATCTGGCTGTGGCAGGTGTAGCAGCCTTCGCGGATGTAGATCTCACGCCCGGCCATTTCGAGAGGGGTGTAAGGGCGCATGCCCTCCACCTTCTCGATGGTGTTCTCAAGGTAGAACAGTGGGGTGATCTGAACGATGCCACCGATGGTCACGACCAGAAAGCTGAAGATCAGCAGGAGGGTCGCGTTGGTCTCGAGGATCTTATGTTTGTCAAGAATTGCCATAGCTACCGGCCCTCCTTATTCAGCCGGGACCGCAACGGTCAGGCTGGCCTCTTTGGCCGGCGCTTTCCGCACAGTCATCCACAGGTTGTAGCACATGATCAGCGAGCCAGCGACGAACATGACGCCACCCAGAGCACGCACCACATACATCGGGAACTTGGCAGCCACGGTGTCGGCGAACGAGTTCACCAGGAAGCCGTTGGCATCCACTTCACGCCACATCAGGCCTTCCATGATACCGGTGACCCACATCGACGCGGCGTAGAGCACGATACCAATGGTGGCGAGCCAAAAGTGCCAGCTGACCATCTGCAGCGAGTACAAACGCTCACGCTTCCACAGGACAGGTACCAGGAAGTACAGAGCACCAAAGGTGATCATACCGTTCCAGCCCAGCGCACCCGAGTGCACGTGACCAATCGTCCAGTCGGTGTAATGGCTCAAGGAGTTCACGGCACGGATCGACATCATCGGCCCCTCAAAGGTGGACATGCCGTAGAAGCCGACCGAGATCACCATCATCCGGATAACCGGGTCGGTGCGCAGCTTGTCCCATGCGCCCGACAGGGTCATCAGACCGTTGATCATACCACCCCACGAAGGCATCCAGAGCACGACCGAGAACACCATGCCCAGCGTCGAGGCCCAGTCTGGCAGCGCGGTATAGTGCAGGTGGTGCGGACCAGCCCAAATGTACAGGAAGATCAGCGCCCAGAAGTGGATGATCGACAGCTTGTACGAGAACACAGGACGTTCGGCCTGCTTGGGAATGAAGTAGTACATCATGCCCAGGAAGCCCGCGGTCAGGAAGAAGCCAACAGCGTTGTGGCCGTACCACCACTGGATCATGGCATCCTGAACACCCGACCAGACGATGACCGATTTCGAACCCCAGATGCTGACAGGGATGGTCATGTTGTTGACCAGGTGCAGCATGGCGACGGTGACGATGAACGCCAGGTAGAACCAGTTTGCCACATAGATGTGGGGTTCTTTCCGCTTGATGATCGTACCCAGATAGACCGCCAAATAGGCCACCCAGACAATGGTCAACCACAGATCAACATACCATTCAGGTTCGGCATATTCCTTGGACTGGGTTCCACCCAATACGTAACCGGTTGCCGCCAGTACGATGAACAACTGGTAGCCCCAGAATACAAACCACGCCAGATTGCCACCCCACAGCCGCGCAGCGCTGGTGCGCTGAACTACATAGAATGAGGTCGCGATAAGTGCGTTACCGCCAAATGCAAAGATCACAGCTGAAGTGTGCAACGGCCGCAAACGCCCAAAGTTCAGATAGCCTTCGGCCCATTCAAAGTTGAGTGCGGGAAAGGCCAACTGGAACGCAATAAAGGTCCCTGCCAGAAATCCGACAACGCCCCAGAATGCCGTCGCAATCACGCCATAGCGGATCACGTCATCCATGTACTCGGCGGAGCGATCAACAAGAATATCTGGCTCGTCAGTGTTTCTTAGCGTCCAGATAAACAACCCACCGGCGATGATCATCACCAGAATCGCATGCACCTGATACGCCAAATCCCGTGCATAATTGGACCCTATCGCTGCGAATAGCACGATAAGCCCAAGCACGATCAGCTTGATGTAATTCGACATATTGCGTCCCTTTGCCATGCTCTGCGCGATTCTTTTGTAGCGCAGAACCTTTTTGACTGGCTGCTGTATTGTCGGACAGCAGCCGCCGCTGCTTTGATCTGTATCAAGACAATAGCCTGTTTTCTGTGACAGGCATAAATAAATGAATATGTTACCTGTGCACATCCGGCTAACCGCCCCAAAATTGAGGTCGACATGGCTTACAAATCTCTTCTAACAATCATGACCGAGACCCGGTTTGCCCAACCGGCTCTGGCGCAGCTGGCCGCATTGGCCGAAGCACAGGATGCACATGCCGAAGCGCTTTGCCTTGGCGTCGATCGCAGTCAGACAGGGTATTACTATGCAGGTGCCAACGCGCTTATCCTGCAGGAAACTCTGACTCGGGCAAATGCCGAAGCTGATGAGATTCTGGCATCTGCTCAGGAGTATCTGGGAAAAACCGGCATACGCTGGTCTGCGGAAAACGGCGTAAGTCAGCTAGCCGATCTGAGTCGCCACGTAGCGCATCGCGCACGTTTTTCGGACCTTGTTGTCCTGCCGAAACCCTATGGCAAGGATCGTGGAGCCGAGGCCGAACCCATTGTCGAAGCAGCCATGTTCGAAGGTCATGCACCGGTATTGATCGTTCCCGAAGATGCAAAGCCGTTCTCGAAGCCGCGCACTGTTCTGATTGGCTGGAACGAAAGCGTCGAGGCGATGCGGGCGATACGCCGTGCCCTTCCTTTCCTGAAACAAGCTGATGTCGCACGCATCGTGGTGATTGACCCGCCACGCCACGGACCCGACCGTTCAGACCCGGGTGGTATGCTTTCACAGATGCTCGCCCGTCACGGCGTGAAATGCGAAATAGATGTACTAAGCAAAACCATGACGCGTGTCTCAGACATTCTGAACCGACACGCTGCAGATACTGATGCGGACATGATCGTCATGGGTGCATACGGACATTCCCGTTTCCGCGAAGCGATCCTGGGTGGGGCAACTCGGAATATGTTGGAACAATCTGATGTTCCGGTCTTTTTGGCACACTGACCACGTGTACCAGATTGAAAGAACCGCCCTCGATCGGGGCGGTTCTTCTGTTCAGGCTTTTTTGATCAGCCCGATTACAAACAGCAGGATCACGGCGCCCACGGTCGCAAAGAAGATCGACGAGAACAAACCCCCGCCGACTGCAAAACCAAGGGCGGGAAAGATCAGGCCCGCCAGAAAAGCCCCAACGATCCCAACGATTACATTGCCGACAAGACCAAAGCCTCGGCCTTCCATGATCTTGCCGGACAACCAGCCAGCGATCGCCCCGATGAACAGCATTGCCAAAAGGCTACTGAATTCCATGCCTTGCTCCTGAATGTTGCTTCACTCAAAGGCATTAGACCATGGTCGGGGCGTTCGGTCACGTACGAACGTAGTGCATGCCCTGAAACCGTTCGCGAAGTTCCCGCACACGCGGTGCGATACTCGCCGGATCTGCCGTGGACAAAGCCTCGGCGATCAGAGCCGAAAGCTCTCCTGCTTGATCTGGTGTTACACCACGACGAACCAGTTCCGGAGTCCCAATGCGCAAGCCATTCATGTCTCCTTCCACCGGTGCGATCGGCAATCCGATCCCGCAAGCAAGGAAGCCTGCCTTTCGCAGCGTTTTCGATGCAGCCTGCCCGCCTCCAAAGCGCGCTGCCTCCAACGCAAACTGATGGGATTCAGTTGCGCCACTTGCACCTTTGAACACTGGTAATCCGATCTCTTCCATTTCCTTGGCCATCGCTTGCGCGAGCTCGACCATAGCCTGACCGTAAGCGGGACCAAATTCGATCCAATCCAGCAGGGAAATCGCCAAAGATGCTGATTTGGCGGCATCAAAGTTGGCGGTCATCCCGGGAAAGGCGATGGCGTCCAGCCGTTCTGCAATCTCAGCGTCATTGGTGACGATAAG
Source organism: Ruegeria sp. CH6 (assembly GCF_056537005.1). Taxonomy (NCBI): domain Bacteria; kingdom Pseudomonadati; phylum Pseudomonadota; class Alphaproteobacteria; order Rhodobacterales; family Roseobacteraceae; genus Ruegeria; species Ruegeria sp. CH6. The sequence goes on along the minus strand of NZ_JBQFQS010000019.1, from coordinate 31,838 downwards.
GCCGCCAGCAGGGCCACCTAGGCTCTTGTAGGTGCTCATCGTCATCAGATGCGCCCCTTCATCCAGTGGATTTGACCAAACGCCACTGGCGATGATCCCGCATTGATGGGCCGCGTCAAACAGCACCTTCGCGCCTACTTCGTCCGCTATCTCCCGGACTGCGGATACGGGATGCGGAAACAGGTTCAGCGACCCCCCAACTGTGATGAGTTTAGGTCTGTGCGTTTTTGCCAACTCGCGCAAACCGTTCAGATCAAGGCTATAACCATCCGCATCGACCGGAGCGTTCAACGTGTTCAGACCATAAAGGCCCGCACATCCATCTTTGTGGTGCGTCACGTGCCCTCCGACTGTCGCGGGAGGGGCTATAATTGTATCCCCGGGATCGGTCAGCGCCATAAAACCGTAGAGGTTAGACAACGCACCCGAAGCAACACGAATTTCCGCGTATTTCGCGTTGAAGACCTTCGCTGCGAGTTCCGCTGCGATAACCTCTATTTCTTCAATCGCTTCCAGCCCCATCTCATACTTGTCGCCGGGATAACCCAGAGACGGGCGACTACCCAAGCCAGCTGCCAAGGCAGCCTCAGCCCGTGGATTCATGACATTTGTTGCCGGGTTCAGGTTGAAACACTCTGCATCGTGGATCTCTGAATTTCGCGCAATCAGCGTCTCGATTTGTTTGTCGATTGCGTCCGGGTTGAGCGGCTCAACGGCCTGAGCAATCTGTTGTACGCGGTTTTCACATTGGGTCGGGACCCATGGGCGGCGGGCGAGTTGTGGCATCTGATCCTCCGTTTTCAAAGTCAGAGTGCAAAGATCCCAGCTTGCGATCAAATCAGTTTTCCGAAAAAATAGGGTCAGAAAATCTGAGCCTAATATTATGTCTGTTGCACCGCCGCGCCCCAAACCACTGCCTCTGAATGCGTTACGCGCGTTTGAAGCCGCCGCACGACTGGGCGGCTTTTCCTCTGCCGCGATCGAACTGGGCGTCAGTGCGGGCGCGATTTCAGCCCATGTCAAAGCACTGGAAGAAGACCTGGGGGCACCTTTGTTCGATCGAAACGCACGGGGCGTGGCCCTTACAGCCTTGGGACAAAAGGTTTTGCCCGACCTAACGTCAGCGTTCGATATGTTGGGTCAGGTAACTCAAACCTTGCGAACCGAGGCGCGACCGCAGGTAGTTCACATCGTGACACTGCCTTCGATCGCACAGCTTTGGCTGTCACCCAGATTGCCCGAACTCCGTTTGGCGGAACCGGAAATCGAGGTTTCGCTAACAGCCGAAGAGGCGCCCCCAAACCTCAAGCGTGCGCCTTATGACATTTATCTGTTCTTTGGCGGCGAACTTGGTGAATCCGTCTCGGACAACGTCATTTTCCCGGTTTGCGCGCCTACTCTTGCAAACCGTCTGAAAACACCAGAAGACTTATCCAGTGTCACTTGCCTGTCGGATTCCACTTGGTTCAACGATTGGCAGCAATGGACTTCCGCAGCTATGCCCGAACAGGGATTTGCCCCTAAAGGCCCTGTATTTTCGCTCTATGCTCTCGCGGTTGAAGAGGCATTGAATGGCGCAGGTGTTTTGATCGGCCATAGCGCACTTGTTGAACCACATCTCAAAAGCGGACGGCTTGTTGCACCGTTTGAAACCAAGGTCGCATTGCCGGACACGCTGAACCTTTGGTGCCCGCGCCCCTTGCACCCCCGTTCGCCCATCGAAAGGGTTGTGAGGTGGCTCAAAGAGATTGGTTAGACAAGAAAGCCGCCATCAGTATCGTCACCGGCCTCTTCCATCAGGCGTCCCATATCCGGGATAGTCACGTGACGTTTGCCTTCCAGGAGGATGACCTGATCCTTTTTCAAGGCTGAAATCTGACGACTTACGGTTTCCAAAGTAAGGCCCAGATAGTCCGCCATTGCTTCGCGCGTCAGAGGCAGGTCGAATACGATCGGACCCGACATACCTTTCTGGCTGACCGACGCATCGCGGCGGGCGATGATCGACAGCAGGCTGGCAATCTTTTCCCGCGCGGTCTTACGACCAAGGACCAGCATCCATTCCCGTGCCGCATCCAGCTCGTCCAGAGTCATCTGCAGCAGACGATGCGCAATATGCGGCGTATGGCTCATCAGATCCTCGAACGGCTTCTTGCGAAAGCAGCACATGACCACGTCGGTGGTCGCCTGAACATCGTATGGTGCCGATTCGCGCCCCGGGCGGCCAACAAAGTCGCTGGGCAGCAAGAGGCCGACCATTTGTGTGCGACCATCTTCCATCGTCTGAGTCAGCGATGCGATTCCGGACACAACAGAGCCGACAAAATTCATCTGATCGCCTGACCAGATGATGGTCTGCCCAGCCTCGAAACTGCGATAATATTTAATATCTTCCAGCTCTTCGAGCTCTTCCTGATCGCATTGCGCGCATACAGCCCGATGACGGATCGGGCAGTCATCGCAGTTAGAATGGTCAAATTGAACAGTCAGTGTCATTCGCGTTTCCACTTGATCTCGGTCAAGGTACCTAGACGGGGCATGCCATAACGGTATCGCTATGATAGTGAAACCTCAATTGGCCAAGCTCGGACTTTTTGACGCGAAAGTACCGCGTTACACGAGCTATCCTACCGCCCCGCATTTCAGCAATGATGTGGGGCCTGATCGTTTTGGCGACTGGATTTCGGACATAAAACCCGGAAGTGCCGTTTCGCTTTACATACATGTTCCATTCTGCCGCAGGCTGTGCTGGTTCTGTGCCTGCAGGACGCAAGGCACGCAAACGGATAATCCCGTCATTGCTTATGTAGACGTCCTGAAGGCCGAGCTTGATCTGCTGGCGCAACGTCTGCCCAGCGGGGTGACCCTGTCGCGGCTACATTGGGGGGGCGGCACCCCCACCCTGCTGAACCCGGACCTGATGCGGGATCTGGCCAGTTATATTCTCGGCATCGTGCCCATGGGACCAGATGCCGAGTTTTCGGTCGAGATCGACCCGAACGAGGTTGATGAGGCGCGTCTGGACGCGTTGGCCGAGGCGGGAATGAACCGCGCCTCGATCGGCGTGCAGGACTTCGATGATGAGATTCAGAAGACCATCGGGCGCATACAGAGCTACGACACAACTCGTGAAGCCATTGAAATGATCCGGGCACGCGGGATTTCGAGTCTGAACGCAGATATCCTGTATGGCCTGCCACATCAGACCAAGACCCGGATGACCGAAAGTGTCCAGAAACTGCTGTCACTGAACCCGGATCGCGTCGCGCTTTATGGTTATGCGCATGTGCCATGGATGGCCAAGCGTCAGCAACTTATCCCGTCCGAGGCTCTGCCGACACCCGAACAGCGCCTCGATCTTTTTGATACGGCACGTCGGCTGTTCCTTTGGGACAACTACGCCGAGATCGGAATTGATCACTTTGCTACGCAGGATGACGGGCTGACCCATGCGCTGAAGGCCGGCAGGCTCAAACGGAACTTCCAGGGCTATACCGACGATCAGGCCGAGGTGCTGATCGGGGTTGGCGCCAGCTCAATCTCACGCTTCCCTCAGGGCTATGCACAAAACGCGCCAGCAACCTCGGCGCACACCAAAGCCATTCGCAATGGCCAGTTCTCGACATCGCGGGGACACTTGTTCAAGGGTCAGGATGTATTACGCGCACGCCTGATCGAAGCACTGATGTGCGACTTTCGGATCGATTCGGCAGAAATCCTGCGGGACTACGATGTTTCCGCTTCAGAACTGCAGCGCATGTATCGGACAACCAACGATGCGTTTGACGGGCTGCTGAAGATAACTGATGAAGGCCTGTTCATCCCCGTCGAAGCGCGTCCACTTACTCGAATGATTGCCCGCAGTTTTGATGCCTACGACCTCAACGAGGCCGGGCACAGTTCAGCCATCTGAAGGGGCAGCCCAGCGGGCTGTTCCATTTCCAAAAACGTCGGGGCTTGACGCGCGCCTTGAGTTTTCCCCAAACTCAACGGGCGAGACAACAAACCGCTCCGCATCTGAGGCAGGTCCAGACACAGACAATTCGTGCCGACGCTACCGCGTTCGACAATCCCTTTTCGTGCAGCCGTTCTGCAACTTGAAAGAGGGACAGCACCCATGCGCGTTTTCACCGTCCTCGGCCCCAGTCAATCGGGCAAATCAACCCTAGTCGAGGCTATAAGCCGCCTCGACGGACGCCCCACCACATTCGATGTTTCCGGAACCGTGCACTTGCACGGTTTTTCTTATCTGGACGAGCCTTGGTGCGCGATAGACGTGGATGGTGGAGGGGATTCGCTGGCATATGTCGGACCCGCAATGGCAATCTCGGATGCTGCCGTCGTCGTTGTGCCACCCGATCCGGACGCGGCGGTCCTATGTGCGCCTTATCTCAGATTGGTGGAAGAAGCCGGAATTCCCTGCTTTCTGTTCATCAACCGGATGGACAATCCCAACGGCCGGATACGCGACATTATCGCGGCGTTGCAAACCTATTGCACCCACCACATCGCCCTGCGTCAGGTACCAATCCGCGACGGAGACAAGATTGTTGGAGCCGTTGACCTGATTTCAGAACGGGCATGGAAGTATCAGGAAGGACAACCCTCGGCTCTGATCGAACTGCCTCAATCCGTGGAAGATCGGGAACAGGAAGCCCGCACCGAACTGTTGGAGACACTGTCAGATTTCGATGACAACCTGCTGGAGCAATTGATCGAAGATAAGCAGCCGCCCAGCGATGAAGTCTATGATCTTGCCGCTCAGGTGTTGCAGAACCATCAACTGATCCCTGCCTGTTTGGGTGCTGCCAGTCACGGGAATGGCCTGACCCGCCTGATGAAAGCACTGCGGCACGAGGCACCCGAGTTCGATATCGCCGCCGGACGTGATGAAGCAGCTGAGAATGCCCGCGCAATTGCTGGCTTTGCAGACGTCAAAAAACATGTTGGTAAAATCATCGTCCTGCGTGGTTTGGGTGATGGTGTCAAAGCGCATGAACCTTTGGGGGGCGAGACGGTTGGAAATCTGACCACTTTGGATGCCAAGACGCAGATCAATCAGCTCGAGGCGGGTCAGATCGGCCTTGCCGTCAAATCCGACCATCTTAATCCGGGTAATCTCTACGACAGCAACTCCGCCACTCCGTTGCCCGAATGGGCATCGTCGCACCCTGCAGCCCACCGGCAGATCGTGTCACCTGCGCATGAGCGGGACGATGTGCGCCTATCGAATGCTCTTGGGCGTATGGTCGAGATCGATCCAGGTCTTCATCTGGCTCAGGATGAGCTTAGTGGTCATGCAATTCTGGGATCGCAAGGCCCACAACATATGCGCCGCGTCGCAACCAAACTGGACGAGGATTTTGGCGTCGAGATTGCGACTGAACCTGTTGAGACTGCATATCGCGAGACTATTCGTTCAACCATCGAACACCGGCATCGTCATCGCAAACAGTCAGGCGGCGCGGGTCAGTTTGCCGATGTTGTGATCTCGATAGCACCAATGCCACGCGGTGCTGGCTTTCAGTTTGATGAAATCGTCAAAGGTGGCGCTGTACCCAAAAACTACATCCCGTCTGTAGAGCACGGGGCAAAAGACGCGCTTGAACAAGGGCCTGAAGGTTTCCCTGTTGTAGATGTCAAAATCACGCTGAGCGATGGCAAGCACCATAACGTCGACAGTTCTGACTACGCCTTCAGAACTGCTGGCAAGAATGCGGTGCGCGAAGCGCTCCCACAGGCAAAGCCTGTGGTTCTGCAACCGATCCTGAATGCCGAAATCCATCTGCCTTCTGCCTTTGTCGGTGATCTGGTTCCGACGATCAGTTCTTTGCAGGGGCAGGTGTTAGGCTTCGAGGGCAATCCAAATGCCTCAGGTTGGGAGATTTTTAATGCTCAGCTCCCCGCAGTGGCCGAGGACGAATTGCACCGCACCCTGGCAAGTGCAACGCGCGGAACAGGTTGGGTCAAACTGCAATTTGATCATTATGAAGAACTGCGCGGGCCAGTGCCCAAGTCAGCTGCCCGCGAAACAGCCAACGCCTAAGTGAACTGCAGCAGCAGGCCAAGCTTAGCCTGCTGCTGCAATAAGTTCGCGCGTGTAATCGGTCTGAGCGTTCTCGAACAATGACTCAGCCGATCCCATTTCAACTACATCACCATTCCGCATGACGATCACATTATGCGACATTGCCCGCACGACCTTGAGGTCGTGGCTGATGAACAAATAGGCCAGCCCATATTTCCGCTGCAGGTCGCGCAACAGATCAACGATCTGGACCTGAACTGTCATGTCCAGCGCACTTGTCGGCTCATCCAGAACCAGCAGTTTGGGTCGCAGGACCATCGCGCGCGCAATGGCGATACGCTGACGCTGGCCGCCTGAAAACTCGTGAGGGTAGCGATCCATCGCCTCTGGATCCAGCCCGACCTCTGTCATCACTTCGGCAACCAGTTCGCGCGGGGCGCGATGCGGGTCTACCTTGTGGATCGCCAACCCTTCGGAAATGATTTGCTGGCATGTCATCCTTGGGCTGAGGCTGCCGAACGGGTCCTGAAACACGATCTGCATATCCTTGCGCAGCCGCCTCAGTTCACGCGTGGACCAGCGGCGTACGTCCTGATCGCGGAACGTGATCCCGCCTTCGGATGCGATCAAACGCATGATCGCCAGAGCCAATGTGGTTTTGCCTGAACCACTCTCTCCGACTATGCCCAAAGTCTCTCCCGCGCGGACGCTCAGCGTTGCATCGTTGACCGCCTTCACATACCCCACGGTCCGTTTCAAAAAACCGCGCTGGATGGGAAACCAGACCTTCAGGTGATCCGTACGGGCCACCTCTTCGGCATCTGCTGCAACCGGATCCGGGTGTCCTGAAGGTTCCGCTGCCAACAGCTTACGTGTGTAAGGATGCTGCGGATTATCAAAAATCTCGGCAGTTGGGCCAGTTTCAACAATCTCGCCGTCCTTCATCACGCAAACCCGATCCGCGATCCTGCGAACAATCCCCAGATCATGCGTGATGAACAGCATCCCCATATTCTCGGATTTCTGCAGTTCAGCCAGCAGCTCAAGAATTTGCGCCTGAATGGTCACATCCAGCGCCGTTGTCGGCTCGTCCGCGATCAGAATGTCGGGTTTATTGGCCAACGCCATCGCGATCATCACGCGTTGACGCTGCCCGCCTGACAGCTGATGAGGATAGCTGTCCAACCGGTCTTCGGGATCGCGTATGCCCACCTTGGTCAGCAACTCGACAATCCGTTCCCGCGCGACATCTCCTGACACGCCCTGGTGCAGTGCCAGAGATTCCGCCATCTGCTTCTGGATTGTATGCAGCGGGTTGAGCGAGGTCATCGGCTCCTGAAAGATAAAGCTGATGTCGTTACCACGAACGTCCATCAGCAGATCTTCAGAGGCGCCGATCATCTCTTGCCCGTCGTATTGAACCGATCCTTCGACAATTGCGCTGTCGCCAAGCAGGGACACAGTACTGAGCGCTGTGACTGACTTTCCCGAACCGGACTCACCAACCAAAGCGACGGTTTCACCACGATCGACGGTGAAGGACACACCTTTTACCGCTGCACTGACCTGCCCGTCCTGACGGAACGAGACCTTGAGGTTGTTCACATCCAGCAGGCTCATGAGAAGGTCTTTCTGGGATCGAATGCGTCACGCACGCCTTCAAAGATAAAGACCAGCAGTGACAGCATAATTGCAAAGGTGAAAAACGCGGTGAACGCCAACCAAGGGGCCTGAAGGTTTTGTTTTGCCTGCAGGGTCAGTTCACCCAACGACGGAGCCGATGAGGGCAAGCCAAAGCCCAGAAAATCAAGGCTTGCGAGCCCGCCAATGGTTCCGGTCACGATGAATGGCATGAATGTCAGCGTGGCAACCATCGCGTTGGGCAGCATGTGGCGGAACATGATGGTCATGTTGCCGACGCCCAGCGCCTTGGCCGCGCGCACATATTCAAGGTTTCGCGCCCGCAGGAATTCAGCCCGAACGACCCCGACCAGGCCGGTCCATGAAAACAGGATCATGAGCGCCACCAGCAGCCAGAAACTTCGGCCCAGAATGGCGAACATGATGATGATCACATAGAGCGAGGGCGTGGCCGACCAGATTTCAATAATGCGCTGGAAAATCAGATCCAGCCAGCCACCAAAAAAGCCCTGAATGGCACCGGCAAATATCCCGATCAGGCTGGCCGCACCGGTCACGATCAGTGTGAAGAGGATCGACAAACGGAAGCCATAGATGACCCGAGCAAGCACGTCGCGCTTGGTGTCATCCGTACCCAGAAGATTCTGGCCATTGGGCGGCAGAGGGGCCGCACCGGGGCGATCCACACTTGTGTTGAAGGAATACGGGATAAGGGGCCAGATCGCCCAGCCACGCTCGAAACCTTCGGCCTGAAAGATTCCAGCGTCGATCTGTTCAATGATCCCTTCGGGGTCATCAAAGCACTGCTCGAGACCACCGCTGTCGATCAAACACTGGACCTCAGGATCGCGGTAGATCGCTTCGGTCTGAAAATCTCCGCCAAAGTCCGTTTCCGGGTAGAACTTGAAGATCGGCGTATAGAGCTCACCCCGGTAGCTGACCAGGATCGGTTTGTCGTTGGCGATGAACTCAGCAAAGAGCGAAAGGCCAAACAGAATTCCAAAGATGATCAGCGACCAGAACGCCCGGCCATTGCGCCGGAAATTGCGCCAGCGCCGTTGGTTGAGAGGGGAAAGCGCCATTTACCCCTCCCGCTTTTCGAAGTCGATGCGTGGATCGACGAGGACATACATCAGGTCGCTGATGATACCGACGACCAAACTGATCAAACCAAAGAAGAACAGAGTACCGAAGATTATCGGGTAATCTCGCGCTACCGCGGCTTCGAAGCCCAGTCGTCCCAATCCGTCCAGTGAAAAAATTGTTTCAATGATCAAAGACTGCCCCAGGAAGACACCCAAAAATGCGGCGGGGAATCCAGCAATTATGATAAGCATGGCGTTGCGAAAAACGTGGCCATAAAGCACCTTTTTTTCACTTAGGCCTTTCGCGCGCGCGGTAACCACATATTGTTTTTTGATTTCGTCCAGAAACGAGTTCTTAGTCAGCAAAGTCAGCGTAGCGAAAGCACTAATCGTGTACGCCGTAATTGGCAGTATCATGTGCCAAGCATAATCCGCTATTTTACCAAACAGACTAAGGCTATCCCAATTGTCCGACGTCAAACCTCGCAGCGGGAATATCTGCCAGTAAGAACCGCCTGCAAAAAGTACCAACAGCAGGATCGCAAACAGGAAACCCGGGATCGCGTAAGCCACGATAATCGCACCACTGGTCCAGGTATCAAATCTCGAGCCATCCTTTATCGCTTTGCGAATACCCAACGGAATCGACACCAGATACGCAATCAGTGTCGACCAAAGACCCAGCGAAATCGAAACCGGCATCTTTTCCAGCACCAGATCAATCACGCTGATCGACCGGAAATAGCTCTCACCAAAATCCAGCGTCAGATAGTTACCCATCATACCGAGAAATCGCTCAAGCGGCGGCTTGTCGAAACCGAATTCCCTTTCCAGATCTTCGAGAAACTCCGGCGGCAGGCCGCGTGCACCAACGTATTTGTCGTCGAATACTCCACCCGCGGGTTCAGCACCGGCACCGGTATCGCCTCCGCCGGCAAAACCGGCAAAGACATCACCCTGTCCTTCGATCTGCGCGATGATTTGCTCGATCGGTCCACCCGGTACAAATTGCACCAGCGTGAAGTTGACGATCATAATGCCCAGCAGCGTCGGAATGACGAGCAACAGGCGTCTTAGAATATAGGCGCCCATGTTATCGCAGCGCGCCTTCTGCCTTCAGTTCTGCCTCTTTCTCTGGATTGACCCACCACAGGTCGAGGTATCCGAGCGCATAGGGAGGCAGGTTCTCAGGGTATTCATACATATCGTAGTAGGCCGTCCAGTAGTCCGCGATGTATCCGACAGGGATCACAAAGAACTCATACCGCAAAGCACGGTCGAGCGCCATGAGCGCCGTATCCTGATCGGCCTGATTGTCCGTTTCGAATGATGCTTCAATGATTGCATCGACCAACGGGCTGGCTAACCCGGCCGGGTTAAACAGACTGAACTCAGCTTCGTCCGATCCATACATCTGGCTCAGCCCGCCACCCGTAGACAGGAAAGAGCCATAGCGCGTTGAATAGACCATGTCGTAATCCCGTTCACGGCTGCGCAGCGTGTATTGGGCGGGATCAACCTTTTCAGCTTTGGCATCGACACCAATGGATTGCAGGTTTTGAACGAAGGTTTCGATCATCGTTGCCGTCGATGTCGGCAGGTTGGAGGGATACGGGATTTCGACCCGCAGCGTCTGCCCCTGCGCGTTACGGCGCAGATTCCCTTGGCCTACCGGCCAACCGGCTTCATCCAGAAGTTTGGACGCTTTGCGAAGGTTGCGGCGATCATTCAAACGTGCCGGATTGGATTCGTGCACGACCAGTGCGGGCTCGGCCAGAAACTCTGCTGGAACAACGTCACCAAGCGTTTCAAGAAATTCCAGTTCCGCGCCTTCTGGCAAACCCTCTGCCTGCAACGGGGTACCCTGTACAAACGAACTGCGCGGTGCGTTCAGTCCAAACATCAGCGATTCATTTGCCCATTCAAAGTTGAACGCCAAAGCCAAGGCCTTACGCACATTTTTGTCTGCAAACTGCGGTTTGGCCAGATTGAAAACAAACCCGGATGGCGTCGGAGGGCTGCCATCGAGGATTTCATCCCTTACCACAAAACCTTCAGTCAGCTTTGGGAAGTCGTAGCTGGACGCCCAGAGTTTCGGATCGCTTTCGATCCGCATAGTGTATTCGCCGGCTTTGAACCCTTCGAAAGCAGCAGTCTGGTCCGCGAAATACTCCAGGCGAATGGTGTCATAGTTATGCCGACCCCGATTTATGGGAAGATCTTTGCCCCAATAGTCATCTCGGCGTTTATAGACGATGCGGCGATTGATGTCGTAGCTATCCAGTTTGTATGGCCCGGATCCCACGGCAACTTCGAGCCGGGGTTCATCCAGACGGCGGGACTCATCCGCTTCGAACCAAGCCTTAGAGAACACGGGGGTCGCACCAACCGTTTCGATAAGGCTCCGGCGTGTCACGTCGGGGTTGAAAGTGAATTTGACGGTGTGATCATCCAGCGCTTCGGCACCGGTCACCATCCGACCGACAGCCTGCGCATATGACGGCAAACCCTGTTCGATGAACAGCCTGTGGCTATAGACAACGTCCTCGGCTGTAACGGGCGTACCATCCCAGAATGTCGCTTCGGGCCGCAGATGGAAAATGACGTAGTTGCGCCCTTCGTCGTATTCGAGGCTTTCGGCTATGACACCGTAGTACTGACCGACACTGTCATCAGTGCTGTCGATCAGGCGATCATACTGAAGTGTTGTCAAAGCACCCGGGCGGCCCTTGCGCGAGTAGGGGTTTAATGAATCGAATGTACCTGATGCCGCGAGGGAAAGCTCTCCACCCTTAGGCGCATCCGGATTGACATAGCCCAGATGCTCATAGTCGGCCGGGTAGTCCAGATTACCAAAGTACGAATACCCGTGACTTTTGGTAATCTTCTCTTCAGCTGCAGAAGAGTGTCCAGCTATCCCCAGCAGTAAAGCCGCCGATATTCCCAAAACTGATGCCCAAGGCCGAACAGTTGATACGCGCGTTTCAGGCAGGCGGGGATTCATATGGCTCATCCTCTGGGTCGTTCACGACTTTAATCTTGTTCGTGCTAGCTAAAGGTCCAGCACTGACAGTTGCAAGTTTAGACTGCGTGAACACTTTGTGAAGATTCACTAAGGAAAAAATAAAGCCGCTGCACGTGGCAGCGGCTTTGAAACTTGTCGAAACTGACTGAAAAATCAGTTGATGGTTTGCAGATAGGCAATCAGGTCTGCCCGATCCTGCGGCTTTTTCAGACCGGCAAAGCTCATGGAGGTGCCCGAGATATAGGCGCTCGGACGTGTCAGGAAGGCATCCAGAGCCTCAGGTGTCCAGTTGCCACCATGGGCCTGCATCGCTGCAGAGTAACCGGTGAAGCCTTTGGCTGCAGCTACAGGACGATCAACGATCGCATAAAGATATGGACCTGTGCCATTCGCGCCGTCTTCCAGTTTATGACATGCGGTGCACTTGCGGAAAACCTTGGCACCTTTCTCGGGATCGGCTGCGGCCAGCATTTCCTCAAAGACGACTTCTTCGCCGTCAGCGCTCTCGCCAGAGCTTTCGGTTTCGATGATATAGGCGGCTTCGGCGCCATGCCCGCCCGCATAATAGAGAACGTCGGCTCCCCATTTTGCCAGAAGGAGCACCAGGAAGGTGCCGAACAGGCCAGCGGCGGCCTTGGTAACTGTCATCGTGTCGAACATTGATCGCTTGTCCATTTCAGCTGTCTGCGGGGTGTCTAAGGCTTCCCCTTGCAAGAGGCAAGGTATAGACACCGCGACTAAACGCCCAAATCAAGAACTTGTTGCATGGAATCGACCAAATGACCAAACGCATCGCATTTCAGGGTGAGCCCGGCGCCTATAGTCACGAGGCTTGCAGCAATGCGCGCCCCGATATGGAAGCCCTTCCGTGCCGCACATTCGAGGACGTGATCGAATCAGTACGCTCCGGCGAAGCCGAGCTTGCGATGTTGCCCGTCGAAAACACGACCTACGGCCGAGTTGCCGATATCCACAGGCTACTGCCACATAGCGGGCTGCATATTGTCGATGAGGCTTTTGTTCGGGTTCATATCAACCTGCTTGGCGTACCGGGCGCAAAGCTTGAGGATATCGCCGAAGCGCATTCTCATCTGGTGTTGCTACCGCAATGCGCGGGTTTTCTGACAAAACACGGCATTCGAGGTCGGGTAAGCCCTGACAATGCTCGAGCCGCCCGAGAAGTGGCAGAGGCAGGCGACAAGCATTCAGCTGCTCTGGCAAGTGAACTGGCCGGAGAAATCTATGGGCTGAATGTACTGGCCCGCCATATCGAGGATCAGGGTGATAATACCACTCGCTTTCTTGTCATGTCGCGGCAGGCTGACGAATCGCGCCGTGGCGAGCATGGCATGATCACGAGCTTCGTTTTCCAGGTCCGAAACATTCCGGCTGCCCTGTACAAAGCGATGGGCGGGTTTGCCACCAACGGGATCAACATGACCAAGCTGGAAAGCTACATGGTCGATGGGTCCTTCACCGCCACTCAATTCTACGCCGATATTGTCGGGCATCCTGAAGACCGGAACGTTAAGCTGGCAATGGATGAGTTGGAACACTTCACGACCAATGTCGAGATTTTGGGCGTCTATCCTGCCGCGCAACCGCGTGGGTAGTAGAGTCGCCTCTAGTCCAAATGCAAACTGAACTCGGACCGGCGCAGTCCGCTGCGCCAGACCTCCAGTATGGATTGCACATTGGCATCCACTCCGTCTTCAGATTGGATTTCCAGATCATAGATCCGTTTCTGATGGATTGATTTCTGATCCATTTCAGCGCTACCCAACGGACGGTCACCCCGCTTCAATTCTCGCTCGTTCAGAACCGGTACTGAACAATGCACCGCGACGAAAAACACATCATGTGGTTCGAACAGCTCTACTAGGGTTTCTATCCAGCCGTCGGTGTCCAGTATGTGTTCCAGAATCAGGTTGTTCCCAGCAGCTGCATAAGATGCCAGCGATTGATGAAACCCCGCGAAAAAGCGCGCCCTCTCCTCGCTCCAGTCAAACTCTCCACTTTGAAATCGATCCCGCGGCAACACTCCGGCATCCCGTAGATGGTCGATCGAGATGTGCCAGAAGGGTTTTTCTATTCTTTGCTGCAGTGCGCGGGCGATTGTGCTTTTACCGCTGCTGGATGCCCCATGGAGAAAGATGATCTGCGACATAACAAGTCTTCCTCTCGTTCACATCCGGTTGGCACCGCTTCCAGAACTATCTGAGCCGAAATGCCTTTGAGATCGCCCCGTCTGACACGCGATAGTCCCTGAACCCCATAGCTTCGTAGTAGTTCAGGCCCTCAGGGTTATTTGCGCCAATTGTAGCGTCAATGGCCTCAAGGTTGTTGGCCCGCGCAGCTGCATGAGTGCGCTCGAACAGTTTTCGCCCGATTCCACGCCGCGCCGCAGTTGGCCTGATGTGGGTTCCGATCACGCCCCAGCCAACAGGCGCGCCATAAGGATTGTCTTCAATCGCCAGAATCAGCGCCTGAAATCCGAGGATGTTACCGTCTTCATCTTCGGCAACGGTGCACCGCAAGTTGTTTGAGTGGGTAATGTAGTGCGCCCGAGCAAACTCTGAATCGCTTGCCGAGTGCCGTTTCCCCGCCGCCACAAGCTCTTGCAAAACAGAAGCAATACCTTCCGCGTCTGCTTCATTTGCATTTCGGAATGTCAAAGGGCTCATCATATCCTCGCTCAGAATAAGGACGTATTGCAGACCTCACGCACCGTGAAGGTGTCGTTCCTCCAACTCTCTGGCGAACTCACCTAACCGAAGTTGAAATTGCCGACGAAAGCGTGATTTCCCGAGTTTCAGGGACTGAAGCAACAAACGTGCAGGCAAAGACTTTGCGGTTAGCGCAATCTCCATACTCATACGCGTTCTGCGTTGCGACAAGGCGAGAAACTCGATCGTCGTAAGTCCGTTCAGGCCCTTACTGGTTGTTTCAAACTTCATCACTTCGGGACGCGCGAACTCGCTCATCAAGACCGAAACCTGACGGGGTTTACCACGCACCTTGATTTCCGTTTCCCAAAGCGTGCCAACAGAGACCGGCGAATGCTCGTCCACCCGGCGCACCTCGATCCCGCGTCGCATAGCCATGCGCTCAAAACGTTCGAAATCGGAGACCATTTCAAACACCCGATCAATAGGCGCTTCGATGTCTTCGCGAGCTGAAAATTGCATGTTGGTCTTTGCTTCTCTTGCCTGTGAACCAGTGTTTCCTCAGTCCAGTGTATCCGCAAGCCAGTTTTGCAACAGAAAATGCGCAATAGCACCCTTGCGCGCTGGCAAAAGCAACGGATGCTCACCGGCAAAGGCCTGCATCATTTCGGACTTGCTTACCCACATGGCGTCTTCGATTTCAACAGGATCAATCTTAATATCGCGTGACAAGGCCTCACCGGCGCATCCGAACATCAAAGACGCCGGAAATGGCCAGGGTTGGCTGGCCAGATAGCTGACCGCACCGACCGGAACGCCAGCTTCTTCCATGACCTCGCGTCTTACCGCAGCTTCCAATGTCTCGCCTGGCTCCACGAACCCGGCAAGCAGCGAGTACATCCCCTCGGGCCATCCCGGAGAGCGCCCCATAAGGACGGAATCCCCATGTGTTATCAACATAATAACAACAGGGTCGGTACGTGGAAAATGCTGGCCTCCACACGAGGGGCAACTCCGCTGCCATCCAGCTTGCGAAACTTCGCTCTGTGCGCCACATCTGGCACAGAACCGGTGCGTCTCATGCCATCCGATCACAGCCTTGGCCGTCGCAGCCAGTTCGGCATCCCGCGGCGAAAGGCGTGTCATGATGCGACGCAGTTCGGCAAATACAAACCCATCCGGCAAATCCGGATGCTGTTGTTCGGTTCGATCAACAAACTCGCCGACACCGGATAAATCCAGCCCCTCGGCAGCCCATTCCGAGATATCCATGGCAAACATGGGCAAGTCCGCTTCAGATAGCCCAAGGAAAACCGGCGTTTCGATCGCACCGCCCGGGCCTTTCTGAACCAGGTCATGCGTCATCGGAACGAAAGCCAAACTGTCCAACGCCTCGCCACAAACCAAGATCTTTCCCCGCCAAAGCAGCAAACAGCGCGCCGACGGGTCGTTCTGAGCGACAGCAAGTCTCTGCGCATCGCTTCGGATAAGGGCCGCCCGGTCAAGACCCGAACCTCCAAAAGTCACCTGTTCAGCGCGTTTCATTCTGGCCCCTCAGCTTTTCGCCAAGGGGTGCCACGGCTTCGGCTCCAGAGCAATGGATATTCGTAGCCCCAAAAAATCAGACATACTCTCGAATAACCGTATGGTTGCTCAAGTATTTACATGTATTCTACTTTTTAGTGCAAACGTTCACTCAATCACCACCAAAAGAAGACAAATTGATCAAGAATAAAGTTCCCTGCCGTTGCCAGAATCAAACGATCTGTGGGCGCATTCAGATTCTGGCGACATCAGATCTTCATATGAACCTGGCCAGCTTCGACTATTATGCTGATCGCCCAGACCCAGCAGTCGGATTTACTCGAACAGCGACACTTATCCGTACGGCACAGCAGCAGGTCAGAGAGAGTGGCGCGCTGACATTGCTGTTCGACAATGGCGATTCTCTGCAAGGGACTCCGTTTGGCGAATGGGCGGCAGAGGAGAAGGGTTCGGAACACCCTTTGATGAAGGCCTTTGGTCTGTTGGGTTATGATGCCATCGGACTCGGCAATCATGATTTCAGCTTTGGCTTGCTCGCGCTAGACAGCATTCTCTCTCAGGCACCCTGCCCTGTGGTTTGCAGCAATATGAAGCGCAGCACGGGCGACCAGAGCTGGCAAGAATACGCGGTCTTGCGGCGCTCTCTCACAGTCGCCAACCGGGAGTTTCCAATTCAGATCGGCGTATTGTCCGTATTGCCACCGCAAACTGCGCAATGGGAGGCGCATCGCCTGATGGATCAGGTGAAAGTGGCCGACATCATGTCATCTGCGCGCAGAACTGCATCCCGGCTACGTCAAATGGGGTGTGATCTGGTCATCGCGCTGGCCCATTCCGGATTGGGACAGTCCGATGCTGCCACGGGGTTGGAAAATGCTGTGATCCCGATGGCCGCGATTGATGAAATAGATGCGATCATCGCTGGCCATACGCATCTGACCTTACCCGGGAAAAACCATGACGAACTGGAGCATGTTGAAAATCACATCGGTCGAATCCATGGCAAACCTGTTGTCATGCCGGGTTTCGCCGGCTCGCACCTGGGCATCATCGATGTTGCCGTCGAACGTGAGCCTTCCGGTCGCTGGCGCATCGTAGACAGCTCAAGCCAGTTGCAGCCAATATGTTCTGCCAATGAGAACTTACCTGTTCCGGAAGACGCTGAATTAAAGAAGGTGTTTTCGCACGGGCATGCGCACACCAGAGCACGTATGGCCAAGCCAGTAGGGCAGACATCCAAGCCTCTGCACAGCTTTTTCAGCTATTGTGCGCATGATCGGGGGCTGGCCCTGGTTGCCGCGGCACAGGCCGCTGCTCTGCGGCCATTCTTGTCCGGAACCAAGTTTGCTACCCTTCCTGTTTTGTCCGCGACAGCACCTTCAAAATTCGGAGGACGCGCTGGCCCTAATCATTATACACATGTGCCGGCAGGTGAAATTTCGATGAGACATGTAGCAGACCTGCACGTATTTCCGAATGAGCTTCGAGCCATATGTGTCAGTGGAGCCCAACTGCTTGACTGGATCGAGATGTCTGCAGGAATCTTCAATCAGCTAGATAAATGTCACGAGGCTGAGTTGAATAATCCGCACCGGGCAGGGCACAACTTCGACATATTGCACGGCGTGTCATACGAGATCGATTTGTCGCAACCCGCCCGCTTCAGCGCAGGTGGTCAATTGATCAATACTACGAATTCGCGAATCTGCAACTTGCGTCATCGCGGCAGTCCGGTGGAGCAGGATCAAGAATTTATCGTAGCGCTCAACAACTACAGAGCCAGCGGAGGTGGGCATTTTCCGTTTCCCGAGCACGTGAAGGCCATCAAGCTTCCTCCATTGCGATTACAGGATATCTTGCGTGACTATGTGTCCGGCAAATTACCCGCTGATCCGCTGGAGAAGGCACAACGCCCGTTTTCGTTCATCGGCCAGCCGGGATCGCTGGCGGTCCTCAGAACCGGGACGGGCGCCGCGGATTATCTACAAGAACTGGCAGAATACGAACCGCAAATTCTCGATCAAGACCCTGATGGATTTCTCAGGATCAGACTAAGCCTGTGATGGGTTGTCATTGCACTGCCAAATCCCTATATCGGGCTTCGAGAGGTTGGCGCGGGCGAGCGCCTCGCCAACCTGGTCAGGTCCGGAAGGAAGCAGCCACAACGAGTCCCGCTTGGGTCGATGTCCAGCCTCTCACTTACCGCCAATTCGGCGATCAATCCGCAGCCAAAGGAGGGCTTTGATGATTGTAGTACAAATCCCTCAGGCAGTGCGGCGCTGATCTAGCGGACACTTCCGACTGCCTGAACACATCACCCACGGATGCGCGTGCGCCATCTGTGCGGCTTGCTGTTTCTGAACACAGGCAGATCAATGTCCCTTACACTGTCGGACCTCGGATGGTCCTCTCACTTTGCCGCGCAATATGCGGCTGATCCAACATACACTCCCTATCGCGTGAGCGCAGTTCACCGTGACCGTCTGATCGGAATGCATCCTGACGGCGAAGCAACATTGCTAAGTAACAACCAATCTACTGGTGATTTTGCTGTCGGTGATTGGGTTTTGGTCGATGAACACATGCGTATCCAACGACTGCTGGACAGGCGCAGCCTGCTAAAACGCCGGGCCGCAGGCACCAGTGCTGGAATCCAGTTGATTGCGGCCAACGTCGACGTTCTGTTCATCGTCAGTTCCTGTAACGCAGACTTTAACCTGCCTCGGCTGGAACGATACTTGGCACTTGCACATCAGGCTGGTTGTTATCCAGTGATCGTGCTGACCAAGGCAGACACGTGCGATGATCCGAAAGACTATGTTTCACGCGCAGAATCACTGGCACTCTTTCTGACGGTTGTGCCAGTGAATGCCCATGATGACGATGACGTGCGACAGGTCCTGAATTGGTGTCCAAAAGGGCAAACTGCGGCTCTGATCGGCTCATCAGGTGTAGGTAAAACCACACTGACTAACGCTATGACTGGCGCAAACGAAGCTACCGCGGAGATACGTGAAGATGATGCCCGTGGACGACACACGACGACCTCGCGCGAGCTGCACCAGATGCGTAACGGCGGTTGGCTGATCGACACCCCCGGTATGCGCGCCCTGCGTCTGCTGGATGCTCAAGAAGGGGTCGATGAAGTATTCTCGGATATCGTCGAACTTGCCGAAACCTGTCGCTTTGCGGATTGCAGCCACGAAACCGAACCAGGTTGCGCGATCCAGGAAGCCATCAGCGCCGGCGAGCTCGACCCGGCGCGTCTAGAGCGATGGAGGAAGCTGCGACGCGAGGATCGGCGTAACTCTGAAACAATCGCGCAGTCGCGCGCACGTGACAAAGCCTTTGGGAAAATGGTGCGATCCGTGATGCAGGATAAGAAATCACGCAAACGGTTCTGAAGGAAAGGGCACCGCCATGCGGTGCCCTATTTCACGCGATCAACCGGGGCCAAACCGCAGAGTTGCGACGGGCAAACGCCCCGATGTGCCCCACACCCTTGAGGCCAAAATCGCCGGGCTTCAACAGGTGACGTCTGGCAGCAGGCCCGTAGGCATCTGCAAGTCGCCAAACTGCATCCGGCGGCACCATCTCATCATCCTCAAATGTAAGAACGTCGACGGGCGCATCCGAACGCGACCAATCCGCTTCAGGCAGTGTAACTCCGGTCTCGGGCAAATAGCTTTGAGGCGCGGTACACCACTTTCGCCACTGCCAGTACACTTTTGGTGGCAGGTCAGCTCCAAACCCAACCAACTTACCCGGCAGATATCCCTTCAGGCGCACGATCAGGGGAGCGTGACCATACCAGAACAACATAGCCAATGCACGATATGGCCAGGGATGATCGGATACGGTCACCAGTCCCGAGCAGACACAAATCATCCGGTCAATCTGTTCGATTTCCGGCTGGACCGGACCCAACATCCCGCCAACCGAATGACCAATCACCCAGAGCTTGGCATCCGGAAATCTTCTGCGCATCTCAGCACGGGCCGCTGGCATATCGACAAGAGCCCAATCGGCCATGGTCACGTCGCTGTCCTGCAAGCGCCCCGAAAGGGAATGGCCAAAATCGCGGTAGTCGTATGTAAGGCAGGCAATACCCTGCTCGGCAGCCAGCCACTGTGCAAAATGCCTGTAGTAATCGCGTGGCACGCCGGTGGCGCTGTTCAGAACCACAACTGTATCAGGCTCGGTCGCAGGCAGGAACAGACGGGCAGACAGCGTCGCTGAACCAGCCGGAAACTGAAAATCCTCGATGAGCGCATTCTGCTGGCTGTCCAACATTGCATCCTCCAACCAAGTCTGGACCAATCAGTCTAATGATTCCATCTGGACCATTTGGTCTAGTGCTGTCAATATCGATGAAAGATGACCAAACGTCCGCTACCAACCCGAGATCGCCTGATCCAGACCGCCGCCGAGCTGTTCCAGCGCTCGGGGTACAACGGCGTTGGGTTGTCCGAATTGCTGGCAGAGGCGCAGGCCCCCAAAGGCTCGCTTTACCATCATTTTCCAAAGGGAAAGTCCGATCTGGCCCTTGCTGCGGCAAGCTGGGCGTCAGACGGAATGCTGGAACTGATTGCGGTCTCTTTCAAAGACGCACGCGACTTTCGCGATGGTATTGAAACCCTGTGCCACAAGATCGCAAAGCTCTTTGACAAATCCGGTCGCTGGGAGACCTGCCCTATATCCGCCACCCTGTTCGAGGGGCCGGAGAACCAACTTTTCAGGGATCACGCATACCGCCTGTACGAAAGCTGGATTGCGCAGGTCCGCGGGCATGCCGAACGCTTTGGCGTCGATCATCCTCAGGAAACCGCCGATACACTGTTCATTATGCTTCAGGGCGGATGGCAACTGGCCCGCGCGCGTCGAAATTCGGATGTATTGCGCAACCTGCCGAGGTTTCTGCCCGCCAACGTTCTCTGAAGCGTACTGAACGCGGCGGAATGCAGCTTGACTCAAGCCGACCACAAGCATTAGCGGTTAGGCGATGGTTCTCGTATCGGACTGGTACGGGATGAAAAGGGAACACGGTGCGGTCCTGCCCGAAACGTTGGAATGGACCTATGCCGCGACTGCCCCCGCAACTGTAGGCGGAGAGCAATGCCGAAATGCCACTGGCCAATTGGCTGGGAAGGTCGGCGAAGCGATGACCCGCAAGTCAGGAGACCTGCCATCGGAACTGAAACCGAAACTCGGGCGGGGTGTCCGGGCAGGGTCTGACCGCATTGCGTAGTCCAGCCTGTACCAAGCCCCCGTCTCACGCGCGGAGGGCGCAACATGATCTGGAAGAACGAGACACACGAATTTACGGCTACAGTTTGCCAACGGACAGGCAAAACCTGCCCCGCGCTGGCCAGGATGGCCCGTGCTATGGCGCAGGCCATGACAACAGCTGGACCAATAGCAACGCGAGAATTCGAAATCGAAGGCAGCAGCGAGCTGACCCACTGCCCGGATGGTTGCACCGCCCGCTTTCGCGCGGGACCTGATCAGATCAGGTTTTTTTGCGGTTCAGATACGTCCGTCGAGACCAACGCGCTGGATGAATATGCAGACATGATGTTTGGCTCAGCAAATACCGCTTTGCCTTCCAGCATTCTATCCAGTCCACCATATGCGCTACTTGAGGCCAATGCGCTCGTCCCAAGGCAAAATGTCGATATCAGCCAGCACGCGGCTGCATGATTCAGTGCTCGAGCTGCGGCTGAGCTGCCGATGTCGCCCAGTTTAGCTGATCATCAGTTTCAACTGCACATGGCCGCACCTTGCGTAACCTCTGGAGTGCGTTTTCGGGTCTTTCACCGCATTCGATCATCAGACGAAGCACAATCATCCCCGACCGTCCGCAGCCACCGCGACAATGAACCAGTACCCGTCCTCCGCCCGAGAGTGCATGTCGAGCTGCTGCGCTGGTCTCGGTCCACAGCTCATTGATTTCTGGTGACGGCGCACCGAAATCGGTCACCGGCAAATGCGCCCATCGACTAGCCCGGCTTTGAATATCGCTGCCGAAATCACCTGCGCCGAGCTGCACCATCTCGGCCTCAGTTGTCATCGAAATGACAAGACCTGGCTTCCAGTTCGCTATCAGATCCAAATCGCCGGAATAGTCGCCGTCTTTGCCGGGTATCGACGTCAGCGCGAGCGTGCCATTTCCAACCTGCAGAGCATAGATCACCAGCTGAGACACAAATTACTCCTCCTAAGAAATGGCATGCAACAGAACTCAGTTTTTCGAAATCGGTCCGGCCAGCTTATGCGCATCGGCTGGTATTCCCAAACGAAATTCGTGCCTGTGCGCTGTGGACGTAAGCCGCGGGGACAACTACGCTGCATCCTTGATACGAATCCGCCAGAGCAGACATGACCGACACACCCAGCCCCGCCTATCAGGTCCTAGCCCGAAAATACCGCCCAGAAACCTTTGCTGATCTCGTCGGCCAGGATGCCATGGTGCGCACGCTGAAAAACGCGTTCGAGGCCGACCGGATCGCGCAGGCCTTTATCATGACCGGCATTCGCGGAACGGGCAAAACGACCACCGCTCGGATCATTGCAAAGGGCATGAACTGCATTGGCCCCGATGGTAATGGCGGACCAACGACTGAACCTTGCGGGAAATGCGAACACTGCGTTGCGATCATGGAAGGCCGCCACGTCGACGTGATGGAAATGGACGCCGCAAGTCGGACCGGCGTCAATGATATCCGGGAAATCATCGACAGCGTGCGCTACCGCGCCGCCAGTGCCCGCTACAAGATTTACATCATCGACGAAGTTCACATGCTTTCGACCAGTGCATTCAACGCGCTGCTCAAGACGCTCGAGGAACCACCCGAGCACGTAAAGTTCATCTTTGCGACGACCGAAATTCGCAAGGTCCCGGTCACCGTTCTTTCCCGGTGTCAGCGCTTCGATCTGAGGCGTATCGAGCCAGAAGACATGATTGGCCTGCTGAAAAAAATTGCCGGGTCAGAGAACGCTCAGATCGCCGAAGATGCGCTGGCTTTGATCACCCGCGCTGCAGAAGGTTCCGCGCGCGATGCGACGTCACTGCTGGATCAGGCGATTTCGCACGGCGCTGGCGAAACCAGTGCGGATCAGGTTCGCGCAATGCTGGGCCTTGCGGATCGGGGACGGGTTCTTGATCTGATTGACATGATCTTGCGCGGCGATGCGGCAAGTGCACTGACTGAGCTTGGTGCCCAATATGCCGAAGGGGCTGATCCGCTGGCGGTACTGAGGGATCTGGCCGAAATTACTCATTGGGTTTCCGTCGTTAAAATCACACCGGACGCGGCCGAAGACCCAACCGTTTCGCCAGACGAACGCGCACGTGGCCAGCAAATGGCCGAAGCCCTGCCGATGCGGGTGCTGACGCGCATGTGGCAAATGCTGTTGAAAGCGCTCGAGGAAGTTGCCGCCGCGCCCAATGCGATGATGGCAGCGGAGATGGCTGTCATCCGTCTGACCCATGTTGCCGACCTGCCAAGCCCCGAAGAACTGATTAAACGGCTGCAGGATGCTCCTCCACCGCCAGTTGGTGGGCCGGGTGGTGGCGTACCGGTGCCTAGCAATGGTGCCCCGGTTGCGCAAGCACACACCCCCGCGACACCTGCCTATGCATCGCCACCGCGTGGCAACGGCGGCGCGCCTTCAGCCGCGTTGGCGCAGGATGTTCAGGCAGCGCTGGCGCGCTATCCGAGCTTCGAGCATGTGGTCGAACTGATCCGGTCGAACCGGGATGTCAAATTGCTGGTCGAGGTGGAAAATGGGGTTCGGCTGGTATCCTACCAACCCGGCCGAATAGAATTCACGCCAGCATCGCAAGCACCTGCCGATCTTGCCGCCAGGCTAGGATCGTCTCTGCAACGCTGGACCGGTAATCGCTGGGCTGTTTCCATTGTATCCGACGGAGAGGCGCCGACAATCGCCGAACTGAGGGATGCGGCAGAACTGGCTCTGAAAACAGAGGCAGAGGCGCACCCCCTGGTTCAGGCGGTCCTTGCACAGTTTCCCAAGGCGAAGATCACCAAGATCGAAACCCCCGAACAACGTGCAGCTCAGGTCGAAACCGAGGCGTTGCCCGAAGTCGAAGACGAATGGGACCCGTTCGAGGAAGACTGAAGCCCGGACCTGCTATTCGCAAGTAGCAGGGCCATTGTCCTGCAAAAGGCCTTAACAATGGGTGGGAGGCGCGCTGGCCTCTTGTGTCGCTCAGTCGGCATCCGTATTTAAGCGTCAAACCGATTTACAGGAGATTACCGATGCTCAAAGGACTCGGCGGCCTTGGCGGTCTGGGCGACATGGCCAAGATGATGAAATCCGCGCAGGATCTGCAGACCAAGATGACCGAAATGCAGGAAGAGCTAAACAACATCATGGTTGTTGGCGAATCCGGCGCCGGCCTGGTGAAAGCGACCGCTTCGGCCAAGGGTGAGCTGAAAGGTCTGGACATCGACCCGTCCATCTTTAACGGCGACGACAAGGAAGTAGTCGAGGATCTGATCCTGGCTGCGATCAAGGACGCTCAATCCAAAGCGACCGAACGTTCGCAGGAAGAAATGAGCAAGCTAACCGAAAGCATGGGTTTGCCCGCAGACATCAAGCTGCCGTTCTGATAGACACTCCTGACGACCCAAAGGCCGGGCACCCCTGCCCGGCCCTTTTGCAGGAGCGCAAGCCATGAGCTCGAACAGCGACATCGACAATCTGATCGACCTGATGGCTAAACTGCCAGGCCTTGGGCCACGCTCGGCCCGTCGTGCAGTCCTGCATCTGATCCGCAAGCGCGCCCTTCTGCTCACCCCCCTCTCGGACGCCATGCAGCAAGTGGCCGTCACTGCGCGTGAATGCCTGAATTGCGGCAATGTGGGCACCACAGATATCTGTGATATCTGCGACAGCGAAGACCGCGCGACCGGAGAGCTCTGTGTGGTCGAGGACGTCGCCGACCTCTGGGCGATGGAGCGAGCCGGGGTATTCAAAGGCCGCTATCACGTTCTGGGCGGAACTCTTTCTGCACTGGACGGCGTCGGCCCGGACGAACTGCGCATCCCCCGCCTCAAGGACCGGGTTCTGGCCGAGGGGATTTCCGAAGTCATTCTGGCGCTGAACGCCACCGTAGATGGCCAGACCACCGCCCACTACATCGCGGACCAATTGGAGGGTCAGGTGCGCCTGACTTCACTGGCACAGGGTGTACCGATTGGCGGAGAGCTGGATTATCTGGATGACGGGACGATTACGGCAGCGCTGAGGGCGCGGAAGGAGCTGTAGGTAACTGATCATCGGCTCGAAAAGTATCTCCGCAGTCGGTCCAGCAATCCATTGTTGTTTTTCATGCCCTCTTTCGCGTGCTTGGCAAGACGCTCCCAGTCGTTGGTATCCCCCGGGAGTCGAGGGACTTGATCAATCTCCGTTCCATCGTCTCGATACCGCGTCATCTGTCTATTGACTTCAGTCTTAAGAAAGTTCGAAAGCGAAGGCCAGCGAGCGCCTATCAGATCGTAGTCACGGTGAAAAAGCTCAACTTCTCCGGAACTAGTCAGGTAAAGATGTCCTTGTGAATACCAATCTCCATTCATGGATCCGATACCGAAATGTCCATTGGGAATGTACTCAGGCCTCAGGTAACGCTCGTTTTGATATCTAATGCTAATAGGTTGCCCAATCGGATCATCTGAATTTCTTTGGTTCACGGCACCCGTGGTGCCCAACAAGCAAATGCCCATGACATTTGCGCCGTTGAAAGCAGTTAAAAAGTCTTTGTACGGTTCAGGGACATATCTCCCACTTTCCTCTTCCGCGTGCACGAGTCCTTCTTTGGACAAACCCGAGTAACAACGGCATAGGTAAGCATCAGGAGCGATTTGCGGCGTATGCCCGGTAGCAAAACCACCCATCTCGGACTCAAAAAATCCTAGTTTATCCCACCTTTCTCGCATCAATCTTGAGATCAGACCGACCTGTTCCGAAACGTTATTGGTGCTCATCGCTCAACTCAAAACTTCGACTTAGGCTGCAAACTTTTAAGCGATACAAATTTCGTATCAAATACCTATTCCGAAAGAAGACTAAACCACGAGTTCAATATTCTCTTGGTGGAACCAAACACACATGCCAGATTGCACTAAAACATGGAAATATCTTGATTCTGTTATGACCCGCCTTCTCGCCCTCACATTCGCCGCTTTCACCGCAACCGCCGCTCTTTCACAAGAACTCATCGACAAGGGATTTGTCGAAGGCTGGAACATCATGATGGATCCCGCGCTTGGGAACGGGTGCCTGATCCAGACGATCTATCAGGATCTCTCGGTGGTGCGCTTGGGCTATGACGCACTGGACAATCGCGGGTATTTCACCGTCTACAACAAGGCCTGGGGCGATATTGAGCCGGGGCAGAGCTACCCGATCCGGTTCGAGTTGGACGGTAAGAGCTTTGACGCCACCGCCATCGGATTCAAACAGGATCGTGTGCCGGGCGCGACGGTATTCTTCACCGACCGGAATTTCGTCAATGCAATTGCGCAGAACAAGACGATGACCGTTTTCAACCCGGCGGGTGAACGTGTGATGGCAATCGACCTCAAAGGGACAGCCAAGGCGCTGGACTACGCACGCGACTGCCAAAACAAGAAGCTTTAACGAATCGGATCGAACAGCGCATCCTTGGCCGTGCAGTCGCGGATGACATCGCGGCCGCAGGGTACCGGCTCAAGATCGCGCGAGAAGCACAGGCGGACCTCTTCGATATAGCCTTGCTTGCAGGTGACCGTGATCATGTCGCGCTCCAAATCCGGGTTGGATTTCAGAAACGCATCTTCGACGACTGATGCCGGAAGTTTGACTGAGTTGTCCAGCTTACGGAACACGGGCGGGCGCTCGACGCCCTGATAGGCCTGACGAGACAGGGCAAAATAGTCGGTTGCGCTGAGACCGGAGCATGTGCCGTGTTTCTTCCACTGATGCCAGGCAAGACCGGAACTTCCCTGAATGTCTTCCATTTCCCGCGTCATGCGCCGGGTTGGCGGCGCCTCGGGCGTGCGACAGAACGCAGGCCAGCCTTGGTGGTATTGCGGCCAGAGACCGTGCAGGATCCAACCGTGATCATGCCGGTCGTCGCATTGATCAGATCCTCGCGCATCCCCTTCACGGGCGCACCAGTTGGGCGACCAGCTCAACGACAGGACATAGTAGTCGAACTCGCCAGCCTTTTCGCCATCTGCCAGCGCAGACATTGCGCTGAACGCCCCTAAAACGAGCCCGCAAAACACCTGACGCATTCGCCTCTTCCCTTCTTGCCTTGGCGCGACTATATACAGCCCAAGTTCCCCGACAACGGAAACCTGCCCCAAAACCACGGGGCCGCCGAATTCCGGCGACGGGACAGATGTATTTATAGGAGACGGGCTGATGGCAAAACCGCTTATGGCCAAGGCAACAGCCGTATGGCTGGTGGACAACACCACGATCAGCTTCAAGCAGATCGCGGATTTCGTGGGCATGCACGAGCTTGAGGTGCAGGGCATCGCCGATGGCGACGTGGCCGCTGGCGTGAAAGGCTTCGACCCGATTGCCAACAACCAGCTGACGCAGGAAGAGATCGACTCTGCGCAGGGCAACCCGCTGCACAAGCTGAAACTCAAGTTCAACCCGTCGGCCGCTGGTGAAGAAAAGCGTCGTGGACCGCGTTATACTCCGCTGTCCAAGCGTCAGGACCGTCCGAACTCGATCCTGTGGCTGGTCAAGTTCCACCCGGAACTGAGCGACGGTCAGATCGCCAAGTTGGTAGGCACAACCAAGCCGACCATCCAGTCGATCCGTGAGCGCACACATTGGAACATCGCCAATATGCAGCCCATCGATCCGGTTGCTCTGGGCCTGTGTAAGCAGTCCGAGCTGGACGCGGTTGTTCAAAAGGCTGCTGCCAAGAAAGCTGCCGAAGGTGGCGTGATGAGCGATGATGAACGTCGTCGTCTGGTATCTACCGAGCAATCGCTCGAGATGGATGCAGCGCCAAAAATCCCGACTGCGATCGAAGGTCTGGAGACATTCTCGTTGTCTGAGGACAGTGACGAAGAGCAAAAAGACGATGAACCGATCATCGATGCCGACAGCTTCTTCAACCTGCCTAAAGGCGGCGGCGAAGAAGACGAAGAAGACGATCTGCGCAACTAACGCGTTATGTGGCTCTGATCTTTCCAGGTCGGAGCCATTTTTTTCACAGGATTGCCATGCTGAACATTCTGTCTGCGATCTTTGGCCCGCATCGCGCCGTTTCGATCTATGCATTCGTCAAGACCAAGGGGCTTGCCATAGCTGGCGGTCTGGGATTGATCGTAATCGCGGTTAGTTTGCTGGTGCTGAATGATGACGGCAAGCATGAACATGATGCATTCATGACCGTCGATGTTCTCACAGCCACTCCGATCAACGGTGATCTCAAGAATGGTGTCATTGCATCGGTCAGGCTGCCGGACGGCACAGCAACTTCGATAACCGCCACCGAAGCACCCATTGCGCAAACGGTTGGAACCAGCGCCTGTATCGAAAAACGGGTCTACGTTGAAAGCGGCGAACCCCGCTATCGGTTCAAACTGCCGCGCTATTGCGAAGCGAGCTAAGTCAAAACCGCTACAAATGAAAAACGCCCGGCAGATGCGCCGGGCGTTCTTTTACTCTCAGATCATCTGGAACAGAATTCCGGCCACGATCGCGCCAGAGATACCCAGCCCCAGATAGGTCGCAAACACCCGAGGTTTGACCAGGGACCAGACCGCGGCCATTGCCGGGATGGAGCTGACAGCGCCTGCCACCATGAAGGACATCGCAGCGCCTGCGCTCATGCCCTGTTCCATCAGACCAGCCAGCAAGGGCGGCGCGACATAGGAGTTGAGGTAAGCAGGCATCCCAACCAGCGCAGCGATCACGATTGGAACAAGGCCTTCACCTCCGACAACTCTCGCGATCAGATCCGCCGGAACGTAGCTGACAAGCAGAGCTTCAAGAACATAGGCCAGTGCAAGCCATTTGAGCAGGAACAGTCCGTTGTGCACAAACTCACTCCGGAAACGTGCGCGACGTTCGGGTTCTTGCCAAAACTTCCAGTGTGGTTTGTCTTCCTTTTTCGGACCACAGCCGCAGCAACCGGCAGGTTTGTACACGCGCAGGGGCTGAGCAAAGGCACCCTGACGCATCAGAAAGCGCACGACAAATCCGCCAAACAATCCCAATGCTACCGCCGCGATTGCTTTGCCGATTGCAAACGGCCACCCCAGCGCACCAGCGGTGATGAGCAAGGTTGGCGGGTCAATCAAAGGTGAACTGAGCCAAAAGGCCATAACGGCAGACAACGGCGCCCCTAGCGCAAGTAAGCCGGCGATGAACGGTATGACTTCGCAAGAACAGAACGGTGCGAGCCCGCCAAAAAGAGCAGCCAGGAAAATCATCCGCGTTTCCCGTCCCTCAAAAGCCCGCGCGACCATAACCTCGGCGCCAGTGGCCTTGAGGTAAGAGAGTAGCAGTACGGCAAACAGAATATACTGACCCGTATGTGCCAGTGCCTTGCCCGCAAAGATCACAACCTCGGTCCAGTTGCCGGGATCAAGAACCGCTACTGCGGTAAGGATCGCGACGATCAATGCCCAAGGCGTCTTGAGCAGATCCAGGACACTCTTGGACATAGCCCTTGGGTTTTGCGTTAACTCAGCCATCGTTTGCGGCCTTTCCCACTTCGTCGGCGCAGCATTCGCTCAGGATGAACTGTGCCAGATTTCTCAGTTCGTCAAAGCAGGCACGGTTGATCGTGCTGCGTCCGACTTTTTCTTGTTCGACAACACCACCGGCCGCCAAGAACCGCAGATGATGAGCCAGTGTTGATGGTGCGATACCCGTTCGGCTTTGGATCTCGCCGACGGTCAGGCCTGTTTGCCCGGCACGCACTAGTGTCTTGAGGACCTGCAGCCTGGCTTCTGAACCCATGGCCGAAAATCCCGCGGCAGCTGTTTCCCACATTGCCTTTCTCCATTAAACTAGATTTCTGGTTTAATAGTTATTTTAAATTCCAATGTCAACGAACCGCTCAAAGATTTCTCAGACTTTCGGGTTAAGTCCAGATTGCCCCCAACATAAGTCCACCCTATAACGAGGCATGGGGATCTCGGTCGATACATTCTTTCTAAAGCCTGATGGTCAAGGCACCTTGCAGGCGCAAATCCAACAGATGATAGCCGAAGGCATCTTGTCAGGTCGCTTTCATGTAGGTGAAAAGCTGCCCTCGTCACGAAAACTGGCGGCACATCTGGGTGTCAGCAGGATCACCGTCACCTTGGCTTATACCGAGCTGCTGGCTAACGACTATCTGACAGCCAAGGGACGGTCCGGGTACTATGTTTCCCAAAATGCGCCGGTACCTCCCAAGTACACGCCGTTGCAACGCGGTGAGGAAACAGTCGACTGGACCAGAACACTGGCCCGTCAGTTTTCGGACGGCGATGTCTTGTCCAAGCCGTTGGATTGGCGCGACTATCGTTATCCGTTCATCTACGGTCAGGCAGACCGAAGTCTGTTCGATCATGCCAACTGGCGCCTTTGTGCCGTTCGGGCACTGGGTCACAAAGATTTCGATTCACTGACCGGGGACTACGTGGATCAGGATGATCCATTGTTGGTAGAGTTCATCGCCCGCCACACGCTGCCCAGACGTGGAATTGCCGCCCGGCCCGAAGAAATCCTGATCACGTTGGGCGCACAAAATGCGCTCTGGCTTGCGTCCCGGATTCTGCTGGATCGCGGTCGCAAAGCGGCAATCGAAGACCCCTGTTACTATGCTTTGCGCGAGTTGTTGCACCGGTCGAATTGCGAAACGACCGCGTTGCGTGTGGACAAGGACGGGTTGCCGCCGGATGACATCCCGGATGGAACTGACGTCATTTTCACGACGCCCAGCCATCAGTGCCCTACCACATCGACCATGCCTGTGGATCGCCGACACGACTTGCTGAAACGTGCGCGCGATCTGGACGCAATGATTGTCGAAGACGACTATGAATTTGAGATGGCCTTTTTGGGCGCACCGTCGCCTGCATTGAAATCGCTCGACCGGGATGGTCGGGTAATCTACGTGGGCAGCTTCTCAAAGTCACTGTTTCCCGGATTGCGGTTGGGCTACATGGTTGGCTCTGAGCCATTCATTCGTGAAGCCAGAGCACTAAGGTCGCTGGTTCTGCGCCATCCGCCGGGCCACATTCAACGCACAGCTGCCTATTTTTTGTCCCTCGGTCACTACGATGCGCAGATTCGCCGTATGTCCAAAGCGCTGCTGGAAAGGCGTAAAACAATCGAAGAAGCCATAGCAGAGCACAAGCTGACGGTTGCGGGTCGGGGTGTCTTTGGTGGTTCTTCGATCTGGATGAAAGCGCCTGAGCACATAGACACAACTCGACTTGCCAAAACCCTGCAGAAACAGAGCGTTCATATCGAACCGGGTGAGCCTTTTTTCTCAGGCCCGAACAAGCCAGCGAACTTCTATCGACTGGGATATTCCTCGATAGCACCCGATCGTATCCACCCCGGAATCAAACAGATCGCATCGGCCATTCGCTCAGCATAAGTCCAACTCTGGATATATCCCGCCGCTCCGACTGGCCCTAACCCCGCGCGCACCCATCGGTCAAAACCGACTCCAAGCCAAGGCAGTATGCCTGAGAGCTTCCACTTTAGCTTGGAGAGCATCCCGATGAAGATGACGACAGAAGAGGCCTTTGTTAAGGTATTGCAGATGCATGGTATTGAGCATGCGTTTGGTATTATTGGTTCTGCGATGATGC
>NZ_JBQFQS010000018.1:0-45008 GCF_056537005.1 Ruegeria sp. CH6 | reverse complement strand
GGCGCAGTCTGCGACATGTTCACCCCAGACGAGTGCTACAACTTCTTCCAGGCCGCAGGATATGAAACCAATTGAGCCAGACGCGCTCTAGTCATGCGATGCGTGCACATCCCGAAGCAGAGATTGTCTGGCGCAATTCGGACATGTCGATTGATCGCTACACCTATGCCGATATGGGGCGACGTACTCAGCAACTGGCCCACGCCTTGACTGGGCTGGGTGTGAGACCCGGTGACAGGGTGGCGACACTAGCCTGGAACAACAACCAGCATCTGGAACTCTACTATGCCTTGGCTTGCATCGGGGCTATCTGCCACACGATCAACCCTCGCCTGCACCCGGATCAGATTGCATTCATCATCAACGATGCGCAGGATACCCGTCTGTTCTTCGATACAACATTTGCGTCGCTGGTCGATGCTGTGTCGGGACGTTGCCCATCTTTGCAGGGCTGGTATAGCCTGACCGGACCTGATCGGGTACCGGAGATGAATACCGAGGTCATCGACTACGAAACGCTGATCTCAGGTCAGTCAGAAACGTACGCCTGGCCGGAACTTGACGAAAATGCAGCGATGGCGCTGTGCTATACCTCTGGCACCACCGGTAACCCCAAGGGGGTTCTCTATTCTCACCGGGGAACCGTGCTGCATGCCATGGGCGTGTCGGGTGGCGACTGGCTTGCGCTAAGCTCCAAGGATGCGTCGTTGCCGGTTGTGCCGATGTTTCATGCCTGTGCCTGGGGTATTCCTTATGCCGCCCTGATGAACGGCACCAAGCTGGTCATGCCCGGCCCGGGCATGGATCCGGCACCGTTGCAAGAACTGATGGATGGCGAAGAGGTCACCATGATTTCAGGCGTACCTACTGTCTGGCTGGGTCTTTTCGAGTATCTCGACCAACGCGGTGAAAAGCTGAAGACAGTAAAACGCGCAATGCTGGGCGGGTCGGCGGCACCGCGGTCATTGATCGAACAGATCGAACTGGGCCATGGCATAGATGTTGTCCACGGCTGGGGCATGACCGAGTTGAGCCCTGTCGGGACATTGTCTGTTCCGAAATGGGGCGAAGACAAGCTGCCGGATAACGACCGTATCGAGCTCAAGACCAAACAGGGCCGGGCGCTGTATGGGATCGAACTGCGTATCGTGAACGATGATAGGCAGACCTTGCCGCATGATGGGGTTGCCTCAGGCATGTTACAAGTGCGGGGGCATTGGGTTGCCAGCAGCTATTGGGGTGGGGTCGGAGCCGACGCCTTTACTGCAGACGGCTGGTTTTCCACGGGCGACGTCGCTGCGATCGATCCAAAGGGTTGTTTGCGCCTGACCGATCGAACCAAGGATGTCATCAAGTCGGGTGGCGAATGGATTTCCTCAATTGATCTGGAAAACATCGCCATGAGCCATCCGGACATTCTTGAGGCCGCCTGTATTGCTGCGAAACATCGCAAATGGGACGAGCGCCCGTTGATTGTGGCCGTCAGGCGCGAAGGGTCAGATGTCAGTCGTGCCGACGTTCTTGCGCTCTACGATGGCCAAATCGCCAAGTGGTGGATGCCTGATGACGTGGTGTTTCAGGCCGAGCTACCGCACACCGCAACCGGTAAGGTTTCGAAACTGCATCTGCGTGAGCAATACGCAGACCACAAGCTGCCAACCGACAACTAATTCTGTTTCTGAGGATCACTCCCATGCGTTCTGTCGTTATCGTCTCGACCGCCCGTACAGCTATTGGCAAAGCCTTTCGCGGTGCCTTCAATGACACACACCCCGCTGTTTTTGGCGGCCGTGCAGTCGCCGAGGCTGTCAAGCGGGCTGGGGTCGATCCGGCCGAGATTGAGGACGTGATCATCGGTAACGCTGTGCCCGAAGGCGCAAATGGTGGCAATCTGGGCCGTCAGATCGCTATGCGTGCGGGCCTGCCGGTGACGGCGTCGGGACAGACGATCAACCGGTTCTGTTCTTCGGGGCTTGAAGCGCTGACCCGGGCCTGTTCGCGGGTCATGGTCGATGGCTGTGACGTGGTTGTCGGCGGCGGTGCGGAAAGCATCTCGCTGGTGATGGGGCGCGACAACACTTATCGGCTGAAGGAAGAGTGGATCGAGAACAACATCCGGGGTTTCTATGATCCAATGATCAAGACCGCAGATACCGTGGCCGAACGCTACGGTATCAGCCGCGAGGCACAGGACGCATTCGCCCTGCAATCGCAACAGCGTACCGCTGCTGCACAAGAGGCTGGCAGGTTCGACGATGAGATCGTTCCGATCACGGTCACTAAGATGAATAAGGACAAGGAAACCGGTGAAGTCACCCAAGAAGAGGTCACGCTGACCCGCGACGAGTGCAACCGACCCTCGACCACGCTGGAAAGCCTGCAGGGTCTGGCCCCGGTAATGGGTGAGAACAAGTGGATCACCGCTGGTAATGCCTCGCAACTGTCGGATGGTGGGTCGGCGCAGGTCGTGATGGAAGAGAAGCTGGCCGAAAAGCGCGGGCTTGAACCTCTGGGCCGCTATGTGGGCTATGTGGTTTCCGGTTGCGAGCCTGACGAGATGGGCATTGGTCCAGTCTTTGCGGTGCCGCAGCTGCTGGAGCGCAATGGGCTGAAGATGGACGATATCGGCCTGTGGGAACTGAACGAAGCGTTCGCCAGCCAAGCGCTGTATTGTCAGCAGAAACTGGGTATTCCCGACGAGATCCTGAACGTCGATGGCGGTGCGATCTCGGTGGGTCACCCCTATGGCATGTCGGGCACCCGCATGGTTGGCCACGCGCTGATCGAGGGCAAGAAGCGCAGAGCGAAATACGTTGTGGCCACCATGTGCATCGGCGGTGGTATGGGCGCGGCCGGCCTGTTCGAGGTTCTGTAAATGGGCGCGATCAACAAGGTTGCCGTCATCGGTTCCGGCGTGATGGGAGCAGGCATTGCCGCTCATTTCGCCAACGCCGGGGCGCAGGTGCTTTTGCTGGACATCGTGCCAGATGGAGCTGCGGATCGCTCGGCGCTCGCCAAGGATGCGATTGCGCGTATGACCAAGGGCCGCGCGCCGCAACTGGCCGATCCGGCCTATGCCACGCGGCTGACCGGCGGGAACCTCGAAGACGATCTGGCTTTGCTGTCCGAATGCGATTGGGTGGTTGAGGTCGTGTTGGAGGATCTTGGCGTCAAGCAAGACCTCTATGCCAAGATCGCACCGCATTTGCGGGATGACGCGATCCTGAGCTCGAACACCTCGACAATCCCGCTGGCGGATCTGGTGGCCGAATTGGACGAAGGGTTGGGCAAACGTTTTGTCATTACTCATTTCTTCAACCCGCCGCGATATATGCGGCTGCTCGAACTTGTCACCGTACCGAAAACCGATCCGAATGTGGTCGAACGCGTCCGTGCCCACGGTGACGAGCGTCTGGGCAAGACCATGGTGCTGTGCAACGATCGGCCCGGCTTTATTGCCAACCGTCTGGGCGGCCTTTGGATGAACGTGGCCGTGCGTGAGGCAGTTGCTCGTGGCATCACGGTCGAAGAGGCCGACGCCGTTCTGTCGCGCCCCTTTGGTGTTCCGGGAACAGGCATTTTTGGTCTGTTCGATCTGGTGGGTATCGACCTGATCGGCAAGTCGCGCCTGTCGATGCGGTCGCTGCTTGAGGCTGACGATCCGCAACAGATCCACACCGAGGGTGTGGATACATTCAACCGGATGGCCGCAAAAGGCTATGTCGGGCGCAAGGGTGATGGATCGGGGTTCTATCGCCGGTCCATGGACGCGGCGGGCAAAACCGTTGCCGAAGCCATTGATCTTGAGACACTGGTTTACCGCTCGCGTGCCAAGACGCCGGAACTGGTAAAAACCTTTGGAACAGATTTCATCGATCAAAAGGGCGACAGGCTGGCCGACTACGCCTGGGCGGTGATGAGTGCGACTCTGTCCTATGCGGCCTACTGCGTGCCCGAAATCACCGATAGCCCGGCGGCCGTAGATGCGGGCATGGAGCTGGGATACAACTGGCGCATGGGCCCGTTCCGCCTGATGGACAAGATCGGCGTGGCCAAGATCGCTGCCCGTCTTGTTGAAGAAGGTCAGGATGTACCGCCTTTGCTGGCCTTGGCGGCGGAACGCGGCGGTTTCTTTTCGGGGCGGGGTCGTGATCGTAAGGTACTGCTACCCTCGGGTGAGCAGGCGGATATACCGCGAGGACCCGGAGTGATCTTTGCCTCGGACTTAACGGATGATCCGGTTTTCACCTCGGAGGCCGTTGCCCTGCGCGACATGGGCGATGGAGTTGTGTTGCTGTCCATCACTTCACCCAACGCCGCTTTGGATGATCTGGTGATGCAGGGGATTTCCGATGCACTGGATGTCGTGGAACGCGATTTCCGCGCGATGGTTATCGGCTCCGACGGCAGTCACTTCTCGGTCGGCGCCAACTTGAAGAAGGCGCTGGACCGCGCAGACGCCGGCGAATTGGATCTGGTCGCTGGGCAATTGGCAATCGGTCAGGCGACCTTACGCAAGATGAAATACGCGCCGTTTCCGGTGGTCTCGGCTGCCTGTGGTCTGGCCTTGGGCGGCGGGTGTGAGATCCTGATGCATTCGGACCGAGTCATGGCGACGCTGGAAAGCAATATCGGTCTGGTCGAGGCCAATGTGGGCCTGTTGCCCGCATGGGGCGGAACAACGGCCCTGTTGCTGCGCAAAACAGCGGAATTGGGCGATCCGGTTAAAGGTGCCGAAGCAGCATTTGGTGTCATACCGACGGCGCTGATGGTGGGATCTGCTCCTATGGCGCAACATGCTGGCTATCTGCGTAAAGACGATGGTGTGGTGATGAACCGGGACCGGTTGTTGGCGGACGCGAAATCGGCCGCCTTGGAACTGGCCAATGGCTATGCCGCTCCGGCCAAGGTCGAAATCGTGCTGG
Source organism: Ruegeria sp. CH6 (assembly GCF_056537005.1). NCBI lineage: Bacteria > Pseudomonadati > Pseudomonadota > Alphaproteobacteria > Rhodobacterales > Roseobacteraceae > Ruegeria > Ruegeria sp. CH6. The sequence continues at coordinate 40,083 of NZ_JBQFQS010000018.1, read as the reverse complement.
ACGCCGCTGCGATCAACACTGCGCTTGAGCCCAAGCTGGCCGCGCTGGCCGAAGCAACTGCGGATGCGCCCTATACGGTCGAGATAGCTCGCGAGACGGCGCATGTTCTTGCAGGGGGTGACGGTGGCACTCTGGATGAAGTGGCACTGCACAAGTTGGAAGCCGAAGGCATGATGCGCCTGATCCGACAGGATAAAACCATCGAACGGATGCGGCACACCATGAACACCGGCAAGCCGCTGAAAAACTGAGAGAAACACAGTATGGACTATCAACTTTCTCAGCGGGATATCGCGTTTCTTCTGGATGAGGTGCTGGACCTTGATAAAACTCTGGCTCTGCCGGGTTACAAGCATTGTGACAAGGACACGTTCTTTGCCGTCGTTGACGCAATCAATTCCCTCGTGTGGGACAATCTCGCCACCTGCAACGAGGCCGGCGACAGCCCCGGCGCTCGGCTGGTAAATGGTCAGGTCTATGCTGCCCCCGGGTTTGGCGATGCCTACAAGGTGTTCTGCGAAGACGGCTGGAATGCGCTGGCGCTGGATGAAGAGTATGGCGGCCAGCAACTGCCCTTTGTTTTGTACGCAACGCTGCGCGAAGGCATGGCCGGAACCAATCTGGCGTTTGCCCTGATCCACGAGCTGAACTTCGGCGTGGTCGAGGCGCTGATGGCTTATGGCTCGGACGAGCAAAAGGTCATCTATTGCCCGCAACTGACACGCGGCCACTGGGCCGGGACCATGAACCTGACCGAGCCGCATTGCGGCACGGATCTGGGGCTTATCCGAACCAAGGCTGTTCGCAACGATGACGGATCCTATGCCATCACGGGCAACAAGATATTCATCACGTGGGGCGATCATGACATGTCAGAAAACGTCGCCCACCTGATCCTAGCACGGGTCAAGGGGGCGCAACCCGGTCCGCGTGGTCTATCGTTGTTTCTTGCGCCTAACTACATGCTGGATGGGGACAACAACACGACGGACGAGCGCAACGAGATCACCATTGCGGGGATTGAGAATAAGATGGGCATCCATGGATCGCCCACTTGCGCCATTTCGTTCAAAGGGGCCAAAGCCTGGATTGTTGGCGAAGAGGGCAAAGGGCTGGCCGCAATGTTCGTTATGATGAACGCTGCGCGCCTGTCGGTAGGTTTGCAGGGTCTTGGTGTGGCAGAAGCAGCGTTACAGTCTGCCAACGCTTATGCGCACGAACGTCTGCAGGGCCGGGCACATGATGAGCAACTGAACCCGACCGGCGTTGCCGATCCCCTGATCGCCCATGCCGATGTGCGTCGCCGTTTGTTAATCGCCCAGGGTGAGATGGATTCGGCGCGTGCGCTGGCCTACTACGGCGCAAGCCTGTTGGATGAGGCTCATCGCGTCACGGTGCCTGAGCAACGCAAAGCCGCCGATGCCCGGCTGTCGTTGCTGACGCCGGTGATCAAATCCTACCTCTCGGACATGGGATCTCGCATGGCAAGCGAAGCTGTCCAAATGCATGGTGGGCACGGATACATCAAGGATTATGGTGTCGAGCAATTGATGCGGGATGTACGTATCGCCGCGATTTATGAAGGCACAAATGCGATTCAGGCCCGTGATCTGGTGATGCGCAAAGTGCGCGGCGATCAGGGGGCAATAATCAAAAGCCTGGTGGCAGACATGCTGGAGGAGGCGAGCAATCTGCCTGCAGAGCTATCCGACACGCAGCGGAGTCTGCGAGGCGCGGCCGAGCGGTTGGATCGTTCAACTGATTGGGTGTTGGATGCGTCGCAGGGTGAGGTCTTGTCCGGTGCCTGCGACTATCTGGAAATCGTAGCGCTTAGCCTGTCGGCTTGGATGTCGGCCCGGATCGCCCGCGCGGCAAGTGCCGCTACCGGCAGCCAGTCATCGGACTATTATGCAGATCGTCTGGATGCCGCACAGGCATTCATGACGCGTGCGCTGCCGCGCGCTGTAAGCCACGAACTGATCATGCAAACGGGTGAGCCCGGCGTTATCAGCCGGGCAGATCGCTGTCTCTGACTCTCCTTCTCCCCAGACAGCGACGCGACAGGGCGCTCTGAATTCAGAGCGCCCTTTTTTGCATTTGTCGCGATAGAGTTTCGGATCAGAGAGCAGCTTCGCTGCCCAAAACGGTGGTGAACTCGTTCGAGAACGTGCCGCCGTTGCCATGAGCAATGGCAATGTTGACGTCATTGATCTGTCGATCACCGCCATCCCCGCGGATCTGGGTGGCGGCTTCGATCAGGCAGAACAGGCCGTACATGCCGGGATGCACGCAGCTGAGTCCGCCGCCGTTGGTGTTGACAGGCAGGCTGCCGCCGGGCGCGATATTGCCATCTGCGACAAATGCCCCGGCCTCACCCTTTTTGACAAAACCCATGTCTTCTAGGAACAGCAGCGTGTTGATGGTGAAAGCGTCGTACAGCTCGACCACGTCCACGTCCTTGGTCGTGATGCCAGCCATTTCAAAGGCGCGTTTTGAGCTGTCCGTTGCACAGGTGGTAGTGAGCGTTGTCGCCTGGCTGATTTCGCGGTGAGAAATCGCGTTGCCGCCGCCAAGGAAGTAGGCAGGTTTTTCCTGATAGTCTGTGGCACGCTCTGCCGAAGTCACGATGATCGCGGCCCCGCCATCTGACATCAAGCAGCAGTCCAGAACTGCAAGCGGATCCGCAACCATGGCAGAAGCCAGATACTCATCCATGGTCAGGTCCGTGCGCATTGTGGCATCCGGGTTCAGCTGTGCCCATTTGCGGGCCGAGATCGCCACATGACCAAGATGCTCCTTCGGAACATTGAATTCATGCATATAGCGCTGCGCGGTGAAGGCATAACCCGGGACCGGGACCATAGGCTCATAGGCGCGTTCCCATTGCGGGGTCTCAATCAGGCCGTTCAGGTCCCGTGCGGATTTGGCGTTCGAGCCGTAGCAGATCAGAACATTCTTACACAGGCCTGCCTGAATCGCCATCGTTGCTTCAAGCAGATAGGACATGAAGGATGATCCCCCCACCATGTCCGAATTCGCCCAAGTCGGATGGATGCCCAGATACTCGGCAATCGAAAGCGTCGGGAAGAAGTGATAGAACGTGCCGCCACAGATCCCGTCGATCTCGGACAGATCCATTCCTGCATCAGTCAGTGCGTTTTGCGTGGCCTTGGCGATCAGCTCTATGGGTGATGTATCTGGTGTTTTGCCCAGACCCCAATAGCCTTTGCCGACGATGGCGGATTTCCCGCGAAGAGCATGTGCCATGATGTGGTCTCCTTATTCCGCGGGTCTGAAGAAAACAGCCGGTTCGCCGGATTTTGCGTTGGGTCCGAAGTCAGGGGTCATAACGACGGCCTGGACCTTCATCCCGATTTCGACCGCTTCGTTGTCGACGTCGATAATACGACTGAACATTCGGGGTCCTTCATCCAGATCGATCAGTACATTGTTGATATCGCCACCAAATTTTGCGGGCCGCCGGATGATCGTCGAGGCGTAGACCGTTCCCCGACCCGATGCTTCGACCCATTCCAGATCGTCCGCGCCGGTTGTTGGTGACAGAGCGCGAGGGTAGAAAACGTGCTCTCCTGTCTTGGTAGAACGCTGAATCAGGAATTTTCCGGCCGCCAAGCCGGCGCGAAAAGTCGCGTCCGCCTGTGGGCTGGCTTCGGGAAGGGCAAAGTCAGTCATATGTCTTCCTTGGTTTCACGCAGCGAAAATAGCCGCATCATGAGTGGGTTGGGGATTGAGAATACGTCGTCGTAGCAAGGCGGCTTCGGGTAGGATGCGTGTACGCACGTGGCCTGCCGCTGCGCCTAGCAGATCCGGCTCGGGAGCCTGTTCAGCAACGGCTTCCATATCGGCCCAGACACGTCCAAAATAGACGAGGCCGGTCAAGCGCATGTAGTCGGCGACCGAGGGCCCGATATCAGAGCGGGTCTGCATTTCCCTGGTGGCCGCACGCCATGCCTCGATTGCTTCAGCCAGTTCCATCGAGGTTGGACCATCCGAGACAAGTTCGGCAAAGGCCTGAGCAGCGGTGCCGTCATTCGCGCGGATTGCGCGGCGGGCAATCCCGGTGGCCAGCACACCATTGGTGCCTTCGTAGATTGCCATGATGCGCGCATCGCGCATGATCTGCTCGACCCTGTATTCCTTGCAGAAACCGTAGCCGCCGTGGATTTGAACTGCCTGACTGGCGGCCATGTTGACCGCGTCGGTAGCAAACGCCTTGCATGTCGGGGTCAGGATATCCAGCAGTCCCTGATCGGTCCCCAGATCCATATCTACAAATGTCCGATAAACCATTGCACGGCAGCCCATTGCTTGGGCGTAGATGTCCAAAAGCATCCGCTGCACATCACCGTGTTCTGTAATCAGGGCCGTGCCTTCGGTTGCGGTTCCCTGTCGCCGTGCCGCTGCATGAGTGCGCGCGCGCTGAAAGGCGACATCCATCTGACCGACCGCTTGCAGCGACACATCCAGACGTTCGGCATTCATCATGGTGAACATTGCGGCAAGGCCCTTGCCTTCCTCACCCACCAACTCGGCCTGCGCTCCGTCAAAGGCCATCTGACAGGTGGGCGAAGCATGCATGCCCATCTTTTCCTCGATACGCACGGTCTGAACTGTGTTGCGGGTGCCGTTCGGCAGAACGGCCGGACAGGCAAACAGGCTCAGTCCCCGCACTCCCGGTGCTGAATCCGGCGTGCGGGCCAGTACCAGGTGCAACACGTTATCGGTGTAATCGTGATCGCCACCTGAAATGAAAATCTTGGTTCCGCTGAGTGCGTGTCCGTCGGTGGTGGGTGTTGCGATTGTTTTGATCCGCCCAAGATCCGAGCCCGCATCAGGTTCAGTCAGGCACATCGAGGCCATCCATTCACCCGATATAAGCGGAGGCAACAGACGTGCCTTTTGGTCATCGCTACCGGATGTTTTTAACGTGCGGATGCAGCCCTGCGCGAGGCTCAGCACCATCTCGTAAGAAATGCAGGCCCCGGCCAGCATGTCCGCCAGCACGGCCCCGAGAATATGCGGCAAATCCTGACCGCCGAATTCTTCGGGCGCGCAAAGTCCTGGCCATCCGGCCTCGGCGTAGCGCTTGTAGGCCGAGATCATTTGCGGGGGCATTCTTACGCGACCGTTTTGCAGGCGAGCGCCGGTATCTTCACCGATCAGGTCCAGCGGTGCGATCTCGGCATTGACGAACTTTCCAAGGGCCGGGATCACCGCGTCGGCCAGATCGTCGCTCCAATCCGGCGAGCGGTCGGGTCGGCCAATATGTTTCAGTACAAAGGCGATATCAGCCTCGGATGCAGTGTAATCGATCATGTGTTTCCCCGGCCTGTGATGATGACGGCATCCGAGCCTTCATAAAGTTCGGTTACCGCATCGGCGCGCAGCTCCAGCGCAAGACGCTGGTTGATATAGCCCTTGTCCGTGATTTCGTTTCTTTCCACCGATGGCGCATCGCGTTCAATCCGCACCCGTCCAACGCGTGTCGCACTACCGGTTTGACCGGCGTTGTAAGCAGCCAGTTGTTTGGTGATGAATGCACGTACAGCTGGATCAGCTGCATATCCTGCCTGAGTATTGTCATGCCCGGTCAGCGTTTTGCATTCATCCGTGTTCAGGAACAGCAGAGCGCCAATCTCGGCCCGGTCATGGCCGGTAATGACCGCGTCAGATGCTATTGGACTCAGTGCTTGCAGCAGAGCCACGCGTAAATTTCCAACAGCAACCCATGTGCCGGTCATCAGCTTGAAATTCTCGGAAATGCGCCCATCGAACACGATGCCTCTGGATGGATCCTTAGGATCCTCCAACCGCCCGGCATCGCCGGTCAGGAAATACCCTTCTTCGTCGAAGGCTTCGGCGTTCTTTTCGGGATTATTCAGATAACCGGTCGTCACGTGCGGACCGCGGACTCGCATTTCCAGCTTGCCACCATTGGGCAGGAACTTGAGTTCTGATCCCGGGCCGGGCACCCCGATCACACCCGCTTTGTCGATTGGGAAGTGAACGCAGGTTGCCATCATTGCCTCTGTCAGACCCCAGGCGCTGACAAAGGGTACTTTCTCGCCCCGCTCTTGGATCCCCAGCTGTTCCAGCCCTTTCCAAAGGTGATCTGGCAGGCCGGCACCGGAGAAAAAGATCAGATCAAGTCGTTTGAAGAACGCGTGGCGAAACTCCTCATCTTCGCGCAGGACCGGCAGCAGCATGTCAAAGCCGCGCGGGACGTTGAAGAACAAGGTTGGCGACACCTCGCGTACATAGCGAATGGTTTTTTCGATCTCGCCAGGGACGGGTTTGCCGTCGTCCACATAGAAACTGCCGCCATTGCGCAGGATCATGTTAAAATTGAAATTGCCACCAAAGGTGTGGTTCCAGGGCAACCAGTCCACGACCACGGGGGGTGCGGATTCCAGAAAAGGCCAGATTTGAACAACCGCCTCTTGCGTAGCCAGCATCATGCGCTGAGTCACGATGACGCCCTTCGGCAGGCCGGTCGAGCCAGAGGTGAACAGGATTTTCCCCGTTGTGTCGAGATTTACCAATGCGTGTGCATCGGAAACTGCGCCGTTAGCACTGGTCTGAAGGGCGCTATCGAAGGTCAGATCCCCGTTGTCGGACAGACCAGCGACATCCGATGCAGACAGCATCGCAAACGCATTTGCAAACACCTGGGCATCATCAGCATAGGCCATGCCCGGTTTCGTTGTATTCACGATGTGGCGCAGTTTGGCGAGAGATTCATCAAACAGTGAATAGGGCACCGAAACGGGCACGACCGGTATTCCGACATGCATCGCTGCCAACATAAGAACGCCATGCCGAACCGAGTTTCCGGACAGGATCAGCAACGGTCGATCTGGTCCAAGCCCTTGTTGCAGCAAAAAGGCGGCAAGCGAATCTACCTGTGCTTTTGCCTGTGCATATGTAACGCCCTGCCACTTACCGTCTGGCCCGCGTTCCATCAGAAACGGTCGGTTTGGCGCTTGTTTCGCCCACTGATCCAGATAGCTGGACAGGCTTTGCTTCGTGAACTCAAGCCCGTGCGGGCTGCGGAGCACAAACGCACCGTCGCCCAGATCTTCGCGCAGCACTTCGGCTGGTGCGAATTTGGCAGCCGGGACCTTAAGTTCATCGTCCTTTGGGGCAGTGTTGCTCATGTCCTGTCTTCCTGATTCCGCCGAGGGAACGGGTAAAGTGCATCGATATTTCGAAATTCACGCTAACCAATAATTTGTTAGTATGCAAATATATTATTGATCGTTCACTAAAGCTCGAATACATGGGAATAACGCACCGAAATACAGTGCAAGAATCCAAGCAGCTTTCGTCAGATCGCAGTGCCCTGGCCGCAAATGGAGACAAGATATGAAAATCGAAAACGCATCTGTAATCGTCACTGGAGGCGCGTCAGGCTTAGGGTTTGCCACGGCTGAATATCTGGCGGCGCGCGGCGGCCGGGTGGCTTTGTTCGACCTTCCGGGGGACAAACTTGATGCTTCGGCGGTCCAACTCGGAGCAACTGCCGCCGCATGTGATGTGACCAGCGAAGCAGAAGTTGCCGACGCTTTGCAAGTGGCCATTGCGGCGAATGGCCTTCCGCGGATCGTGGTGAACTGCGCCGGGGTGACACATGGTGAGCGGATTGTTGGTCGTAACGGTCCGGCATCGCTTGAGGGGTTTGCACGCACCATACAGATCAATCTGATCGGAACGTTCAATGTCATGCGGCTGTCTGCAGAGCAGATTATGCAAAACGATCCGCTTGAGGATGGAGAGCGGGGAGTCATTATCAACACAGCCTCAGCTGCAGCGTTCGAAGGTCAGATCGGGCAAGCGGCCTATGCGGCCTCAAAGGGTGGGGTTGCGAGTCTGACTTTGCCGGCGGCCCGAGAGTTTGCACGTTCGGGGGTGCGTGTCATGGCTATCGCGCCCGGCATTTTCTCAACCCCGATGATGGAACTGTTGCCTCAGGAGATACAAGATAGCCTGGGCGCCAAGGTTCCGTTCCCGACACGTCTGGGACAGCCATCCGAGTTCGCTCGTCTGGCGGGGCATATGATCGAAAATACGATGCTAAATGGCGAATGTGTCCGTCTGGATGGGGCAATCCGTCTTGAACCCAAGTGAGGCTGTTGGAATGGAATACACGCATATCAAACCCGAAACTGATGGGAATGTCGGCATCCTGACCCTGGACCGGCCTGCGAAGTTCAATGCGATCAATCACGGGCTGTTGTTTGAGATCGAGCACTACTTTGATACATTGCCTGACGAAATTGGCGCAGTTGTGATCCGCAGCTCGGGCCAACATTTTTGCGCCGGTCTGGATTTGTTAGAGCATTCGATGCGCGATGCCGCAGGGGCCATGCATGAATGCCGTCTGTGGCACAGAATTTTCGACAAAATCGAGTATGGCAGAGTGCCGGTTGTCGCCGCGATGAATGGCGGTGTTCTGGGCGGAGGGATGGAGCTGGCGATGACAGCCCATATCCGGGTCTCACAGCAGGACACATTCTACGAACTACCCGAAGGACGCCGCGCGATTTTTGTAGGTGGCGGCGCTACCGTACGCGTGGGGCGGATCATTGGTGCCAGCAGGATGATGGAGATGATGCTGACTGGACGTCGCTATGGGGCCGAGGAAGGGTTGCAGCTGGGTTTGGCCCATTATGTCGAGCCGAATGGTAGAGCTTTCGACAAAGCGATGGAACTGGCCCGGCGCGTTACTGAAAACGCGCCTTTGTCCAACTATATGATGATGCAGGCGATCACGCGCATCAACGACATGTCGGCCAGCGATGGATTCTTTGCAGAGAGTCTGGCGGCGGCGATTGCTCAATCCTCTCCCGAAGCGCGGGCGGGGATGGAGGCGTTTCTGACTAAAACGGGGAAGCGGGACAATCAGTGAGGTCCGAGACACGCGGGATCTGGCGTGAGAGCGTTTCACCAGATCCCGGTGTCGGGCGGGGCAGAGCCCCGGAGGTTAGTCGACGAAGGCGCGTTCGACCACGAAAGTGGAAGGTTTGTTATTCGCACCTTCTTCCAGTCCGAACCCTTCCAGCGCGGCCTTGGTATCCTGTAGCATTGCCATCGAGCCGCAGATCATTCCGCGATCATGTTCCGGAGAGATCGCGGGTACGCCCAGATCATCGAACACTTTGCCTGACGCCATCAGATCGGTGATCCTGCCCTGAAACGGATAATCCTCACGCGTGACGGTGCAATAGTGGCGCAAGTTCTGGGCCATCTCACCCACCAGCGGGTCGGATTTTAGTGTTGCGACCAAGTCTTTGCCGTATTGCAGTTCCGCTGCCTCCCGACAGGTATGAGTCAGGATAACTTCATCGAATTTCTCATAGGTTTCGGGATCGCGGATCAGGGACGCAAAAGGTGCGATGCCTGTGCCGGTTGAGAACATCCACAACCGCTTGCCTGGCAACAGCGCGTCGTTCACCAGCGTACCTGTCGGCTTTTTGCGCATCAAAACGGTGTCACCTTCGCGGATCTTCTGCAGATGCTCGGTTAGCGGACCATTTGGTACTTTGATCGAATAGAACTCGAGTTCTTCATCCCAGCTGGGTGAGGCGACAGAATAGGCACGGAGCACCGGCTTTTCGGCATTCGGCAGACCTATCATCACGAATTCACCGGACCGGAATCGAAAGGTCGATGGGCGGGTGATACGGAATCTGAACAGGCTGTCCGTATAATGCTGAACTTCGGTCACAGTTTGGGCAAACACGCTTGCCGGTATGGGAAAATCTGTCTTTGATTGGGTGTCCAGCGACATCATGCTCTCCTATGCGTCCGCGGGAGCTTCGGACAGAAGCTCCAGTTTGCTGTCCTTGCCGTTCCAGTCATCGGCGTCGGGCAGAGGGTCTTTTTTTTCCGTAATGACGGGCCACTGTTCTGCATATTTACGGTTCAGATCGACCCAATCTTCCATTCCGTCTTCGGTATCCGGGCGGATTGCATCTGCAGGGCATTCCGGTTCGCAAACGCCGCAATCAATGCACTCATCAGGATGGATGACCAATGTGTTTTCGCCTTCGTAGAAGCAGTCCACCGGGCAGACTTCGACGCAATCGGTAAATTTGCAGTTGATGCAGTTATCCGTCACTACATAGGTCAACGCGGCTATCCTTATCATTAGTATACGAATGAATATTTCTGAACCGCGTCGCCTGTCAATACGTTTTTATACTAACGATTACTTAGAGCGCTTCGTGCTTGACCCAGAGGCTAATATAATTAGTATACTAACGAAATATCCAAATCTTCGAGAGGGACAGATGGCTGATAAACTGGTCGTGAAAAACATCGGACTGCTGCTATCAGGAAAGATGGAGAACCCGATTCTCGATGGGGACTGTGTGATCGCCATTGACGGCAAGATTTCGGACTGGGGATACGAAAAGGACCTCGATTGTGACGATGCTGACACCGTGGTGGACGCCAATGGTGTGACTCTGGCACCGGGCCTTATCGACAGCCATATTCATCCGGTCGTTGGCGACTATACCCCCAGACAACAACAGCTTCACTGGATCGATTCCACGTTGCACGGCGGCGTGACCACACTGATTTCGGCGGGTGAAGTGCATATGCCGGGTCGGCCTAAGGACGTGGTGGGCCTGAAGGCGATGGCGATTGCAGCGCAGCGTTGGTATGAGAATTTCCGACCTTCTGGCGTAAAGGTTCATGCCGGAGCGCCGGTAATCGAACATGGTATGGTCGAGGAAGACTTCAAAGAGATGGCTGACGCCGGCGTCAAGCTGCTGGGTGAGGTCGGGCTGGGTACGGTCAAGGACGGCAAGACTGCCAAACAGATGGTCGACTGGGCGCGAAAGTACGGTATCCAGTCAACAATCCATACTGGAGGGCCGTCGATTCCGGGGTCCGGCCTGATTGATGCGGATATGGTTCTGGAAACCGGAACCGATGTGATTGGGCATATCAATGGCGGGCATTCCGCGTTGCCTGACGATCAGATCACCTGCCTTTGCGAAAGCTGTACCGCCGGGTTGGAGATTGTGCACAACGGGAACGAACGCGCCGCACTTCTGACTCTGAACACCGCGCGTGAGCTCAAGCAGATGGATCGGATTATACTGGGTACGGATGGACCAGCTGGCTCTGGTGTGCAGCCTCTGGGTATCATGCGAATGGTCGCGATGCTGTCAGCTTTGGGCAACGTTCCCGCCGAGATCGCGTTTTGCTTTGCGAACGGAAATACCGCACGTCAGCGCGAGCTGGATACAGGTCTGATCGAAAAGGGGTATTGTGCAGATTTCGTGCTGATGGATCAGGCGCAGCACGCGCCAGGTAAGACGATTCTAGAATCTGTTCAGTTAGGGAATCTTCCGGGTGTCGGCATGACCATCATCGATGGTGTTGTGCGTTCGGAACGCAGTCGCAATACGCCTCCGGCAACGCGTTTGCCGCAGATTGCTAGCTGAACAGATCACTTCTGGATGTTGAAGGCATTAGGGCACGGCGAGACTAGGACGTAAGATGAGCGCACCTTTGCAGGGCCTGAAAGTGGTTGAGCTAGCCAGGATTCTGGCGGGTCCGTGGATCGGTCAGACATTGGCCGATCTGGGGGCCGAAGTCCTCAAGATCGAAAGCCCGGATGGTGATGACACCCGCAAATGGGGGCCGCCATTTATCGAGCGTGACGGAGATCGGACGGCCGCGTATTTTCACGCCGCAAACCGAGGAAAGGATAGCATAGCGCTGGACTTTGCGGATGCGGAGGACCGGTCAAAACTGCTCGACCTGATCCGCGAGGCGGATGTTGTGGTCGAAAACTTCAAAGTCGGCGGCCTGCAAAAGTTTGGCCTGGACTATAACAGTGTCAAAGAAATCAATCCCCGCCTGATCTACGCCTCCGTTACGGGGTTTGGTCAGGACGGGCCATATGCACATCGTGCCGGTTATGACTTTCTGATCCAGGGTATGAGCGGCATCATGGATCTGACCGGCGATCCACAGGGCGAACCGCAAAAAATCGGTGTGGCTTTTGCGGACATATTCACCGGGCTTTACGGGGTGATCGGAATTCAGGCTGCGCTGGCGGAACGAGAAAGATCGGGGCAGGGGCAACATGTGGATCTGAGCTTGCTCGATTGCATGACGGGGGTGTTGGCCAACCAGGCCATGAACTATTTGGCTTCGGGGAATTGCCCGACCCGTCTGGGGAATGCGCATCCAAACATTGTCCCGTATCAGGTGTTCCCGGTTGCGGACGGCCATATCATCATCGCGTGTGGAAATGACCGTCAGTTCGCAACGCTTTGCGGGCTTCTGGGGTGTTCCGAACTGGCTGATGATGCGCGGTTTGCAACCAACCCGGATCGTGTGGCCAATCGCTCTGAACTGAGCGACATGCTGACCGAAGCCTGCCAGAAATGGACCAAGGCTGATCTGTTGGCAGCGCTTGAAGGCGGTGGAGTGCCAGGGGGGCCGATCAATACGGTCGCCGAAGCGCTGAGTGATCCGCAAATTCATCATCGTGTTATGCAGATCGAGCCGGAAGGTGTGCCGGGGCTGCGCACACCAATCCGGTTTTCTCGGTCGGAACTGCGTCTGGACAAAGCCTCGCCCAAACGGCCGGTCAGATCATGAGATTTTGCGCAGGATCTTGATCAGGTTGCGTTGCTCGGCGGCGGTCAGGGGTTTCAGCGTTTCGCCCGTGATCTTCTGGCCGACTTCTTTCATCCGTTCAACCAGCGCCTCTCCGGCCGGCGAAAGCGAAATCAAAGTGCGGCGCTTATCGTCCGGATCGGCCTCGGTAATCGTGAAGCCCTTTTGCTTCAAGCGGTCCACAACACCTTTAATCGTCGCGACATCCATGGCGGCCAACCGGCCCAAGCGGTTCTGCGAACATTTGCCGAGCTCGGCAATTCTCACCAGAGCTGCAAATTGAGTGGGCGTCAGGCCTTCCAGGGTGTGCGACTGAAAAATCGAAGCGTGACGCTGATTGGCCAGACGCAACAAATAGCCGACCTGACTGTCGAGCAGATAGCTGTCGTCTGAGTCTGTCATGGTTGCTCCTGACCGGTATTTTCGTTTGTGTTATAATAAACGTCCGGGCGACCGCTACAATAGCCAGGGGTCATACCGCAAGGTAGGAATTGGAAATCTCAGGATTTTCGTCCAGATCCGCGAAACTACCTTCGAACCTCATCTCTCCTTTTTCTATGATATATGCCCGGTCCGAGACCAGCCGTGCAAAATGCAGGTTCTGTTCACTGATCAGTACCGACAAACCTTCGCGTTTCAATTCGGCTATGACACGCGCCATCTGTTCGACGATTACCGGAGCGATCCCCTCGGATGGTTCATCCAGCAAGACCAGTTTGGGGTTGCCCATCAGGGTGCGGGCTATGGTCAGCATCTGCTGTTCACCCCCAGACAACTGCTTGCCGAGGTTTTTCCGACGCTCATCAAGGTTTGGGAACAGCTCAAACAGATGTTCCAGCGTCCATTCCGGGGCACCCGGGCGGGGTGGGCGACGACCGACCTCCAGATTTTCTTCAACGGTCAGATCACCAAATATCCGCCGTTCTTCCGGAACATAGCCGATGCCTGCGCGGCAAATGGCATGGGGCGTGCCACCCAGGATGCTGCGTTCGTCATAGTGAACTGTACCCGCAGTGTGGCGTACCAGCCCCATGATTGATTTCATTGTCGTAGATTTTCCGGCGCCATTGCGCCCCATCAGCGCGACAACTTCGTTCTCTTGGATATTCAGAGATACGCCGTTTAGAATCTGTGCGCGGCCATACCATGCACCGAGGTTGGTGACTTCAAGCATAGGCACCCTCCGCTTCGAAAACGCTGCCGCCACCCAGATAGACTTCCTGTACCGTGGGGTTTGCCCGGATTTCCGAGCCGGTGCCTTCAGCGATCAACTCACCCCGATTCAGGACAAGTATGCGGTGGGCATGGGCAAAAACCACATCCATGTCATGTTCAGTGAAGATGACGCTGACCCCTCCCTTTGCAACGATTTCTGCGGTCAGGGACATCAGTGCAAGTCGCTCGGAAGGTGCCATACCAGCGGTTGGCTCATCCATCAGCAATAAGGCGGGTTCGTGGGCGAGTGCGATCGCCAGTTCCAGCCGCTTGAGATCACCGTAGGCCAGTTCCGAACAGGCGCGCCCGGCCTGATCCTGCATCGAGACGAGTTCCAGCAATGCCATCGCCTCATCCACGTACAAATGCGTCGCACGAGAAAACAGGTCAAACACCCGACGATGATGCGAGATCAGCGCCATCTGCACGTTTTCGACAACTGTCATCGAAAGGAAAGTCGCCGTGATTTGGAACGTGCGGCCTACGCCCATTCTCCAGATTTTCCGCGGTGGATGGCCGATCAGGGCCTGACCACGCAGCGAAACCGAGCCGGTATCGGGTTTCAAATACCCGTTCAGCATGTTGAAGCAGGTTGTCTTGCCTGCACCGTTTGGGCCGATCAGGGCCAGAAACTCACCTTCGTTCAAATCAAAGCTGACATCTTTAACCGCCTGCACGCCTCCAAAGCGTTTGGAAAGGTCACGTACCTCAAGAACCCGAGTCATGCCCGCTCTCCCTTCAGCATACGCAACAGTCGCTGAATGCCGCCTGCGATTCCATCCGGAGCCAGCAGAACGACGACCAGAATGATGGCACCGAAGATAAACCGCCAGTAGTCCAGCCTAGTGACCCAGTCCTCAATCAGAACAAAGGCACCTGCACCCAGAATTGGTCCCGCCAGTGCGTGAATACCGCCCAACAACACCATGATCAGGCCGTCGATACTCTGCGCAATCCCCAGACTGTCAGGAAAGACGCTGCCTTTGGAAAAGGCAAATACCACGCCGGCCAAACCTGCAAAGCCTCCGGCCAGAACAAAGCCCATCCATTGGTGGAAGCGGGTATCGACACCGATCGCCTCGGCCCGGGTCTGGCTGTCGCGTATGCCGCGCAGCACATAACCGAAGGGCGAGAATGCCGCGCGGCGCAACATCCAGATACCGCCAACACACAAAACAAAAGCGATATAGAAAAAGACCTTGTCCGAACTGGCCCACTTGGCAGGCCAAACCCCAAGGATCCCGTCATCACCTCCGGTAAACTCCTGCCACTGGAAGGTGACCCCCCATAGGATCTGAGCGGCGGCCAGCGTGAGCATCGCCAGATACACGCCGGAAAGCCGTACGCAGAACCAGCCAAAGAACAGGGCTGCCATAGCGGCGCAAATCGGGCCAAAGACCATCGCCGGGAGCATTCCAAATCCGAGAAACTTGACGGCCATCGCCGCAGCATACGCCCCGACACCAAAGTAAGCGGCATGCCCGAAGCTGACCATGCCTCCGACGCCCATCATGAAATGCAATGACACTGCAAACAGCGTTGCCATCATCACATCCACCATCAGGACCGTCGTGAAATCGGCGGTGAAGAACGGGCTGAGTGCAAGAACGCCCAAAGCCGCAAAAAGAACCATTGCCGATTTCTGGTCCATCAGTGCCAGAGGCCGCTCGGGTTCTTCTGGTGCGCCTTTCTCGCTGCCCGGTTTTCCGAACAATCCATGAGGCCGGAAGATCAGGACGATCGCCATCACGATAAAGGGCAGGACAATCGAGATTTGGGGGAAAATCAGGATCGCAAACGCATTGAGAACCGAGATGAGAACTGCCGCGACAAATGCCCCTGAAACACTGCCCATACCTCCGATAACGACGACAACGAAGGCTTCGCCGATGATTGAAAGGTCCATTTGCAGCGACACCGCTTCACGTGGAATTTGAAGCGCACCGCCCAGCCCGGCCAGGAATGAACCCAGCACAAAGGCCGCCGAGAACAACCAGGCCTGATTGACGCCAAGCGCGCCGACCATTTCGCGGTCCTGCGTGGCTGCGCGGACCAGTACACCCCATCGCGTCTTGTGGAATAGCAACCAGATCGCCAGCAGCACGACAGGTCCGATCGCAATCAAGGCGAGATCATATTCAGGGATTGGCTCTCCCATGATCCGGACCGCTCGATCAAGTCCAGGCGCGCGCGGCCCCAGCAGATCCTCTGCCCCCCAAATTGCCAAAGTCGCATCCTGAAAGATCAGAACGACCCCAAAGGTTGCAACCAGCTGGAACAACTCGGGCGCATGATAGATGCGGCGCAGGATGGTCAGCTCGATCACGAGGCCGATCAGTCCGACAATCATTGCAGCCAGAATCACACTGCCCCAAAAACCGATGATGCTGCCGCTCCAGATTGAGACCAGCGTATATGCGAGATACGCGCCGATCATATAGAACGAGCCATGTGCGAAATTCACGATCCGCGTAACGCCGAAGATGATCGAAAGCCCGGAAGCGATGAGAAACAGCGAAGACGCATTCGCCAATCCAGTCAGTAGCTGAGCAAAATAGAACCCCATCGGGCCACCGTCCCTTGTTCGTGTTCTTATTGTGGGGCGGGGCAACATATGCCCCGCCGATTTCGGCTTATTCCGCCGGACGCAGGGCTGTTGCGTCTTCTTCACTGGGCAGATAATCGGCCCCATCAGCATAGGCCCAGTCGACCATCACAGGGTTACCATCCACCATACCGGTCTTGCCGACATAGGCACCCATCGTGGACTGGTGGTCCGCCGCGCGGAAAGTGAATGGGCCGGTGGGGCTGGTGTCAACGGTCAGTCCCTCCATTGCAGCCAGCAATGCCTCGGTGTCTGTTGAACCGGCTTTCTCGAGTGCAGCAGCAATCGCCAGAACTGAGTTGTAGCCGACTATCGAACCCGTCTTGGGTGCTTCGCCAAATTTCGCGATATAGGCATCGGCAAAGGCTTTGTGGTCGTCGGTCTCGATATCTGTTGATGGATACCCGGTTACGATCCAACCCTCAGGCGCTTCACCCCCCAACGGAGCAAGATACTCGGGCTCACCAGTCAGAAGAGACGCCACATCGCGGTCTTCGAAGAGGAAGCGCAATGACCCTTCACGGACGAATTTTGCCAGATCACCACCAAATGTGACGTTGTAGATCGCATCCGGTTTGGCTGCTTCCAATGCGCGTACAGTTGATCCTGCGTCGATCTTGAACAATGGGGGCCACTGTTCTTCGACAAACTCCACATCAGGGCGCAATTTGGTCAGCTCTGATTTGAATGCCTTCACCGCATCCTGCCCATAGGCATAGTTCGGCGCGACGGTGGCCCATTTCACAGCGTCCAGCTTGGCGGCTTGTTCGGCCAGCATGGCAGCCTGCATGTGGGTCGAGGGGCGCAGCCGGTAGGTGTATTTGTTACCCTTGGACCAAACGATCGCGTCTGACAGAGGTTCGGAGGCGAGGAACAGAACCTCTTTCTGTTTGGCAAAATCCGATACGGCCAGGCCGATATTGGACAGGAATGTACCAAAAATCAGCACGGCTCCGTCTTTCGAAACCAATTCTTCAGCGATGCGGATTGCGGTCGCCGGATCGCCGGTATCGTCGCGGCTGATGACTTCCAGTTGTTTGCCGTTGACGCCACCTGCGGCGTTGATTTGTTCAACAGCCAGCTGCCAGCCTTTTTTGTAAGGCTCCGTAAAAGCCGGAAGCCGGGTGTAGCTGTTGACTTCGCCCAGCACGATGGTGTCTTGGGCCAAACCGCTGCCGGTTGTTAAGCCGGTCAGAGGCAACGCGGCGAGCGCGCCAAGTACCGTGCGTCTGATCAGATTCATATCTAGTCCTCCCTATGATCATTTTTCACGGCCAGTTGTGCCCGGCTTCTTGGTTGTTGTCAGTGCCAGATTGAGGTCAATTACATTTTTAGCGAAGCCCGTCCTTGCCTTCTGCCTCTTCGGAGGTCAGCCCTCCAACGCGTGGCAACGGGCGGCCACTGTCTGTGACCGCGACGGCCACCATGATTTCATTGGCCCGAGGAGCGTCGTTCAGCTGCACTTCGATCCCATCAAAATGAGAACGTACATAGGCCGCATCCTTGTGGCCCAAGGGTACATCCAGAACCTGTCCGGAACTGCCCATCTTCTTTGATGACGGAACCAGAGCCGCACCTTTCTCGACCTCTTTGCGCAACGGAGCGCCCAGTTTCGGATGCAGGATCGCAGCGGCATGCTCCAACTCGCCGTTTTCACCGACCATCGCCGATTTGCCATAACTTTCGGCTTGTTCCGGTGTGATACCCAGGGCTTCGACGCAGCGGCGGCCAAGCAGCGCGCCCAGTTCCGCACCTGTCTCCATCAACGGCGTCAGATCCTCGACATACTGTCCAGCGAACGGGTTTTCGATTACTGCGACGGCCACCGCCTTGCGGGTGGCAGGTGATATTTGCCGTCCTGCCTCGATGTGTGTTTCTTCGATGTTGACGGCAATCTTGCGAATTTTGGTCATCGCAGCCCATCCTCTCCTTTGATATCCCAAGCTTCGAGCCCGCCCGAACGCGAATGAACACGCGGCCCGGTGGTCATGACCAAAGCGAATGCAAGCTCTCCTGCACGCGGCGCATCGTTGCTTCCGACCTCCATGCTGTCGAAATGACTACGAACGTAAGAAGCGTTGATGTGAGTGATTGGCACGTCCAGCCGCGCACCGACGCCACCCACTTTCTTTGAGGACGGGACGATTGCATTTGCCTGGCCCAACAATTGCCGCATCGCGTAGCCACCGGGAGCGTGCCACAGCGCGCCATGCTCCAACTCTCCGGCTTCACCCACAAGAGAACCCTTGCCATAGCCCTCGATGTTGTCGGGTCCGCCCAGCATGTCGATGAGCTTTTGTGCCATTTCCAGTCCCAGTGGCTTCAGGTCTTCCATGAAGCCCGTGATTTCAGGCTCATAGCGCCCCGCGAACGGGTTAGAGAGAATAGCGAGTGCCGATGCGCGGTATAAAGGTTTGTCCGGGGAGGGTCCGCCTTCGTGAAAAACCTCTTCCAGCGATAAAACCGTTTTCCGCAGTTGAACGTCAGGCATATTCGGGAATCCTTTGTATTGAAGAAGATACCATCCGGGTCGGCCCGGTCTGGCAGCTATGACCCTGAAGCGAAAGATGAGCGGCGCTGATCAGGCCTCTGGCTTTCATGTCTTCGGCTGTATCAAGACCGCGCTGCAGAGCGTCGCGGATTTCTGGTGCCGTGAGCGCGCCAAATGAAACCGGGACCAGGCGCGTACCCAGATCGGTGTCATCTCGTAGCTCAATGGCCGGGACGCGATGGATTGCGGGGTGATCGGGAAGATCGACGGCATTGGCGATCAAGGTTGCCGCCACATCTGCTTGTGCCGCGCTTCGTGCAAGTACGGTCACACTGTCGGCAATACCCAGGCTCAGACTGCGCCCACCGCGACCGGATGTGGCTACCCCGCCGATACTATCTTCGGCGCAAAGAGCGATGCGCCCTAATTCCTGTCCTTCAAGACCGCTCATCGAAATGTTGAAGGTCTGGCCCGGCCCGAGAAAAATGGCTATATCGCCGCCGTTGTTGACGGATGCACGGTTCAGAGATGCGGCATCGCGCATCGCGCTCAGCACGTCGTCGGCAACTGCCCCTGCGACAGCGACCATGCGAGTGACAAAAACACGAGCATGAGCGCGCGCGGCCTTGTCCATGCGTCGGGCGATCTGGCCATTCGGGTATGGGCAGTCCGAGGTCAGGGGTTGTCGAAGTAGTTCAAGTTCTTCCACCAGTTCCTGCAGCACCGATTGGAACCGGCAGTGCGCGGCCTCAAACGCATGTTCCCGCTCACCTTGGGCGTCGACGATCAGGTCGATCGGCCCATGCTGCAGATGCAGCCGCTGTCCACAAGGAAGTATGGCGGAAACAGGTTTCATCTAGCCCGAAGTACCTTTCGCCCATCTGTAGTTGGCAGAGGCCATCGGGTCTGGCTGGTTTTGGAACTGATCTACCTTGCGGGTCTCGTCTGAGACAACATCCGCAACGGGCTTGATTTCGTTCATGTGCCCACCCAGTGTCCCATAGTCACTGACGCGCATGGTGAACTCGATCGGAGCAACAAGGGCAGGGGTCGGCACATATCCGAACGAGCCCGTGGGCATATCCAGGACATCCACCATCACGGTAATCCCACCACCAGGCCAGACAAAGGCTTCGGCCCCACCACAGGAGACGAATGTCAGTGAATCCTTGACGGATTTTGTAAGCCGCACAGGGTTTTCGGTGACACCGGCGCGCAGGCTTCCGCCCGCACCTCCCATGAACAGAACCGAACAGACCGAAGGTTCGCAATTCTCCGCAATCAGTTCAGCCGATGCCTTGAGCGCTGGAGGGATATCCGCAGACTGTGGTTTCAGATCAGCATCGAGTTCATAATATCCGTATTGCTCACCTGTGGTCGAGACCATCAACAGCTTCAGGCCTTCCCGCGCAAACTTCGCGTTGAAATCACCCAGAATCGTGAGCGGATCCTCAATATCCGTGCCACCCCAGCCAGTCCCCGGTTCGGCCACATTGAAATAGCGCCCGGGCGTCGAGCGGCGTCCGTTAATTTTGATGCCGGTCGGTTCGACATCCAGCAGTTTGCCTGCCTGATGCTCGGATAGTACCCCGGTGATGTGATCATCCACCACCACAACATCATCCACGTGATCGACCCACTGCTTGGCAAACATGCCGATCGTGGCGGATCCGCAGCCGACCCGCATCAGCTTTTCCTCGACCCCGTTGATAATGGGAGCCTTACCTGCCTGAATGACGACGGTGGTTTCGTGGCCCTCATCGCCGATCACCATCTCGACAGCCTCGCGGTTGCACAGCCGCAGCAGAGCGTCGCAGGTGACCCGCCCCTCTTTCTTGCTGCCGCCGGTGAGATGTTCAACCCCGCCCAGAGATAGCATTTTTGAGCCGTATTCTGAGGTCATTACATGACCGATCGGTTCGCCATCAACACGGACAATATCGCGCTCGTGCCCGATGTGACGGTCGGTGTCGATCTTAACCTTCACGCCGCAATACGAGAAAATCCCTTCAGTCACGACCGTGACCATGTCCACACCTTCGACCTCCTGGCTAACGATGAAGGGGGCGGGTTTATAGTCCGGATATGTCGTACCTGCACCCACAGCGGTCACGAATGGCCGTTTACCCTGAACTATGTCACCGTCCCAGTCATTCGGGCCGGAGCTGTCCTTCATGAACGGCACAAGCCGGGTGTTTTCAGTACTTTCGATGATGGTCAGCGCGTCGAGTCGTACCAGATCTCCACCATGGTTGGCATAGCGATCGCATGCTCCGGCTTTGCCGTCTGCGATGAAGCACATCACCGGGCAGGCGTCGCATCGGATTTTCTCCGGCTTTGCACGATCAGTTGCCATTTTCGTTTTCCTTGATTGCCGCGCGCAGTCGGGAGGGTGTCGCGGGAAGTCGTTTCAACCGGACACCGCAGGCACGCTTAATTGCATTCAGAAGAGCGGGTGCAGTTGGAATAAGCACATGCTCACCCAACCCTTTGGCGCCGTAAGGGCCATGGGCGTCCTCTTCTTCGATGATGATCGTTTCGATCGGAGGAATGTCACCTATGGTTGGGATCAGATAGTCGTGCAGGTTTTCAGTGCGGCCCGGGAGGTATTCCTCCATCAGCGTCATACCGAGCCCCTGGGCAATGCCGCCCTGCACCTGTCCTTCTACCAGCATCGGGTTGATTGCCTTGCCGACATCATGGGAGGCGAAGAATTTCACAGGTTTCACAGTGCCCAGCTTTGTGTCCACTTCGACCACCGCCAGATGCGCGGCATAGCCGAATTGTGCGTAGGGCACGCCCTGACCGTTTTCGTCCAATGGCTTGGTTGGCGGGTCATAGGTTTCCTCAGCCCGCAGGACATATCCCTCTGCATCGGCGGCGAGCGTGCTGAGGTCGATCCGGTGGGATTGTCCGTTTTCGTTCACCTCTAGCATACCTGCTGAAAACGTGATCTTTGCATCCGGCCCGGCATTCACACGGGCCAGAATCTGCGCGCGCAATGCTTCACCTGACAGGCGCGCGGCGCTGCCCGATACATAGGTCTGACGTGATGCAGATGTTTTGCCCGCGTCTGGCGTGACGTCCGTATCGCTACCGATAAGCTCGATTAACTCAACAGGAACTCCCAAAGCCGTTGCAAAGATTTGTGTGATGACCGTGTTTGCACCCTGACCGATATCCATCGCCCCCTGATGCAGAACCAAAGTGCCGTCCGCCCGAATGCCGGACTTTATGGTCGAAGGGTTGGGCAGAGAGGTGTTGCCGCACCCATACCAGCCCGCAGAAACGCCGACGCCGCGCTTGAGAGTGTCATTGCGCGCGTTGAATGCCTCTGCCGCGTCACGTTCCGCTCTCCAAGCGGGTTGCAACGCCTCGAGGCAAGCGCGAATGCCGACACCCTGCTTGAAGACCTGACCGCAAACTGTAGGTGTTCCATTTTCAAGGGCATTTCGAAGGCGAAACTCAAGCGGGTCCATATTCAGCTTGTCCGCCAACTCGTCAAACAGGCTTTCTTGAGCAATTGCAGATTGAGGAACACCAAATCCACGAAACGCCCCGGACGGCGGACAGTGCGTGTGAATGCCTTTGGCCTCGGCGCGATAGTCCGCAATTTTGTAGGGGCCTGAGGCGTGGACCGGCACCCGATTTGCGACGGTTGGCCCCCAACTTGCATAAGCACCTGTGTTGAACAGACCGTCAAATGTCATGCCGCTGACCCGGCCATCGTTTGTAGCGCCAATCGTTACCCAAATGTCCGACGGATGGCGTTTGGTTGTCGATTGCATAGACTCGGTGCGTGAGTATGTCAGACGAACAGGTTTTCCGGTTCGTAAGGCTGCAAGAGCAAGATAGGGCTGCACCGAAAGGTCAAGTTTGGAGCCGAACCCTCCTCCGACACCCGTCGGTATGATGCGTATTTGATCACGGGGCATGCCCAGAACGATTTCCAGCGAATCCAGATCCATGACCGGTGCTTGAGTACATGCATGCACTTCAACGCGGCCATCCACGATCTCGGCATATCCGGCTTCCGGTTCAATATAGCCATGCTCGACAAAACCTGAACGAAAGTAACCTTCGGCAACCACATCAGCCTGCGCGATGGCTTCATCAGCGTCACCGCATTTGACGAATCCGCCACACA
Source organism: Ruegeria sp. CH6 (assembly GCF_056537005.1). NCBI lineage: Bacteria > Pseudomonadati > Pseudomonadota > Alphaproteobacteria > Rhodobacterales > Roseobacteraceae > Ruegeria > Ruegeria sp. CH6. The sequence goes on along the minus strand of NZ_JBQFQS010000018.1, from coordinate 16,959 downwards.
TGACGTTGCCGTCACGCCCGTCATGCAGCTGCGGCGCCTCTGGTGTCATTGCATCCTGAATAAGCAGGGAAGCCGAGCGCTCGTCCCAGCTTACAGGGAAGGAGTTCGGATCGAAGGTCGCCATCATCTCAGGTGTACCAACAACTGCGGCAACCGCCTCGCCGCGAAAGCGCGCCTCGGATTCAGCAAATACCGGCTGGTCGGCGAAATTTGGGATTACACCAAATATGTTACGGCCCGGAACGTCGGCTGCTGTCAGAACTGCCTCGACGCCCGGAGTATCCTGAACCCATGATTGCAAATCCCCAAAGGTGAATCCCGCCCGATGATAGGGCGAGCGGATTACGGCGATTTCCAGCGTGCCAGATGGTGCGACATCGTCGCCAAACAGCTCAGCCCCGGTCACCTTGTCATGGCCATCCACCCGGCGGATGGCATCTCCTGCATGACCGATGGATGGTGTCGGTTCAGTTGCGGTTCCTGCTGCAACCACTGCATCGATGATCTTGCGATATCCGGTGCAGCGACAGAGGACGCCTCCAAGCGCATCCTGAACCTGTTGAACGTCTGGTTGAGGCGTCTCGCGAAGCAACGCAACAGCTGCAGTCATCATACCGGGCGTGCAGATCCCGCATTGAGCGGCACCATGGTTCTGAAAACTCGTTGCGAGCTGTTTCGTGATCGGATCGTTTTGTGATAGTCCGCCGAGCGTTTCAACCGAGCGACCTGCGACCTGTTGCGCCGGCATAAGACAAGCACAGACAGGATCACCATCGACAAGTACAGTGCACGCGCCGCAATCTCCGGCATTGCAACCAATCTTGACGTCACGCGCGTTGAGACGCTCGCGAAGAGTATCAGAAAGACGTTCGCCAACCCGGGCAACTATACTGGCGACCTGACCGTTCAGAAGGAATTCGGTTGTGATTTCATCGGCCCGCTTATCCATGGAACTGACCCGCCTCCTTGATCGCTCTGGCACATTGTTCTGCGGCAGCTTCCAGCCGGTATTCGGCACTGCCGCGAACGTCATCAATAGGTTTGAGAGAGTTCAGATGATCCGGGCTGACCCTGACATCTTCGATCTGTTGACCAATTAACTCCTGTTCGAGTTCGGGCAGACGTAGCGCCACTGCGGAACACGCCCCCACTGCGACACGTGCGTGAGCGATGCAGCCATCCTGATCAAGACCTATGACCACCGAGGTCATCGTGATCGAGATTACCAGATACCGTCGCGCACCCAGTTTCTCAAAATGCCCGACGGATCCTTTTGGCGGATCGGGCAGATAGATCGCGGTAACCATCTCATCATCTGCCAGCGCAGTCCGGCGTACGCCGGTAACGAAATCCTGTAGCGAAAGCTCCTGAACCCCGCGGACCGAGCCAATTTCGACGCTGGCATCCAAGGTTAGCAGGGGTGGTACGCCATCTGCTGCCGGAGACGCATTACACAGGTTTCCGGCAACCGTTCCACTGTTTTGAATTTGCAGGCTTCCAACCTCACGGGCTGCGGCTTGCAATCCGCTAAACGCAGGGGGCAGATTTGCACGCGCTACGTCCGTCCAGCGTGTCGCTGCCCCTATTTTCCAGCGCTTTTGGTCAAAGGTGACGCCTGCAATCCCGTCAATCCGGGTGACATCCATCATATCGGTACACAATTCGTGACGCTGCCGGGATGGAAAGAAGTCTGTTCCACCGGCGATTATGGCAAGGTCCTGAGAGGCGAGCATACTGAATGCTTCGTCAAATGAACCTGGTGTTAGATACCGCAATGCTGTCATTCCTGATGGCGAGCTTTCTGTTTGTATACTAATGATATTAGGCAATCGAAAAAAAAGTCAACGATTTGTTTGAGGATCATTTGCTCTTCCGTGGAAGGCTGGCGCTGGGGGCTGCAATTTCACCAAGATTGCCGCTTACTGTCATATTTTTATGGCTCAACGAACCAGATGGCGGTTCCATTGGCCTTTGCGTCGGGCTGGCTGCTCTTACTTGGGCGAGTCAAAGAAATGCTGATTCCGGAACTCACTTTTCATCAGTAATTCGTTGACACACTAACATTCCCTAGCAACTATAGTGATCGATCACTCACCTAGATGTGAATCCACTGGCGGATCAAAATCGACCGCTTGATGTCAAAAGGGAGGAAGAAATGAATAAGTTCAAATTGATGCTGGCAAGCGTTGCGATAACTCCATTGATCGCAGGCGCCTCAGTTGCGCAGGAAAAGGTGCGAATCGCATTCATCGATCCGCTATCCGGCCCATTCGCAACCACCGGCACGCAAGGGTTGGCTATCTACCGCCACAGCGTCAAAGAGCTGGTTAACGAGCCCGGTGCTTTGCTAGAGGGGCAAGCCGAATTTGAGATGGTACCCTTTGACAACAAGATCAGCGCCAAGGAATCATTGATCCAGCTACAAGTGGCGATGGATCAGGGTATCCGCATCATTGCGCAGGGCGCATCTTCTGGTGTTGCCAACGCGCTGACCGAAGCGGTAGCGAAGCACAATCGCCGCAACCCCGATGATCCGGTCATCTTCCTCAACCACTCAGCTGTGGATCCAGCCCTGACAAACGACAAGTGTCAGTTCTGGCATTTTCGTTTTGATGCGAATGCTGACATCAAGATGGACGCCCTGACTGACGACATTGCAGCCAACCCGGACATCAAAAAGGTCTATATCATCGGCCAGGACTATTCCTTCGGCAAAGCCGTTGCGGCAGCGGCTCAAAGATTCCTTAAGGAGAAGCGTTCTGATATCGAGATCGTCGGGAATGAGTTGCACCCGATCGGCAAGGTCAAGGATTTCACGCCCTACGCGCGCAAGATTGTAGGCTCGGGCGCAGACGCAGTGATCACCGGTAACTGGGGTGGTGACATGGTCGGTCTCGGTAAGGCGGTTATGGGCGCTGGCTTCGACAAGCCCATCTACACCTATTATGGCGCAACGTCCGGCATAACGGCAGCCTTTGGTGAAGAGGGTGATGGCATCGTAAAACTGGTTGGCGCCGGTCAGGTCAATCCTCCGGCAACCCCGGAAGCCCAGGAATTCGTTGGCGCGTTTTATGAATCCTTCCCAGATCTCGATTTTGGCCAGCCGCAAATGGCAAACGTCGCCCCGATGCTGGCCGCTGCCATCAACGAGGTCGGCAATGCAACGGACATCAAAGCAATCGCCTATGCTCTGGAGGGTATGGAGTACGACAGTATCGTTACCGGCAAGACCGTCATGCGCGACAGCGATCATCAGGTGATCCAGACCGTAACGGTGCAGGGCCAGACACCAGATGATATCCTGTTCGAGTATGACAAATCGGGCCGTGGAATGGTTGCCGAAACCGTCGTTGAGATGGCCTCTGCAGACTCGTCCACAACGTGCGAGATGAAGCGCCCCTAACTCTCTCACCACTCTTGCGGCCCGTCTGAAAGCGGACGGGCCGCTGGGTCACCACTCTATCAATGCAGGGAGACAAGCAATGGCGCTGTTCCTCGTGAACGTGTTGGATGGGTTTGTGACCGGACTGCTGTTGTTCATGCTATGCAGCGGTCTGACACTTATCTTTTCCATGATGGGCGTTCTGAATTTTGCCCATGCCAGTTTTTACATGCTGGGTGCCTATTTCGCCTATCAGATCAGTCTGGTCACAGGATTCTGGGTCGGCCTGATCATCGCGCCACTTATTGTCGGGGTCATCGGAGCCTTCATCGAACGTTACGGGCTCAGACGGGTGCATAAGTATGGCCATGTGCCCGAACTGATATTCACCTTCGGTCTTGCCCTGCTGATCGAAGAGGCGGTTCAGTTCTTCTGGGGTAAAAGCCAGCTTCCGTTTTCGGAACCTGCAGCACTGGACTTTGCTGCCTTTTCGATCGCCGGCAATTCTTTCCCAGCCTACAAACTCTTCATGATCTTTGTTGCGATGGGAATCTTCCTGACACTGCTTTATATCCTGACCAAGACCCGGATCGGCATGACCATTCAGGCTGCGCTGAACTATCCCGAAACCGTGCAGAATCTTGGGCACAACGTGCCTTTGGTGTTCATGTGTGTCTTTGGCGTTGGCACGGCCATGGCAGGTCTGGCCGGAGTCATCGCCGGGCCGGTTTTGGGGGTTTTCCCCGGGATGGCTGTGCAACTGGGATCAATCGTCTTTGTCACTATTGTAATCGGCGGGCTTGGGTCACTTTGGGGTGCGTTGGTCGCATCCCTGATTATCGGCTGGATGCAAACCTTTGCCACAGCCTATGACATTACGGCCGAGCAGGTGCTGACCGCCATAGGCTTTACCAAGCCCGAATTGATCTGGGATCATCCGTTGCAGGATCTGTGGACCCTGACACTGCCACAGCTGGGGCCGATCCTGCCCTATCTGCTGATGATCATCGTTCTTGTTGTGCGCCCGCAGGGCCTGATGGGGAACCGCGAGTCATGAGTATCGCCAGCAAGACGCCACTCACAGCGGGCACTAACCGTTTGATTTCGCTGTCAAATACGATGCCATGGGTCTTCGCCGCGCTGTTCCTGCTGTGTCTGCCTTTTGTGTTTCAGACCAGTTCGGCGCTGACAATCATGAACCAGATGGCCATCACCATCGTTTTTGCGCTCAGCTATAACATGCTGCTGGGGCAGGGGGGCATGCTGTCCTTTGGCCATGCGGTCTATATGGGCCTTGGCGGATTTTTCGCCATGCATGTGATGAACATGGTCGAAGACGGACTGTGGCTGCCACTGCCGCTTCTGCCGGTTGTCGGTGGCCTGTTCGGCCTGGTCTTTGCCTTCCTCATCGGCAGCTTTTCAACTCGCCGTGCCGGAACCGTGTTCGCGATGATCTCACTGGGTGTCGGCGAACTGATCGCCGCCTGTTCAGTCATCATCGTCGTGTTCTTTGGTGGTGAGGAGGGGATTTCGGGTGATCGCACCATGGGCCCGCCGGTCTTTGGCTATGAGTTCCTGACTCAGCAAGAGGTCTATTACCTGACCATCTTCTGGCTGCTGCTGGCCACGTTGCTGATGTATCTGTTTTCGCGCACGCCCATCGGACGGATCGCCAACGCAGTACGCGACAATGAAGAGCGCGCCGAATTCCTCGGGTATTCACAACGCAATGTGCGCTGGATTTCCTTCTGTGCTTCGGGCTTTTTCGCCGGGGTGGCAGGATCTTTGTTTGCTATCAATTTCGAGATCTTGACCGAAGAGAATCTGAATCTTGCGACCTCTGGCTCAATTCTGCTGGTGACATTCATTGGTGGGGCAGGCTTTTTTGTCGGGCCGATTATCGGTGCCGTGATCTTCACTCTGCTGCAAACGGTTCTGGGTCTGCATACCGAGCTCTGGGCGCTGTATCTGGGTATCCTGTTTGTTGCCTGTGTGATGTTCTTCCCGTCGGGCTTTGCCGGGCTGATCGCGATGCACCGCCGACCGTTCTCACTTGGTAAACTGCACCTGCTGATCAAGCCATATCTCAAAGTTGCGATCCCCTCGATCACCAGTGTTTTGTCGCTGGCGGCCATTCTGGAGATCCTGTTTCACAAACGCCACGGCTATGGTGGAGATCATGGGATGGAGCTATATGGGATCGCTTTTGACAGTGGCGGCTATCGCGCCATCGCTCTTGCGGCGCTCATCGCTGCCATATCCCTGTTTCTCGTGTCACGTGTTCTGCCGGAAATCCGGGCCGTCTGGGAAGAAGCAAACCACGCAGGAGGTCAGGGATGAGCGTTCCTGCAATCGAGCTGAAAAAACTTCAGAAGAGCTTTGGCCTGGCCAGCATCATTCAGGGTGTGGATCTGCAGATCGCAAAAGGTGAGCGGCACGCGATTATCGGACCAAACGGGGCCGGGAAATCCACGCTGTTCAATCTGATCACGGGTCGCTTTGCGCCAACTTCAGGTGGGGTATTCCTGCACGGTGAAGAGGTCAGCGGTATGAAGCCGTTTGAGATCAATCGCCGTGGCCTCAGCCGGTCTTTCCAGATCACCAACATCTTTCCGAACATGACCGTATTCGAAAATATCCGCTGTGGGTTGTTGTGGACGATGGGGTATCGCTATTCCTTTTGGCACATGATCGGGCGGCAGCATGATGTAGCTGAAAAGGCTGATGAGATCCTTGAGCAGATCAATCTGACCCAGCGCCGGAATGAACTGGCGGGAACGCTGGCCTATGCCGAACAGCGCGCGTTGGAGATTGGGATTACCATTGCTGGCGGAGCTGACATCATTCTGCTGGATGAACCTTGCGCGGGTATGAGTCATTCGGAGACCGATTTGATAGTCGACCTGATCCGCAAGGTGACCGAAGGCAAGACACTTATGATCGTCGAGCACGACATGGGCGTGATTTTCGATCTGGCCGACAAGATTTCGGTTCTGGTCTACGGCGAGGTGATCGAGTCTGAAACGCCGGACATCGTGCGCGCCTCGGCCAAGGTGAAAGAGGCCTATCTGGGCGCAAGTTTGGAAGAGGAGGCGGTGTGATGCTTCAGGTCACTGACTTGCACGCCTATTACGGTAAGAGCCACATCTTGCAGGGGGTCAACCTCGAGGTGGGCGAGGGTGAGATCGTCTCGCTGCTGGGTCGCAACGGGGTCGGGCGATCGACCACCTGCAAGGCCATCATGGGAGAGGTCGCGCCACATGGTTCGATCCGCTTTCGCGGGGATGAACTTGCCGGGCGCAAGAGCTTTGAAATCGCCAAGGCAGGCATCGGTTATGTACCTGAAAACAGGGATATCTTTCCTGGCCTCACGACCCGGCAGAACCTGATGCTGGGCCTGAAACCGGGTCAGAAAGACGGCGATGGTCGATGGCGCATGGAGGACATGTTCGAGATGTTCCCCAACCTGCGCCGCCGCGCAGATGTGGATGCATCGGTCATGTCGGGTGGTGAAAAGCAAATGCTCACCATCTGTCGCGCGCTCATGGGGGATCCCGACTTTATCATGATCGATGAGCCAACCGAAGGTCTGGCCCCAAAGATCGTTGAGCAAGTCGGAGATCTGCTTGTGCAGATCGCCGAGCGGGGCGTTTCGATCTTGTTGGTTGAACAAAAGCTGACCATTGCCTTGCGCGTGACCAACCGGGTCTATGTCATGGGTCATGGCCACATGGTCTATGAGGGTACGCCACAAGATCTGAAGGAAAATGCTGACATCCGACAGGAATGGTTGGAGGTCTGACGATTTAGCTCTGTAGTGCCGGAGCAGTTGACAAGGTCAACGGGAGCCTGATCCAGGCTCCGTTTCATGTGATTATTTCTTCAGGAACGGACCTATGACCTTGAAGAATTTCTTGCCATAGGGTGGTCGCAGGGCCTTGAAAACACCATCAATGTTGATCTGCTTGAAAACAGCTTTTGCATGACTGAAGCGTTTGAAGCCGTGGATACCGTGATATGAACCCATGCCGCTGGCGCCGACACCGCCGAAGGGCAGCGACATCTGAGTCATATGCATGATGGTGTCGTTGATTGTGGCACCACCGGAAATGGTGTTTTCCACCACCTTTTGTTGCTCAGCCTTGTCCCGGGCGAACACATAGGTCGCAAGAGGGCGCGCGCGATCATTGGCAAAGGCAATCGCTTCATCCAGCGAGTCATAAGGCAGGATGGGCAAGATCGGCCCAAATATCTCGTCCTTCATGGCTTCAAGTTCCGGGTCGGCGTCGATGATCAGGGTCAGCGGCAGGATTTTCTCGTTCGAGGCGGAAAGGTCCTCGTTTGCCGGGTTCACCTCGACGATACGCGCACCAGCGGACCGGGCCTGTTCGACCAGTCCTTTGAGCCGTTCGAACTGCCGATCCGAGATGATGTGGGTGCAATCGGGGTTGCCGGACAGGGTAGGAAGCGACTCGGCGACCTTGGCGGCAAGGGCGGTCGCGAACTCCTCCATCCGGGGGCGTGGGACCAGAATATAATCCGGCGCAAGGCAGACCTGACCGGCGTTGAAAATCTTGCCCGCTGCCAGCCGGGCGACTGTTATTTCCATATCTGCGCTGGGGGCGATGAAGGCCGGGTTCTTGCCGCCCAGTTCCAGTGTGGTCGGGACCATGTTCTCGGCCGCAGCGCGCAAGACATGTGGCCCGATGGTGCTGGCGCCAGTGAACAGCAGGTGGTCGAATGGCAGACCGGTAAAGGCCTGAGCCACTTCAACGCCGCCAGTGGCTACGGCAACCTCATGCGAGGCAAACTTGGCCTCGAGGAGCGATTTCATCAGGTCCGAAGTCCGGGGTGTGTACTCCGACGGCTTCAGCATGACCGAGTTGCCTGCGGCGAAGGCCTCGGCCATTGGTCCGATGGACAGGATAATGGGAAAGTTCCACGGGCTGATGATACCAATCACGCCCAGCGGTTGATAGTGAATCTGTGCGCGGGCACCCAAAAGGCCCAAGGGAAATTCGGGTGAGGCTTTCTCAGGGCGCATCCAGCGGTCCAGGTTCTTCCGCGCGAACTTGATTTCTTTCAGGGTGCCCACAATATCAGCCGCGATTGTCTCATGCAGTGATCGGTTCCCAAAGTCCGCGGAAATGGCGTCGATAATGTCATCCTGGCTATCCACGATCAGATCAATCAGACGCGTCAGACGATCTTTCCGCTCGGACGCGCTTGGCGCGCCATGGATGGCCTGATGGGTCTTTTGTGTTTCCAGTAGCGTCGAGAGGCGTTCGAAGGGGCTGGGGTTGTGATCGTTCACTTGGGCCTCCTGTTTGGTCCTGCGGGCGTAGTTAACCTTATCGCTGGTTGGTGCGCCTGTTCCAATTCCTGAATCAACAGCATGGGTTTTCATTTGATGATGCCGGGCTGCGATGGCCGCGTTGATATTGGATCAATTATGTGGAATTAAGTGAACGTACACTATAGTGTAAGAGTGCAGAATGACCCTGACCACCGAAAACAGGTTCAAAACCGGCATGCAATTGCTTGCGGCCTCGACGAACATCGTGACCTCAGAATACCAAGGCGAGAGAGCTGGTATGGCCGCGACAGCTGTTTGTTCGCTGACGGTTGATCCGCCCGCACTGCTGGTGTGCATTAATCGCACCGCCCGCACATATGGTACCGTAATGGATAGTCGAAAATTTGCTGTGAACCTCGTGCCTGACGACATGACTGCAGTGGTTGGCGCCTTCTCCTCAAAGGCAGACAAGGAACAGCAGTTTCAGATGGCCGGAACCTGGGGCAGGGGTGACTTGGACCTGCCTGTGTTGAAAGAGGCCGTTGCCTCATTCGAGTGTGAGGTCGAAAGTTGGGCCAATACAAAAACGCATGCAGTGTTCTTTGGATTGGTCAGGCAGGTTTACCTGAACCCGGATAAGTCTGCGTTGATCTATGGGCGCAAGGGTTTTCACAAACTGACGCCACTCGGCAAATGATCGAGTGATTATGTGCGTGTTTGGTATTTTTGCGGGAGGTTGGGAGCCTCCCGTAAGCACCGTCAAGCCCTGTCTGAGAATCTCCTACCAAGATTGAAGAGTTCTTCGTTGACAGTCCAATGTATCTTGCTTGATAGTTAAAAAGCGAACGTTCACTAACCTAGATATTGATAGGAGGCGCCGATGCCGACGCTTGGCCAGTTGATTGATCGAAATGCAGATCGCTTTGGTGATCACGACGCATATGTCGAACTGGACCGCCGTCGCAGTTGGCGCGATCTCGGCAAGCGTACAGATGCCCTGGCCCACGCCTTGCAGGGTTTGAATGTGAGAAAAGGGGATCGCGTTGGTGTTATCCTGCCTGACTGCATCGAGATGGTGGAGACGATCGGTGCCTGCGCAAAGACCGGCGCGATCCGCGTGGGTTTAAACTATCGTTTGGCGCCGCGCGAGATTGGGGCCCTTATCGACGACGCCGGCATCGATGTTTTGTTTGTGCAGGCAGTTATGGTCGATATAGCCAAAGAGGCCCTGAACGCCAGCAAACGCCAGCCCATCCTGATTGGAACTGGTAGCGATCATGGTTTTGATCTGGACTATGAGGCGCTGCTCAGTGCTGAGATAGGTTCCGGGACGTTCGATCAAACACCGCATGATCAACTTATGATCTGCTATACGACCGGATCGACCGGATTGCCCAAAGGCGCCATCTATCCACATCAGATGATGATGGAGTCCATGGCCGCGATCGCGCTTGCCGAAGGTGCTACTCCGGATGATGTTTGGCTGCATGCGATGCCGGCCTCCGGTATTCCGATTATGCATCTTCTGCGTAACATGTTCCACGGTTCCAAATGTGCAATCATTGGCGAGTGGGATGCTGAAATCGCGTTGAAGCTTATCGAACGTGAACAGGCCACCATTTGCGTTCTTGTTCCGACCATGTTGAATGGACTGCTTACCTCAGGCCAGATCACCAGGTACAATTGTTCCTCGATCCGACAGCTTGGTTATGGATCGGCACCGATCCCTCCTGCGACTGTTCGCGAGGCGCACAAGGCGTTTGGCTGTGAATTCCTGCAGATGTTCGGCACGACCGAGCTGATGGGGATGGGTATGATGCTTACAGCCACGGACCACGAGCGCGCGCTGAAGGATGGGCATGACTGCCTAGAAAGCGCGGGTAAACCTTTGTTCTTTGTAGATGTACGTGTGGTTGATGATGCCGGGCAGGAGCTGCCTCGGGGTGAGGCAGGCGAGTTGTTGATCCGTTCGCCTTTTGTCATCCCGGGCTATTGGAATCAGGCCGTTGAGTATTCCGAGACTGTGCGCGACGGCTGGCTGCATACGGGTGATATCGCGCTGATTGATGCCGAAGGATATGTGCACCTGAAAGACCGTGCCAAGTTCCGGATCAAGTCAGGTGGATACAACGTATTCCCGGTTGAAGTCGAAAACTGTCTGGCTGAGCATGACGCGGTGGATGAAGTCAGCGTATTCGGCCTGCCGGATCCCAAATGGGGTGATCGCATACATGCGGTGGTTACGCTGCATGTCGACCAAACCACCAGCGGCCCTGATCTGCGCGAGTACTGCCGGGGCAAGATTGCAAACTTCAAGATTCCCAAGCGTATAGAGATTTGGGAGACGCTGCCAAAAGGTCCGACCGGGAAGATTCAGAAGCGTAAGATTATCGATATCTGCGGAAGTTCGGATAACCGCGAGTTGACCTGGCATACCTAAAGTTCAATCTGGCGTGCCGATGAGGCATTCCAAAATCAGATAAGTGCTGATGCCGTCAGGCGTTTCGCGCTTTGTCCACCCACTAACCTGTTAAGTCGCCAGTTTGGTGATGCCAGTTGCTACCCCTGTCTGCAGAATTCGCACTGCCGGGCGGTTATCATTTAGTTTGCCGTAATCGATGGGCGCCGATCGGGAGCGCCAGTTTATACGCGTGTGAATGACCGCACATGCGCATCGATTTGCCAAGGCGCGACAATTCATCCTGTCCGACAGAAAAATATATCATCACAATTGACAATAAACCTGTGAGACATAAATTGTCAAAAATGATAATTAATGCCACTTCCGTTCCGCGGGCCTGGTCATCACCCATAATCCAACTCAGGAGATTCTGATGTCACAAAACGCGCGCGTCAGCCGATTTCTGATGCAAGCCACACTTGGTGCCGATCAAGCACTTGTGGATCAGGTCAAAGCCAAAGGCATGGAGCCCTGGCTGATGGAGCAACTCAAGTCCGCTCCGATTGCCAATAACGTGTATGAGACCAGAACGCGCGAGATCTGGCAGAGTTTCCGCCAGAGAATGGTGGCAAAACACGGAGCAGCCGCGCTGAATGGCGAAGGCAACAATCCGGCCCTGCCGTATAAATGGTATTTTCACATGGCCTGGTGGCAGCACCTGTTGTCTCAACGACAGGACATGCTCCGGCAGCGCGTTGCATTGGCTTTGTCAGAACTTCTGGTGATATCGGATAACTCGTCGCTCGAACTCGATGCGGTGGGCATGGCCAGCTACTACGACATTCTCTACCGCAATGCGTTCGGGTCCTACGCCGATATGCTCTACGAGGTGTCGATGCATCCCACGATGGGCATCTATCTGAGTCATATGAACAATCAGAAGGCAGTGCCGGAGAAACACATCCATCCTGATGAAAACTATGCGCGTGAGATCATGCAGCTGTTTTCCATCGGCCTGTTTGAGCTGAACCCGGATGGCAGCGAAAAACTGGACAGCGCCGGAAACCCGATCCCAACCTATGACAACGCCGATATCCGCGAAATGGCGCGGGTTTTCACCGGGCTATCAGCGGCTGGCTATCGATATGAGTGGACCACCAGCTTCTGGCAGGATGACTACAACGGTTACCCTGTCGGCTTCGACGACGGTATCGAAAAATCGTACAAGACCGTACCGTTTGTCTCGATGACGCAACCGATGGTTTTTCACAAAGACTATCATGACCGCGGGCCCAAAAAGCTCCTGAATGGGCATATCGATCTGCCGGGCGGACAAAGCGGCGAAGAAGAAGTTTGGGAAGTTGTTCAGCGCCTTGTGGCGCATCCCTCGACCGCTCCTTTCGTTGCCCGACACATGATTGCGCGGCTGGTTACATCGAACCCTAGCCCAGATTATGTCAGAACCGTCTCCGAGGCGTTTGGACCAAACGGTGATATGGCTTCGATGGTCTATGCGATCCTTGCCTACCCGTTGGCGGCGCCGGTTTCAGACACCGTCTTGCCGGGCGGCCGGCAAGACGGTGACCTGTACGTACAAAGCCAGAAGCTCAAATCGCCGCTGCAGCGCATTACTCAGCTTATGCTGGCGTTCAATGCCCGGAATGAAAGCGGCAAGTACTGGCTGCTGGGCGATGATATTCAGGATGCGCTGGCGCAGCATCCTTTGTCGGCGCCGACAGTGTTCAACTTTTACAAAGCCGACTTTGTTCCTCACGGAGGGCTTGAGGACAAGGGGCTGGTTGCGCCTGAATTCGAATTGCATACGTCGTCGACTTCGATCGCTTGGATCAACCAGATGTATCAGTGGTTCTTCGGAGAATGGTTGCCCATCGTATCGACACAGATCGGTGCCTCGGAAGAGGGCAAGATGGTCCCCGAGATGTGGCCCGAAGCACTGGAGAAAGAAACTCAGGATCATCTGAAACTTGATCTCGATGAAGCTATCGAGATTGCAAAGGATTCGGGGCAACATGATGCACTGATTGATCAACTGTCCGAGTTGCTAACAGGTCGACCGGAATTGGCGATCAAACCGCAGATCAAAGAAGCGTTCAGGCTCTATGCCAATGAACCGGCATGGGTCGTTCAGACCATCCTGTTCATGATTACGATTTCACCCGAATTCACCGTGCAGGAGGCTTGAGCCATGGCAAAATTCGCACTTTCCCGCCGTCAATTCATTCAGACAGGAGCTGCCGCCGGTGTGTGGTCCATGAGCCAGACTGCGCCGTCCTTTGCCCTGCCGGGTGGAACGTCCCTGTCGATTGCTCCCGCGCGAAAAGCACTGGTTTTCATCATGCTGGATGGCGGCAACGACAGCTACAATATGCTGGTGCCCATTGATGATATCCATCATCGCCAATACGCGGAGACCAGATCCAATCTTGCTCACAGCAAGAAAGAACTCTTGCCACTTGAGGGCTATACGGATGCCAATGGCCGCACGTTTGGCCTGCATGCGGCCATGCCCGAGGTCCGGGATTTGTTTGACCAACGCAAGCTCAGCTTTGTTGCCAATGTTGGCCCGATGATCGAGCGGGTGACAAAAGAGAGCTTTCTGAACGGCTCGGCCCGTATTCCTCTTGGCTTGCTGTCCCATGCCGATCAGTTCAAACACTGGCAAACCTCACGCCCGGATCAGCGTCTGAACAAAGGCTGGTTCGGGTACTTCGCAGATGCGCTGCAGCCTTCGAAATCCGAGCACGAGATTGCCATGAACATCTCACTGGCTGGCAATAACATCGTTCAGAACGGAAACAGCAGCCTGCCTTACGCCATTACAGAAAAGGGTAGCACCGGCTTCTACGTAACCGAAGAGCAGTCGATCCTGAACGAGACCATCAAGGCAAGTTTCGACAAGCTGATGTCGGCAAGCTACGATGGCGATCCGTTCAAGGAAACCTACCTGAACCTGACCCGGACTGCTCAGGCGCAACACGAGGTTTTCAAAGCAGGCACCAAGGATGTTTCGGTTCCCACCGCTTTCTCGGAGACACCGCTCAGCCAGGAACTGCGCAAGGTAACTCAAACCATTAAGGCGTCAAGCGAGTTGGGCTTGCAGCAGCAAACCTTCTTCCTGCGCTATATTGGCTGGGATCATCATGATGAACTTCTGGATACCCAAGCGGGCATGTTGCGAGTTCTCAGCAGGGCATTGGGTGAGTTTCAGGCCGCGCTGGTCGAAATGGGACTGGACGACCAAGTCGTGACTTTTACCGGATCGGATTTCGGCCGCACGCTCACGTCAAATGGCAATGGCACCGATCATGGCTGGGGCGGCAACACGATTGTCATGGGAACGCCGGTCGATGGTGGACAGGTCTTTGGTGAATATCCGGAACTTGGACTGGATAGCGACAATCCGTTGGATATCGGAAATGGAGTACTCATCCCGACGACTTCGACAGATCAGCTATATGCTGGATTAGCCCATTGGTTCGGCACGCCACATGATCAATTGGATATGCTGTTTCCGAACTTGCATCGGTTCTCGATGCCCGGGCAGAGCAGCAATCTCAAGCTGTTCGGATAGCGAGTGACATTGGCGATATCAGAAGAAACGAAATAAAACGCTCTGCGGACCTCCGCCGGAAAGCCGGGGGTCCGCTTTGCCTATCTGGGTGCCTCAAATCAATGGTCTCATTGAGATCGCGCATGTGGGGGAGGGGGGTTGACCCTAACGGCGTTTGAGAGAAAGAAACGGATAAGGTCTAAACTCCATTGATTGGAAAGCTTGTCTTGTCGCAGATCACCGTCATAAGCGTTTGTTACAACAGCAGCCGGGTTCTGCCGGAGATGCTGAGTTCAATCCCCAAAGGCGTGCCGGTCATACTAGTCGACAACGCATCGGATGATGTCGAAGCAATTCAGCAAATGGCCGATGCGCGGGATGCGACTCTGATCAGAAGCTCTGAGAATGCCGGTTTCGGCCGGGCATGCAATCTCGGCGCAGCCCAGGCACAAACAGATTTGCTGTTATTTCTAAATCCGGATTCATGCCTTCAACCCGGTGCGTTAGAAGCACTGCAAAAAGGGGCTGAGCGCCACCCCGATGCTTCTGCATTCAATCCCGGTATTCTAAAGGGCCGCGGAAAACCTCTGTTCAGGCGTTCCAGCGTGATCCTGCCGCGCAGTGAAGCCTTGCGCCAGAAGGAGGCCGATTCCGATATTGAGCTACCTGTTCTCGTAGGATCTGCCTTGCTGGTCCGACGAGTTGCGTTCGAAAAGATCGGAGGGTTTGATCCGGAAATCTTCATGTATCATGAAGACGATGATCTGAGCCTGCGATTGAAAGCGGTATGCGGTCCCTTGTATTACATACATGAAGCTCAAGTAAGCCATGCAGGAGGACAATCCTCTCCGCGCAGCACCGCCATCGCGGGATTGAAGGCCTGGCATATGGGGCAATCGAGGGTGTACGTTGCCCGCAAACATGGCGTTCCCTTCGCTTTTGGGCGGGCCATAGCGTCTGCCGCAATTCAGATGCTGTCTCCGGTTTTGTTGTTTTCGGCGAGAAAACGCGCCAAGCAGTGGTCTTTCCTGTGCGGCATCTGGCAAAGTCGGGACGTTCAACCGCCGTTATTCAAACCCTAAAGTTCGTACCGGGTTTTCGTTGGGTCTGTGGGAGTTGGTCTGCATCATTTTACATAATGATAATTACGCGTACATATGCGCCTGACCCCATCATTTGTCGGAGTACGTAAATAATGGGACGGAATTATTGAGACTCGTCTCCCATTGAATTCAACACCTTAAGATTTTTGTGCATTTTGAGTATTTCGACGGTTCAAGCGCTTCAAGTCGACGTTAAACAGAAAACTAATGAGACTCTTCGCAATCTGGAAACCGGAACAGTTACTCTTAGTTGGACTTAGTTGATCAGAAAAATACCTTGGCCGAACGCAGTGCTCTGGACCATTTGAGTCTAGAAGAACTCTCAAAGTCAGATCGTGGGCATCGCTGGCTCTATCTAGCGATCAACCGTTCTAAGCGATGTGTGATGGGCATGAGACCGGCAAAAAAAGCCGAACTGTTTTTGGTCATGGACACCTATACATTACGGCATCAATCAGCATGTCTCCCAAATGACTAGTTGCTGTAGTGTCAAGTAAAACCAAATTTGCACCGTGAGACGCGGCCTGCCGTTTGATTTCATTTATTGCCCGGTCTTGTGCGAACTTGTTTGAACCCACCTGAGGAATTAAGCCGATTTCTTGTGAACCTGAGCAAGTAGGTGCTGAAGCAAACGAAACTTGTACTGAATCGGGCGAGATCGCTGGGTAGCTTGCACCTGTTTGAATGACAGTTGACTGGCAGCCTGATACAGCGAGCGTCAAAAGTGTCGCGAATGAAAATCTGCGCATGTTTAGCCCTCAATCACTTAATTTAGGGTGTAAGAAGTACGATCCGCTGAGAATTGCAGCTTATAAATTATCTGCTGATTGTTGGCTGAACTGATGATGCACGTGATCCTGTATCCATCCGTCCCTAAGGGGCGAACTGACAACATACGGTAACATCCTTTGCCACGTGCGTTGATCATGGTGCCAAGCATATCACATACACTCTGATCACCACTTACACACGCGGGATCGTTTCCAGCCACAGCGGCATGGGGTGCTAACACGCCCCATGCGGTGAACGCCGCTGCCGAAATGACCCCATTTCTCCAATTTGCAGATCTGCTCATAGTTGATCGTCCTATTAACTTGCCTCAATGCAGGTACTTTGTAGCGGCCCTTGAGAGTTTTCTTCCTAGAACTTCCACTCATAGGATGCCCAGAGGGCCTGAGTTGAAACGTCGGCCCCGAGGGTCGACCT
>NZ_JBQFQS010000017.1:0-51106 GCF_056537005.1 Ruegeria sp. CH6 | reverse complement strand
CATCTGCTACCTCCATATCTGCTCAAAGATATGGAATCACGGATCAGAAAACTGGGGAAGACTGAATCTGATAAAGCCAGACGCGCTCTAGTACCGATGACATCGAGGCGTTCAAAAAATTGCTGGACGACAACGGAATTCCTTACTCGGACTACGGTACCGCCTTCGCAAAAGAGTGGCACCAAGTGTTCTTTCACGACCCTGAGGGAAATATTATCGAGATCCATCAAGCGATTTGATTTGTATTGAAAGTACCTATTTGAACAAGCCAGGCTGGTTGGTTGGGCGTTGTCAGGTATCAATCTCCAGCTTGCATCCTATGGCCACGATAGTGCGCATTGGAGAGTCAAAAGTACCTTTCTTCCAGAAGCTTGGCCTGTAGCTCGACTAGGAAAATGACAACATCGCCCATACAGACCACACCGTTCTAAAACCTGAACATGGTCCGCTTGCTGGGGTTATAGAGCAGTTCGAAAACTGGAAGATCGAGCCGATCTGACCTGTGGTATTCAGGCAGATAACCGAGTTTCAACCGCAGGGTTTACACATCTTCGATGCGGAAACTCATCCGACCATTATGGCTGATGGCTTTATGTGTTCGTCACTGGATCGCAATGGCCGGATAGGGGTGGTTATACAGAGCCTTCGCTTGGGGAAAGTCATTAAATATTATTTAGATGTCATTTAGTGGTGCAACCAAGTTGACGTAGGGTAAGACTTTGTAAGGACAGCATAAATTACGCTTTTTCATTCAAAAAACAATTACTTCAGCCAAGACCTGCAAAAGCCTCACCCTTCTTCAGACGTTTAAATCAACTCCATAGCGCCCAAATAGCCACCAGCCTTTCAACTTTAATCGTGCCTGTAGGGGAGTGAGTT
Source organism: Ruegeria sp. CH6 (assembly GCF_056537005.1). Lineage (NCBI taxonomy): Bacteria > Pseudomonadati > Pseudomonadota > Alphaproteobacteria > Rhodobacterales > Roseobacteraceae > Ruegeria > Ruegeria sp. CH6. The sequence continues at coordinate 50,227 of NZ_JBQFQS010000017.1, read as the reverse complement.
TCACCCGCCAGGCCCCTATTCAAACTGGATGGTCCCCATGAATTTTATTCTGCGCGGTAGCCTGGTTACTCAAATTTGCATCGGTCTTGTAGCCGGTGCTCTTCTCGCCACTCTTTGGCCTGCTGCCGGCTCCGCCGTTGGCCTGCTTGGCGACTTCTTCGTCGACGCATTGAAGGCCGTTGCGCCAGTACTGGTGCTGATCCTTGTTTGTGCTGCGATCACAAACCACAAAAAGGACAGCGAGGCGCGCATGGGCCCGGTGGTACTTTTGTATATTCTCGGAACCTTCGCAGCCGCACTGGTCGCTGTTGCAGCTAGCTACATGTTTCCGGTCACATTGCATCTGACGGGTGCGCCGGAGCTTTTGGATGCCCCGGACGGTTTGGCTGAGGTGGTCAAGAACATCCTGCTGAAAATTGTGGATAATCCGGTGAATGCGCTGGCAACGGCTAACTATATTGGCATTCTCGCCTGGGCTGTTGGCCTTGGGCTGGTCTTCCGCCACGCCAGCGACTCGACCAAGACCCTGATGTCGGATCTGGACGGCGCAATCACCAAGATCGTTGCAGCAATAATCCGGGTGGCCCCAATTGGTATCTTCGGTATCGTGGCTTCGACGATAGCTGAGACCGGCTTTGCGACACTTGCGAGCTATGGCCAACTGTTGGCTTTGTTGATTGGCTGCATGATCTTCATGGCGTTGGTTGTGAATCCTCTGATTGTGTTCCTCCGCATTCGCAAGAACCCCTATCCGCTGGTTTTCACTTGCCTGAAGGAATCCGGAATTACCGCTTTTTTCATGCGCAGTTCGGCTGCCAATATTCCAGTGAACATGGAACTTTGCCGCCGCATGAATCTGGATGAAGAGACCTATTCGGTCACTATCCCAATCGGCGCGACGATCAACATGGCCGGCGCCGCAATAACCATCACAGTCATGACGCTGGCAACCGTTAACACAATGGGCATTCAGGTTGATTTCCTCTCGGCTCTGTTCCTGAGCATCATTGCCTCGATTGCCGCTACTGGGGCTTCGGGCGTAGCAGGCGGGTCACTGCTGTTGATCCCAATGGCTACCAGCTTGTTTGGCATCGACAACGCAACGGCCATGCAGGTGGTTAGCATCGGCTTCATCATCGGTGTTCTGCAAGACTCTGCAGAAACCGGTTTGAACTCATCGACCGACGTTCTGTTCACCGCGGCGGGATCGTACAAGCAAGGCGACCCATACCCACGTAAATTACCCGTGGCACAGGTCGCCGCTTAGGAACTGCGTAAAACACTTCAACCGCTGACCCCGGTCGGCGGTTGATCGGCCGCTTGGTCCAATTTGCGGTTAGCGGCCTGGCCAAAGGACAAGATCTGTTATGCTTAGCAAAGCAGTCATTGGGTTTCGCTGGTTTCAAGAATGCTTCCCTTTCTGGCATTCTTCGAGCATGCATACGGCACATTCGCTACGCATTCGGTTGCGTGACTTTGTCCGGCCATTGGGGGTAGTCTTGCCCTACTTTTCGAGGGGAACAGCATATGACCAATCCGGTATGCCATTTCGAAATACCGGTTGCGGACATGGATCGAGCAATCAAATTCTACCAGCGCGTTTTCGGATTTGAGCTCAATCGTCAAATGGTCGACGGATATGAGATGGCGTTCTTTCCCCGTTCGGACGATCAGGCTGGATTAAGTGGAGCCTTGGCGAAAGGTGATGTTTACAAACCTTCGCAAACGGGCTGCATTCTCTATTTCGCTGTGGACGATATTGACGTAGCCTTGCGACTATCCGAATCCGAAGGTGCAAAGTTACTGTACCCAAAGACAGACATTGGGGACGGCGGTTATGTAGCTGAAATCGAAGACAGCGAAGGAAATCGGATTGCGATCAACGCCGCGAAGCCTTTGTGAGCAGGATTTGTTTTCGAGCAGAGCGCCAGTTGTTTCTAAACCAACTTATCAACGCCTTTCTCAACGTTGAGATTTCAGGCGGGTAGACTTGAATCCCAGAAACCATCCGAGCAAGTTTGGTGCATCCTCTCCAAAAGCGTTCACTTGTTGCGGTTGTTCCAAGAATTTTGTGATTTGGTCTGGCTAGCTTTCGTTTTTTTCAACGAGTCCGATGCTAACAGTTGAAGCCACTGAGCCATGCTTGGATTTTTTCGACCTCTTCAATTAGGTATGTTTGGAATTCGCGATCTATCAGCGACGCGCTAGTGCCCAAAGGCTCGAACACCGCAAACCTGTAGTCGGGCAAATCTTCGACAATACGGGGTTGTCCGTCATGGTTCTGATGCCAGTAATGGGCTGTAAACGCATCCAATATTGGGAGGCCGTCGCAGTGCTGGCTGAGGGTAATTGCGGCCAGCGATGTCTCGGCGGTCAAGGATGAGTGGATATTTGCACCCACGTTGCGCACTGCCAGCTCATCCGCGACTTGCCCCAACAATCCAATGATCGGATAAGGGCGCAGATCGCGCAGCGACAAAGGGGTTCGTTGCGCACCAAGCGGATGGTCAGCAGGCACAAGGCACATGTGGGGTAATGTGCCTTCGTGAAGAACCTTCATACCGGATGGCATATGCAAGACATTCGCAAAGCCGGTTCTGAGTGTTCCAGAACGAGCGAAATCCAGCACCCATTTCGAGGACTTCACCTGCCATACCACTTTGATGTTTTTCTCGGCGACCTGAAGCCGGGCAAGGGCGCTGGGCACAATTTCCAGTGATGCCGCAGTTATGGTCGCGATCGACAAGGTCCCTTGTTCCTTTCGGGCGATCTGTGCGGCAGCCTCTTCCAGATTTGTCAAAACCAGGTAATTCCGTTCGACTTCTTCAAGGAAGGCTTCAGCTTCTGGTGTCGGAGAAACGCCTTTGCTTTTCCTCTGGAACAAGGGCACGCCAAACTGCCTCTCCAAGTCGCCGAGGATTCGGCTGACACTGGGCTGGGACAGGTTCATTCTTCGCCCGGCTGCTGAGACGGATCCGGTCTGCATGACCGCCCGGAACACGGCTAACTGCTTCTGCGTAAACATGGTATTTGTTTTGCAAATATCAGAGGTAATTAATAGTATTTTTCTGAATGCAATAACGTCGCTACGCTTTTTTTGACTATCTAACGCGGGCGATATCGATGCCAAAAAATATCATCCTGATCATGACCGATCAGCAGAGAGCCGACAGCTTAGGCTGCACTGGAAACCCTGTCGTCAATACTCCGAACATCGATGCTCTGGCTGCGCGCGGGGCGGTGTTTCGTCAGCATTTCACCCCGCACCAGATCTGTTCGCCAAGCCGCTCGACGTTGTTTTCCGGCCTCTACGCCCGCAATCATGGTCTGACCCGCAACGGAGTGGCCTTGCCCGGTGACTTGCCTCTGATCACCCATGACCTGAAAGAAGCGAGCTATCGGACGCATGGGGTCGGTAAATTTCACTTCCAACCCATCCTGGCCGGGCTCGAACACGGTATGCCAGATTCGAACGCGTTTTGGAAACTGCCGGAAAGCGACGGTTGGAATGGCCCGTTCTACGGGTTCGATACGGTGGATATCCTGATCGGTGAATCCGTAAGCGCCACCGAAGGCGGCCACTATGCGCAATGGCTGAACGAGACTGCACCGGACGCCGCGGCGCTATATCTGCCGGAAAACGCGCTGGAACCGCAGACCGGAGATATGGATGAGGTCTGGAAATCCGCGATCCCATCCGAGCTTCATTACAATACCTGGATCACCGATCGGGCGTGCGATTTCGTGCGGGATCAGGACAAAGAGCAACCCTTTTTCCTGTTTGTCTCTTATCCCGACCCGCATCATCCGTTCTCACCGCCTGCGCCTTGGTGTGACATGTACGACCCGAACGACGTGCCTGCACCAGCACTGAGGCCGGACGAACTGTCTGACATGCCGTCCTACATACTGGATGGTGACCGCGAGGAAACAGGCAAGAGTTATGTGGAGTTCCTGCGCAACCCAGGCCCGCCACGCGAGCAGGGGTTCATGCAGACAACGCAGCGGTTTTCCGAAACCTCGCTGCGTCAAGCTATCGCCCACACCTATGGAATGGTGTCGATGATTGACGACTGCATTGGTCGTTTGATGGCCCAACTCGAGGCAAGTGGGCTGGCAGAAGACACGCTGATAATATTCACGTCAGATCACGGAGAGCTGCTGGGCGATCACGGTCTGATCCGCAAAGGCCCGAGCCCTTACAGATCGCTTCTCCATGTTCCACTGATCATGACGGGCCCCTGCATTGCGCCCGGCGAACGGAACACCATTACCAGCCATCTGGATTTGCGCGCGACACTTCAGGACTACATCGGGCTTCGGTCACAGCCGACGGACGGGCACTCGTTCCAGCCCCTGCTGTCGGATCGAGATGCGCCCGCCCGGACGGAGCTGTTTGCCGAATATCATCCACGTACCCGCATGGATACCTACAACCAGACCCTCATGACAGGTGATTGGCGTATCACGATCTATCCCGAGAACCCAGAGTGGGGAGAATTGTTCCACCTGCTCAACGACCCGGGTGAACATATCAACCTGTTCTTCGATCCGAAATATAGCGCAAGAAAACAGAACTTTATTGAGCGAATGGCGCGTGAATTCCCAGCTGCCGCGCAGGCAGGTGGACCATCTCTTGCCACTTACTGAAACGTGCCCGCTCAACCAACACAGGGAGCTTCCTATGAACTCAAATCAAACAAAGCGAGACGTGCACCCCGCCGCGGAAATGCACGCTTGCGAATTGCGCGACGGAAAAATCACAAGGCGCGAATTTCTTGCCCGTTCCACCGCACTTGGTCTCAGCGTTGGTGCTGCCTATGGCCTGTTGGGCGAAGCCAGCCCAGCATATGCACAAGAGGCAACGCCTCAACAGGGCGGTACTTTGCGAATACAAATGGATGTAAAAGGGCTGAAAGAGCCTCGCGTTTACGACTGGTCCCAGATCGGGAACATGACCCGTGGAACATTTGAGTATCTTGTCGAATACAACAATGACGGATCGTTCCGGGGAATGTTGCTGGACAGTTGGGAGGTGAATGACACCGCAACGGAATACACGCTCAAGGTTCGTCCCGGCGTGACATGGCAGAACGGCGACCCTTTTACTGCGTCTGATGTGGCTCGCAATATCGAAGGCTGGTGCGACAAGACGGTAGAGGGCAATTCGATGGCCGGTCGCATGGCAACGCTGGTGGACAAGGAAACCGAAAAGGCCGTTCAGAACAGCATTCAGGTGGTCGATGATCTGACCCTCAAACTGAACTTGCCGCGTCCCGACATTTCACTGATCCCGGCCATGGCGGATTATCCAGCGCAGATTATCCACTCGGGGTTCAACACCAACGATCTGCTGAACAACATAGGTACGGGTCCATACAAAATCGCCGAGCTCGCAGTAGGTGAGAAATGTGTACTGGAGCGTGTCCCGGATCATGTCTGGTGGGGGACAGAAGTTTATGGCGGCCCATATCTGGATCGCATCGAATATCTGGATTTTGGCACGGACCCCTCGGCCTGGCTTGCAGCAATCGACGCTGAAGAAGTCGACATGCTCCATGAGTCAGTAGGCGAGTATATCTCCATCCTAGACGATCTGGGGCTCGAGAAATCTGAAGTGGTCACCGCCTCGACCTTAGTGGTTCGGCCTAACCAACTGGCCGAGGTTGACGGCAAACGCCCCTATGAAGATGTTCGGGTGCGGCGCGCGCTGGCTTTGGCGGTAGACAATGCTGTTTGCCTCGAGCTGGGCTACAACAATTTTGGGGCACCTGCTGAAAATCACCACGTCGCGCCTGTGCATCCGGCCTATGCCGAACTGCCGCTACCTGAATTTAACCCGGCCAAAGCCCAGCAGCTAATGAACGAAGCCGGAATGGCTGATTTCGAGCACGAGCTGATCTCAATTGACGATGACTGGCGTAAAAACACCTGCGATGCGGTAGCGGCCCAGCTGCGTGATGCCGGCATCAAAGTAAAGCGGACAGTGCTTCCGGGCTCCACTTTCTGGAACGACTGGACCAAGTACCCGTTCTCGGCCACAAACTGGAACCACAGGGCTCTTGCCGTACAAATTCTGAACGTGGCCTATCGTTCAGGCGAGGCTTGGAACGAGTTCGGTTGGGAAAACAAGGAGTTCGACGCCTTGCTGGATGAGGCGCTGGCGATTGCTGACGCGGATCAGCGCCGTGAAGTCATGGCGAAAATCCAGAAACTGATTCAGGATGAAGGCGTTGCCATTCAGCCCTATTGGCGCGCGCTATACCGCCACTACCGCCCCGGTCTGGCAGGTTGTGGACAACACCTGACGTTTGACCATCATCACTACAAGATGGGCTGGGTATGAGGCATGCTTGTGGGGCCAAATGGTAACGTTGGCCCCACATTTTACTACCAGATAACTGCGGCAAAAAACTGCGACTATCGGGACGGTAGAGCCCTAGCCAATTGAACGTGCCTTTATCGATTCGAGGTCGCGGATGTCTAGAACGTAAGGCTGCAGTGAGGCATGGCTCTGCGATTTTGCAGGTCAGACAATATCCGTAGCCACGATAGTTTGCGGTCGCAGTATGCGCTTCGCGATCTTACATGGGTCGCGCGGCGCGCGTCAGTTTGGGGCTCACCGCTTCCGTTCTCTGCGGCTAGCCCCCTTGTAGCAGCCAAACGATTGCTTGGCATAGCTTTTGCACCCTGTCTATTATTGCCCAAAACACAAACGCCCCGGTTTCACAGGGCGCATCAATTTCGGGCGGTATGTCAACGTGAATGAAAACCAAACTAGTTCTGATAGCCAATCCTGGAATGTTCCAGGTTTTGGTGTGCATCACATAGCCAAGCTTCTGGACAACAGAGGTTTAGATATTGTTGCGCTGTTGAGATCGTCCAACCTACCCGTTGATATTCACGAAACTCCCCCGGATTTTGTCGACGTTCGGAATGAACTCCGCCTCCTCGAACTTGCTATCACTGAGACCGGAGACCCCCTGTTCCCGATCTCTGCGGGGACAACCTTCAACCCGAGAAAAACAACACTTCTCAGCTATGTCGTTCTGAATTCTCCGACCGTTGGCGAGGCAATCGAGAAGGCCGTGAACTACGCTCGCTTGGCTCGGGGTTTTGCCAAACTGTCATTCTATGAAGACGATCGCGGCATGTTTCTGGAAATAGATTCCGTTGCCCAGCTTTTGCACGCGGATGGTGCTCACAATGAGTTTCGAGTTTCCGCTTTCTTGACCAGTCTTCAAATTGCAGCCGAGACAGCATTGCCTGTGCTTGAGATACGGTTTCCGCATAAATTGACTGAAGAGAAGCAAACACAGATTTCCAATGCACTATCGGTTAGTGTCAAACAGGGCCAACGCGTTCCAGGTATCCTGTTTGACAAGGCGGTGATGGCTATTCCTATCAAGGATACGGACCCCGCATTGCTTTTGCATCTTGAAACGCATGTGCAAAGCCTGATGAAGGAGTTAACGCCAGTCATCGGTGAAACAAGTTCGATGGTTCAGGGTGAGATAACTTCGCGACTGTCATTCAATGCTCCGACACAAGATGAAATCGCCAAGACGCTTGGGATGAGTATCAGTACACTTGGTCGTAAACTTGCCAAAGAAGGCACAACCTACAAGCAGCTGCTAAAGGACATTCGTGCAAGGCTGGCAGAGCAGTATCTTGATGACCCCAAGCTAAGTCTTTCCGAGATTGCTTTTGCGCTGGGCTATTCTGATCAGGCAGCCTTTACCAATGCCTACAAGACTTGGACGGGCCACTCTCCAGGCAGTGTTCGCACGGCTTAGAGCGATCTCAGGTTGCTCAAATTCGTCTGGGACGGTGAATTAAAGCATGTTCTGGCGTTTCGTCATGGAAACCGCGATCAGATAAGAAGCCGTGGAGCTTTCGTCACAGTTCCGGGGGACTTCACCAAGACGCAACGAAAAGCTCTCCTTGGATCAATAGCATGGCGAATATTTGCTATGGTGTTTTTGGTGGGGAGGAATCTCGCTGCATATGGAACCCAGTGGCACCGCACTAAGACCCGGTTCAAATTCTCTGTTGATGGCTGCCTCGGAGTCTCCATTAACTGCACTCCAGTCGGCCCCGCCCAGCCCCGCAACCGGCAATTCGGTCCCGAAGGTTTCGTTCGATTCCAGGTGGGCGCTCAGGTTCGGACGGGACAACTCACCTCCACCCAATGCTGCGTGGCCAAATGATGGATGCGCCATGGACATTCCAGCACTTGTAACAAGGGTGAACACCGTAGCGGTTGCAATCATTACCTTTTTCATCGTTTGGCTCCTTTCAGTTGAGTGTGTTTGACACGCTGTGTGCGCACTCAATTTGGCAACCTGCGGCTCAGATTTATTGCGCTGGCACGTCAAGGTTTTGAGAAAAGACACCAAGTTAGGCCCGTTGGCGGCATACGTTGCTGCACGGTCAGTTCTACAAAACAACTGGCCCAGTATTTGTACGCCCCACAGATTGGGCTGATTGCTATCGTCGGTGTGCGGGCCAAATCCGCGAAATCGAAAACGAGCCGCCGAACAAAAAAAGGGCGCGCCGGTCAACAGCGCGCCCCAGTCCACAGGGAGGATAATGAAAATCTGCGCTTTGTAATATATTCAAGCGCAATCAACTAATGTCCTCAGTATTGCCGGTTCCAACGCGTGTGTCAGTGACGCGGGTCACACTTCTGAAAATTTGGGCACGGTCTGGAGTTGCGTCACGGAATTAGAGATCAGATGGGAAGTCCGCCCGTTTCTGCCGATCTTCCACGTGGCGAACTCCGACGAGTCTCTATGCCTTTCGTCTAACAAGGCAGATCGATGTAGTGACGCGGTTGTTCCTTTCTGACCGAGACTGGAAGAAACATGATTGGCGTCGGATAATTATGACGTAAAAATCACTGGTGAGTGAAGTGCCAACCCATGCCTGAATCCGACAGTTGCCTTTGAACCCGTCCAGGATAGTCAGATACGATTGCGTCCACGCGAAGGTCGATCATCCTACCTATCTCTTCGTGCTCATTGACCGTCCACACGGCAATACACAGGCCCAGCTCTTTTGCAAGTGCCACATTTTCTGCTGTTACATCCGCATAGTATGGGCACCAAAGCGAACCGCCGGCTTGTTTGACCAGCGATGGAATTTCATCGCGACGGCCGCGAAAGTCCGGACAGACAGCTTTCGAGGAATCTTCGCCAACATCGTCCGCATTTTCCGGAAGCTGGGTAAGATAAGAAGACGGCATGTCAGGGGCTTGTCGCTGGCATTCTTCCAGTAGATTCCAGTCGAAACTGTGCAATACCGCGCGCGATGACAGACCTTTGTCACGAACTTCCTGAAGAACTCGCCCGACAAAGTTCTCTCTGTAAGGCGCATCGTGAGCCAGGTCAGGATCCGACTTCAGTTCGAGCATCAGATAGGCATCGGCGTATTTGGGGTCATCGATCAAATTGAGCAGGTCCAGCAGCCTTGGCACATGAACGCCGTCCAGTTGAGCCTGATCCGGAAAACGACGACCGTACGCCGAATGCCCATCCAACCGCCCGATATCGAATTGCCGGATTTGCTCGAAGGTCAATGACGAAACCTTCGGCTCCTCGCCGATGAGAAACAGGCCATCTGCGTCGCGAAAGCTCGGTGCGTGTAGCCGATGGTTGTGGGTTATGACCGGTACGTCATCAGCCGTCAGGACGACATCAAATTCAAGAAGCGGAACGCCGATGGAAAGCGAAAAGTCAAAGCCAATCATGCTGTTTTCCGGCAAAACGCCTCGCGCCCCTCGATGACCCACAACCCGGATAAGGTTGTTACCGCCACGAAAGGCCTCGACCTGAGGAAACGCCATCAACTTTCCAATCTTTCGCCGGTTGATTGGTCAAACAGATGCATGTGCTCTGAGGCGACCGAAAACCGTATGTTCGGATGTCGGCCTTCGATCGGATGGACGCCCGGAAGGCTTATCGTGATCGCTCCGCCGACGCCGGCAAGTTGACCGTGCAGCAGAGTGTTTGCTCCCAACGGTTCTGCCATCTGAATCGCCGCTTCTAGCGGACCGTTATCATCCAACAACAGATGCTCTGGTCGTATCCCCAGTTTTAACTTGGTATCAGGACCCGCAGATGGACCAACCTTAATGTCGCCGATTTTGATCGTCCCGTTTTCACGCTGGGCGTCAAACACGTTCATCGCGGGGCTGCCGATGAACTGCGCAGCGAACAGAGTTCTCGGTGTTTCATAAACCTCAAGCGGTGTGCCAATCTGTTCGGCGATACCGCCGTTCATGACGATCATTCTGTCAGCCATAGTCATGGCCTCGACCTGATCATGGGTGACATATAGCGCAGTGATCCCCAGCTTTTCCTGAAGTTCGCGGATTTCCAAGCGCATCTGAACACGCAGTTTGGCGTCGAGGTTCGAAAGCGGCTCATCAAACAAGAAGACCGCTGGCTCCCGGACAATAGCCCGGCCCATTGCCACGCGCTGACGCTGGCCGCCTGACAACTGTCTGGGTTTGCGATCCAGTAAGGGTTCCAGCTGCAACAGCTTGGCAGCTTCGGTCACTTTTTGATCGATCTCAGCCTTGGGTAACTTGGCGATTTTGAGGCCATATCCCATGTTCTGGCGCACGGACATATGTGGGTAGAGCGCATAGTTCTGGAACACCATCGCGATATCGCGATCCATCGGTTCCTTGTCGTTGGCCCGTTCTTCTCCAATCCGGATTTCACCTGCAGTCACCGTTTCCAGACCTGCAACCATCCGGAGTAGCGTGGATTTCCCACAGCCCGACGGCCCAACAATTACGATGAACTCACCGTCCGCGATATCTATGTTGATGCCATGGATGACGTCGGTTGGGCCGAAGCTCTTTTTGACATTCTCAAGGGTTACTGTTGCCATTTCTTACTTCTCGCTATCGACAAGGCCGCGCACAAAGAGCTTTTGCATCGACACAACCACGATGACCGGCGGGATCATTGCCAGAATGGACGTCGCCATAATGACAGGCCATTCGGCCACATCATCACCGGAGGGGAACATCTGTTTGATACCCATCACGATGGTGTTCATTTCGGGATCGGTGGTGATCAAAAGCGGCCAGAGATATTGGTTCCATCCATAAATGAACAGGATCACGAACAACGCCGCGATGTTGGTCCGGCTCATGGGTACCACGATATCAATGAAGAACCGCATCGGGCGGGCTCCATCTACTCGAGCAGCTTCGGCCAGTTCATCTGGGATCGTTAGAAAGAACTGACGGAACAGAAACGTCGCCGTGGCAGAGGCGATCAAGGGGAAGATAAGCCCATAGTAGCTGTTGAGCATTCCGAACCCGGCAACGACCTCGAACGTCGGAACGATACGAACTTCAACCGGCAACATGAGCGTCAGGAAGATCAGCCAAAAGAATGTCGTCCGCCCGGGAAAGCGAAAGTAGACAATCGCAAAGGCAGAAAGCAGTGAGATCACGATTTTGCCCACCGCAATCCCAATCGCCATTACGAGGCTGTTGAACAGCATCGTGGCGACAGGGACGTTCACACCAGAAAACAGCGCGGCCTTGTAGTTTTCCCAGAACTGATCGCCGGGAAGAATTGGCATGGGTGGCGATACGATTTCCGGCTGGGTCACCGTCGATGCCACGAACGCCAGCCAGATCGGGAAAAAGATGACTAATACACCAAGGATCATCATGGCATGGGTCAGCCAGATCCCCATTCCACGTTTTTCGACCATTCCGTGTTGTTGGGCTGCCATCAGTAGTGCACCCTTTTTTCCACGTATTTGAATTGAATGACGGTCAGCAGGCCGACAACGATCAGCAGGATGACTGATTGTGCCGAAGATGAACCGAGGTCCTGTCCGACGAACCCATCCGAGAAGACCTTGTAGACCAGAATTGTCGTCGCCTGTTGTGGACCACCGCCGGTAATCGTGTGGATCACGCCGAAGGTTTCAAAGAAGGCGTAGACGACATTGACCACCAACAGAAAGAACGCGGTAGGTGACAAAAGCGGCAGTACGATCGTGAAGAACCTGCGCCAGAAGCGCGCACCGTCAATCGCAGCAGCCTCGATTACCGATCGTGGGACCGATTGCAGTGCCGCGAAAAAGAACAAGAAGTTATAGCTGATGCGCCCCCAGGCCGAGGCGACGACCACCAACCCCATTGCTTCGGTGCCGTTCAGAACGTGGTTCCAGTCATAGCCGAGTTGACCGAGGTACCACGACACGACACCAACGCGCGTGTTGAACATGAACAGCCACAGCACACCCGCCACGGCGGGGGCAACGGCGTAGGGCCAGATCAGCAGCGTCCGATAGACCCCCGATCCCTTGATCAGGCGATCCGCGATGACTGCCAAAAACAAGGCCGGGATCATCGAGCACAGCGTGACGAGCGTTGAAAACACTGCAGTTGTCACAAACGATGCGCGGTAAAACTTATCGCTCAGCAGGAACTCAAAGTTGCCGAGCCCCACGAATTGGGACGACAGCCCAAAAGGGTCAGGTATGAACAGAGATTGCCAAACTGCCTGCCCAGCCGGATAGAAAAAGAATACAGCGGAAATGATGACCTGCGGGGCGATCAGCGCCAATGGCAATAACCAGCCGCGGAAGGTGACGCGTTTTTCCATCCTGATAGTCCACTGAAGAAAGAAAATGCGGGCCCTGAAAAGGCCCGCATCGAATTACGACTTATTGATTGGCAGATTCGAAACGGCGCAGCAGCGCGTCACCGCGCTCTTTCGCGCTGTCCATCGCTTCCTGAGCGGTCTTCTCACCGGACCAGACAGCCTCAAGCTCTTCGTCGATGATGCCACGAATCTGATCGAACGATCCCAGACGCAGGCCTTTCGAGTTTGCGGTTGGTTCTTTCGCTGTCATTTGAATGACTGCGATGTCGGTGCCCGGGTTTTCATCGTAAAAACCTGCGGCACGAGTAACCTCACCAGCTTCTGAGGTGATCGGAAGATAACCGGTGTTCTGGTGCCAGGCCGCTTGTACATCAGGTGATGACAAAAAGCTCAGGAACTCTCCAACGCCCTTGTACTCTTCGGGATCATGACCTTCCATCACCCACAGCGAGGCGCCACCAATGATGGTGTTTTGTGGCTCACTTACGGCCGATTCCCAATAGGGCAGCGGGCGTACATCAAAGTCGAACTCCGCTTCTGAGCTGATCCCGGCATACCCTGCCGAGCTTTCGGTGAACAAGGCGCATTCGCCAGCGCGGAAGTTCGCGCCACCTTCGTTTCTGCGACCTGTGTAGATGAACTTTCCGTCTTTGGCCCAGTCACCCATTGCAGTCAGGTGTGCAACTTGGGTCGGACCGTTCAGCATCAGCTCGGTATCCAGTCCGGCAAAGCCGTTGTCTTGCGACGCAAATGGAACATCGTGGTAGGCTGATAGGTTCTCAAGGTGAATCCAGCTTTGCCATGCGGTCACCAGCGGGCAGTCTTCGCCACCGGCTTTCAGCTGTTCAAGTACGTCGCCGACTTTTTCCCAAGTGGACAGGTCTGTATCAGGATCGACACCCGCCGCTTCCATGGCGTTGCGGTTGACCCACAAAACTGGCGTCGAAGAGTTGAAGGGCAGGGACAGCATGTCGCCATCAGTGGTCGTATAATACCCTTTGACGGCGCCGATATAGGCGTCAGGGTCAAAGGACGCACCGCTTTCGGCCATCACTTCGTGAACTGGTTTGATCGCACCTTCGGCCGACATCATCGTTGCAGTGCCAACCTCGAAAACCATCAGGATATGCGGCTGCTCACCCGCGCGGAAAGCCGCGATGCCTGCGTTCAGAGTTTCCGAGTAGTTGCCTTTGTGGCTCTCGACTATGACGAACTCATCCTGACTGGCGTTGAACTCTTCAACCTGGGCTTTCACAAGATCACCCAGTCGACCGGTAAAGGCATGCCAGAATTGAACTTCGGTCTGCGCCATCGCCGCCACGGGGGACAACGCAGTAGTTACGGCGAGAGCGCCGAGAAATTGCTTATTCATGATTCCTCCCATGCATCAAATTGATGCGTTCACTAACACCAAGCGCATGGCGCATCTGGTGGGCTTATTATCCCAACGACGTTACCGATGGCAGAATATAATTCAAGACCTTATTATTGGCAAAAAACATAACATTATATTATATGATGGCGGGGCGCAGCGGAAATCGGAACCAATCATGAGCCAAATCTTGAGAATTAGACAACTGGAAGCGCTTATGGCTGTGACCACCAGTGGTTCGGTGACCGGGGCGGCGGCAGAACTTGGGGTCAGTCAACCTGCTGTCAGCAGACTGCTATCAGATTTGGAAAAATCGCTTGGGTTTCAGCTTTTTGACCGGAGCAAGGGACGGTTGGTGCCAACACAGGAGGTTCGCTATCTACAGCCCAGCGTAGAGCGAGTTCTGGAACTCATGAAACAGATCTCTGATGTCAGTCAGGACATCACACAGCGCAAGGCTGGGCACATCCGTGTCGCTTGCTTGCCTGGGTTCGCAACCAGCCATCTTCCCAACGTCGTCGCCGAGTTTTTGGAGGATCGGCCCGGTGTCACCATGACAATCGAGCCAGACAGACCAGAGCGTATTCTCGAGTGGATGATCGGTGAGCAGTATGATTTCGGTATCACTGATAGCTTTAACGGTCATCCGGCTGTTGAAAGCAGAAACATCGATGTTCGTACAGTATGCGTGTTTCCTACTGGGCATGAGTTGGAAAACCTCTCCGAGATCACACCGCATGATCTTGCAAATGCCAAGATTATTCACACACGTCGCGACAGCGACTTTTTTGGGCGCCTCTCAAAAGCGTTTCAAAACGCCAATGTCAAATTGAACTCCCACATCGAGGTCAGGCAGTTCACAGCGGCCTGCGAGTTGGCGGTTAAAGGTGTGGGGGTGTCTGTGGTAAGTGAGTTGGACGCCATCCAGTATGCGGCACGCGGGTTGAGCTATCGGCCGTTCAAGCCAATCTTGTCACATACACTCTCGCTTGTGCGCCCGATCTTGAAGCAACCGTCACTTGTGACGCTTGAATTCATCGAACAGTTCCGTGAAAGCTTGGTCCCGTTCAAGGCAGAGGAAATCATCCGATAGCCAAAGGGTTGCGAATGCGGACGTGGACTGCTGGCAAGCCACATATTCTTGGTGCCTATAGTGAACAGCGGATTTTTTAAGCGTTCCGATCTACGCCAAAACGCACCACGCACGTAGAGCCAAGAGCAACGAAACATCCATTGGCTTTGCTACAGAGTGGAGAAGGTTTTGCTCCTAACTCTCTAATGTTCGTTTTGTCCGCTCACTTATCATTTTCCACCTGATGCTGAACGTCTGGGGTGTGTGGTCCGTAACCTGCTGTACGAGAGAAAGACTGAAGTGGAACCAACGATAATTCTGGGTTCGTCCGACCAGTTGACGCGACAGCAACGAATTGCGGCAGTGAACCCTTTTTTGCCGAATGCCGCACTGCATCTGAAGATCTGCATTTTAGTTTTCAATGATACGGGTCGCAACGTGCCGGCCTGACAATAACGCTCCATGCGTTGTGCTGTGATAATCAAATATCGTGTGCTCACCAGCAAAGAAAAGCCGTTCAGCTACAGGTTCACCAAAGACTTCAAATTGTTCGGTTGACCCGCCGGTTTGCGGATAAGAATAAGCCCCTCGAAAATTGGGGTACTCAGACCAATGTGTGCTCAGAACGGTATTCGGTTCGACTACATGCTCTCCCCAAACCGACCGCAGAACCGCCAAGGCGTCTTCAGTCATCTCCGATTGACTCATTCGATCCGCAATCGGGGCGTAACTGCCAAAAGACAAACCAAGCAAAACGTTTTCTTCACTGAACGTCCGGTAGTTTAGCCAATAGTTCCACCGTCCCTTTGGCTCGGTTACGATCCCAAAATACTGGGTCTTTTCGTCCCAGAAGGCCTTGTCAAATCTCAGGGCAATCTTCGTCACCGAGCCAAAGCCAAGCTTGTCAATTGCCACTTGCAGGTCAGTCGGCAGAGGTGGGTCAAACTCAATATCGTTGGTTTTCAACACACCCAGAGGAACCGAACAAATGGCATAGTCAGCCGGGATGCCGTTCACGATCACTCCGTCATCGCCGTATGCAATGCGGTTGACCGGGGTACTTAGTCGAATGTCCAGTCCGCTCATCAGCGGAGCCAAGATCGTGTCATACCCTTCGGTGAAAATGACATCGTCGCCTTCAAAGGCCGTATCTGCAAAGGCATTGGCGGCAGAGATATCCTCGATCCCCGCGCCAATATCAAATTCAACAAAGGCAGAGAGCAACCACCGGCCCAGAGGGTCATTCAGCACCTCGGGTTCCAAATCGGCGATGGCCTCCTTGATGCTTCTTGTGTCCCTGTTCCAGACGCGCAGATACAGCTTGCGCAACAGACGTTCGTATGTGTCATCGATGTGCTGATACTCTGCGTCTGTCAGTGGGGTGCCATCCGGTCCGAAAACTTCAAGACTGTTGTCATCGGTTAGAAAGGTCGGTGCTTTGATCTGCGCCGCAAGCTTCTGAATGGGGTTTGCAGAACTTGGCCCATGTATCCAGCCTGCCCCGTATTCAAATGGAACACCCATGGACATATCGGTTCGAATACGTCCACCAGCATAGTCCCCAGCTTCCAATATGATCACTTTTGCGCCGTGTCTCAAAAGTTCCTGACCCGCAGCGAGACCAGATATACCCGCACCTATGACGATGACTGTGGTGCCATCGAGATCCTGCGAATGGACGCTAGAGCCAAGCGATGCCAGAAAAGATGCAATCCCGAGTTTTAAAGCGCTCCGCCGAGTGTACATAAGTTCCTCTCAATCCTGGCAAGTTAAGATACCGAGATAGCTATTTGTTAGTTTCTGGCATCATTCCAGCATCTTCCGAAAAGCACGATTGAACTAGCAGCGAGAGCCGACATTTCAACGCTGACCATGAAAAAGCGGTTCGTTTGCGCTCACCTTCATTTGCCACTGTCGACCGGCGCTTAGAGATGTAAGAAGAGCCGTTCGTTTTTAGTTGCAGATCACTGCTTTCGGGCACTGGTGAAAGCAGCATCGACTTTGTCGCGCAGCTCTGCGTATCGCCTCCGACTGACAGGAACCTGATCGCCATTGCTCATTTTGCAGGTGTACGCGCTACCTTTTCGCGAAACACTGTCGACATGCGCCAAGCTGATCCAGTGAGATCTGTGGCATTGAATTCCGTTCAGGTTTTCCAGCTTTTCCAAACAATCTCCGAACTGCTCTGAAAGCAATGCGCGTCCTTCGGTGGTAACGATTTCCACGTAGTGGTCCTGCGCGTGAAGGTGAATGATGTCATCTCCAAGAGCGCTCGGTACGCTGTGTATGAGTTGCTTCAATGATGGGGGAAATTCCTTTGGTTGCCCTTCGGTCTGAAGAGCGCTTTCATCTGATGGACTTCGGCGAAGAAGAAATGTCATTGCCACCGCTACTGCCAAAGCGAGCGGAGTAATTGTGACGATTTCATTCAGGAAAACAGAAACGGGTGTTCCAGCTGCTTGCAGGTCATCATCGGCATTGCCGAAACCATAGTCCAAGACGAGAGATCCCAGAGCGAAAGGTATTGGCAAAACAAGTGCAGAGGCGATTGCCGGGATCGGATCGGGACATCTGAACCGTTGCAGCACAAGGACGCCCGTCAAAAACAGCGCGGCAGCCAAGAACAGATGGGTAAACCATAGCGCAAAAGCCGCCAGTATGGGCACGTTCTCCGTATGGGTTGGTTCGAGAACCAATATGAAGCCCGCCCCGATTAAAGCGGCAAGCAGAACCTTTCTGATAAGCCCAACAGAGACAGCAACTTGATCCAACTTCATGTTGAGTATCTAGCGCTCCCATCGCGAATGGTCGAGACCCGACCGTTCGCGAAAGAACCCATACCTTTAACGCAGGTCGGATACCGCTCCAGCGTCCGTTCTTGAAGGCTCATCCCCTCTGCGGCATCTCGCTTAGCAGCTTCAAAGAAAGGGTGGCTAACATGGAACGCTACAGCTTTTCCACACGGGTTCTACACTGGCTTATGGCGATTTGTTTCGCCTTCATGTGGGCTTGTGGGTACACGATGACCAAGCTGGTACCGGATGATTCCGCGATACAGGAAACCTTATTCTCAATTCACATCTCCATGGGCGTCATGCTGCTGTTCCTTATCGTGCTGCGCATTGCTCTTCGGTTTGTCACACCGGCCCCCGCTCCGTTGGCGGCTTTGGCGAACTGGGAAAAACTGCTCTCGCACTTGGGCCATCTGGCGCTCTACGTTCTGCCATTGATGGTTATCCTGATCGGATGGGCTGAAACGGATTTTGGTGGACATGGCACAACTTTGTTCGGCCTCAGCATGCCAAAAATATTTCCGACGAAAGAAGCGCTATGGGGCTACAATCTCGAAACGACCACGGCGACCCTTCACAGATGGCTCGCCTACGCGATGCTAGCCGTTGTCGCGGGCCATGTTGCAGCCGTCGTGAAGCATCGCATCGAAGGCCATGACGTGCTGGGAAGGATGACATTCAAATGATCAAGCGACGTGAGTTTTTGCTATCTGCTTCAGCGATGGGCGCTATGACCCTGCCGGGTGTGTCGTTTGCAAACAGTGATCTCTGGTCCATCGGCTCAGCAGAAATCGCCGAGCGTGACAAAGACATGCCTCTGATCGGGCTTGAAGAACATTTCGCCACTCCGGAAATGATGCAACTTAACAACATCAAATTCCCACCGGGTGTTCCGTCCTTTGACATCATGGATGTGGGCGTGGGGCGCGTGGCCCATATGGATGAGGCCGGACTGAATATCATGGTTCTGTCGGCTCTGACACCGGGTGCGCAACTCCTGCCCGGTCAGCAGGGCATCGACTATGCGACAAGGCTGAACGACCAGATCAAGACTGACTACATCGATGCCCATCCGGATCGGTTTCGCGGTTTTGCCGCGCTACCGCTTACCTCGCCTGAGGCAGCCGCACTCGAGCTTGAGCGATGTGTCAACGAATTGGGGTTCGTTGGCACGATGACCTATGGTGCTGTGAATGGTATGTTCCTTGATCATCCGGAATTCGAACCGGTTCTGACCATGGCCGAGACATTAGGCGTACCGATCTACATTCATCCGGGGTGGGCATCAAAAGAGGCGATGGATCTGTATTACGATGATCTGGGTGACCCGATTGTCAGCAGGTTTCTCAGCGGTGCGGGTTATGGGTGGCATCAGGAAGTTGCCCTTCAGTGCCTGCGCATGATCGTCAGCGGCGTGTTTGACCGTCACCCGAACTTGCAGATTATCATCGGCCATATGGGCGAGGCATTACCCTTCTATTACTGGCGCATCGGGGATGATCTGGCAAAGGTAACAACAGGCAAACTGCAAAAGCCTGTTCAAAGCTACGTCACCGACAATTTCCACATCACCACCAGCGCGTTCTTCCGGACCGAACTGCTTGAACTGGCTTTGACTGTGATGGGCGAGGATCGAGTTCTGTTTTCGACCGACTATCCGTTTGTCAGTGGGATTGAAGGGGCCGAATGGTTCCGTGGCGTGGATTTACCCAGACCGGTCAAGGAGAAAATCGGGTACAAGAATGCTGAGAAGCTCTTGAATATCTCCCTCTAGAGTACTTTGGCCTCAGGGCAGGCCAAACGTCGATCCAATAAATTGCAGTGCAATCTGCGCCTCTCGCACGAGAGGCGCCCAGATGGGCTGTACCTGCTAACTCGCGCCTTGATTTGTCGTCAGCACATCGTGCGCAGCAACCCAGTGAAACTCATGCAGAAGTTCGTACCAATCCATCCTGCCGCACCAAACCGAGGTCAAAAACCGTTAGACTATCTGGCGAGATATCAAAGCAATCGAACCCGGATCATGATCTGGTTGTTCTTTCTGGTCGCTGCTTTTCAGGCATTGTTTGCTTCAGCTCCATGGATTGATGTTTGGATTTCATCACTGTTCTGGGAGCCGGTTAAAGGTTTCGCTGCAGCGAGCTCACCTGTTTTGTCAGTGTTTCGCGAGGCAGCGCAGAAAACCTACTTCTATATGGCAGTACTCGCGCTATGCGGCGTTCTCGCAGGTTCTATCTCCAGCACGTACACCGGAGTGCCGAGGCGCGTGTGGGGGTTCATTTTCTGCCTGTACTTGATCGGGCCCGCGCTTCTGGTCAATGGATTGTTAAAGTCGTTCTGGGGTCGTGCCAGACCAGCTGATATTATGGAGTTTGGCGGTAATCTTTCGTTTTCCCCACCCTTTGAGATCGCCGCCCAATGTCAGGCAAATTGCTCTTTTGTCTCAGGTGAGGCCGCCGGAGCAGCAGCCTTTGCGATATCTGCCTATGTCCTGACCCGTTTTCTTCGAAACAAGGCATTGCGCCGAATTGTTTTTGGCTCTGCTCTCACGGTATCAGTTCTTGGTGCGCTGCTTCGCACTGTTTTTGGCCGGCATTTCTTGTCTGATGTAATTTTTGCGATCCTTCTGGTGTCATTGATAGCAGTGCTGCTGTCGTTCATGTTCCTGGAACATCGCGGGCGTGGGCGGACGAGGCTCAAGAGTTTGGGGCAGGGCTAACGGTCTCTGAAGATCGATGTAATCATCTGGCCAAGTTGCGCCGCATCGGGCATTTCGAACAGTCGATTTTTGCTGCAGAGAACGGCGGTTGTCGCTTGAGGTGGTCTGCTTACTTCGCGTAAGAACCCGCGATCAAATCTACTGCCTGTGGGGAGGCCTCTATGCCATCAAAAAAACGCCTGACTTTTTCGTTCTTCGCATCGCTATTTTGCGCCTGCATTATGTTGTTCGAAGACATTGGTGAGGCAATGGGCGTGGCTTGGATTGATGAATGGGATGAAATTCATGTCTGGGAAGTCCTGATCATGTTTTCACTGTTTGGTTCAATCATGGTGCTTGGGTTCGAAGTTCTGAAAATGCGCCGATATCAAGAGTCACTTGAAGATAAGGTGGCCAGGGCCTCCAGTGCCTTCGAGGACCTGTTGAATGCGTATTTCGAGCAATGGTCTTTCTCTGAGGCCGAGCGTGCGGTTACCCGCCTGTTGATCAAAGGGTGCTCGATCGCTGAAATGGCGGAAATTCGCAACGCCAAGGAAGGCACCATCAAGGCACAAACCAATTCAATCTACAAAAAGTCCGGCTATGCAGGCAAAACTCAGCTGCTCAGTGCTTTTTTGGAAGATCTGACAGATGGCGGATCGGTTGCTTGACGCCAACTATTGGTAGGGGCGTCGCACTCAGAGTGACACCCCTGTCCACATCTGCCGAATAAAGTCTCATGTTGGCATAAACCCTTGTGGAAAATGCATAAACTAAAGTTCTAATCTGCCTATTTGGCCATATTTCCGCCTCCAGCGCACATTTAACGCCAGTTTTGAGTGTGCAAACAAATGGCGCATGGAACGGGTGACGCAGGGGAAACAACCCTCCGGACCCAGGGAACGGAAATTTAGCCAGATGGGGCAAAGTTATATGCAGATCCAGCAAAGAGTTCGTGCTTTCGCACGTGGGGGACGGTTGACCAAATGGAAAGGAAGAGTAGCAAGTGTCGCCCCTTCCGTTTTTTTGTGTTCAGCTTCGGTTTTGGCAATTTCAACAGGATCTGTTTTTGGTGAGGTCGTTGATGGGGCGCGGACCGCTTCTCTGATCAGTAGTGTTGACGAAGATCATACCATTACGGCGACCGGGTCGATTAACGTAGACCCGTTGCCGGGACGGGGCCTGGTTCAAGTTAATGTGGCGGACTATTCCAGCACGCTGACAAATGACGGGCGGCTGACAGCGCCCGAAGGCATTCAGAGAACCCGAGCCGCGATCGACATCAACGGCGATTTGTCCGGTGCCGTTGTGAATTCCGGCACAATTTCGATGGGAGCGGCGTTTGGCGACAGTGCAGTGTTGCACGGTATTGATGTGTCGGGGAATGTGACAGGCGCCATTCAGAATACTGGCACCATCGACATCGCAAATTCGGCGCTGACCTTTGGCACCGCTGCCGGTATTAACGTTAACCAAGTTGATGGCACTTTGGCCAACAGCGGAACGATCAGTGTTGGTGCTGATCTCAGCTCCCGCGTGTTTGCTTCTGGGGTAGTTGCGCAGAGCGTGAATGGAACCTTCCGCAACAGTGGCGGCATTGCTGTCGACGCCGTCAGCTCCGGCGGGAATGTGTTTGCGGATGGCATTGAACTGACAACCGTCGCTGGGACAGTTGAGAATTCAGGACCCGTTACGGCTTCTGCAACTGCCAGAACAACTGCCAGCGTCGATGGCATTGGCATCGGCGACTTGTCCGGTGATTTGAACAATACCGGTGTCATTTCTGTCACTGGGAACGGGGGAGCCAATGCAAATGGGGATGCAATTGAGATTTCCACCGTATCCGGCAATTTGCACAACAGCGGTGCCCTGACCGTTTCAATGACCGCCGGCAGCACCGGTGCGGCAAATTTTGATGCTATTGAAGTTTCCAATCTTACCGGCAGCCTGACCAATTCCGGTTCCATCGATGGGCAGGCTATCGGCGGCTCAGCCGGTGCGGACGGCATTGACATTGGCAGTCTCAGCACAGCCGCCCGTTTCGACAATTCGGGTCTCGTGACAATCCGCGCGATTGCGCTGGGTTCGGGTGCTGTTGCGGACGGGCTGGATTTTGCAGATGTAGATGGCAGCGTCACGAACAGTGGGCAACTCATCGTTACCTCAAACGGTGACCGCGCACGGGCCCGCGGGATTCAGGCGGAAGATCTGGCAGGTACGCTCGACAATAGTGGCCAGATATTTGTGGATGCTCGCGCTGGGAACCAACAGGCTTTCGCATATGGAATCGAGGTTGGAGATATTTCCGGTCAACTAACCAATGCCGGGCCTCTGATCGCGGCTGCAACCGGTTCGGGTACCGTAACCGCAACCGGTATACTCGCCGAAACTGTTACAGGCACGTTGGCGAACACTGGGCCTATTTGGGCAACGGGTCGGGGAAGAACCGCCAATGCCATTGGAATTGAAGCCGGGCATATTGTTGGCACCCTAAACAACACAAACTCCATTAGTGCCACAGCGATTGGCACGGGTACCGGTGACGCCTCGGGTATTTCAACAAATACAGTGGATGGCACGCTGTCGAACTCGGGCAATGTGACCGTTCAGATTGATGCCTCCAGCCATGCCTCGGCGTATGGTATAAGCTTGGGCCAGATCAACGGCGCGATGAACAACTCGGGCGCGATTACCGTCGATGTGATCAATGGTTCTAGTGTCGAAGCAATCGGTATCCGATCTTCTACCGTGGCGGGTACATTCTCCAACAGCGGTCAAATCTCGGTCGCAGCGCAGGGTTCTTACGTTTCGGCCGGAGGAATACGGATTGGCGGTGTTGTTGGCGATGCCGACTTCAACAACACAGGTACAATTTCCGTCAAGGCCCAGAGCAATGGCTCAAGCGCATATGCCTATGGCATTTCAGCAGGCACGATTGAGGGTACGCTGAGCAACAGCGGGAACCTGACTGTAGTAGCGGACGGTGCTACCGCCTCAGCCATGGGGATAAGGCTGGGCGGCACTAGTGGACAGGTTGTCAACTCAGGCATCGTCCTGGCGAAAGCAGCCGGCACGCAATCGGTATATGCAAGGGGGTTTGAAACCGACACCATTTCCGACAGCATTTCTAACTCGGGCACTGTTGCTGTAACGGCAGTTGGTCGCGGTGCCAGCGAAGTATTCGCAACGGGTGCTTCTGCATCACTGTTGGAGATGGGAGGATCGATTTCGAATTCAGGGAAAATCGTGGTTGCGGCCCAAGGTGATAACGGAACCTTCGTAAGTGCAAACGGGGTCAGCGCGAACATATTGGCCGATGGTCATATTTCCAACAGCGGCGAACTCACGGTAACAGCGGAAAGCACGCAAGGCGGTTCCGTCGAGGCTGTTGGCGTAGGCCTTGGATTTCTGTTCGATTCTACCGACTTATCGAATTCCGGTTCTATTAACGTTTCGGCCAAAGGGGATGGAGTTATTAATGCTGAAGCTTCTGGTGTCCGTATCATTAGCTTCCTGGGTGAGCTTCATAACTCGGGTCGTATCGGTGTGTCGCTCGACCTGAACGATGGCGTAAGCGGCTCTGCTGTTGGAACGTCGATAAACTCAATCGACACCAGTGGTATACTGAAAAATAGTGGAACCATTGCGGTTGGTGCAAAGGCCAGAAACACAGCTGAACTTATTGCGTCCGGAATTTTGATCGATGGGGGCATCTCCGGGGTTCTTGACAATTCAGGAGCCATAGCTGTGGCTGCGGACGGATCCGATCAGGTGCGTGCATATGGCGTCAAAGCGCGCGCGCTGAACGAGAACGGAGTTCTGTCGCATAGCGGGTCGATTGCGGTGGCGGCCAATGGGGGGGATGTTGAAGCCTACGGATTGTATGTCGGTACCGCAGAGGGAACGATCAATGTCACGGGCGACATCGCAGTGAAGTCCGCCGGCAAGGGTTACGCCATTTACTTGGGTGATGGTGGGGGCACACTAAATCTGGAATCCACGGCAAACATCGATGGGTTGATGCGGGTGAGTGACCACGATGTCAACCTGACCCATGTCGGAGGCAAAGTGATCTACCGCTTCCGGGACGACGATACGTCAAACGGGGTGTTTACAACTTCGGTGTCCGCACCGTCCCAGGGATGGTTTGTTGACGACGAAGGTGGCGCGGCGCCTGTCTATGCTTCCATCGATGCGCGTGAGTTTCAGCCCAATACCAACCAGGCTTTCGAGGTCGCAGGGCTGTCCTACGTCCTTACAGGTCAGTTGGACAAAGCAGACAGCACCGATGTGAGCCGAGACAGAGTTGTGCTCAGCACGAGCGGAAGCGGTGCAATCGAAGGGTTTAGACCGTATTTCCTTGTCAGCGGCAGCAGAAGTGACGGTACCTCGAACGGCAGCTCTTTGGCGCTTTCATCAAATATGTGGAGCGCCAGCGCTGGTTTGACCCGCGATCTTGGAGCCGGGCTGCGATACGGGTTCGGGGCCAGCTATTTCAAGAATGACGGAACCTTTGGCGCGACGTCTTTCGATACGTCCGGCGTGTTTGTCAGCGGGATTGTTGCGCAAAACTTCGGAGTTGCTGATGTAAGTTTCGGGTTGGGTTATGGCGATTTGGATCACAACGAAACCCGCGTCAGTGGAAACACAAGGTCGGCTGCTGACTACTCGAGCGATATGATCACAGCTTTCGTTGCTGCTGAACGTGATTTTGTGTTGGAGCACGGCGCGGTCCTGACACCCAGAGCCAGTTTTCTATATGGCGAGCAGAATTTGGATGCTTACACCGAGATGGGCAGCAGAGCCAATGCGACTGTGGGCGCAAGAGACATCACGTTCAATGAAACCCGCATCGGGGCTGCCTATACAGCGTCATTGGGCGGAGGAAACCTATCTGCATCATTGGCAGCGGTTCACCGTGACGCAGATGCGCCATCGATCATAGATGTGGCAGTCTTCGGCAATACGCTTGCTCTGGCCTCGGGCGGTAGTGGAACCGATACTTTCGGCGAAGTTGGTCTGAGCTATGAGAGAGCCTTTAAGCACGGTGGAAACCTGCGCTTGGAGGCAAGATCAACCCTAGGCGCTGATGTGTCTACGCAAGCTTTGTGGGCATCCTATGAATGGAGCTTCTGAACCGGGAATGCGTCAGCGTTTTGTTAGCCAAAGCAGAAAACTCGTATTGGCCACGCCGACATTCTTTTGCGAGGCCCTGAGATAACAACTCATTAACCTGCTATCTCTGTGGGCCACCTTTAGCCGCTCACGAGGGTGGTCCACAGATTTTTAATGGGGTTTCATCGTTTGGAACGGAAGTGAGACCGGTATCAACACCGTCAGTTTGAGAGGCAGCAGGTCAATACAAAACAACAGCTGACGAAATCCGACCCAGTCTTGATTGTTGGATCAGACGTGTGGCGAGCTAAGCATTGCAATGCAGGGATTTTCACCACACCAGTTATTCAGTGGCGCCGATTATGGTGAATGCCAGCTGCCTCTGTGCCTCGCGGCCCCAGCAATGTCCCCTCGCTCGCAGAGGGTCGGCTGCACGAAAGGTATTGGCGCTTCTTTGTGCGAAGTTTTTTTCATGTTGACCTTCCAGCGCAGGAATCGGGCATATGAGCTACCTGAATCGAGAAACAAGGATAACCGATCAGGATGGCAGGCATGAAACCGAGCGAAGATAGAAAGGGTATATCGCGACGCGAAGTGATAGCCGCGTTCGCTGCAACGACGCTTTTTCCCGCACCGGCCGTTTTGGCCCAACCCGCAGCAATCGAAGGTACGCTCCGAAACGTTTCGTCGTTCCGCGTTGCCAAATGGCAGGACCATTTTGATACACTCAGGAACGGTGTGATCCTCTCTGATACACAGTCAAAAGTGCTGCAATACTGGTCGGAGGACGAAAGCGTCTATCGTATGTTTCCCACCAGCGTTCCGCTCACGGAAGACCTTACAAGGCTGGGCTACACTACAATTACTCGCAAGGTCGAAGGGCCATCTTGGCGACCGACACCGGCAATGAAAAAGCGCAATCCGGCGTGGCCTGACTATGTAGGCCCGGGCCCCGAGAATCCTCTGGGGACACATGCGCTATACTTGAGCTGGCAGTACTATCGTATCCACGGCACCAACGACACCCGCAAGATCGGAAGACGATCCTCCAACGGCTGCATTGGCTTGTACAACGAGCAGATTGCAGAACTGTTCAAATTGGCGGCAGTGGGCACGCAGGTAAAACTGATCTGACCTCGTCCAGGTCGATTTCACCGGGCGTGCAAAACTGACCGATAACTGACAATCAAGTGAAATACAGAGATGAATAAACTTACACTCTTGATCGGCGGCGTAGCGGTCGCAGGTGCCGCCGTACTCGTCTACAATCTCAATCAGCAACCAACTGGCCACTCGATGGCGCCACCTGATACGGTGACGCTGGAGCCGGGAGACCCAATCCAAAACGTCAATCCACCGGGGCAGTTGAGCGAGTTTGCGGCAGTCGGAAAGGTGGCATTCGACGCTAAATGTGCGGCCTGCCATGGTGTGAATGCAACTGGTCTGGAGGGGCTTGCGCCGCCATTGGTGCATAAGATCTATGAACCAAGCCACCATTCGGACGAGTCATTTTATGTCGCAGTCCAGAATGGAGTTCGGGCACACCATTGGAGGTTTGGCAATATGCCGCCGGTCGATGGCTTGACCCGTGCCGATGTGAAAGGCATCGTTGCCTATATCAGAGAGTTGCAGCAGGAAAACGGGATTTTCTGAAAGTGACGAGCCGGATTGGCAGTGCAATTCGTTACATGATCCTGTCAATGGTGCTGACCATTGGCGGATTACTTGTGACTGCCGACTCTGCTCATGCGCATGGTAGCAGCTCGCAACATGTTGTTGACCATACGGACACTGCGGACGTGGAGCATGTCCAACAAGGTCATCCGGGGCATTGTCATGGCGGATCGATTTGCAACGCTGTCGGGCTATTTTCGATAGGTCCGCCGCTGCCTGCCCCCAAAGACACGGAACAAAGATACTCGATACCACGCGCCCAATACCGGGTTCTCGGTATCACAGCATTTGACCCGCCGCCGCCGCGCGTCCTGATCTGATCAGTCGAATTGCGCTCAGTACGAGCGCGTCGAAGCAGACGATAAGGACAAAGCAATGAACATTCTAAAAATGACCACAGGCGTCGCCCTGGTTTCTCTGTTTGCTGCAGCCGCTCTGGCTCATGGTGGTGCAACAGGCATCGTCAAAGAGCGCATGGACGGTATGTCCGCGATGAAGGACAGTATGAAAGTCCTCACGCCGATGATGCAGGGGAAAACGCCGTACAACGCGCAAACGGTGCGGAGCGAAGCGAAGAAAATAGGGCTCCATGCCGGTCAGAGCATGACAAAGCTGTTTCCAGAGGGAACTGATGGCAAACCCTCGGAGGCAAAACCGGAAATCTGGCAGGACTGGGGTTCCTTTGCAGAATTGGCCAGACAGTTGGAAACTTACTCTGAAGGTCTCGTGCTTGCGGCGGACAACGGGTTGATGGCGTCCGGATCGGGCAAGGATTCCGGTATGATGGGCAATGCAACCATGATGGGTGCTGGTTCTATGACGGGTGCCGACATGATGGGCGGGGGCCCGGATCAGGCACAACTTTCTGAAATGCCAGCAGATGGCGTGTTCATGATGCTGAGCCAGACCTGCTCGGCATGCCACACGCGATTTCGGTCGGAATAGGAATGCGTCATGAGTCCGCTAGTCCGATTGGGCCTTGCTGCTGCCGTCATGGCGTCAGCGGGACTTGTTGCAATAATGGCTTGGCCGATTGGCCGGCCACTACAATCTATTCACATCGAGGGTGACGTTAACCGTGGGGCATATCTGGCTAGGGCAAGTGGCTGTATCGCCTGCCACACAGATTTTGCCAAAGGGGGTGCGCCGCTGGCCGGCGGGGTAGAGTTAGATACACCGTTCGGTACGCTTTATTCTCCGAATCTGACTACCGATCCTGATCACGGGATCGGTGGTTGGACTGTCGAGGAGTTTGCCCGTGCCGTACGACAGGGTGTGTCGCCCGACGGACAACCCTACTACCCGGCATTTCCTTATCCGTTCTATGCCAACTTCACGGATCAGGACATCGCCGATCTATGGGCTGCCTGGCAAACGGTTCCACCGGTCGCGGAACCGTCAAAAGAGCAGGATATGGCGTTCCCCTTCGATCAGCGTTGGGGCCTGAAACTGTGGCGCGCAGCTTTTCTGGAACCGCCCCGCACCGATCCTGTGCCGAGTAAGGATGATGTTTGGAACCGGGGCCGGTTACTGGTCGAAGGCGCCACGCATTGTGCGGCCTGCCACACCGGGAGGAACTTGGTTGGCGCGAGAAAATCAGACACCGAACACTTCAAGGGAAGTGACTCTCTGCCGGGCGGTGACAAGGCGCCAGCCATCGACTTTGAGACGCTGCAACAGCGTGGCTGGATGGTTGATGATTTGGTCTATGCCTTGCGCACAGGTGTCATGCCTGATGGCGATGTATTCGGGGGCGCAATGGGAGAGGTCGTGAACTATGGCACCAGCTTTCTGACAGAGGATGACCGCAAGGCGATGGCGATCTATCTGCTGGATGTGCACGACGGCGGATAATCCAATGAGAGATCAAGTATTCTTGGGAAGGAAGTCATCATGACGCTCAATCGCAGGCAATTCGTTGCAGGTACATCGGCACTGCTCGCGGTGCCTGCTATCGGGAGGGCGGCTACGCCTCCTAAAACAATTGAGGCGCGTTCAGGGTTGGCGCGTATAGCGCCCGACAGCTATCCGGAAACCGAGATTTGGGGATATGACGGCGGTGTTCCGGGCCCCGAAATTCGTGCCTGTCAGGGCGAAACGGTTCGCCGGACGCTCCTGAACTCGCTCCCCCAACCAACGGCTATTCACTGGCATGGATTGCGGGTTCCAAACAACATGGACGGGGTGCCGGGTCTCACACAGGAGGTGGTGCAAATGGGCAATAAATTTCAGTATGAATTACCGCTCAAGGACGCGGGAACCTTTTGGTATCACTCACATAACCAGTCGACGGAACAAGTCGCCCGGGGCCTTTACGGCGTGTTCATCGTCGATGAAACGAACCCGCCGGACACGGATCATGACATTACGGTTCTGCTGGATGACTGGCGGTTGGGGCAGGATGCCCAAATTGTCGATGATTTTGGCTCAATGCATGACTGGACGCATGCAGGTCGAATTGGGAATTACGTTCACGCGCATGTATCGCCCATGACCGAAATTTTAAAGAACCAGCGATTGCGGCTTCGCTTGGTCAATGTCGCGACTGATCGGATCATGTATGTCTCAGTCAGTGGAGCAATCGGGAAACTGATCGCTTATGACGGCATGCCAGTAACGCAGCCAGAGGATTTTGAAACCCTTGTTTTCGGGCCTGCGCAACGAGTGGATCTAGTTGTAGATGTCACATCTGACGTGGGTGAAGCCGTTCAAATCATTCTTCACGAACGTGATGAAGCATTTGTCATTGCTGAGCTTCCGGTTTCGAGGCGCGGTACAACTGTCGCCCGGGGCGCGATAGAGGCTCTGCCACCCAATCCCGTTTCTGTGCTCAAGGATGTTTCGGACGCTCTGACCGTTCCTTTGGTAATGGAAGGAGGAGCAATGGGTGGGCTGCGCCAAGGCTCGTACAAAGGCCAGATCATGAGTAGCGATGAATTGGTTCGGCAGGGTCAGATCTGGACTTTCAATGGTATTGCTGGTTTGCCAGAGAACCCGTTGGCCTCTGTCTCTCGTGGTGACGTCGTTCGTATACAGATCAAAAACGACACCGTCTTTCCCCACGCCATGCACCTGCATGGGACGCACTTTCAGGAAGTTCTGGCGGACGGGGGTCTTGGGCCGCTGAGGGACACAATCCTGGTCGACCGGATCGAAACACGAGAAATCGCGTTCGTTGCGGATAACCCGGGGGATTGGCTGTTTCATTGCCACATGCTGTCGCATCAGGCCGCTGGTATGAAGACTTGGTTGAGCGTGGTGTGATGAATAAAAGCGTTGCGAAATGGATGTCACTGGCTGCGGTAGTGATCATTGTCACTGTCACAGGCTGGGGTCTTAGCGGGCGTGCACAGAACAGCTCGCCCTCGGATACGGCACGCGGTGCAGATTTGTACGCCGAAAACTGCGCGTCATGCCATGGGGCGAATCTGGAGGGTCAGCAGGATTGGCAGACACCTGATCCAGATGGCGTTATGCGGGCGCCCCCACATGACCGAACAGGCCACACATGGCACCACGGCGACAAGCTGTTGTTCGACTATACAAAGCTTGGTGGGGAACAGACTTTGAAACAGATGGGTGTCACCGACGTCAAAAGTGGCATGCCAGGTTTCGGGGACACCCTGTCGGATCAGGACATCTGGGACATCCTTGCATTTATCAAGGACAGTTGGCCGGATCGGGAGCGCAAACTGCAAGAGCAGCGCACTGAGGCAGAACAAGTGGACGGAAACTGATGTGATGAGATTACGCACAGGTCAAATCGCGGCAGCCATGTTGATCGGTGTTCGTGTGGCGAGCGCCGAAGGTGAAATGACCCGTCTCATCGAGTTTGTTAGAGACGTAAGATAGAGCTAATGGGGCAGGATTATGCGCGCCTCAACTTATCATGCGACCATAGCTTCGCCTCCTCAGGATACTCAGGGTCGTCATGGAGGGTCGCTCCTGTATTCTGTTGTTGTGGCTAAGTATTCCAGCACAGGAAGGTCAGCTTATGACGAATGGATCACCAAAATTAGTTGGAAAGAAAGTCACCCACGTCCCTTGACCTTCCACTTGCTGGAACCCTTATGTTGCACGTCAGCAGACTACTTGTGGTGACAATATGACTGAAAATTCACATGCGCGGTTTCAGGTTCAGGGGATGAGCTGTGCGTCCTGTGTTGGGCGGGTCGAGCGTGCGCTGAAAGCTGTTCCTGGGGTTGATGCCGCTTCGGTTAATCTTGCCAGCGAAAGTGTTCAGGTCGATTTTCGCGATCCAGCTGATAAAGCGGCTATTGCAGATGCGCTAAGCAGCGCCGGATACCCGGCCCTGACCAATGAGGTCACGCTTGATATTCAAAACATGTCCTGCGCATCGTGCGTAGGGCGCGTTGAGCGAGCCTTGGAAGCTGATGATGGCGTGTTGTCTGCGTCAGTCAATCTGGCTACCGAAAGTGCCACGGTGCGCTATGCTGAGGGTGTCACCACGCCCGAAGCCATCGCGGCGCTTGCCGCAACTGCAGGCTATCCGGCAACCGTGCGATCGGCTTCGCAAACCGAACCACAAGACCGCAAAGCAGAAGAGATCCTCCAGTTGGCCCGGCGAACGGGCTTTGCTGCCTTGCTCGCTTTGCCGGTGTTCATCCTTGAAATGGGTTCGCATGTTATTCCGGGCATGCACCATCTGATAGCGAGTACGATAGGCATCCAAAACAGCTATTATATGCAGTTCCTTTTGACCACGATCGTTCTTTTTGGGCCAGGTTTGCAGTTCTATACCAAGGGCTTCCCGTCCTTGTTCAAAGGCGCGCCAGACATGAACTCTCTGGTGGCGCTGGGCACCTCAGCGGCTTATGGCTTCTCGCTTATCTCGACCTTTGCGCCCGGTATCCTGCCTGCGGGAACTGCAAACGTCTACTACGAGGCTGCCGCGGTGATCGTGGTTCTGATTTTGCTGGGGCGTTTCCTTGAGGCTCGCGCTAAGGGCAGAACTGGTGAAGCAATTCGCAAACTGGTTGGTTTACAGGCAAAAACAGCGCGCGTTGAACGCGACGGATCGGTTGTTGAGCTTCCGATTGAGCAGATCGCTGTAGGGGATCTTGTTCATGTTCGACCGGGCGAAAAGATCGCGGTGGATGGTGCCGTAGTGACTGGTGTGTCATATGTCGATGAAAGCATGATTACTGGTGAGCCGGTTCCAGTCGAAAAGACCGAAGGCGCTACTGTGGTTGGAGGGACCGTAAATGGCACTGGTGCGTTGACCTACCAGGCCGAAAAGATCGGTGCCGATACTATGTTGGCCCAGATAATCCAGATGGTCGAACAAGCCCAGGGGGCCAAACTGCCGATTCAAGGCCTGGTCGACCGCATCACGCTATGGTTTGTGCCGGTAGTTATCACTGTTGCCGTGATGACGGTTCTGGTTTGGCTGTTGTTCGGACCCGATCCTGCGCTCAGCCTGGCGTTGGTAGCCGGGGTTGCGGTGCTGATCATAGCATGCCCCTGCGCCATGGGGTTGGCTACTCCAACCTCAATCATGGTTGGCACCGGACGCGCGGCCGAGATGGGTGTCCTGTTCCGTAAGGGCGACGCCTTGCAAATGCTACAGGAAACAACCGTTGTGGCGGTGGACAAGACCGGCACCCTGACCAAAGGGCGTCCGGAACTGACCGACCTGATAGTGGCTGAAGAAATGACCGAAGATGAGGTTCTGCGCCTTGTTGCTGCAGTTGAGGTCACATCCGAACATCCTATCGCCACGGCTATCGTGCGCGCGGCTGAAACCCGAGGGCTGGAACTTCCGCAGCCTGAAGACTTCACTTCGATCACTGGCTACGGCGTGCGTGCTGAAGTTGAAGGCCATACAATCCTGATCGGGGCTGACCGACTGATGGTCCGCGAAGGCGTTGAAATAGGCGCGTTGTCAGATCGGGGCGCTGAACTGGCAGTCAACGGAAAGACTCCACTTTATGCCGCCATAGATGGGGTTATCGCGGCCATTATTGCTGTGGCTGACCCGATCAAAACCACCACGCCTGCCGCAATTGAAGCTTTGCACGAACTGGGGCTGAAAGTTGCGATGATCACCGGTGACAATACCGCTACTGCTAAATCTATCGCGGCGCAGCTGGGTATTGATCATGTTGTGGCCGAGGTTTTGCCCGAGGGTAAAGTGTCCGCGTTGGAAGATTTGCGTTTGAATGGTGGAAAACTGGCCTTTGTAGGTGACGGCATTAATGATGCGCCTGCTTTGGCGGCGGCTGATGTGGGAATTGCGATCGGCACAGGCACGGACATCGCAATCGAAGCAGCCGATGTCGTTTTGATGTCAGGCGACCTGACCGGCGTGGTCAACGCTTTCAATATCAGCCAGCGAACTATGCGCAACATCCGCCAAAACTTGTTCTGGGCGTTCAGTTACAACACACTACTCATACCGGTTGCGGCGGGGGTACTTTACCCGTTTGGCGGCCCGTTGCTCTCGCCGGTATTGGCCGCAGGTGCCATGGCATTGTCCAGCGTATTCGTTCTGACCAACGCGCTACGGTTGCGTTGGGTTAAATCAAACAAGGTTGTGCAGGATCAGACAGCGGAAAATGCCAAACAGACGCTGCATTCAGTGCCTGCTGAATAGTATAGGAGAACTGCTATGAATATTGGAGATGTAGCAGAACGTTCGGGTCTGCCAGCTAAAACGATCCGCTATTACGAAGATATCGGATTCATCAAGCCAAAGCGCAGTTTGAATGGGTATCGCCATTTCGATGAAAAGGAACTGCACAAACTGGCCTTCATCGGAAGAGCCCGTTCTTTGGGCTTCACCATTGAGGATTGTCGCTCGTTATTGGCGCTATACGAGGACAAAGAACGCGCCAGCGCTGACGTGAAAGAAATCGCCAAACAGAATCTCAAAGAGATAGACGATAAGATTGCCGATCTGAAAGCGATGCATGACACGCTGTCTCATCTGATCGACGAATGTGCTGGCGACCACCGCCCCGACTGTCCAATCCTCAAAAATCTTGGTCAGATATAGATCGCGGAGATCGATTGTGACGGGGCGCAAGCACCCAAAGAAATCTATGACTAAGTTTATCGGCTTAAGGCAGTGACTGGCTTCGGCGACGACGCCAATAGTATTGGCGAAGCTCGCTGTGCCTGAATGCCTAGAAAGGGCTACACGCCGACCCTCAAAAAGGTGGCGCATTGAAAAGTGACCAATCCAGCGTATCCCGCGCGGTTGTTACCCCCCAGATCGGCTACGTCTGCCCGTTGCACCCGACACTTGAAACCGAAGCTGAAGGACGCGCGCACCAGTTTCACCATGCGCATCATGGTAATACGACCGAGGCCGGAGAGGTTCGCTCGGACTTTATGCTCTGTTTCTGAACCTGTGCCACCATCTAAGAACGCAGTTTAAATTGATAATTAAAATGCCGATTGCGGTTCCGTAACGCCTGAGGTGCGAGGCGCTGTAGGTGCTGCTCCTTGCCAATCGCCCTGAGGCTGACCGCGTAGATTGCGTTGCGGCGGGGACTATTTGCACAAAACGCGCCGTTTTCCGCAACAAGTAGGATACAGTGGCTATACAAACCGAATTCTACCCGATAGAGGGCGGTCTTTAATCTCGGATGATGCGCTGCTTGCAATGCTGCTCAGTCGCACAGCCTGCCTTACACAGAGAATCTCAGCCGTGAAAAAAACCATCGCAGACGCGCTTGCCCGTAAGGGCTATGAGGCTTTGACACCAGTTCAGCAAGCGGTCACTCAGCCAGAACTGGAAGGCCGGGATCTGTTGGTGTCTGCACAAACGGGGTCGGGGAAAACCATCGGCTTTGGATTGGCGATAGCCCCCACCTTGCTGGGAGACGATGACACATTCGGTGCTTCCGGTGCGCCATTGGCTCTGGTTATCGCACCGACCCGGGAACTGGCGATGCAGGTGAAGCGTGAGCTTGGATGGCTTTATGCCGATGCGGGCGCGTTTCTGGCGTCTTGCGTGGGTGGCATGGATATGCGCGATGAACGTCGTGCTTTGGCACGCGGTTCGCATATTGTCGTCGCTACTCCTGGTCGGTTGCGCGATCATATCATGCGAGGATCCATTGATCTGACCCAAGTGCGCGCGGTGGTTTTGGACGAAGCTGATGAAATGCTGGACCTGGGCTTTCGTGAGGATCTGGAATTCATACTGGATGAAACTCCGTCAGGCCGTCAGACATTGTTGTTTTCTGCCACGGTTCCCGGCGCGATCGCCAAGCTTGCCCAAAGCTATCAGCGCGATGCGGAACGCGTCTCGACGGTAAGCGAGCGGACCCAGCATGCCGATATCGACTACCGCGCCATGATGGTGGCCGCGCGCGATGGTGAAAACGCGATCATCAATGTCCTTCGCTATTACGAAGCGCCCAACGCTATCGTGTTTTGTAACACCCGTGCGATGGTCTCGCGATTGACGACGCGACTGTCGAACCGTGGTTTTTCGGTCGTAGCGCTATCAGGCGAGCTCACTCAAAGCGAACGTTCCAATGCATTGCAGGCGATGCGTGATGGGCGTGCCCGGGTATGTGTCGCAACGGACGTTGCTGCCCGAGGCATTGATTTGCCCAATCTCGATCTGGTGGTGCATGCCGAATTGCCCAACAGTCACGAAACCCTTTTGCACCGTTCCGGCCGCACAGGTCGGGCAGGGCGAAAAGGTGTTAGTGCTTTGGTCGTAGTTCCGTCTTCCCGAAAGAAGGCGGAGCGCATTTTGAAATTCGCCAAACTAAGCGCCGATTGGGTATCTGCGCCTTCTGCTGATGATGTAAACGAACGCGATCAAGTGCGTATGCTGTCGGCCGAAGATTGGCAGACCGACATTACTGAGAGTGAGAGCGCGACGGTCGACCAACTGGTTGAAAAATTCACACCTCAGCAAATCGCAGCAGCCTATCTGCGCCAGTACAAGAAGCGGTATTCTGCCCCGGAAGAGCTGGGTGCTGTACAGATTGAAAAGCCAAAACCTCGGGCAGAGTTTGGCCCAAGCGTATGGTTCTCGCTGTCGGAGGGGCGAAATCAAAGCGCATCCCCACGTCATTTGCTGCCGATGGTCTGCAAGGCGGGCAAGATTACAAAAGACGATATAGGCGCGATACGTATCGCGGATGACTTGTCTTATGTCGAAATCCGTGAAGCTGCCGTTGAGGGTTTTCTGACGGCTATAGGCCCAGATATGAAGATAGAGGGGGCAAAAGACATTGTTCGTCTGGACGCCGCGCCAGATATTCCAGCGTTCAAGCGTCCGAAATTTGATCGCGCGCCTACCGGCAAACCGCGTCGGCGCAAAATGGATTCCCACCCAACGGAACGGGACGCCACGCCGGAACTTCGGCGCAGCAAGTCGAAATCCGAGGATCGCAAACCCCGTAAATCAGAAGATCAAAAGCCCAGGGCGAAAGACGCGGAAAAGATAGCGCAAGCGCCCTTGAAAAAACGAAAGCCCGCGGCGGCGAGCCCTAAGGGTCAGCCAAAGGCTGAGGCCAAGGCTGGCAAAGACGTGCATTCCAAATCTCGCAAAAGCGGCGCTAAAGGTCCTCCTCCCCCCAAAGGAAAGCCCAATAGCAAGAAAAACCGTGCTCGGGCTGCTGTAAAAGCGGCCAAGGGAGGGAGTGCCGTCCCGAAACGGCGGTAGCCTTGAGTTGCGGTTCCTCCCGCACATCGGCCCATTGTCTTAACAGTAGCTGGACCCGATACCGCGAGCGTGGGTGTTATCTGAAGCCCTTAGAAAAATGCCGTTATGTCGATTGGCATTGCGCCTCGTGGCATCGGCTTGACATTCTCTGGGGGATATCATTTATTTCTGTTATGACAGAAATAAATGATATATCTGACTCATCCTCCAAGTCCAAGTTCATTCTGTATTGGGGTGATATGGGCAGCCAATGGGGGGTCAACAGATCTGTGGCCCAGATCCACGCGCTGTTGTTTCTCAGTGAAACTCCGCTTAATGCCGAGCAGATATCCGAGAAATTGGGAATTGCTCGGTCAAATGTTTCGAATTCGTTGAAAGAACTCGTTGGCTGGCGGTTGATCCACCGAATTCCGGTTCCTGGTGATCGCAGAGAGCACTTCGCCGCCGAAACCGATGTTTGGGAGATGGCTCTGCTGATCGCAAAGGGGCGAAAAGAGCGCGAGATTGATCCGGCCATGCGCGCAATTAACGTTTGTGTCGCTCAGGCCGCCACGGAACCGGATTTGCATCCGGCCGTTTTCAGTCGGATGCAGGAGATGCAGGATTTCCTGAACACGGCCGATCGCTGGTCGGAGCAGATGCTCAATGTGCCCAAGTCAAAACTCTCTTTGCTGATGAAAATGGGGGACAAGGTTTTGTCGCTACTCAAGATCAACAGCAAGTAGTCTAAAATTTTTTGGAACATGATTTCTCTTTATGCAGAAATACCTGACTAAACAGTAGGAAGTAGAATGAAGCAGATTAACTTTTCGCCTCACCATCAAATTCTTAGGGACAACCGGTTCAGAGATCTTGTTGGCAAGAACGCCTGGCGCGCGCTTCCCGACGAGGTTCGAAAGCGGTTTGGCTATCGCCTGCGAAATGGGGCAAGTGTTGTTTATCAGGGCAAAGTGGCTTCCATGCGCATGAACATGGTGGGTCGCCTGATAGCCCAAATTACCCGGCTGCTCGGGGGGCCATTGCCTTACGATACGTCCTGCCTGAACCAACCCGCGGTAGTAACTGTAACCGAGGATTGCCTAGGTAAAGGTCAATTCTGGGTGCGCCAATATGGTCGGGCTGCAGGCTTTCCTCAGGTTATCCGCAGTTCAAAGCGCTTCGCGGGCCCTACCGGCATTGAAGAGTATATCGGTGCAGGGATCGGAATGGCTCTGCGTGTAAGTGCCGATCGTGCGGGCATCTATTTCAAAAGTGACCATTTTTTTCTGCAGTTGGGCCGTAGAAAACTCAGGTTGCCGGCTTGGCTGCAACCAGGAGCGCTGACCATCGCGCATATCGATCTGGGGCAATCGCGCTTTCTTTTTTCCCTGAAATTGCAGAGCCGCCTTCTTGGCAATTTGATTCAGCAGGATGCGGTCTTTCACGACATACAGGAGGGACGTTATGGATAACCCAATCCTTTGGACACTCATTTCAATTCAGGTATTTATGGGTGCTTTCGACACGCTCGTTCATCACGAAGGAACGGAACGCCTTGCGTGGCGTGCTTCGCAAAAAACCGAGCTTCGCCTACATGGCGTTCGCAACCTGTTTTACGCCGTCATATTTCTGTGTTTCGGTTGGTTTGAGCCGCACGGGGTCTTCACCATCGTGCTATCTGCGATCCTGATGTTGGAAGTTTTCATCACGCTTTGGGATTTTGTCGAAGAAGATCTTACGCGCAGACTGCCCGGTAGCGAACGCATCAATCATACGCTTCTGGCGCTGAATTACGGTGCTATTCTGGCGTTGGCAGCCCCTTATCTTTGGTCCTGGGCTTTCCTGCCCACAGCACTTGTCCCAGTCAGCTATGGATGGTGGAGCGTCATGGCGACTCTCTCGGCAATTGGTGTGGGTTTGTTCAGCGCTCGTGATCTTGTTGCTGCTGTGCGCTGTGATTATTTGGATCGCGGCGATCCGGCTGGTCTGGTGACGGATATGCCCCGCAGGCAGCGCGTGTTGATCACCGGTGGCACGGGATTTATCGGACGGCGATTGGTGCAGGCACTTGTTGCTGGTGGGCATTATGTGACTGTGTTTACGCGAAATATTGAAACAGCTGCCACGCTATCCCACCCTGTGCGAATAATAACCGGCCTCGATCAGATCCACGACACGGAACGGTTTGATGCGATCATCAACCTTGCCGGAGAGCCTGTTGCAAACTGGTTTTGGACCGCCAAAAAGCGCGCTCGCATAGTTGAATCCCGGGTTGCTGCCACCGAAGCGTTGCGCATGCTGATTCAGCGTCTTCGACAAAAACCCGAATGCTTGATCAACGGTTCTGCAATCGGGTGGTATGGATTGCGGGGTGATGAAACGCTGACTGAAACATCCGGAGCCGAACCGGCCTTCGTGCACGATGTGTGTCAGGCTTGGGAGCAAGCAGCCGACAAGATCGCGCAGAGCGGGGTGCGTGTAGTTGTTTTGCGCATCGGGTTGGTTCTGGGTGTCGATGGCGGAATGCTGGCTCGACTTCTGACACCATTCGAGTTCTGCGGCGGTGGTGTTTTTGGAACCGGTCAGCAGTGGATGCCCTGGATTGCGCTTGATGACATGATCCGTGTGATCGCGTTCTCGCTTGCGCGACAGGATATTGATGGCGTCATCAATGCGACGGCGCCGGAACCGGTCCGGAACGTTGATTTCACACAGTCGCTTTCCCGGGCTCTGCAACGGCCAGCCCTGCTGAGGTTCCCTGGATGGCTAATCTCGGGTGGGCTTGGTGAAATGGGGCGCGAGACCATGTTGAGCGGACAGCGCGTGGTGCCCATGCGACTGCAGCAGCATGGTTTCGCCTTTGTGCATCCGCGACTAACGCCTGCGTTGTTTGCTATGACCGGTCGGAAACACGATCAGTCTGAAAGGCGGAGGCAAAAAGCACCAAGTAATGGCCGATCTGTGACCGACTGACCAGTTGCCTGGAGCCGCCGTTGATTGAAGCAGAACCCGGCGGCTCTTGAAAACAGTTTAATGCCGATGAACATCGGCTTTCGAGCGGCCGAGCTAACCGCGCAAAACGTGACATAACTTACTGGCCGCTTTGGTCAGAACTTCATTGTCGAATGCCGCGTATCCCAGCAACAGCGCCTGTTGCTTTGTGGGTAAGACGCAATGAGCGGACAGCGCACCCACCGATAGTCCCTGCTGGCGAGCCAAGTGGCTGATGTCCTGATCGGTGGTTCTGGCGGCTAAACCGGGCTTCAGCGGTAAGCACAAATGCATGCCGGCGACATCCGGATGAATTTCGAGCAGATCATCGACTGCCCTGAGTTCCGAAATCAAGTGGGATTGGCGCTGTGCATAGATACGGCGCATTCGCCGCAGATGGATAGCAAAGTCGCCACTCTGCATAAATGCGGCCAACGCAGGTTGCGGAATAAGCGAAGCGCGAGGTCCAACCTGCTCAAGACAGGCGCGCGCTTTGTCCACAAGGCGTTTCGGGACAACCATGTATCCGATCCGTAAAGCGGTACTGATGAGCTTTGAAAAACTCCCTAGATACAGAGTGTGTTGCAGTCCATCGAGACCGGATAGGGATGGCAATGGATATCCCTGGTAACGAAATTCGCTGTCATAGTCGTCTTCAATGATCAATCCTCCGACCCGGTCGGCCCAATCCAATAATGAGATGCGGCGTGGCATCGGAAGACTTCTACCTGTTGGGTAATGCCTGGAAGGTGTGACGATCACTGCTGCAGAATTGTGCGAGATTTTGGCCGGATTGAGCCCGTCGTGATCTATGCGAGCAGAATGCTCTTTCAGCCCCGTTAAGCTCAGCACGTCACGAGTCTTGTGCCAACAGGGATCTTCGACGGTTACGGTATTTCCCTCTCCGATCAAGGTTCGGCAGATCAGTTCAAGAGACTCCCACGCGCCGGAGGTGATGATGATTTGCTCTGGATCGCAGTTCAGATTACGCCATGTGGCCAGGTGATCAGAAATGGCCGCGCGTAAGGGATACCAGCCAAGGGGATCGGCGCGCGC
This sequence comes from Ruegeria sp. CH6, assembly GCF_056537005.1. NCBI lineage: Bacteria > Pseudomonadati > Pseudomonadota > Alphaproteobacteria > Rhodobacterales > Roseobacteraceae > Ruegeria > Ruegeria sp. CH6. The sequence goes on along the minus strand of NZ_JBQFQS010000017.1, from coordinate 9,179 downwards.
CAGCAACTCTGGATCTGGTCTGCGCCAGGCACGATCAAGGTGTCTCGCCCATAGGGCATGTGGCATCAGCGAGGTGTCGGGTAAGCCAGTCTGAAATGGCAACCAGCTGTCAACTTTGTATTGGCTGGTCTTGGCCCGGGGGCGAGGTGGAGCAAGGTGGCTCACATTCTCAGCGATAAAGGTGCCGCTTCCCTGGCGCGTGATTAGATATCCCTCGCTGATCAGTTGATCGTAAGCCGCTTGAACTGTTGTTCGCGAGACTGACAATTCTGCCGAAAGCATACGGCTGGCGGGCAGCCGTGCCCCTGCGTACTTCGGTGAAGACACGATGATACTGCGCAATCCCTCAAGCAATTGCATTTGCAGAGCTGTTTTCTCATCTGGGTCAAGCGAAAGCGCAAAGAGTTCGCTGTCTAAATTGGACTGACATTTTTTCAAAGAATTGGCCATTCACAGATTGCCAATATAGCTGCAAACCGGGAGTCGCAAGACTTACAGTGGATTATCGATATGACAGATATGCTCACCATCACCGAACGGTCACGTCTGCGCCGGTCGCATCAGCGCGGGCATTTCGACCGAGAAACCATCAACACCATTCTTGATGCGCAACCCATGTGCACAGTTGGATACGTGATTGATGGTAAACCCGTCGTGACACCGACGCTTCAATGGCGCGAGGGCAATCATGTCTATTGGCATGGATCTTCCGCCAGTCGCGCGCTACGCCATTCGCGGGGTACGGATGTTTGTCTCAGCGTCGCTATTCTGGATGGCTTTGTTTTGGCGCGATCCGGCATGCATCATTCAGTGAACTCGCGGTCGGTCACCTTGTTCGGAACTGCTGTAAAGGTCGAGGATCCGGAAGAAAAACTGCGTAAGCTAGCGCGCTTTGTCGATGGCCTGTTCCCGGGTCGTTACGAAGATCTGCGCCCTGACCATGCTCAGGATCTCAAGGCGACCACGGTTCTTGGGATGCAAATCAGCGAAGGTAGCGCCAAGATCCGCACAGGTGGTCCAAGCGACGAGGAACCAGACTACGCATTGCCGATATGGGCGGGTGTCATCCCTGTTCGAACAGAAGTAGGGACACCAATTCCGGATGATCGAAATTTGCCTGAGGTGGCGGTGCCCGAACATGTGCAGAACTTCAAACTCTGAATATGTTCGGAAGCTTCACGAGCGTTAGATGTTTGGGCTCGAGAACGCGGATGTGCCAAGTAATTCGGTGGTTGAGGTCCAAGCGGTATGCCGTTTCACGCGCGACGCATGACGCTTGCGGTCAAATCGTTGCTTCCAAAGCAACTTGTATCTGGATGACCGCATAAAATGAGCAGCTCAATAAGCAGAGCTTTCGAGGAGGTATCAGGTCGTAGGCGGGAAGAACCGAAATCAAGCAGTGGAACTCCCAGCCGCTGATCTGCTGAAAAGAGGTTTTTGGTTGGCCTGATGCCGCTCAACTAGCTTTCGCATGAGCTTGCCCTTTTTAGGTATATAACGCGCGGAAAGGGCCTCGAACTGTGGGTCACAGCAGGCTGGAAACAGATCTTTGATCTCCTGCTGGGCCTCTGCCGAGACCGATTTAAGAGCTTCGGGACCGGTAAAGAGGCTTTCCGTTGGCGTGCCGTTGGACCAGACGATTTCATGTGTATCAAACAGAAAGTGGAAATACGTGACGCCGTCCGGCGTGTCTTCCACCACGTCTACGCCATCAAGCGAGAGAAGCTTGTTTGCCGGGATCAGGACATCTTTGCGATCGAACATGCGCATGGCGACGGTTGAAGACACCAGAACGCGATGTTGCGGCGAGACGATCAGGTCTTGTTTGGGGTATCCCACCCCCAAAGCATCAGCACGGATCATAATCGGCTTAAGTCGCGGCTGAGCGTCAAGTTCAGCACCACTCAGGTGACGGGACCCAACCCATCTGATCGGCTTGTAGCCATGATCATAGGTCAAAACCTCATCCGAAACTTTCATGTCCTCAACCCGCACCGGGCCGCGCAAAGTCTCGATCAGTGTCCCCGATGCAAAACAAAGCACGTCTACAAACTCGCCGGCAGCGTTTGTCGGACCGGTCACTGACTGGTCCAAAACAATGGTATTTGAACCGCTGTCGTTCCAGGCCGCTGCGATTGCAGCAGTGTTTACCGTCAGCCCATTGAATAGCTCGAGAGGCACGAGCGGCCCATTGTTCGCTTTCACGCCATACAGTACGATGGTCCCGTCGGGATTTATCTCGAGGCGGACGACGGGATTGCCGTTTGTATTCCCAAGCTGCCAGACGGCAGGTGTATTGACCTCATACCTGTCACCGTCAGCAAACCGGACCGTCTGACCTGCGGTGCCTGGCGTCTGAAACTGAAGTTCGTTCGGTGCTCCGGGAGGTCCGCCAACAAACAGGTCTACGCCGTTGACCTGAATGCTAAAGCTGTTGTCGAGGGTGGCAAAATCGATAACCAATCCACCATCGGGGGTGGTGTCGACGAACGTCGTGGAATTCCCGTTTGCGATGCTGAAGTTTACCATTTCGTTCTCGAACAATCCCCAAAATTTCCACTAGCACAACAACCACATACGGGGGTTTGGCCGAGCAGGACATTGGCTGATTTCGCGGTAGTGGGAAAGTACATTCTATCAGCAAATTTTCGATGGTAGCACTTTAGTTACGCTTTGATTTATGCATCTACCAATGCCTGGCGTGCAGTCGTTCCAGAAGCATCCTGCTTATCGCCCGTAGCTAACAGGTCGACGTGATGGGCGGCATTGGGAGGCCCCTATGGACAGTATTGGCAAACGGACAGTCCAAGCTGTTTGATGTGCCGATCGTCACTCTAGCGATACCCAAAGAACCTGCGCGTCTTCTTCACTTGTCGAGATGCAGCCGTGGCCCATACCGCTATCGTAGTACAAGGAATCCCCGGCCTTCATTGGCAGCGGGCGGTAGTGTTCCGAGATAAAGGTCAGTTCACCGCTCAGTACATACATGAATTCTTCACCGGCGTGCCGGATCCAGGTTTCGAATTCTGAGATATCACGGGCCGTAATAGTCGCGACGTAGGGCAGCATTCGCTTGCTTGTGAGTTCCGAACACAAAAGTTCATGCAGATAAGTTGATGTCTTGCGAACTTCGCCTTGTCCTTTGGGTGTGAAGTCGCGTCGCCCCGCAATGCCGGTCTGGCCAGACTGCAGAAACAACTGCGGCGTGTTCATATCCAGCGCCTGCGTCAGTCGTCGCACGATGTCAAAGCTCGGGCGTGTCTGGTTATTCTCGATCTTCGAGAGCGTTGACCGGCCGATACCAGCTACGCGCCCCGCTTCCTCCAGCGTCCATCCTTTCGCGCGTCGTGCATCGCGGATCGAACGGCCCAGTGCGGCGCCATCATCCAGTTCTTCCTGCCCGGAAACCTCGCTACGGCCACCTTCACCCATCAGAAAATTCCTCCACTTTATCGTAGTTTACTAATTTCCCCATGCGCACACAACTTCACAAATAGGAGAAATATGTTGCCTTAAGGGAATCATTTCCACTATAGGAAACAAAATTTCGTACTGAGGATTCGGTATTGGAGGAGGACACCATGTTCAAAACGTCGCTTACTGAGGCAGATCCGATCATCGCGGCATCGATCTCGCGGGAAGCCACGCGTCAGGCTGAACAGATCGAATTGATTGCGTCTGAGAACATCGTTTCGCAGGCTGTCATTGATGCTCAGGGCTCGGTTCTGACGAACAAATATGCCGAAGGCTATCCGGGTCGCCGTTACTATGGCGGGTGCGAATACGTAGATGAGGTTGAGGCCGAAGCCATCGATCGGCTCAAGAAGCTGTTTGGTTGCAGCTTCGCCAATGTCCAGTCGCATTCTGGTGCTCAGGCAAATGGCGCGGTCAAGCTGGCGCTGCTAAGCCCGGGCGACACGATCCTTGGCATGTCGCTGGACGCAGGAGGGCACCTGACTCATGGTGCGAAGCCAGCGCAATCCGGTAAGTGGTTCCGTCCGGTCCAGTATGGTCTGACCGAAGCCGGGCTGATTGACTATGAACAGGTCGCCGAGCTTGCGCGCGCTGAAAAGCCCAAGCTGATCATTGCAGGGGCATCGGCCTATTCGCGCAAGATCGACTTTGCCCGCTTCCGCGAAATTGCGGACGAAGTCGGTGCATGGTTGCTGGCGGACATGGCTCATATCGCAGGTTTGGTCGCAACAGGTTTGCATCCCTCGCCGATCGGTCATGCACATGTAGTCACCTCAACCACGCACAAAACCCTTCGTGGACCGCGCGGTGGCATCATCCTGACCAATGATGAGGCGCTGGCGAAGAAGATCGATTCAGCTGTTTTTCCTGGTCTTCAGGGTGGTCCGCTGATGCACGTGATCGCGGGCAAGGCGGTCGCATTTGGAGAAGCTCTGCAGCCTGAGTTCAAAGACTACATGCAGCGGGTCATCGACAGTGCCGATGCATTGGCCAATGTGATGATGTCCCGTGGATGTGACATCGTATCCGGCGGTACAGACAATCACCTGATGCTGGTTGATCTCCGCCCGATTGGCGTCAAAGGCAATGCTGCAGAAGCGGCTTTGGAACGCGCCGGATTTACGTGCAACAAGAACAGCGTCCCCGGTGATCCGGAAAAGCCCACCGTCACCAGCGGTATCCGGTTGGGAACGGCGGCAGGCTGCAGCCGCGGGTTTGGCCCCGAAGAATTCAAACAGATCGGTCATCTGATCGGTGACGTGCTGGATGCTCTGGCACAGTCACCCGAGGGTGACGAGGCGGTTGAAAAAGAGACCCGTACCAAAGTCCACGCACTGTGTGCCAACCACCCGATCTACTGAGAGAAGACCAATGAACACCTACGACCTCATCATTATCGGGGGCGGTCCCGGCGGTTATGTCGCTGCGATCCGCGCGGCTCAACTGGGTATGAAAGTAGCCTGTGTTGAAGGGCGCAGTGCGCTCGGCGGTACATGTCTGAATGTGGGGTGTATTCCCTCCAAAGCGTTGCTGACCTCCTCGGCCAAATATGCCGAACTTTCTCATCTCTCCTCTCACGGTATTGAGGTTGAGGGGGCCAGCATCGATCTGGGCGCGATGATGGGGCGCAAGGACAAGATCGTGGGCGATCTGACCAAGGGAATTGCATTTCTGTTCAAAAAGAATGGTGTCGACCTGATCGAAGGTTGGGCCAGCATTCCGAAGGCAGGTCAGGTCAAGGTCGGCGATGAGGTTTACGAGGCCAAGAACATTCTGATCGCCACTGGCTCGGAGCCTACTCCGCTTAACGGGATCGAGATTGATGAACAGGACATCCTAAGCTCGACTGGTGCGATTGCGCTGGAAAATGTGCCGGAACATCTGGTCGTGATCGGGGCAGGCGTGATCGGTCTGGAACTGGGTCAGGTCTGGGCGCGACTGGGTGCGAAAGTCACCGTTGTCGAATATTTGGACCGTGTCCTGCCGGGTATTGACGGAGAGATTGCCAAACTGGCGCAGCGCGCGCTGTCCAAGCGTGGACTGAAGTTTCAGTTGGGTCGCGCTTTGAAGTCGGTCGATAAAACCGATGAGGGTTTGTCGCTGACGGTGGATCGTGTTGGCAAGGACAAGGAAGAAGTGATTGAGGCCGACAAGGTTCTCATCGCAGTCGGCCGCCGACCGGTTACACGCGGACTTGGGCTGGAAGATCTGTGCGTATCTTTGAACCCCCGTGGTTTCATTGAGGTTGATGGCACCTTCCAAACCTCAATCCCTGGCATCTACGCCATCGGCGATTGCGTGCCCGGCCCAATGCTGGCGCACAAAGCCGAGGAAGATGGGGTCGCCTGTGTCGAGATGCTGGCAGGTGAGGCTGGCCATGTCGATTACAACACCGTTCCGGGCGTGGTTTACACCGATCCCGAGGTCGCTTCGGTTGGTTTGACCGAAGAAGCTCTGAAGGAAGCGGGAGCGGAGTATTCGGTTGGTAAATTCGCCTTCATGGCCAATTCCCGCGCGCGCTCGACCGGAGAAACAGACGGTGCCGTTAAGGTGCTTTCAGGCCCTGATGGCAAAATTCTGGGAGCCCATATCTGTGGCGCCCATGGTGGCGACCTGATCGCCGAACTGGTCCTTGCCATGACCAAAGGCGCAACTGTCGCCGAGGTTGCCGCAACCTGCCACGCGCATCCCGCGATGGGTGAGGCGGTCAAAGAAGCCTGCCTTGATGCCATGGGCCGCGCCATTCACGCGTGAACTGAGGGATAGACAGATGACCATTCAGCTTCGTCCACGTCACCCTGAAAAAGCCAAAAAGGCTGACAGTGTCATCCCGCGCAAACCGAAATGGATCAGAAAGAAAAAGGTCGAAGGGCCTGAGTACTACGAAACCCGCCGCCTGATGCGCGACCACAATCTGGCGACCGTCTGCGAAGAGGCGGCCTGTCCGAATATCGGGGAATGCTGGTCTAAGCGCCACGCCACCATGATGATCATGGGCGAGGTCTGCACTCGGGGCTGTTCTTTTTGCAACGTGGCAACCGGTCGGCCAGATGCGTTGGATGTATTCGAGCCGGGGCGTGTAGCGGCTGCTGTTAAGAAACTGGGTTTGCGTCACGTGGTGATCACTTCGGTTGATCGCGATGATTTGGCCGACGGTGGCGCAGAACATATGGCGCAGACGATCCGCGCCGTGCGTCATCAGAACCCGGGCACAACGGTTGAGGTTCTGACACCTGATTTCTTGGGTAAAGGCGATGCGGCGGAAGTGGTTTTCGATGCTTCTCCGGATGTGTTCAATCACAATCTGGAAACCGTCCCACATCTCTATCCGACCGTTCGCCCCGGTGCGCGATACTACACCTCGCTACGCTTGCTGGACGACGCAAAACGCGCCAACCCTGAGATCTTCACGAAATCCGGCCTGATGGTCGGATTGGGCGAAAGCCTGAATGATGTGCGTCAGGTCATGGATGACCTGCGTGCTGCCAATGTCGATTTCCTGACGGTGGGTCAGTACCTGCAGCCCACCCCGAAGCATCACCCGATTGATCGTTTTTGGACACCGGAGGAGTTTGCCCAACTGGAACAGATCGCACGTTCCAAGGGCTTCTTGCACGTGTCGGCGACCCCGCTGACCCGTTCGTCGTTCCATGCGGACGAAGATTTTGCCGCTCTCAAGCAGGCCCGTCAGCGGGCTCTCGCAAACGGGGCATAACCTAACGCAAATGGGAGGGATACCATGGAAGCGTTAAATTCAATCGTAGGGGCCATAAATGGCGTCGTATGGGGGGTGCCAATGCTGGTGCTTATCCTGGGCGCTGGCTTCTTCTTGCAGGTCGGCCTGAAATTCATGCCGATCATGCGCATTGGCACAGGCTTCAGCCTGCTGTTCAAAGGTCGCGAAGGTCAGGGTGAAGGGCAAATCAGCCCATTCAATGCGCTGATGACTTCGCTGTCGGCGACCATCGGTACGGGTAACATTGCCGGTGTGGCCACTGCTGTCTTCCTGGGCGGTCCGGGCGCTTTGTTCTGGATGTGGATGACCGCCCTGGTGGGCATGGCCACCAAATATGCTGAAGCCGTCTGTGCCGTGAAGTATCGCGAGCAGGATGAGCTGGGCAACTTTGTCGGTGGCCCGATGTATTACATCAAGAACGGTCTGGGTGCGAAATGGGCCTGGTTGGGCGTTGCGTTCGCGCTGTTTGGCGCAATTGCAGCCTTCGGCATTGGCAACGGTGTGCAAGCAAACGGTGTGGCACAGGTTCTGGAATCAAACTTTGGCCTGAACACTTCGGTCACTGGCGTCGTGCTTATGGTTCTCACCGCAGCCGTCATCCTGGGTGGCATCACCCGTATCGGTGCGGTTGCCGGTAAGCTGGTTCCGTTCATGGCGGTTGCTTACATCATCGCAGGTCTGCTGGTGCTGCTGATCAACATCGGCGAAATCGGCAACGCGCTGTCGCTGGTGTTTACACACGCGTTTACTCCGTCCGCTGCTGAAGGTGGCTTTGCCGGTGCAGCTGTATGGGCCGCAATCCGCTTTGGTGTTGCGCGCGGCGTCTTCTCGAACGAAGCCGGTCTGGGCTCTGCTCCGATCGCTCACGCTGCGGCTGAGACCAAAGGTCCGGTCAACCAGGGTCTGATCGCGATGCTGGGTACGTTCATCGACACCATCATCGTCTGCTCGATCACTGGTCTGGCGATCATCTCGTCGGGTGCCTGGACATCGGGTGAGTCCGGTGCAGCGCTGACCTCGGCAGCGTTCGAACTGTCCTTGCCGGGTATCGGTGGCTATCTGATCGCGATCGCTCTTTCGATCTTTGCCTTCACCACTATCCTTGGCTGGTCGTTCTACGGCGAGAAATGCGTTGAATTCCTGCTGGGTGTTAAATCCCTGATGCCGTACCGCGTACTGTGGATCGTCATGATCTATTTCGGCGCAACCGCGGATCTGGGCTTTATCTGGCTGCTGGCGGATACGCTGAACGCGATGATGGCGCTTCCGAACCTGATTGCTCTGGTTCTGCTGAGCCCTGTCGTTTTCAAACTGACGAAAGAGTTCTTTGCCAGCAACGGACAGTCCGAAGAGCCGGGCGGTACCGCAGCCGAGTAATCGACGGAATTGAAACTGCCGGGGGACTGATCTGGCCCCCCGGCTTCCTGAAACCGAATTCCATTTCTCGAGGAGAGACGTGATGGCCAACAAGATTCTTTTGCCCATTGACCACACCGAGGACCGTTCCTGGAAGCAAGCCCTGCCGGTCGCATTGGAACAAGCGAAGTTTTACGGCGCCGAGCTGCATGTGGTGTCCGTTATCCCCGAGATCATCCAGCTGCCGAACCTACCCGCCAACTATGGCGCAGGCGCCAAAGATCATGTGCGCCAAGCGGTTCAGGCTATTCTGGATCAGAACAATGCCTCCGACGTGCCGGTGCATATCGAAGAAGGCAGTGTTTACCGCGAAATCCTGAAGCTCGCCCATAAGGACGGCTTCGATCTGATCGTCATGGCATCGACCAAAGGCGATTTCCCGAACTATGAGATTGGTCCGAACCTCGCCCGTGTCGTGCGCAACGCGCATTGCACTGTCATGGTCGTTCGTGACCAGTCTCGCTAAAAGAGAGGTTTATGAGATGCCTGGTTTGAACCGCACGCCGTTGTATGACTTGCACGTTGATTTGGGTGGTAAGATAGTTGATTTTGC
>NZ_JBQFQS010000016.1:0-55523 GCF_056537005.1 Ruegeria sp. CH6 | reverse complement strand
TCCAGACCGCGATGGTCATCGGGGCGCTGCCATTCTCGATCGTCATGGCACTAATGTGCATCGCGCTGATCAAGGCCATCTGGAACGACGGACGCCGCGAAGCTGCAGGCGTCGCAACAACTATCTCGCCCGAGGCAACAACTATGCCTGCTGAATAAAGGTCGATTTGGTTTATATGAATGGCCTTCGATGTTTCGGAGGCCATTTTCTATACTACCCTTGGCCCGGCATAGGTAATCTGAATTCCCACCATTCTCTGAGTGTCAACGAAAAATCTGGTTCTCAAGCTGTAGCATACATTTTCTCACCACAACTGTCGTAGAACGGGCAACGCGGCCGCTGATGAGGTGGCTTCACGATCAAAATCCATCTCTTCGTCAATGCACACGGCCTGCCCATGAGGACGGAAATCACACCAGGCCAGACATCCGACTACCTCGGCTTCATCGACATCACACTAATCCGCCTCTGGCTGCGTCAATTGTAAACATGATCTAAGGTTCAATTATCGATCGCATGGAAGGATGATCTCTCAAACGCTCTCCGTAATATTTCATACCGGCTGGCGAAAAATGTTGAGAATCTGAATACAACAGATCATTGCCGACGATCACTGCGCATTTGAAATTCGGACAGACAACTTCACGTTTCAATACAAACGTGACTCCTGTCTCTTGCGCGATCTCTTGAAGCCTTTCGTCAATGCCATCGAAGTATGGGTGTCGCAGGGACCAAGCGCTGTCATTCAACTGCTCGACGTTATTAAAATCCCGGAAAATAGTCTCCGGCGTTCCGACCCACTGCGGCACCCTGCCCAGAACAACAATTTCAGCATTTGTAACGCTTTGCAGCTCCTCAATAGTCGCTTGGAGAAACTCCAATGACACCTTCCTCCAAGCCTCTGAAAAAACAATAAAGTCCGGTTTCTGAGCAGTTACGTGGTCCAGGAAACTCTGATGAAAGTCCAAGCACTTTTGGGCAGTAGCCTCCGGGTTCGTATGATTTTCATACAGCGCATCAAGCGAAATATTGATACTTCCGCTCGAAAGTGGGTCGCAGGCGCTGTTTCCGGAAAGCAATGTAAGATTGTATTTCTTCGGGGATAGCGAATACCTCAACGCTGCAAACACGTCATAAGCGTGAGAGTCTCCGAGAATCAGGATATTTTTTTCTCGCCATTGTAGTCTGGCCAGCTGATCTGCGAGATCTCACTTTCGGCAATTTGCACGACGTCTCGGCGTGCGGGGATCTTATCCAAGATTTCAGCGACCAAACCTCTATTGTGATGGATGGTCGAGTAGATGCGCTGATGCGTGAATTGGAAGGCCAGACCGAAAATGAATAGGCCAGCGACCATCCCGATCAGAGCTTTTGATCCTGTTTCCAATGAAATACGCGATGCGGGCTGCTCAATACAACGATACATGAACTCGGCGATGATCACTGTTGCGAGAATGAGCGCCAGAATGCCAATCGCTGAAATGTCTCCGGGGAAGTAAGTCTTGTAAACAACCACCAGGGGCCAGTGCGCAAGATAGATTGAATAGGAGATCAGGCCTATTCTCAGCATGGGAGCTGTTATGATTGTATCCTTTTGCAGCAATGGATGAGATGCGCTGATAATCCCAGCCGTACCCAGACATACTGCCAAAGTGCCCCAACTCGGGTTTGGATCGAGTTCCGAACTGAAGAAAAGTGACACTCCCACAAGCAGAAATGAAACGGGAAGCACGAATGCTCTGTAATGTACAAGTCTGGAGCTAAGAGCTGCGCTGGTTAGCAATGCGCCTATCGAGAACTCGTAGATCCTGAACGGGAACTGAAAGAATGTGGTTGAAGAGGAGAATGCGGGAACCAGTCCAAGCCCCAAGGAGAGCAGGCCCACGAGAACTATCGCTCTGGCATGTAGCCTGAGTGAAATGAGCATGAGAAACAACGGCCAAATTAAGTAAAACTGCTCTTCGACCGACAGAGACCATGTGTGCAGCAAAGGCTTGTAGATGCTCTCAAAGTCAAAATAATCAGCGCCTGACCAAAAGTGTATGTTGGAAAGATAGACGGAGGAAAAAATCAAAGATAACGCGAAATCCGAAATCAGATTCGGTGGGAATACGAAAAGAACAACGACCGCTGTAGCGAAAAGTGTAAACAAAAGTGCGGGATATAGTCGTCTGATCCTCTTCAGGAAAAATGAGGATAACTTAAAGCGCTCGTTTCGAATTTCACTTCGGATATGAGAGGTTATCAGATATCCGGAGATGACAAAAAACATGTCCACACCGAGAAATCCGCCGGAAAACCCAGGTGCCTCAAAGTGAAATAGAACCACCGCAGTTACCGCTACAAAGCGCAACAAGTCGATATCGCAACGTCTGCTTTTGGGATGAGAGTCTGGCCGATAGTCACTTAAAAGTTGCACCGCTACAGGCCTCTTCCTAATAAGCTCGTCTTGGTTGTTCGAACAGTTTGTTATAACAAGGTCGTGGGATCGTCCATCGTGTTACGCCCAATATCGGCCCTGAGCCGGAACTGTCGCAAACTCTAAGCTAGGTTGAGATGGATTGACGCTCGGGTTGGCCAATCCTGCCGACTGTACAACCTGTTTTTAGGGAGAGATTCCTGGCGTGCTTTGCGGCATCAGGCCTTAAAGACAGCAGCTTTGCGGGCAAAGCAGACGTAGGCTGCCTTCTCAAACATAACGTCAGTTCGTAAGACAAACTTCTCTCCGCTTATAACTGGGTCACCTCGGTGAGACAGCGGATGATTAAAGAAAAGTGCTTTTCCCGTCTTTGGCGTAATCGTGAAATCATTGAAAACATGCGGTGAGAACACATCGGCAAAGGATGTGCCGCCACCTTCGCAGGCTTCATTGAGGTATATCATCATCGTAAACATGCTGCGGTGACCAGTTGACGCCTGAAACTCGCCGTCCTGATGCCAATCGAAGAACTGATCGGCGCCATAGCGATACACGCGAAACCTTTCATTTAGGCCGACAGCGCGATGTCCTTTGAATGAGCTTGAAAACAGAGGATCCGCTTTTCTCCATAGTGCATTCGCTAGCTCCGGATCATCGAAGATCACTCGATCATTGTTACGAATTTCCTGTGCGACGCTTGTACCGCGTTCGGTTGTGATTGTTGCCGCACCAAAGCCAATTTTGTTGGCTCGACCAATTATCTGGTCACAAAATTCTGGTGTGCCCAAATCTGATACCTCAAAAACGAGGTGTTGCAGGCAAGTTGGAATGGTCATCGTCCATCTCCATGTGCAGTTCAAAAAAAGGGGTGTTCGCTAGATCGCCACGCGATCAACGATGGGAGCCCCTGAGAAGAGCTGAGTGGCAGGGCCACAGGAGGGAAATCGGCAATAGATCCATTACCGCTTATTGTCAGAAGGGCCTGTTTTAATCAACCAGTTTGCACTTGCAGCATATATGAATCTAGGCTCTTCGCTTACATTCTCTGCAAACGGGATCAATGTCTGCTACCAGGTAGACTTAAGTGATGGTGCATGGGATTCGCAGGGGAACTGACCACTCAACCACAGATCGCTTTACATACCACCGGTTCAGTGATGATCGTGTTTGGTGTGATACCCAACACACTCTTGGGAATCTGCGTCTTAGGCGAAAGCATAAGCTTCACCTCAGGCCCGAGTTACTGTGTGATGTCGACCTCAAGCAAACAATTCCTCCGCCATCTACGATGCCGTTAACACGAGTGCTTCATTTCAAACAGTCAGACTTTGTAGATTGCGACAGAACCCGAAAAGACAATAGCTACTCGGTTCGCCAATCATCAATACATTCCAAAATGAACGACTTGCACGCATCGGTTTGTTCCCGAAATCGTGTTCTGTTGTGGACATAAAGATAGACCTGTCTTTTATCCGGCAGGTCGGAAACGGACCGAAACGCTATGGTTTCCGGCATAAACCGTGAAACGGTTTGGGGCAGTATCGTGACCCATTTTCCGGTTTTGACCAAAGCAATCAACGAATGTGTGTTGTGGAGAGTTATCGCCGCGCCCTCCATTGCGCTCACGAAGGCTTGGGTTTGGATATTATCGCTCAGAGCGTTCCGCACGAACGGCGCGGCAACCACATCCTCGATTGTCGGAGGGGCCGTTTGCGTGATCAGAGGGTGATCCGCCGCACACACTAGTCCGAAGCGATCCTCAAACAGAGGGATCGCTTCAACGCCGTTGATCGGGTGGTAACCGGACGCGATCCCGATATCAGCCTCTCCTTCCGCAAGCGCATCCAGAACGCGCTGCGTGTCGGTATCGCGTATCTCGACTTTCAGTTTGGGAAACCGGGCTGCCAAGATGTCAAGAACGGTCGGAAAGATCAGCGCCCCAACCGACGGGACCGATACAATTCGAACCAGACCTTGCTCGGAATTTGCGGCTTCTCCGATGCTGTTTATAGTGTGTTCGAACTGGCGGACCTGTTTCAATGCCAGCTTAAACACTTCCTCGCCCAATACCGTTAGCCGGTTCTTGCGTTCGCCTTCGAACAGCGGCTTTCCGATGTGCTGTTCCAACTGCTTCAATGACATTGAAATAGCGGATTGTGTGCGGCCAAGCCGTTCTGCTGCTTCGGCAATGTTTCCGGTTTGCGCGACGGTGCAGAAGCAGCGCAGCATTTCGATTTTGATAGCCATACTTCAATTCCTCTGAAGTTCGGTCAATTTATTTGAATTTGACTGATGCAATTAAAAGAATCCATCCTTCTGCAACCCGAATTTCTGTTGGTGGGATCCAAAGTGACCAAATTGAACTTGATTGCTGGCGAGTGGCTGGCTGGCGAAAGCGAGATTGAAAACCGCAACCCGTCGGATTTGAGCGATCTGGTGGGCATGTTTGCCCAGGCCAGTGCCGATCAGCTGGACGCAACGCTGGATCAAGCCCGCATCGCACAGGCCGAATGGGCATCCTATGGGCTGGAGCGTAAGCAAGCCGTGCTCATGAACATCGGCAATGAGTTGATGGCGCGCGCTGAAGAACTGGGTACATTGCTCAGTCGTGAAGAGGGCAAACCACTGGCAGAAGGCAAGGGCGAGGTTTTCCGCGCCGGTCAGTTTTTTACCTACTATGCCGCTGAATGCTTGCGCCAAATCGGTGAGAACGCTGACTCCGTGCGCCCCGACATCGAGATCGACGTGCGGCGTGAGGCGGTTGGCGTTGTCGCGATCATCAGCCCATGGAACTTCCCTACTGCGACCGCCTCGTGGAAAATTGCGCCAGCGCTGTGTTATGGCAACGCGGTTGTGTGGAAGCCTGCGAACATCACGCCTGCCTCGGCTGTGGCGCTGACCGAAATCATCGAACGTCAGGATATTCCGAAGGGCCTGTTCAGCCTTGTGATGGGCTCGGGACGTTCAATCGGGCAGCGACTGGTAGAAAGCCCCAAGGTCAACGCGATTTCTTTCACTGGCTCCGTACCGGTGGGCAAGGGTATTGCCGCCGCTGCCATCCAGAACCTGACCAAGGTGCAAATGGAGATGGGTTCCAAGAATGCTCTGGTTGTCATGGATGACGCCGATCTGGATTTGGCGGTGACACTGGCATTGGGTGGAGCCTTTGGTGGTACAGGCCAGAAATGCACAGCCTCCTCTCGGCTGGTGGTGCATGAGGGTATCCATGATGCCTTTGTTGAAAAGCTGGTCGCGGGCGCACTGGGGATGAAGGTCGGTCACGCACTAGAACAGGGCACCCAAATGGGGCCTGTCGTGAGCCAACAGCAGCTGAACGAAAACCTCACCTATGTCGATCTGGGCAAATCTGAGGGCGCGGAACTGGCCTGCGGTGGTCAGCGGCTTGAGATGCCACATGACGGGTTCTACATGTCTCCCGGCGTGTTCCTGAACACTACCAACGACATGCGCATCAACCGCGAGGAAATGTTTGCGCCCCTGACCAGCGTCATCAAGGTCGGCAGCTATGACGAGGCGCTAAGCGTGGCCAATGACACCAACTTTGGTCTGACCTCGGGCATTGTGACCAAGTCGCTGGCCCGTGCCACCCATTTCCGCCGCAACGCGCGCACCGGTGTTGTGACCGTTAATCTGCCGACTGCAGGCACCGACTATCACGTGCCCTTCGGTGGCCGTGGTGACAGTTCCTATGGCCCGCGCGAGCAGGGCAAGGCTGCTGCCGAATTCTACACTACCGTCAAAACCGCCTATATCAGCGCAGGCCCTGTCTGATGCTGATCGATGGCCTGCAATATGCCAACTGGTCGGAAAAGATCTTCCGCCAACTGCGCGAAGGCGGCGTGGATGCGATCCACGTCACCATCGCCTATCATGAGAATTTCCGCGAAACTGTTCTGAACTTTGAGAAATGGAATCGCTGGTTCGAGCAATATCCGGACCTGATCATGAAAGGCCGCTGGGCCAGCGACATTGATTTAGCAAAGGAAACGGGCCGGACGGCTGTATTTTTCGGGTTCCAGAACCCTTCGCCCATCGAAGACGATATCGGTCTGGTCGAGATCCTGCACGATCTGGGTGCCCGGTTCATGCAGCTGACCTATAACAACCAGTCGCTGCTGGCGACCGGCTGTTACGAGGGCGAAGACACCGGCATCACCCGCATGGGCAAGCAGGTCATCAAGGAAATGAACCGCGTCGGGCTTGTGGTCGACATGAGCCATTCGGCAGACCGCTCGACCATCGAGGCGTCTGAAATTTCTGAACGTCCTATCGCCATCACGCACGCCAACCCGCACGAATGGTCTCCTGCGCTGCGCAACAAGCGCGAGGATGTGATCCGCGCGGTGACACATAACGGTGGGATGTTCGGGTTTTCGGTCTATCCGCATCACCTGAAGGGTAAATCTGACTGCACGCTGGAAAGCTTCTGCGAAATGATCGCCCGTACGGCCGACAAATATGGGGTAAAGCACCTGGGGATTGGCACGGACCTGTGTCAGGATCAATCCGACAGCGTGGTCGAATGGATGCGGGTTGGGCGCTGGACGAAAGAGATTGACTATGGCGAAGGCTCAGCCTCGGCGCCTGGCTTCCCTCCGATGCCGCACTGGTTCCGCGACAATCGCGACTTTGGCAACATCAAAGACGGGCTTCGCGCCGTTGGTATGAACGCCGAAGAGGTGGCGGGCATCATGGGCGGCAACTGGTATCGTTTCTTTACCGAAAACTTTTGATCGCAACAGTCATGACCACCACGCCCCAAAATGTTGATCGTCGTGACCCTGCCCGGGTGATGCGACTTTCGCGTCTTGGGTCATTGCATCAATGCCGGCTCAGCTTCATGCGCCAGCTCACCCGCCGCATGGCGGCTGAGAATTGGGTCTTTTCCCGGCCCGTTTTTGATATTGACGCTAACGGTGTGGGCCATGCGGTGTATTCCGCGCAAGGACCCGATCGCACCTATTCACTGGTCGCCTTCGCCCATGACCTGCCGCCTGAGCAGCGTTCGGATCGAGTGATAGCCGAGGCGTGGGATGCCACCTTCGCCTTGTTCGACGGTGTTCCCACCAAGGACGATATTCAACGTCTGTCCCGGAATGTACCGCTGCAAGAGGCCGGTCGGGTCAGCGAAAGCGAGTTGTCGCTGTCGCGTGCCAACCGCTCGGTTCGGTTGTGGGCCCATGTGGTAGACCGGCTGGCTACGGGTCAGCAACCGGATCTCGCGCAGATCTACAAGGTTGGGTATCTGATGCGCACCACAGCGGTTTACGGATCGGGCAAGTTCGGCGCGGCGGACCGGGAAAAGATCGCCGAACGCCCCGAGGTCAGCGGCCCGTTTCAGGCCGAGATGCTCTCGGTCTATCTGACCCGGATATTCGTACGTGATCTGGTGCAGCACATGGCAAAAGCCAAGGGCGGTGCGCAGACCGCGCAGCTTGACCCGAATATCGCCCGCTGGCTGGGGATCGGCAACTCGACCGGGCTGGGCATGGCGCCCTTCATCGTCAATCACCCGATCCTGTTCAACAATTGGATCATGGCACGCGAAGAGGCCATCGCCCGCGTTCGGTCCGTTGAGACTGCAACGGACGCCGAAGTGACCATGTTCCGTAGTGTATTCGAGCGCAGCAAATTGTCGATCTCGTGGTGGCTGTCTGAGCACCCGATCCAGATCGAAAAACTTGTCGCCCTGAATGCCGATCTGGACGCGATAGACGCGCATCTCGATCAGACAGATCTGACAAGAATCCAGCCCTGGGAACACCTGATCCAATGGTCTCAGACCGCCCTTAGCGAAGAAGGGCAAGAGTTGCTGGCCTCTCTGATCCTTGAACCATATGGCGAGTTGGTGGACGGGTTGAGCAGTTGCATGGCGGATGGCAACAGCGCGGCCTTTGCAATCGATGGTGCGATGCCGGTCAACCAGGTGCGCGAGCTGATCCGCACGAGCTTTGGCTGGGCGCTTGATCTGGATTGGAACGCCGCCGCACATTGCGCGCGCGCCTGGTATGTTTCCGAAGAAAAGCTTGAACCCCGCCTGGGGGAACGGTTCGACGAACCAATCGCGGACTATGAACAACCTCTTGCACCGGCGCGTGACGCGGCGCGTGCGTTTGATGCGCTGGACAAATGGTCGGGCGAAGCCCCGGTCGCAGAGTTCCTGTTGCGCCAACCGGAACATCGCCACACGGTGCGCCGCGCGCAGATGAACCGCGTCGCTCCGTATGGTGAAATCCGGGACAATACGATTGGCGCAGAGGTGATGCCCATCGACATGCTGCGCGCCAAACTCTCGTTTTTCGGCGCTACACATTTCGATCCGCGCTCAGACCGCTGGGTTCGCATCTGTATGTATGCAGGCGCGCCCTACCCCGAAGAGCTGAGCCCGGACAATGCTGATCTGTGGGTCTATCCGGAGCTTGCACTATGAGCTTTTCCCTCAACGAAGTCGAAGCCACCGCCAAACGTGCAACGCGCGGTGCAGGCTATGACTGGGGTGTGGCGGAAGAGGCTGGGAAGGCGACGCGCTGGCTCTGTTCGCAGGGTCTTGACGGGGTGGCCGAATTGGCACGCGTTTTGGAGCGCGGGTTTGCCAGTAATTTGGATGAACACGTCCCTAAACATATGGAACCCGACTGGGCAGGGGGTAAGGACTTGTGTCCGCTGATGACCGGGGCGTTGTTGTCGGATTGTTCGCATTTCCTGCAATCTGGGCCGCGACGGATCAGAAACTTGGCCACGCCTGCTGTCTTGCTGCCATTTGCGGCCCAAGCCGCACGTCGCCAATCCGCAATTGTTACCGTCATAGCGGGCGATTTCTTCGCAGCAACTGACGGGAGGCAACTGGTACTGAAAAACGAGTGTCCCGCCCACGCAAGCGTAATCGAGGTTGCGCTGGGTGATACCTTGACCAACCCGCGCGCGCAAAAGACCCGCGCGCTGCCCGATCTCGAGGCATGGAATACACTTAACCGCTTTGCACACCGCACCTACGCCCCGGCAACGGAAGAGTCCCGTATGCTCGGCGCTGGTGCAGGGCTTGCCGACAACGACTGAAAAGAGACCGTCATGATCCAGACCCGCACCCTGTCACTTGCTGAAATCGAAGAGCTGTCTTTCCGGGCACTGGTCGCTGCGGGCACAAGCGAGGAAAACGCGCGACCTCTGGCGGTCGCAACCGCCGCGACCGAAGCAGACGGAGTTGCCAGCCATGGCCTGGCATATATCCCGATCTACTGTGAGCATGTTCAATGCGGCAAGGTCGATGGGCAGGCCCGGCCGGTTCTGGCGAAGCCACGCCCCGGTGTGATCACTGTCGACGCTGCCACCGGGTTTGCACATGCAGCTATTGAGGTCGGGTTCAAAGCGCTGATCCCGGCTGCCCGCACGCAGGTGATTGCCGCGCTGGCGATACGCAACAGCTATAATTGCGGCGTTTTGGGGTATCACACTCACCAGCTGGCGCAGGCCGGGTTGGTCGGTCTAGGATTCACCAATGCTCCGGCTTCAATTGCACCTTCGGGTGGCTCTAAGCCGGTGGTTGGGACCAACCCGTTCTCGATCGCCGCTCCGGGCACCGATGGGCAACCTGCACTTCTGATCGACCAGAGCGCCAGCACCATCGCAAAAAGCGAAGTCATGAAACATGCCCGGGAAGGCAAGTCGATCCCTGTTGGCTGGGCGCTGGACCCCGATGGCAACCCCACCACCGACCCAAATGTCGGGCTCAAAGGATCGATGGCCCCTTCGGGGGGCTATAAAGGCGTCGGCGTGGCCTTGCTGACAGAGGTTTTGGCCGCGGCGCTAACCGGTGCCACGCTTGGAATCCACGCCTCACCCTTTTCGGGAACGGCTGGAGGCCCTCCCAAAACGGGCCAGTTCTTTATCGCGATTGACGCATCTGCGACCTCAGATGACGCTTTTTCGACCAAAATTGCCGATCTTGTCGAAGCGATCCGATTTCAGGACGGCGCACATTTGCCCGGTGATGGTCGCCGGGCAAAGCGTTTGGCGGCAAATTCTGAAGGTGTGGCCGTCAACGTGGCAACGCTGGAGAAAATTGAGGCCCTGCTCACTTAGGGCCCAAATGGTGAAGTTCCGGGACACCTGCCAATCTTTTCTGGACATCTGGACACGTGCGAACAGGGAGGTAACACATGTCAATGAAGGATCCTTTTACCGATCTGGAGATCAAGCGATCTTCGGGCGGTTTCTATGAAGGTCACAGCGTCGAAATTGCCTTGCTCAGCAAGTCGATCATGGTTGCGCTGGTCATCTGGGCACTGGTCTGGCCTGCAAACGCAAATGGAGTTCTGGGAAGCCTGAACTCGCGCCTACTTGAAGACTTCAATGCGTTCTACATTATTATCGTAGGCTTATTTGCCTTTTTCCTGTTTGTCGTAGCCGCGCTGCCGCAAACCGGTAAACGGCTTATGGGTCCCGAAGGTGAAAAGCCGGAATTCTCAGACTTTTCTTGGTTCTCGATGATGTTTGGTGCCGGTCTGGGTGTTGGTCTGATGGTCTTTGCGACCGCCGAACCTCTGGGCCTTTGGGGATCGAACCCGGTCGTTATTGCCGGGGACGTCGCCGGCAACACCGAAGAGGCGTTGCAGTCCGGGTATCGTTATACCTTCCTGCACTACGGGTTTCATGCGTGGTCGATCTATGTGGTGACCGGTCTTTCGCTGGCATACTACGCCTATACGCGTGACATGCCACTGACCATCCGTACCGCGCTGACGCCACTGTTTGGCAAGCTGATGAATGGTCTTCTGGGCCATGTCGTTGATGTACTTGGCGTGGTTGCGACCATTCTGGGTGTGTCGGTGACCATCGGCTACGGTGTCTCACAGTTCATTGACGGCCTGTATGCCATCTCGGGTATGGAATGGATGATGGACATGACCGGAGACGCACCTGCACCCAGCACCGTGGGTCTGCTGACAGGTCTGATCGTGATCATGGGTTTGTCGATCATTTCGGCGGTCTCGGGTGTTGGGCGAGGCGTTAAGTACCTGTCGAACCTTAATTTGGTACTGTCGCTGATCCTGCTTCTGGTCTTCGTTGTCTTTGGGTCGTTCCTATTTGCGATGACCACCTATGCAACAGCGTTTGTAGACTACATCCTGCACTTCATCTCGCTCAGCTTTGGTGCTTTCAACCCGCAATCGGCAACAGCGTTTGATGCGGCTCTGCCCAGCGAGGCCGCGCCGTTTGCCGACGCGCTTTATGCCGGTGCGACCAATCCTTGGGGATCGTTTGACGGGTTCGTGTCGGGCTTGGAAGGCGATGCTGCAGCGTTGCCGGAATCAGTTCTTGCTTCGGTCTACGCCGCAGGTGATCCTGGCCGTCAGTTCGGCTGGCAGGCTGGTTGGACTACGTTCTATTGGGCCTGGTGGATCGCGTTCTCACCCTTCGTCGGCCTGTTTCTGGCGCGTATCTCCAAAGGTCGCTCGGTTCGAGAGTTCATCATCGGCTGCGTGTTTGCACCGGCGCTGGTCTGCTTTGCATGGATGACCATACTGGGAGGCACAGCAATTGATCTTGAGCTGAACGGTACAGCCGAAGGTGCGATCATCGGCGCGTCGAACACAGCCAAGCTGTTTGTCACGCTGCAAGAGATGGTTACCGGCGGTTTGCTGTCGGGTATTACAGTGATGTGTGTTGTTCTGATCATGACCTTCCTGGTCACATCGGCGGACTCGGGCATTCTGGTGATGAACACCATCATGTCGGGTGGCGATCAGAACATCGGTAACAAGCACAAGATCATCTGGGGTCTGATCCTGACCGCGGTGATTGGTGCGCTGATCCTTGCAGCTGGCGAGAACAACCCGATGGATGCTTTGCGGAACGCGATGATCATCGGTGCCCTGCCCTTCACGATGGTCATGGGACTGATGTGCGTGGCTCTCGCCAAGGCCCTATACCGCGATGGCTTACGCCAGAAACTGACTGCCCCGGCTGAGTAGGCTCAATTCCGGGCAGTTGTAACACGATTGCCCGGATTTCCGCCCGACAGGGTTTGTTCTCGGATTTCGTGGGGCTCTCTTGCGAATATTTGGTAGGATGAAAAGTACGTGCCGTAGCAGCGGGGCTACCCTTCGAAGATATATTGTTTTCCAATGACGGCTTTGTCCCGCCGAACCGACGTTGAGCACCTCTAGCGCGGTGTTGGAGCCTAAACGGCTGCTTAGATGGGATGCATCGCAGCATTGTGACGACACGCTTAATGTCGGGAATGGGCGGTTCGTGACCTGCTGAACGCGCGAAGCCCGGGCCGCTGGCGAAAGACTGTTAAGGGCTCTTTCAGGCGGTTCTCAGCGCGTTAAATGAGGGACTGTCTTTCTATTTGTCTGAGTACGTAAATAATGGGGCTGAATTATTGGGACTCGCTTCCCATTGAATTCAACACCCTAAGATTTTTGTGCTTTTTTGAGTGTTTCGTCGGTTTAAGCCTACGTCAAACAGTAAGCCTATGAGCCGCTTCGCAATTTGGAAACCGGCGCAGTGGGTCTTATTTGGGCTTAGTTGATCAGCAGAATACCCTGCCCCAGCAGTCGGCCCAAACCCGATACTAGCGCGGACCGTAACGCTGATATCGAAGGGTAAACTTGCCGCTTACTTGTCACTGTAGTGGACTACTGGGCATCTTTTTTCAGACAACTCAAGAAACCTGCTTTTTTCTCTCAGGCCAGAACTCGTCCACTATGATATACGCAACAATCACGAAGAAGGCGGCGCCAGCGACTTGCAAAACGCGCGTGATGCTCTTGACGTCCGCCTCATCCGAAAACGGCGCAATCGATCCGCCATAAACGATCAGAACCGTTGTTAGCGCCGAGCCAGCCGCGGTGGCGAGCGGGATCTGAGATTTTCCAAGCGCTCCAAGTGCAAAACAAAAGAGCAGGCACAATAAAATGGGCGTCAGAATAACCGGTGCGATCACGTTCACCTCGTAGCAGATGATCGAAATAGCCGCCCCGAGCAGGTTTGCCGTAAGCATCGCTTTGGCGACGGCTTTGCCCATAGATGGCATGGCTGCCAATTGTTGACTAAGAAGAGCGACAAAGAACAGAACCAATAAAGCTGATGCGCCGGACACAAAAAATGCCAAGGCAAATGGAACTGTTACAAGCGACATTCTGACAATGCGGCGGTGTGGGTCAAAGTCTGGTGGCGTATCAGTTTTCTTCTGAGCGGCTGTCAAAGGTTCAGCTGGTATCAGCACAAACATCAGCGTCGATACGAACCCAGCAAATAGCAGGTTCATCGGTATCCAAAATACGAGCACCAGAGCCAGATCCTGCGATTGCAAAACAAGGTTCGGGATCATCAACGCCCCCATGAGCGCTATGACACCGGGCAAAACACCGGCACCTGAAACTGACCACATGAAGGACAGGATGATCCCGATGGCCACCAGAATAAGGAATACGATGGGATAAGGCGCGAAGACTGACGATAGTAGGAACGAGATGAACATCAATCCTATTGAGAAAACGAACAGCTTCGCGAATGCCGCTAACGGCAGCGCGGCAGGCGCTTGTAGGAACAGCGCGGTGAAAACTGCCCCCACAACTGCCAAAGGCCACCCCAGAAACAGGCCCAAGGCAAAAACGCCGGTTACACCCAGCGCGAGCCGAGCAATGGATTTTCGGTCCTCAATAGGCATAGGACAGGATTGAAACCAAACGGATATAGGTCCGACCGACCGCGTTCAGCAGAGAATTGTCGCTCAGATACATGATCACATCAGCCTGCCCATTAAGCTGGAAGCGCAGATCGTCTTCGGCACTACCGGCCTCATATCCCGGCAGTACGATCCGAACAGGGAACCGCTCTGGTTCGCGCAAGAAGCCTTTGGTGCTTGGCGGGCTCGCTAACTGGCCTGGCTCATCTCCACCGCTCAGGGATACTGCCGCGCTGAAGCTCTCAATGACACCCGGAACAATTTGACCGGGGTGCATATCCAATACGACATCAACAGGAGAACCTACCGCGGCCCGGCCAAGGTTGTTTTCGGTGAAATACGCCTCGATCCAAACGTCTGTTGCATCAAGGAATGTCAAAAGGTCCTGACCGGATCGGGCATAGGTTCCGGGGGCAATCAACAGATTAGATATGACACCTGTCGCCGGCGCACGCAGCTCAGTCCATTCAATGTTTAATTCTGCATCCGCCAAGGCCGCCAGTGCGCGCTGGATCTTTGGGTTTTCGATCCCTTCGTCACCCAACCTCTGCTTTGCTTTTTCCAGATCCGCTCTGGCGTTTTCATAGTTCGCCTCAGATTCCGCCAGCTGACCTCGGGCATCATCGGCCTTTGAGACGGCGATCAAACCTTTCTTCTCCAGCGCAAATACTCGCTCAGTTTGAATGCGCATGGTGTCGAGGTCACTCTGGGCGCGTGCCAGTTTGGCTTGTGCAGCACTCACCTCAGCCGAGGATGCGCCCACTTCCTGCGTGGCTGCCTCAAGATCAGCTTGCGCCTTGTCGCGTTGAATTTCGTATGGCCTGGAGTCGATCCGAACCAGAACATCACCTGCCGAGACAACCTGACCATTTTCGACAAGAACCTCTGTCACTGTCCCAGTGACCTGTGGGACGATCTGGGTCGCTATGGCCTTTACTCTGGCGTTCCCGGTAAACGGTGTCTTTCGGTCAGCGACAAGGTACCAGATCAGGAAGACAAGAATGACGGCCAAAGTGGTCCAAATCGTCTTTCTCATTTCGCCGCTCCTTCAGCGGCGGTTTCGGTTTCGACAGGCGCGTCGATCCATACTTTGAACAGCTCGTAGAAGACGGCGAACAGAACCGGCCCCATGAAGATCCCGATTAAACCGTAAGCCATCATGCCGCCAAGAACACCAATGAGGATGACCAACATAGGTGTTTCAAGCCCTTTCGAGATGAAAACAGGCCGTAAGAAACTATCCATTATGGTGACGGGAACGGCGAGTATAGTGAAGATCAACGCTGTGCCGCCTGACATAGTGCTCCAAGCGTAAATGATTACCGGCAATAGCACCAAACCAGGCCCGATCTGGATAATCGAGAGGATCAGGCAGATAAATGCCAACGTAGCGGCCGAGTTAATCCCGAACAGCACCAACAATAACCAAACGACGACTGCCTGAATGGCAGCAACGCCGATCACGCCTTTTGTCACATTGCGTATCGTCGCCCCGGCCAGTGTCACAAACTCGCCGCCGCGTGGTGCGAAGACACGGTTGGCAAAGCGCTGGAGGCCTTGCACAAGACTTGGCCCGGGGCTGAACAGTGCTCCCATGATCAACACGGACAAAGCCAGTCCCAAAAGCCCAATACCAATACCCAAAACCTTACCGAAAAGGGACTTTGTGATCTCTAGGATTTGTGCGCCATATTTGGCAAGCGCGCCATCCAGATTTCGTTCGAACAAGCCCCAAACGTCAGCTATTTTGTCCCCTACTAACGGCAATTCCTTTAAGCCTTGAGGCGCCGGTGGTATATTCAGCTCTCCTTTGTCAGCTTGTTCCGCAAATTCGGATCCAAGTTCTGCAGCTCCGGATACCGCTGTTGCGACCGGACCCAGGGTCAGAACGAGGCCCAACAAAACCAAGATTGTCGTGGCCAGTTTCTTCCTGCCACCCAACTTGGACTGCAGCCAATCGAAAACCGGATAAAGTGCGACGCAGAGTATCGTAGCCCAGATGACCACGCTTGCGAGCGGGGCAACCATAACCAGGGCGCTGTAGAGGAATAGTCCAAGAAACAGCAATCGTATCGCGAGATCGACAATCTTCGCGTCCTGGGTCTTTTCCATACCATCCCTCCATTATCAGTTTTCTAAATATTACACTCAAATAACGTGATATGTATATTTTTATTCCTTGGATGTTCCTGCAACATCTTAAGAACCCCGATGAAATCGGGTAGCGTCTTAGGCTGTTCGTTCAGAATAATATCTGTATAGAAATTCACTTTGCTTCGATTGGGAGTAACTCAATCGTCAGCCTTATCATCGCTCTGGGACAATATTGTATCTGCCACAGTAGTAGCCGCAGTTACGAAGATTCCGAGGCCCACGATGATATAGACCATAGTGAAGATTTTCCCCGCTGCGGTTTCAGGAGAAAAGTCTCCAAACCCTACAGTCGATATGGTCACAACGGAAAAATAGATGGAATCGAGCCAACTCCACCCTTCAACATAATGATAAAAAACTGAGGCCCAAAAGATCATACCAATCGTAAAGGCAAGAAGGCCTTTAACCCTGCCATCCTTTAAGGCGACGCCTATCCCTCGTGTTATTCTGGTTAGTGAGTTCATAAGGCCACCATACCAACAAATAAATACAATCAAATCTTTTAATGAATCGGCCAGAGTTTAGTCAAATCCAATTGACGGTTTCTCCAGCTTGCGTATCGCAATGGACTCAAGCATCGCTAGCGTCGCAACAGGATTACAGCTGCAGCGCAAGCCCGGAACAAGGGACGGAGTTGCCTTTAAATACGCATGCACAAATGTCTGCTGTCTGAGCGACGTGTTGATCATCGCTCCGAAACACGCACAGGCAGCTTGTTCGATGCCTTCATCTCTTTGAGTGAAAGGTTTGAGCGAATGCAGGTCACACCCGGCAGGCGCCGCAAAGTGCTGTCAACAAAGGCGCTGTAATCGTCCAAATCACGAGCGACCACGATAAGTAAGAAATCGCCCTCGCCCGTGGTGTTATGGCAGGCGAGAATATTGGGCGTGTTCTTGATAATACGTTGGAATTCGTCTGTAGCGGTCTGATCATGCTCTGAGCAACTAAGTTGAACAAAGGCCATGACGCCGAGCCCCAGCTTGCGGCGATTGAGGGGGGTCTGATAGCCTTCAATGATACCCGTCTCTTCCAGTTTCTTAAGTCGCCGCCAACAGGGCGTTTCGCTCATGTTCAGGTGCTCGGACAGTTTAGCATTGGTCATGCGCCCGTCGCTTTGAAGTAATTCAAGAATCTGTGCGTTGACTGTGTCGATGCTGTGCAAGGGAAGATTTTCCTCAATATTCCCTGGTGGCGAGGGCTTTCTGCTCAAAATGCTCTTAAAGTGAAGCAGATTAGCAAGTCAATTTCATCAGTGTTTGATAGCTTCCACTTAGCTAGTCGACACAACCGAAAGACCCCGCCATGAAAGCTGTCCTGTTCGAGAAGTTCCAAGAAGCCCCCAAGGTTGTGAGCGTGGCAGACCCGTCACCGGAACCGCATGGTGTTGTGCTTAAGGTCGAAGCCACCGGTGTGTGTCGCAGCGACTGGCACGGTTGGATGGGACACGACAGCGATATCGAGCTTCCACATATCCCCGGCCACGAGCTCGCGGGTGTTGTCGAGGCAGTAGGAAAGGACGTGAAGAACTGGAAGGAGGGCGACCGGGTCACCGTGCCGTTCATCTGCGGTTGCGGATCGTGCAGCGAATGCCATGCGGGTCATCAGCAAGTGTGTCTGCATCAGGAGCAGCCTGGTTTCACCCATTGGGGCAGCTTTGCGGAATATGTGCCGATCCACCAGGCTGACCTGAACGTGGTCGCCTTGCCAGAGGCGATGGATTTCGCCATCGCAGCAAGTTTGGGATGCCGGTTCGCCACATCGTTTCGGGCCGTGATCGACCAAGGCAAAGTCAGCGCGGGCCAGTGGGTTGCCGTGCATGGCTGCGGCGGAGTCGGATTGTCTGCTGTGATGATCGCCAGTGCGGCAGGGGCGAATGTGATCGGAGTTGATCTGGACCCTGCAAAACTGACCCTCGCCAAAAATCTTGGTGCGGTTGCGGCTATTGATGGCAAGGGGGACGTGGTCGAAGCGATCAAAGAAATCACCCAAGGTGGCGCGCATGTTTCGCTGGATGCGCTTGGACATCCGGCGACGATGACTAACTCGATTCTTTGCCTGCGGCCACGTGGCAAGCATATCCAGGTTGGCCTTATGCTAGGTGATCATGCAGCCCCTGCTGTGCCAATGCCTAAGATCGTGAGCCAAGAGATCGAACTGCTAGGTTCCCATGGGATGCAGGCTCATCGCTATGGTGCGATGCTCGATATGGTCGAGAACGGCAAACTCGACCCGGCTCGGCTGGTTGGCGACAAAATTAGCATCGACGCGGCTCCCGAGGCGCTCATGAACATGGACAAGTTCCAGTCCGTCGGCGCAACCGTCATCACGAACTTCTGAGCCATGGACAAGATAGCATTCATCGGCGGCAGCAACATGGCGTCGGCCATCATCCTAAGCTTGATTGCAAGTGGGTGAGTGCCTTTGCGGATTACGGTTGTCGATCCGAACCCCGACCAACGGAATGGGTTGGCAAATAAGTATCGTACTGGGGGTCAAGCCGCAGATCATCGCCGCTGTCGCCAGGCAAATAGACACAGACCTGTCCGGCAAACTGATCCTCAGCATTGCCGCCGGGATCACGATTGAATCGATTGAAGACCTCCTTGGTCCGGTGGCCAGCGCAAGCACTATGCTCAATACGCCCGCTTTTCTTTGACTGGGCGCGACAGGGCTCTATGTGAGCGGTCGCACAACCGCAGCGCAACGCGTGGCTGCTCAAGTGGTCATTGAGGCCTTCGGGATATGCGTCGCCGTCGAGCTGGGAAAGGGATAGGCCATGTTTGAAAAGGTTGAGCACTATCCCGTCGATCCCATCATGATCGGCGCTGACTATTTCGCTGCTGATCCTGGCAAGGACAAACACAACCTGATCGTTGGTACTTATCAGGACGAACAGGGCCAAGCGCTTGAAAAATTCAAAACTCTAAGTTGCTGATTTTGCTGTAACCGCAGCCTCACCATTAAGGTGCTCCGGCAACCATTGTCGGAGTGCAAAAACAATGGGGCTAAATTATTAAGACTCGCCTCCCATTGGATTCAACGCAAACTCTGTCCTCCCTTCTCGCCGGGAGCTTTTCATGTATTGGTGATCTAAGGGATCTAATTTGCGTCCGTACAGTTATAATAGATTTGCCTTTGAGGCAGGAGGCTAACTCAATGCGTCTAATTTGTTTTTTTGTATTGTTTCTATTTGTGAACAGTGCAGCGGCTCAGGACGCACTACCTCTCCCTCTGCAAACGCGCTTTGGAACACTCGAAGAAGGTATTGAAGTAGGATGCAACCGCACTGGAGACGTCTGCCTTGAGAATGCAACGACCTTGTTCGACGGTAAAAAGCTCTGGACACACAGCAATCGCGTAGCACCCGAGTTTTTACGTGTTTTTCAGTGGGGGGAAGACAAAGATGTTGTTCTTGTGCGCAATTGGTCTGGCGGAGCGCATTGCTGTACCGGCTACGTTTTGTTGTCACTCAAAGCAGACGACGTCACTTTCTCAGAGGAGTTTGGCGCTCATGGGCACACCCCAAGCAAGTTCAGAGTCTCCGAGGAAGGAATTTCATTTAGATTAGAACGCGACTTTCCAGCCACAATCGACCATCTGGAGGTAATGTTTGATGGTGAAAAAACCAGCATTCGAACTGTCTATGAGGATGACCGCGACGCAGGGATAGCCGGTGCAGATATCGAGGTCGCAAAGTGGTTGGGACACCGCCCCAGCGAGTTTTGGGAAGATGGGGCCGAACGTAACAGGTTCCGTCAGATCATGCCGGAGGAAGCATTAAATTGTCTGAGGACATCGACCAGTGTTGGATCAGAATTTGAGCTGAAAGATGGGTACTTGCTCGCCAGCGGTATGTGGCCAAGCCAAGGTGGTTTGCGACACGGCTACATCGCAATTGAAGTCAGCACAGGTCTGCCATTTGCTGCGCAAATGTGGGGCGATTATGTGCATATCTTTGGCGCCCAACAAGGAACGTATTCCGGGATTTTGACTGATTGGGTTCAGAAGGATGTTACGCGGCTAAGAGAGCGGCATCAGGGTGTCTTCGGAAGCGGTGTGGCAGAGCTAAGCTACACAAGTGCCTGTTCATGACTTTTTAAGGATCTTAAGTTCTGTGTTCTGAGGGCTTCTTGACCGCCCCTCTTCGCTTCGGCAGGAAATCACATTGTTGGAGACGGTCTGCCCATTGTGGTCGCTCGCCACAGCAACCGGGTGCTGCGATGCGACCCGCCAGAGGTGACATTCGCTGCAGGTACATGTTTCGGGATTAGGCGCACTCACGCATCCGGGACTGTCCAGTCGTTCACTGCGGGAGCTAGTTGCAAGCATGGACAAGTCCTTTGAAGCCAAAGGCTTACAGGCTAGATGCGCAATCCAATCATGCTGGCTAGGGGTGTTTCAGATTGGCTTCATCAATAATCCAATTCCGGAAGGCCTTCAGCTGCGGTTGATCCATGGCATCGGGTGGGTAGACCAGATGGTAGGACCGGGACGGAGTAAATTTATCGCTGAACGGCCGTAACAACTGCCCAGAGTGCAACTCGTTTTGAACAAGAGGAAGCAACCCAAGCGAAACTCCCTGCCCCGACAGGACCGCCCGCAACAGAACACTGGAGTCGTCGATTACGACACCGGGCAAGTGTCCATTGGTTTCGACCCCCATAGCGGCGAACCATTCCAGCCAATCGAACTGATCTTTCCAATGCAGTAATGGCCGAGTCAGCAAGTCAGCCGGATCGATTAGACTCGTTTTGCCCGCCAACAGGGATGGGCTGATTACCGGTGAGGTATTGAATCGCAGCAACGGCTCGGAGATCAACCCGGGCCAGCGGCCGTCGCCCCAGGCGAGCATCATGTCTGTCTGTCCGTCCGAAAATTCCACCCCGCCGGGGGAATACTGCAGGTGCAGCCCGGTCTCGGGAAAGCGTTGCCAGAAACTGAACAACCGTTTGGACAGCCATTGCGAGCCGATCAACGCGCCGACCCCCACTGTGATCGAAGTACGGCTGGCGGATTGGCGCACCTCCTGCACCGCCTTGTCCAGCCGTACAAAGATCGCGTCACAGGCCTCTGCGAACTGACGGCCGGACTCGTTCAGTATGACTGACTGGGCGTTGCGGTCAAACAGCTGGCAGCCGAGGTATGCTTCTAGCGATTTGACCTGGGAGCTAACGGCAGTTGGTGTCACGCCCAGCTCTGCTGCGGCGCGCTTGAAGTTCCCGTAGCGTGCCGCAACGGCAAAGACACGCACCGCCCCGAGTGGAGCCTGATCTGAGGGGTTCAGCATGGATAGGCCAACTTTGAATTACCCTAGGTTTAAAATCTTTCTATCTATTCACATCGACTGCAACAAGGCAGGCTGCGGCTCGACAGGGAACAAGCAACGCGGCAGAGGCGGGAAATATCCGCCAGAAGCGGAGGGCAGATGTCACGGGATACGCCATTGGCAGCGCGGTATTACGTCGAGCCGGAGTGTTTTGAGAGGGACAAGGAACGGATATTCTTCCGTAGCTGGCAGTGTGTCTGCCATGTTTCTGAGATCGCGGAACGGGGTGATTTCAAGACCTTTACCATCGTTGATGAGGATGTCTTTGTCATTCGTGCGCCGGACGGCGGGATCAAGGCCTACTACAACATCTGCCGCCACCGCGGGCATCCGATTGTCGAAGGCAGCGGCAAAGGCAAGCGGGTGCTGGTCTGCCCCTATCACGCCTGGACCTATGAGATTAACGGCAGGCTGCGCCGCGCGCCGGGATCGGTTGAGAGTGACGGGCTGAGCTGTGACCAGATCAACCTACGCAAGATCAGGGTCGAGGAGTTTTTTGGCTTTGTCTTTGTCAACCTTGACGAAGATGCTGCGCCAATGGGGAAAGATCTGGAAGAGTATCGCCAGAATATGCTCAGCTTTCACCCCGACCCAACCAAGCTGAAGTTCGTCTGCGAAACCGAGATCGCGCATGACAGCAACTGGAAGCTCTCGGTCGAGAACTACAACGAGTGCTACCATTGCCCAACAGTGCATGCCTCCTCTCTGACCCACGGCGTGCTTGAGATGGAAGGCTATACCACCATCCCCAAGGGCAAGACGATCTGGCATGACGGCAAGGCGCAAACCAGAAACGAAAAGCAATACGACTACGACCTCACGACCAGCCCGCGCGCAGGTGACTACGGGGCCTATTGGATTTTCCCCAATGTCTCGATGTGCTGCTATCCGGGCGGCTATTTCACCATCCGCCAGTTCCTGCCCATCGCCTGGAACAAGACGGTCTATCGCTACCGCTGGTTCTCTAGCGGCGATATTACAGACGAGGACGTGATCGCGCTGATGCACAAGCACAAGGCAACCACCGGAGCCGAAGATGAGGTTGTTGTCTCGAAGATTCAGAAAGGTATGCAAAGCCGTGCTTTTGAGCCGGGGCCATATATCATCGGCGATGGTTGCGGCGCGATGAGCGAGGTCGGTTTGCGCCATTTTCACAACCTTTACCGGGATGCTTTGGGAGAGAGCGAATGAGCACTGCAATCCGCCAGGAATTGGCCGCTCTTTACCGGCTGGCGCATCACTATGGCTGGACCGACCTGACCTCCACCCATATCTCAGCGCGCCTGCCGCAGGATCCGGAGCATTACCTTCTGAACTCGCATGACCTGATGTTCGACGAGATCACCGCCTCGAACCTGACCCGCATGTCGTTTGATGGCGAGGCGGTGGATGATCAGCCCGGCAGCAGCAGGGTTATCAATCTGGCCGGGCATATCATCCATTCCGGCATTCTGAATGCTCGCCCTGAAGTGAACTATGTGATCCACAGCCACACCCGCGCAGGTGTCGCGGTCTCGGCGATGCCCGAGGGGCTGCTGCCGCTGTCTCAGCACGCCGGATTTGTGCTCGGCACCTTGTCCAGTCATCCCTACCAAGACTCCACCGCGGTCGAAGACGAAGGCGCGCTGTTGGCCCGCGACTTGGGTAGCAATTTCGCCATGCTGCTGCAGAATCACGGGCTGCTAGCGGTAGGACGCACCGCAGCTGAGGCCTTTACCTATCATTACTACCTTGAGATGGCTTGCAAGATTCAGGTGGATATTCTGGGGGCTACGGACAAGCCTACCGCCATCACCAAAGACGCCATGGCCGCCCTGCATGATTGGGGCGCGCCGGAAAACGGACCCCACGGCGGGGTACAATGGCCCTCGCTCATCCGGATGCTGGAGCGCACGGTTCCGGAGTACTGTTCATGAACGAAGACAGCCTGATCCTTACCCGCCGCGAGGACGCGTGCCTGATGGTGACCATCAATCGGCCAGGTAAGGCTAATTCGCTGACTACAGACATGCTGACCGGGCTGCGGGATATCTTTCGCGGCGCTGCCAGTGATGATGAACTGCGGGCCATCATCATAACTGGAGCCGGCGAAAGGGTGTTTTGTGCCGGCGCGGATCTGAACACGCTTTACGACGAACTTGACGGCCCCGATCTCTGGGACGAAATGGCCGCAGCGCTGCGCGCTGTCCCGGTGCTGACCGTGGCGGCTATAAACGGGCCCTGCATCGGCGGTGGGCTGACTCTGGCGCTTGGCTGCGACATTCGCGTCTGCGTGCCCGAAGCGCGGTTTTCCTATCCCGTACTCAAAAACAACGTGCTGCCCGGTCAGTATGACGTTGACAAATTGCAGGCGCTGACCGGCCCGGGCCGCAGCGCCGCAATTCTGCTTGGCGGTGACGTTGTGAGCGCTGAAGTCGCCGCCGCCTGGGGGCTGGTGGATCGGTTGGCGCCGCGTGAGGCTCTGGGAGACACGTGCCGCAGCCTCTGCGCCACAGCGCTGGCCGCCGAGGGCGCACACCTTAAAACACTCAAGTCCATGCTGAGAGGAACTGCATCATGAAAGGCATCCGCGTTGTCGATATGACCTCGGTGTTGTCCGGTCCGTTCTGCACCTGGCTGCTCGCCAGCCTCGGCGCTGATGTGATCAAGGTAGAGAACCCGAACGGTGATCTGGCGCGCGGTACGCCACCGTTTGAGGACGGCATCAGCCTTTATTTTGCCTCGCTGAACCGTAACAAACGGTCGATGAAACTGGACCTGAAGACCGCTGAAGGCAAGGAAGCCCTGCACAAGCTACTGGCCAATTCGGACGTCTTTGTCGAAAACATGCGCCCCGGAGTGCGCGACCGGTTGGGCTGCAGTGACGCTGATCTCCAGCGGATCAATCCGCGGCTGATATCCGCCTCGATCAGTGGCTTCGGTCAGACCGGCAGCCTGTCGCACCGCCCGGCATACGACATCGTGGTGCAGGCGATGAGCGGCATGATGAGTATCAACGGCGAACTGGACGGCGACCCTACCCGTGTCGGCTTCTCTGTTGGCGACATCGCCGCCGCGCTCTTCACCACCATCGGCATTATGCAGCGCCTCTATGAGCGCGATGCTAAGGGGGCGGAGGAAACCAGCCATTTGGATGTCTCCATGCTGGCTTGCCAGTGGGTGTGCCTGGAAAATGCCTTTGCCCGGTATCTCAATGCGGGCATCGTTGCGGGGCCAATCGGTTCGCGCCACCCGTCGATGACACCGTTTGAACCTTACCCGACCGCTGACCGCGACATTGTCATCGGATTGGGCAGCGAAAAGGATTGGCCGCGCTTCTGCGAGGCAATCAGCTATACCGAATTGCTGGACGACCCGCGGTTTCAAGGAGACGAAGCGCGGCTTGCCAACCGCGATGCTTTGGACGGCGTTCTGGGCGCGCACCTAAAACAGCATCCTTCGGCCTATTGGACAAAGGTCCTGATTGGCAACTCGATCCCCTGTTCGGTGGTTGAAAATATCCAGACTATCGCCGACAGTCCAATTGCCAAGGAATATGTTGCCTTTTCCACTGTGAATGCGAATGGGCGCCACATGCAATTCGCGCGCAACCCAATTGCAGAAAAGGATTTGCAGGAAAGTCCGGCGCCGCAGCTGGGAGAGCACACCCGCGAGATTTTGGCAGAACTGGGCTTTGCCCCGGCTGCCATCGACACACTGACCGCAGAAAATTCCTAACGGCCAACTCAGGACACAGTACATGCCCGAATTTCAATCCTTCGACGGCATTTCAATCTACTACGAAGAGGCCGGGGCCAGCGCCCCTATTGTCTTTGTCCACGAATTCGGCGGCGACTACCGCAGCTGGCATCTGCAGGTGGAGGAACTGAGACGATCCTTCCGCTGCATCACCTTTAGCGCGCGCGGTTTTCTGCCCTCGGCCGTTCCGGAGAAGCGCAGCCAATACGGGCAATCCCAGTCTACAGGCGATCTGCTGGCCCTGATGGATCACCTCGGACTGGAAAAGGCCAACATCGTCGGGACGTCCATGGGCAGCTTTACCAGCCTCGACTTTGCGTTGAACCATCCTGACCGCGTCGCCAGCGTTACCCTTGTCGGCAACAGTTCCGGCCCCCGCGATAAACAGGAGCGGATACGCTACAGGCAGGAATGGGTCAGCTACGAAGCTAATCTGCGCGAGGCGCACGGCGGTGATGGCGCAGTTTCGGTACTCGGAGATGATCCTGCCTATCAGAGCTTTCAGAGAAATGATTCCGAGAATTGGGCCATCTATGCGACGAACCTGCGCAACCAATCTCCCGAAGGCGCCGTTCATGTGCTATCTACCGTGCATTGGAACCGGCGGTCCTTGTTTGAGGATGAGGCGCGGTTGAAAGCCTTCGAAAAGCCGGTGCTTCTGGTGACCGGGGACGAGGATTACTATCTGGTAGGCGAGACAAATGCCTTCCTGCAAGACACTTTGCCTAACGCCGTATGGCACCAGTTTCCCGGGACTGGCCATTTGGTCAACATCGAGCGGGCCGCGGAATTCAACCGCCTGTTCGCCGAATTTGCCAGAGAGCCGGAATGACGGGTTACATGTGGCCGTCTCTCTCCTAGCCAACCTGTACTTGGCAGCGGGGTACGATAGTACAAGCTAACATGAATGCCCGAACGTCAGCTTCCTTGTATGACGTCAGGAGATATCGAAGTTGCGGAGAAGGTCTGCAAACTGCCCGTCGTTTTCAAAACCACTTTACCGGGAACGCGACACTAGAAAAGTGGTCTATTGGTGCGCGGCCTAGTCTGATTGATTTCATCAGAGCATTGGCAAATGCTATAGCGAAGTCTCTGAATTCACTTTTGTTCTTGGTATATGATCGCTCCGACAGACCCTTTTCAAGCGTCAATTTCAAGTGGAGTACCTTAATCCAGGCTATCTGCACATGATGGTTGTCACGCAACTCCAAGACGGTCGATGAAGACATGTTGGGTATACCCAATTGCGTCCAAAAGAGTGAGCCGTAAGTATTATAAACTGCTGTGTTTTCTTACTGGAAGAATGGCGCGGCATTCAGAATCGTGTTCCTTTGTTCAACTGCACTGCTGTTGAGGCGACTCCGTGCGTGTCCAGGTGGAGTTTTTTCCCAGATGCTTCTTGCCGATGCTTGCGCGGGTGGCAAAGGAGATAGTTTCAAAGATAGGCAACTCACCAGTGACTGCGGATACGCCCAGATTAACGGCCTCATCTACGCTGGCGCCGTAAAAGGCTCGCGCTTCAACAAAGTCGGCGGATTTCATCAGTACGATGAGATTCAGAACTTCTCCCACGTCAGGATCATACAGGCGCCCAGTGTATAATTGTGGTTCCTCTGTGGGGGTCAAATCGAAGACAATAACGCTGTTGCAGATCTTTTGCCCCCAGCTGAGGAGGTCTGGGTTCAGCACGTCGCGCGCGTTTGGTTCGCCTTCGAAGACAACAAGTTTGCCGCAGAGCTTTTCTGACCCGGCCTCGCAGGGTTCCAGAAAAACAGTTTTAGGTGTCTCCCCCAAGCTCCAGTAACCTTCTAATGGGCTTGGGTTTCTTGACACCGTTCCCTTGTCTTGGTCCGCTTGGGCGCAGGCACCAAGGACAATTGACGCGACAAGTGCCAAGTCTCGAACGGGATTGTTCTGCCTTGGTCTGCACAATCTTGCGCCGATCTTCATGGCTCACTTCCTCCAACGCGCCGAGTTTCCTGCAAAATAGCGGCGGAGCGTTAGGAGGTTGCCCAGACCTGGTGGAGGTTGTGTGGAGATGTGTGCTTATGCGATTTGGCAAATCGATCGTTTCATCTAAACCCATGAAAGCGATGCGGTTTTGCAATCGTCTTCTCACAGCCTTCCGCTGAAGACTGCAGCGGAAGTTTCATTGTAAACACCACTCCTCGTTCACCGTTTGACTGTGCTCCAGTGTCACCTCCATGCGCCCTGGAAATCGCCCGAACCACCGACAATCCTAATCCTGTTCCTCCTTCAGTGCGGTTGCGAGAGGTCTCGCCGCGCCACCAGCGCTCGAAGACCTTGTCGCGATCAGAGGGGGCGATCCCGGGGCCACGGTCAGCGACCGAGAGATAGGCGAATTGGCGGTCAGTATACGTCCCTATCTTTAGATATTCACCACAAGCTGCATATCGGCTCGCATTTTCGATCAGAGCTGCCAGCGCTTGACGAATAAGGACCGGATCAGCAATCAGATCCACCGGTTTCAGCGAAAACTCCATCCGCATACCAAGCCGGTCCAGATCGGGGCGCATCGTTGTTATCACCCGCTCGACCTCTTCAACAAGATCCACCTCAATACTTTGCGGAACGAAACGACCTGCACTCAGTCGCGAGAGCAGGCCGAGTTCGTCAACAATCCGAGAGAGAGAGTCTACCTGCGCGATCAGCCCGTCAGTCATTTCCTTCGACAGCGAGAAAGCCCCATCACCCAGGCCCTGAAGACGGCCACGTAAAATGGTAAGAGGCGTTCGCAACTCATGTGCAATTGCAGCAGAAGACTCCGTGGCTTCACGCTCGGCCTTTTCCAGGCCTTGTGTCATAACTCGAAAAGCGGCCAGCAACTCCTGCGTTTCGGAAACCCCGCCTTCGATTGCCGGAATATCCAGCCTCAGATTGCCTTGCGCGATCTCATGCGCGGCGCGCGTTACGCTTTCAATTGGTGCGCTCAACCTGCGCGCAACCAACATTCCAGTCACGACAGGCACGAGCGCAGCAATTGTAACCAGCGCAATCAGAGCGGCCAACTCCGCCTGCGCATACCCGCCTTCGCCCCAATAGATCGAAAACGCACTAACGAGAGATGTCAGGGCGTCAGGCGAGATGGATTCGTCCCTGATCAGGGCCTGCAGTGTGGCCTGGTTTGTAACACTGAGACTGGTAAGCCAAATGTCTTGCGCGACTAAATAGAAGGTGACCATGCCAACGATGAAAACTCCGAGCGCCGTTAGAGCGATAAAAATCATCGAGAGCGACAGTCGGGTGCGGAGCTTCCACTGACGGCTGCTCATGTCAACGGTTCCAGCCGGTAGCCAACGCCACGGACCGTATCCAGAAAACCCAAAACGCCCGCCTCTTCGAGTTTGCGGCGCGCATTTGAGATGTGGCTGTCAATCGTGCGTTCCAACACATCGCCTTCGGGCACACAGGCATCGATCAGCTCTGCGCGGGAAAATGCACGCTGAGGCGTGCGACACATATGAGCAATAATCGCATATTCCGTCTGTGTGAGCGGGACAGGTGCGCGTGTGTCATCGTCAATTGCGAAGACAGAGTAAGCGCTCTTGTCGATGACTAGTGCGCCGACTGTCACCGGTCGTTCCTCTGGCCAGGCGCCCGGGCCCGAACGGCGCAGCACGGCCTTGACCCGCTCCACCACCTCCAGAGCATTGAAGGGCTTGACCACATAGTCATCCGCGCCCAGCCGGAGCGCCGATATCTTCTCAATGTCTTCGGCCATTGCGGTGACCATGATAACCGGCGTGTCCGAGCTCTGCCGGATCACGCGCAGTACCTCGATACCGTCCCTTTTTGGCATCTTGACATCCAGCAGGACCAACGCGGGCTTGAGCTGGCGAAAATGAGACAATGCGAGATCGCCATCTGCCGCAGTTACGGTGCGGAATCCGACGCGCTCCAGATAGGCTTTGATTATCTCTGCAATCTCGCGCTCGTCCTCGGCGATGAGGATCAGATCATTGCTCATGGTCAATTTCCCTTCTGGTTGCCGCCACCCTACCCCGCGCGCGTGCAGTCCTTAACCACGCATTGTGGAGATTTGGTGAAGACAGGGCGCAGCGCTCCACCAAATCTGGACCGTTTCTCCGCCGCCGTTGGATGATCAGTGGCCATCTCCTTGGCTGACAACTTGATTGGCGAAGTCGGTGAAGGCAGCGCAGCAACCCGCACCGAGAGACCAAATTAGGAGACCGGACATGTCTTTTTCGAGTCACGTTGCCTGTGGTGTGTTTATCGCGTTTTTGGGCTGCTTGCTTTTGCTGCAGGGTGCGTGGTCTGACGCGGCAGGCACAGAGCGGCTGAATTTCAGGCATTCAGATGATACGCTTGCCGGAAGGCTCCTTCTGCCTGAGACACCCGGGCCCCATCCGGCAGTCATATTAGTGCATGGCGACGGAGCCCTTCGCTGGGACGCCTACGGTTACTATAAACCTTTCATCCAAGCCCTCAACGATGCCGGCTTTGCAGTTTACTCCTGGGACAAGCCCGGTGTTGGCGACTCCACGGGCAACTGGTTGAATCAGTCCATGCAGGACCGCGCCGATGAGGTCGCGACGGCTGCTGCCAAATTACGCAGTGATGCACGGGTTCAGCCGGAAGGGATCGGGCTCATGGGGTTCAGTCAGGCGGGTTGGGTCATGCCGAAAGCTATCGCCCAGCATTCTGGTTTCACTTTTATGATTTCCGTTTCCGGTGCGATCAACTGGATTGATCAATCAAAATACACGACCCGTAACAGACTTCGACTGGAAGGCGCCACCAATGCGGAAATCCAGAAAGCCCTCGTTTTCGACCATATGATCGTGGCGATGATGTACGAAGACGCGGATTATCGGACCTATAGCCATTTCATGAAGGATGCCCCAGATTGCTGCCGCGATACTATGTCAGAGGATAGATGGCACTTCGTAAAAACGAACTTCCAGAGCGATGCGCGGGCTGATTTGCGTAAGGTAGATGTGCCCGTTCTTGCGCTGTTCGGGGATAAGGACCTGAATGTGGACTATGCGGAAAGCGCCTCGGTCTATCGCGATATTCTTACGCGAACACCTGGAGCTGATCGCATTGTTGTATTGCCCGGAGCGGATCACTCACTGCTTCCAGCGGAATCTGAACGGCTGGCAACCACGGGGCCAGCTTTGACAAAACGATTGATTGCGATCGACCTGTTCGGCGCGGATGCCTTTGCCGATGACGCGCCCGGTCTCGTTGCCCGGTGGGTCTTATCGGCTCAGCACCAGTTTTGAGTAACGGCCACCAATCTGACCAGCCCCTTACGGCTGGAAATCAACTGAGTGCTGGGAGTACATTATGGATCAACTGGAATCAGAATTTGCCGTCTACGAAGCAGTCTTTCAGGCCACTGGGATACTCGGGCTGGCGTTTCTCTTCGCCGTCGTGTCCGAGACCGTTTGGGATGTCGCGCGAGGACGCCGTAAATCCTATGGCGAAACTCTGGCAAACGGGGCTATTGCCATCGTAAGCGCGCTTCTCGAAAGAACGGCCTATGGTCTGGTTTTTGTTGTCGGCTTGCTGATTGCGACTCCTCTGGCGGTGTTCGATGTACCTCAGGGCTGGTGGACAATTCCGGTCGCGGTGCTTGTGGCGGATTTTACTTACTACTGGATGCATCGCTGCGAACATGAAGTGCGCTTGTTCTGGGCAAACCACAGCGTTCATCATTCATCACCCGAGTTCAACTTCTCAACTGCTCTGCGTATCTCATGGATGGATGCACTCATAGAATGGGTTTTCTTCATCCCTATGATCCTGCTCGGCTTCAGCGTCGCCGAAACAGTTGTTGGCCTGGTCGTCGTTGTCGCCTACCAGAGCTGGATCCACACCGAAAAGGTCGGCAAGCTGGGATGGCTTGAGGGGATTTTGAATACACCTTCGGTTCACCGCGTTCATCATGGATCGAACGCAAGATACATCGACAAGAACTACGGCGGCATTCTCATCATCTGGGATCGTATGTTTGGCACCTATCAGCCCGAGGTCGAACCTGTCGCTTATGGCATCACAACTCCAGTCAATTCCCACAATCCTCTTGTGATCAACTTCAGGGAATACACA
Source organism: Ruegeria sp. CH6 (assembly GCF_056537005.1). Classification (NCBI taxonomy): domain Bacteria; kingdom Pseudomonadati; phylum Pseudomonadota; class Alphaproteobacteria; order Rhodobacterales; family Roseobacteraceae; genus Ruegeria; species Ruegeria sp. CH6. The sequence goes on along the minus strand of NZ_JBQFQS010000016.1, from coordinate 24,077 downwards.
AACATCTGGCGGGATATGCGTTATGCCGAGAGTTGGACCGATGGCGTAAGATATCTTTTTCGTCCACCCGGATGGCGCGCAGAGGCCCGGCAAGACGGAAAGAAACGAGCACAAAGATGAAACGCGCCATTGTCCTTTCTGGCATCGGTTTTCAGGCTGGCCGCGCAGTTTTCTTCGCATGCCGCGTCCTCAAGACCCAAGAGCGCAGCACTACCTAGTCGAACAGGTTGAATTTGCCGGGGGTGGCAGCGCCACCCTTGATGGAGAGTTTACCAAACTGCCAGCGGAAGGACCGTTTCCAGCAGCCATTTTACTGTCTGGTTCAGGCCCGAGCGATCGCGATGAAACGACCGCTGGCCATCCAATTCGCCGATACGGGTCGCCGTGTTGCGGCGTCTCGACGGAATGGCGATGGCGGCTATAGGCTTAATGAAGCTGTTCTCTGCTGTGAGACATAATAGGTCCTATGAGTCCTAAGCAGACCTATTTTCCCCTGTAGTATCCAGCATACCGGTTGCGAAACAGTTACTCCCTGCCTCTACAAAATTTACCATTGAGTGGATAAGGCTATCCATATGCCCGCAAACATCAGGGCTCCGCCAATGTTTACCCATGTGTGCCAAACAGCATACCGGTAAGGCAAAGTTTTTTGGGCGTAAAACACCGTTCCAATAACGTAGGCGACGGACCCAGCCAGGATGCACCACAGTGTCGTGATAGGTACATTCGTGAGGTCAGGTAGGGCGCTCAGCCCAATCGCACCCAGTCCAAGATAGGATGCAGTTGACCATCGAGACTTGACCGTTTCGTTTGTGATCTTGTTCCAGACGGCCACGGCTGTCAGCCCCCAACAAATCCACAGCAAGGCCATCGTCCACGTCGTATCTGCCAAGACGAAAAAAGGTGTGAAGGTTCCCGAAATGCTGGAGTAGATCGCGGCGTGATCAATGCGTCGCAATAGTCTGCGCCTGTGGTGCAATTTAGAAAAGTGATAGGCGACGGATGCCAGATTGGAAGACAGAGCACAAAGCACATAAACCACGACCGCAAGAACCAGTTTGGGTTCGAGGCCGAGGATGGACTTATAAACAAGTAATCCGCCTGCCGTCAGGATTGCCACCAACCCGATCGCATGCACGACAATGTCGGCATGGCGGTGTGCTTTGACAGGGCTTGGATATGTCGTTTCCGTCATTTTGGTTCCGGGCAAAGGTTTGTCTGGCGCTACATCGAGAGACGTGGAGTGTCCATGCTTCCGGCACGTCAGATCTCGATGCTATGACAGATGACCACTCTGTCTGCGAATTCGCCTTTGTTCTTAAATATGTCCAACGTCTGGTTTTGTTTGTTTGCGATATGCCGCAAGAGTCAGGTTCAAAACATCGGTCAATGTTGGCTCTGGGGCTCGTTCTGGACATGCGAATTCTCGATAGCAAGCAAATGTGGGCTGCGCGGGTGAACCAGACATTCAACTTGCGAAATTGAATGTCTGGTTATTGCTTGAGTTGAGGTTAAACTATGGTTTCACCCGTGCTGCGACGTGTCCCACCAATGTGAGTGCATGAACGGTGTGATCGCTGTCGTTTTACCGCTCAGCCTTTCGACCGAACCTGCAGTTAGCTCCAGTGTCATCCATGCCTCCGGCGTTGTCAGGAGATCTGGATACGGCGTCTGCTTGTCGGTCGGGGTAAACCCAAAACGGGGGTAGAATGACGGCACTCCCAACACGAATACAGCGTCTGTCCCTATGGATTTGAGGTGATTTATGCTGGCTTCCATGATCTCCTTGCCAACACCATGGCCTTGATACTTCGGCGAGACCCCGCAAGGTGCCAGCAAGTAGCAACTTGTGTCAGGGTGGTCTTTGAAAACAAACGGTGTGAATAACACGTTGCCCGCGATCTTTCCATCGCGCTCAGCACTGATCGAGATTGTCTTTGGTCGGTCGAGAAAATCTCTCGCGAGCTGAGCTATTTCTGCTCCTTCAGCCTCGCCAAACGCCTGTCGGTGGACTTCCACGATGGCTTCAATTTCTGCGTGGTGCATTTTCATTCCTATCTTTGGTTCATTTGTGCGCGAACGGATTGGTTGCCCAAATGGGTAATCCGGTAGGGACCGCCATTTTTTGATTTGATGAAGCGCTTGTCCTTGAGACGTTTGAATACGTCCATTGTGCAGGCCGAGAAGACAAAGCCGTCGCGGGTATAACACTGAACGGATTTTACTTTTCCGTTGTCGGCGCGCGTGTATTTAATCTCGCCACCTAAGGCGAGTTCATGCAAAACACGTTGCTCGTGTTTTGAGATGTTCATTGGGATGTCTCGATTTTATGAAGGTACAGAAACAGGTCACTCAGCATAGCGCGTGAGTGAGCCTATAAATGTTGGTGTTCCTGCATTTGCTTCGCCAGGAACGGGCGTTAGGCCCGGGACTCTTTCATAAAATCTCCATAACGAGAGGCGATCTGCCTCAAGTGTGCGACGCACCTAGTCTTCGTTCCAAGTATCGTCAATACGAGTGTGTTAAAAAAAATTCCAAGCATGTGAATAAACCGCCATTCGACCGAACTGCAGTATTCGGCAATAACAGGCTCGTTCCGCCAACTCGCCGCATCAGATACAAGTGACCAGCCCAGGACGCACCCGTATTTCGCTACGTCGTGCACGAACTGGGGCTGGGCGGACAAAGTTGTCGTCGACATAAAACTCCCCAATGTCGGCTAACAACATCGAGCCTCAGATACAGAGCATTGGCGGTAGCCATGTTTCTCTTAGCGGGGATTGGTCCGGTTTTACAAAAGTCACGCGGAAGCTCGTTACATTTTGCTGAAATGCTAATAGAGCCGCGCCATGTTCCGAATTACACAATGGTTTTCTCAGCCAGCTTGCCGCTTTGCGAGCCGCCATGTTGCCAGTCCAAGTCCGAAACTCGTTCGGTCTTCGAACTTCAATCGTCAGCGTAATCATCTGATCTGAGATGGCGCCTCCGACAAAGCTGAAATCTCGCGACGGTCGGGTTTCTGAAGCTGCAGACAAGATACCTGGCCCAGATTCCCTCAGCGATTGTTCTCGGCCACTATCGTTTTTGATCCAATCCTGAATCTGGAGATACGTTTGCAGGTTGGCCGAATCTCGCCGCTTGGTCGGATTGCGCCGCCACCGCGATGTCATCTGAGACTCATTTTGTGGCAAGGCAAAAACGTAATCGGATGATAGTTCGTAGGCATAGCTTTCAACGACACCTTCTGCGGCATTCACAACCATGACACATAGAATGAACTTGTCATCGGGATGCGCAATCGTGGTTGCCCAAATGCGTGCTTCGGCAGTACAGCGTTCTCGCGACAAAGAAACTGGTTGATGATTGGGTGCGTCCCAGAGCAGCCCAATGACCGCTTTGGGAGATGCATCTTGGTCATAGATGCCATCAAACTCATCAGGTTTCTCGGCGACAACACGGCAGACCACATAATTTGAATAAGCAAGCGCGAGGTCTTTGTCGTTCGTCAGTGCCTCGCCACGGTGCGGTTCTAAGCACGAATTTCCAATGATGGGCGAAACATCGGGGTGCTGGGGCCAGTCAGGGCGCATAGTTTCGAACCAGAGACTCTGAGGGTTTTCAGTTGCAAACTTGAAATCTTCAAGCATTCGTAACTGGTATGAAAACTCCTGAGTTCCTTTGTTACCCGTCTGAAAACGTACATATGCGTACAGGTGTGGGTAAATTTTCCCAGCGACTGGTTGGGGTCCGACCTCGATAACGGTTATTGCGGTAGTTGCAGTCCTCGAATTTTTAGTGCCCATCCAATTCGCGCGAATTGGATCGTAGAACAGAACCAACGCAAGAATAAGCCCAACAACACAAATCAGGACTGAGATCGAAACCGAATATCTTACGAACATTATGTATCACCGAAATGCACTTGTTTTCATGCCTAAGTAATGTTGGCTTGCAACGCAATCACCCTTCGGATGTGTTGGTAATCCTACCCAGTTTTGTCGTAACCGCAGTCTGATCATTAAGGTGATCCGGCAACCATTGTCGGAGTAAGTAAATAATGAGCCCGAATTGTTGAGACTCACCTGCATTGAATTCAACACCTTAGAATTTATGCTCTTTTTTTTGTTTCGACGATCCAAGCATTGCAAGTAATGTCGGCACGCGTTGAAACGCCCACTGATCTAAAGAACTGGCAACAGTTCGATATCCGAGGCGCTAGTGTGATGGAGGCTTCTTACCGCATCAACCTAACATCAGGCGCAGCGGTGGGGGGTGCAATTTATCCTCCCACGTAAACACCGCTTTTGGGTCGGTAGAAAATCTTCTGATCATGAAGCCTGCCTAAGAGCGATTGAATACGGCGTAATGACTCTTCCCGTTCCAATCTTTCACCCTCAAGCTCACCGGTTGTTTCATGAGATAGTGAAGCCATTGCGCGTCGCAGAGAGGTTTCGATAAGATCAATGTCCTCGACCGACAGTTCGAACATGTCATTATAAAGGGGCATTCTAAGACCTCGTGCTTAGGCGTGGATCTTCAGATTGCCTCAGCCAGCCTCTTTTTTCCAGTTGTCTCCAATGACGACCCCATCCGTGCTTCATTGTAAAACTGTCGTGCCATCTTTCCAGTAGACTGGCGGTATCCTAATTTGAAACCAACGTCAGCTCGGGGCTTATAGCTGGCCTTGTAGGCAGAGCAACTCCTGTTCGTGGGGTCATCAGGATCGCCATCAATTGCGGCTCAAAACTGCCATTTACCCCAAGCAACGATTGATGCGGTGCTTCATACTGGTCAATACCAGAAAATGCAGCCTCTAGAGCTGGTTGGCCCATCAAAACGGCCACAAAGCTGCAGTTCGCCGCAATTGCGAGATTGAGTGAAACTAACGACAACCATGCGCAGAAAGCGGATTTTCAGATCGACCTTGTGAAATTTGAGGCGGAGCGGCGCTAGGTTAACGAGCCGAATGCCCCTGAAGAACTAAATACGACAAAATCACCGGCCAAGTCACAGCGTGGCTGGTTGATGAAAAGCCCCAAAAAACTGAGCTCTTCTCACAATAACCAAAGCTGTCTCGTTCCTAAGTTGGAGATGTAACCGCAAGATAGGGAGATAAAAATGGAACGCTTCAGCACAATCAAAAACCTCATTGTCGTACCCGCACTGGTGATTGCACTGACGGCAGGATCGGCCATGGCAGGACCGGGTCAACACTCGGGTGGCACTGCTAATCAAAGCACCCAAATAGGCCGATCTGAGGCGCCCCGGAACATGGCATATGAAGCAGCGAATACTTCGACAACCGTCACCGGGAAAATTGCTAACCTCTCACCATTGGAAGCGACGCAAGATATGGGAAACGCCCAGGAGTTTCCGACTGTCACTGGCAAAGTGGTCAATCGTATCACAAACCTCTCCCCGCTAGACGCATCGCAGAATGTGGGCACCGGTCCTCTTGACACGGGCGGGTCACAGAAAGCGGACAGTGATTTCTACCTTGATGGTGAAGCACATTTCCTGTCAGCCAGCACGGATATTGAAAACGTCTCAACTGAGACGAACGCGCGTGTCGGTGCTACTGATGGAGCCATCACACAGGACGCAGAGCAGAGAATTCAAGACATGTCCGCTAGTCAGTACATTGATGCGTTTGGGAAAGCCATAACCGGAGCCCTTAAGTTCAATGCATGGAAAGATAACCCCAACAAACCGCCAATCGGCCGCCCAATCGGAGATACAAGAGCAGCGCATACTGCTCAATTTGAGACAAATCAGAGCTAATAAGCGTTTCGTTCTTGGTCACAGCTTTAGTGCGCGTGAAGATTACAATGAAACGGAACTAAGTTTTTAATCAAAGGTGGTCGGGTAAAGTGATTGACCCAGCCACCTAAAAGCCATTCTGGATATGTAGTCGGCTCTTTACCGCGCTTCGAGCTGATCAGTTTTCAACAGCTGGCATATCTGATTGGTTTGATTAAGCGCGACATCCGGACGGTCTCAGATCTTGAATTGAAGATGATCTGTGACCGCCTCAATGCGACACAAAGAAAGTGCCTGAGATGCAAGACGCCCACAGAGGTGTTTCCGGAAAAAATGCTAGAGGAAAGCGATGAGGCCCCTACCCTGACTATCTACAGGTGTTGCAGCTTAAGTATAGCTCACAGCTTTCGCTTGGCTTAGGGTTCCGCACTCTCACGCAACCAACCTAGACTATATCCAGAACGAACCTCGTACGTCTGCTCGTCGGAAACCCATTGGAGTTTGTACTTCAAGCTCCGTACCGGAGTCCCAGTAACCGGCATCCACCATTCCAATTGCAACGTTTGTATCGAAGTCTGGTGACCAAGCAGCTGAAGTAACCTGACCAACTCGCTTTCCACCGTCGAACAGAGGCCAAGCCGAGCGAGCTGGGGGCACGGGATCACCTGGTATGGAAATCGCGCGAATCTGTCGGGTCGAGCCAGTTTCAACTTCGCTGGCAAGTGCTTGCTTGCCAATGTGGTCACTGTTCTCGTTCGGTTTGCAGAATTTGCCCAATCCGCACTCCAGCGGCGAGTTTTCCATGGTCATATCGTTGCCATAGCTCAACAATCCGCCTTCGATCCGTTCGATCAAATTTGGACACCCCGGACGAACATTCAGATCATCTCCGGCTTCGAAAAGGGCGTTCCATAGTGGCATACCGTAGGCACCATTTTCGACATAGATCTCATAGCCGCACTGCTTCGAGTAGCCAGACCGCGCCACCACAAATGACGTGTCCTGAAACGCTAATCGTTTATACCTGAAAAAGCGGATGTCGCGCACCTCTTCGCCAAATACCCGGGCCATCAGGTCATCAGATTTCGGTCCTTGCACTGCCAAGGGTGAAACGTCAGGCTCAAACACGCGTACATCCATGCCCGCACCAACGGCCAACCCTTTGACCCACAACAGCAGATCGCTGTCTGCAATCGAGACCCACCAGCGATCCTCGCTGTGTTTGATCGCCACCGGGTCGTTCAGCATGCCACCGTTTTCATCAACAATTGGTACGTAGTAGCACTGGTCTTCCTGCATGTTCTCAAGATTGCGAGGTGTCAAACGTCGCATCAGGCGACCAGCATCCGGGCCGTTTAGTTCGATTTGCCGTTCGCAGGATACATCCCAGACCTGAACATGAGTTTTGAGATGCCGGTAGTCGGCCTCGACGCTTTCGAAAACCGTCGGCAGCAGCATCCGGTTGTAAACGGTGTAGGCGGTAACGCCCTTGTCTTCGACGCCTTCGGAAAAAGGTGTCTGGCGCAGGCGACGGGATTGGGACAGCAGGCGCATTTCAAAGGTCCATTGCTTTGGCGCGATCCCGAAGCTGGAACTTCTGAATCTTACCGGTGGAGGTTTTGGGAAGAGTTTCGAAGACGACGACTTTGGGGGCCTTGAACCCGGCCAGATGCTCGCGGCAGAAGGCTATGATCTCGTTAGATGTTGTTTCGGCACCTTCGCGCAATTCGACAAAGGCGCAGGGGACTTCGCCCCACTTATCGTGTGGCATCGCAACCACGGCAGCGGCCTGCACGGCATCATGGCGATAGAGGACTGCTTCGACCTCGACCGAAGAAATGTTTTCTCCACCGGAAATGATCACGTCTTTTAGCCGGTCACGTATCTGGATGTAGCCGTTTTCATGTAAGACAGCGCCGTCACCAGACCAGAACCAGCCGTCCTCAAAAGCTTTCGATGTGGCTTCGGCGTCCTTGTAGTATCCCGCCATCACCGTGTTGCCCCTAACGGCGATTTCGCCCTGTGTAACACCATCGCTCGGTATAGATGCGTCACTGCTACGGTCGATCACCGTGACCTCTTCGACCATCGGAAAGGCGATGCCTTGCTGCGCCTGCAACTCGGCTTGCTCCGCTGAGCTGAGTTGATCCCAGTCATCCTGCCAAAGGCACTGCGAGATATGGCCGTAGGTCTCTGTCAGGCCGTAGACCTGCATGACATCCAGCCCCATCGAGCGGGTTTTTTCCAGTACCGATGGCGGCGGTGGTGCACCCGCCGTCAAAACGCGGATTGCCGGATCGAATGGGGCCGCCTCGCTCGCGGCTTCGGCCAACATTTGCAACACGATGGGCGCCGCACCGAAATGAGTCACGCCATGGGTACGGATCGCGTTCAGAATACGGTCTGCCGCCGGAGCACGAGTAAACACGACAGTCGCGCCAAGCATGGCCATCAACCACGGGTGCCCCCAGCCGTTGCAGTGGAACATCGGCACCACCGACAGATAGACCGGGTAAGGCGGCATCTGCCAGGCCGTCCCTGTGCCGAGCGCCATCAGATAGGCCCCGCGATGGTGATAGACAACGCCTTTCGGGCGCCCGGACGTACCGGACGTGTAGTTCAACGCAATCGCATCCCATTCATCATTGGGCAGTTCTATTGGTAGCGGTGTGGCTTCGGTCAACGCGTCATAGGTTTTACCACCAAGGCTCTCACCCGTAACCGCAGGATCGGCGATCTCGACCACTGGCAAAGATCGCCCGAGAAGATCAAAGGCTTTGGACAGAAGCGGTACAAGCTCCTGATCCACGATCACCAGCTTCGTGTCCGCGTGATCCAGAATGTAGGCGATAGTTTCCGGCTCCAGCCGCGTGTTCAGCGTGTTGAGGACAGCGCCTGTCAGCGGCAGAGTAAAGTGCAACTCAAAGAGTTCCGGGACATTCGGGCTCAGAACCGAAACCGTGTCGCCCTTCTGCACGCCAAGTTCTACCAACCCACCGGCCACAGCGCGAATGCGGCTTGCAGTTTCGGCCCATGTTCTTTGAATGTCACCATAGATCACCGCCGTTCGCGCACCGTGCAGGTTTTCGGCGCGGCGCAGGAAGGATATCGGCGACAAGGGCACATGGTTGGCCCGGGTCTTTTGAAGAGCTTCGAATTGCTGACGCATCCCGGTTCCGCCTGAGTTAGCTGTTGGGCCGCACGCGGGCGGCGGTTTTGTTTGCAAAAGCTTCCAGGCGCGCACGGGCCGCAGGTTGGGTATTGACCACTCCGCCCACCACAGCCTCTGCATAGGCCGCATCCATGCCCGACATGTTGTTCAAGTGGCTGATCGCAGAGCAGATGGCAAAGTTGGTCAGCGGCAGGTTCTGCGCAATTTGTTCCGCCAACTCCATCGCCTTGGCCATGCTGCCGCCATCTTCGGTGATGTATTGTGCCAACCCCAGGTCGACGGCTTCTTGCCCCTGATAAACGCGGCCCGTCAGGATCATGTCGATCATGCGGTACTTGCCGATCATGTCTGACACCCTGATGGTCGCTCCGCCACCAGTGAAAATTCCGCGCTGACCTTCGGGTAGAGCGAAATAGGTTCCCGGGTCGATCACCCGGATATGCGCCGCGCTGGCGAGTTCCAGTCCACCGCCGACAACGGCACCTTTGAGTGCAGCAATGATCGGCACACCGCCATACTCCATCTTATTGAATGCCTCATGCCAGCGCAGGCAGACATGCATGAAGTCATCCGGGCTACGGTCGGCTTTCCAATGCTCGACGAGATCAAGTCCCGCGCAGAAATGGTCGCCTTCACCGGCCAGAACCACAGCTTTGACACCGGCCATACGGGCACCACTGAAAAAGCGGATCAGTTCCTCGATTGTGGCCACATCCAGTGCGTTGCGCTTTGAAGGGCGGTTCAAAGTTACGACGTACAGGCCGTTCTCACGCTCTGAAATCGCGAGGCTTTCGTAAGTGTCAGGGTTCACGACATCATTCATGGGTCAGGTCCTTTCGAGGGATTATTCGGCAAAAGCCGCATCAAGCAGGCTGCGCGAGCCGTACAGAATGCGAGTGTGTTCGGTCATGCATTCAGGCAAAATGTGCTGCGCAAAGAAAAGGGCGGTGGCAATTTTCTGGGACATGAATTGCGTATTCTGTCCAGCATCCAGCGCAGCCTGCGCGGCTAACGCACCCTTCGCCAGCTTCCATCCCGCCGCCAGCGTACCCGTCAACATCAGGAACGGGACCGAGCCCGCAAAGGCTGCATCGATGTCCTTTCGGCTGTTTTCCAACAACCAATCCAATGCGGTTTCAAACGCGCCGCGCGCCTGCGCAAGACTTGTGCTGATAACTTGCGCCGTTGCGTCACCGTCGGCCAGTTCCGCTTCGGTTGCCTTTATCCGAGCTGCGAAGCGGCGGGCAGTTTCGCCGCCGTCGCGAATTACCTTGCGCCCTAGAAGGTCGTTGGCCTGAATGGCGGTGGTGCCTTCGTAAATCGGCAGAATGCGTGCGTCGCGGTAATGCTGCGCGGCACCGGTTTCCTCGATAAAGCCCATGCCGCCATGGATTTGCACGCCCAGCGATGCGACCTCAACTGCACGTTCCGAGCAGAAACCTTTGACCAGCGGAACCATGAATTCGGCCAGGGCAGCCATCTCCGGATTGTCTTGATGATGTGCGATGTCCAACAACCCAGCGGTCGCCGCTGCCATGGCCCGACCGCCTTCCGTCAGGCTGCGCATCCGCATGAGCATACGGCGGACATCCGGGTGTTCAATGATGGCGACTGCGTCTTTGGCCTGACCATTCACCGGACGGCTTTGCACCCGCTCGCGTGCATAGGCCAGGGCACGTTGGTAGGCCCGCTCAGAAGTCGCAATACCTTGCACACCAACGGAGAACCGCGCTGCGTTCATCATGATGAACATGTACTCTAACCCGCGATTTTCCTCGCCGATCAAGAACCCTGTGGCATCTTTGTATTCCAGAACCGCCGTCGGACTGGCGCGAACACCAAGCTTGTGTTCGATGCTCACACAGTTGACCGTATTTTCTGATCCTACCGTCCCGTCCGCTTCCACAAGCTTCTGCGGCACGATGAACAGGCTCAGCCCCTTGGGCCCGGCAGGTGCGTCGGGTGTACGGGCCAATACCAAATGGATGATGTTCTCGGTCAGATCATGAGCGCCATATGTGATGAAAATTTTCGTTCCTGAGATGCCATAGCTGCCATCCGCACGTTGCACCGCTTTGGTCGCCACGCGCCCCAGATCGCTGCCCGCTTGTGGTTCCGTCAGGTTCATCGTGCCGGACCAGCGTCCAGCAATCAGCGGTTCAAGGTACATGGCTTTCTGATCATCCGAACCCGTCAGCAGTAGCGCCTCAATGGCCCCATCAGTCAGGAGTGGGCAGAGGCCAAAGCTCATATCAGCGGCATTCAGCATTTCCACCGCTGCTGCGCCGACGGTTCGCGGCAACCCCATGCCACCGTATTCCACCGGGTGGGTCAGGGCCTGCCAACCCATCTCGACGAACTGTGCATAGGCCTGCGCGTCGCCCTCAGGCATAGTCACGCGCCCGTTGTCAAACCGGGCCCCCAACGTGTCTCCAATATGGGACAAAGGGGCGATCTGCTCACCGCAGAACCGGGCATAGCCTTCGAGAACAGCACCAATATCCTCCAAGTCGTAGTCCGAATATGCGGCCAGCGACGACACCTTCTCCCAGTGGGACAAGTGCTCGACACAAAACATCAAATCCTGAACGGGTGGCTGATAGGACATTCCAGGCTCCCTGGCGGTCATTATGGTTTCGCGTCATCTATCTGCCCTATGGATTGTCGATAAGCTCATTTTTTGACAAAATAGTATCCGATTACGTCAAACAGAGATTCTTATGACCAGCAATGACCCCATCTCTCTGACGACGGTTTCAGCGGCATTTATTCAGGATTGGCTAGATGCACTTAGGTCTCGCTGCACCCCGGAAGAGATGGATTCGCTGCTGGAACGCTCGGGCCTTCAAACCAGTCCGATGGCACCAACTCAACGTGTCACACTCAATGAAATAGCCCGACTGTATCAACTTGCCGCGCCTGAGACTGGGGATGAAATGATGGGTCTCTGGAGCCGACCGATCCGGCCACGCGCATTGCAGCATCTTGTGACGGTTCAACGCGGAGCGAGCAGCCTGACCTCGGCTCTCTATCGGTTTTCGACGTTCTGGAACCTGCTTCTGGATGACTTCTATTTTGACTTGCGGAACAAACCGGACGAAGTGGAGTTGGCATTGGTGCCTTACTTAGGCGAAACTCAGCCGCAGCGTTTCGGTCACATGCTGATCCTGAAGCTGGCGCATGGGCTGCTATCCTGGCTCAGCGGGTCTGAAACACCGGTGCAAACGGTTTGCTTTGCCTTTGCCCGCCCGGAATTTGCAGCAGATTACTCGGTTGTCTTCCCGTGCCCCGTCGAGTTCGATGCCCCACAAACCAGCATTCGCTTTGATCCACGCCAGTTTATGCGCCCTGTCAGTCGAAGCCCCGCTGAGGCATCCGTGTTCCTTGAACGTGCACCGTTGGATTGGATCTTTACCGGCTCGCGTGCCCATACAAATAGCCTTCGTGTCCGAGCCTTTCTTTACGGAGCGACCTGGCAGATTTGTCAGCTTCCGGATGCGGCCCGGGCTCTTAAGATGACGCCTCGGACTTTGAACAGACGCTTGAAAGATGAGGGGACATCCTTTCAGGACATCAAAGATGCCCTGCGCCGAGACATCGCGATCCGTTCTCTTCAGCAAAGCACGGACAGCATAGATCAAATCGCGTTTGACACGGGCTTCTCGGCCCCTGCGAACTTTCATAGGGCCTTCCGAAAGTGGACAAACCGAACGCCTGGGTCTTACCGGACATAAGAACTGAGCACCGGCGAATTAAGGTAAATCGCCTTCATTTAACCTAGGCTATTTCATGATCCAGTTCCTAAAGGAACGGAGTTTCCCTGCTTTATCGACAGCCCGATAGAGGTACATCCGCTTGCCGAGAACACGTAGATAGATTTCGTTGATAGGCCAGGATTTCAGCGTTGGCTGCTTCTTCGATTGCACCCGCGCTGCAACCAACGGCGAGTACCTCTTCACCCACCAGTACAAACTCAATCAGATTCATGTATGCGATCTCTAAAGGTCGGACACGGGCAGGCATTGGTAAAAAGCTCCGACCGCAATGAAAATGGGGGCTGACAACATTCAATTGCCAACCCCGTTTTTTCTCTCGATTACGTATCAGAACTCGATCTCTGCCATGAGGCGCAGCGAACGACCTGGTTCGTTCAGAGCAACCACTTCACCTACGAATTCTTGCCCATAGGTTGCGCGGTTCGCATAAGTCTCATCGAGTAGATTGCTAACCTCGGCCCGAAGGGTCAGGTTTTGCATCTTTTTGGGAGAGTATTGAGCAAATACGTTGACCACGGTGTAACCTGGCAGTTCTGGACCACGCCCGCCTGTAGCGAAATCGTACGTGTCATCGTAATCAAACGCCACTTGTGCATCGCCACCGATCAGAACCCCGTTGTTGAACTGATGCGCCGCTTGCAATGATACAAACTCGCCCATCGGCATAGTCAGATAGTTACCGGTGAAGGAGTCCGCGGTGCGGCCATTGATGTCCGTATCAATGTTGGCATAGCCCACTCTTACGAAGCCACCATTCCACGCATATCCAAAGCCCAGTTCGTATCCCTTAGATTCAAGATCCGCTGTCTCCGCAGGCCCGGCGCGATAGGATGCAGCGCGGGCATTGTCAATTTTAGTGTGGAAGTACTTGGCGTTAGCCACCCAGACTCCAACATCATACTTGGCCGCGACAAACACGTTTTCGGAGGTAACATCTTCGATCCCTGTTGCCGGATAGCTCCAGGCTGGGTTCATGATGAAGTTCTCAGCCAGTTCGATGCCGCCCCAGACGTTCGAATATCCTGCGCTTACAGTGAATTGATCCGTGATGTTGTATTGTGCTGCAAAGTTACCCGAAATTCCGCTGGTAGACTGTTTAGAACCGTCAACTCCGGTGAAGTCTTGAAAATCACCACGCAGACCGAAGGAAAGGTCAGTCCGATCATTGGGCCGCATACGGACCTGCGCAAAAACACCAATGTTCCGCAGCTTCTCTGAAGCCGCTTCATCCCGATTTGAGAACCGCAGGGACTTGTAGTCCGTATCAGCAGTATCATTGTAGAAATCCAGTCCGGCATTGATTTCGGTCCACCCAAAATCGAAGCGGTTGGAGATCTCACCGTTGAAACTGTCGGTCTTGCCGGAAACAGTCTGGTTCGTCGGCAGACCGGATTCGTCCAGGAACAGTTCGGAACTGCTATATGCAAGAAGAACTTTGGGGTCCCACAACCCCTTGGGGTCGGCTTCGGTATAAGTGAAAACCACGTTCTCGCGTTTCAGATCATATGGGCGTGTGAGTGGCACGGGACGCCCACCAATGATTTGACCGATATTAGCCCGATAGGGTCGCACTTCGTCATCTCTGACGCGTTCATACGACAGCTCGAACCGGCTGCCTTCCTCGGTTTGATATGCGGTTTTTACCAATCCGCTTAACAAGTCTGTGGCGGACCCGATGATTTCGTTTCCACTACCATCCTTTTGCGTGTTCCCGGTCGCGTATTTTAGGTAGCCCAAGTATTCGAAGCCACTTTGTTGGCCATAGAGTGTGAGGCTGTTGGCTACGATGTCACCGTTCGACTGATACTCGAACCGGTACCTACCCCCGAAGTTGGCGTCTTCGGACAGCAGGTCCGCTACATCCTTGGTCTCGTAGGCCAAGGCCCCCGCAAGTGCACCGGGACCTGCGTCCGCAGGGGCGACACCGGGATCAATCCGCGCGGCCTTGAGCAACCCCGGATCGACCAAAGTCGTCGTGTTGTGGTGGAAGATCTTGTTGTTCTGGCGCGCTCCGTCGATAGAGATTGCCAGATTGTTTTCCTCAATGCCGTTGACGTAGAGTTTCTGAGACAATGGGATCGAGCTGCCAACCTGTACAGTCGGCTCCGCCACAAACAACTCAGAAAGATCTGAAGGATTGGTAAGTGCCAGTTCGTCGCTGGTGATATCGATTTCCTCACCTTCCGGATCTTCCAGAGTTGGTGCTGAAATCAAAATTGTCCCCAAGAATATGTCATCTTCTGCATGTGCTGCCAGCGGCAGCAAGCCAGTGGCAACATAGGCCAGATATCGGTGTGCTTTCATGTCCTAACCCGTTCTTTTGTATTTTTTTATCGTTTGGCTAGGTGGTTGAATGGCTACCGATTTGCGGTTATTTGGCACAGTCAAAATTGTACTTCAACACATAAAATACAATCATGGAAGAAACACCGATCCTGCCACACTAAAATCACTCACTCAGAAAACCGACCTAGTTCTGGCCTGCCCCATGTGCCAGAACACTATGGACCCCCGCTCAGCCAGTCATCGTGACAGCCAAGCCTTGATCATGAGGACTGTTATGTACAAAAAGCTCGCTGTTGCGTTGTGTCTGCTGGCATCACCACTTTCGGCGCAAACTGTTTCAATCGAAACCTATCGTGGCCGTCAGGACGTACCTGTCACACCAGGCAAAATCGCTGTGTTTGACATGGCTGCTCTGGACAGTCTGCTGGCTCTGGGAGTCGTGCCAGATGCTACGATACACCCAGTCTATGTGGACTATTTGGCAGAGGTGACCAACAGCGCCGCGCATGTCGGTACGTTGTTCGAGCCAGATTACGAAGCAATCGCTGCAATTGCTCCTGATCTGGTGATTGCCGGCGGTCGGTCTTACAAGGCTGTGCCCAAGCTGAACAAAATCGCCCCGACAATCGACATGACGATCTGGGAAGACACAGTGGGTCAGGGCCTGGACCGTTTGGAAGCTTATGGCGAAATCTTTGACAAGCAGGCAGAGGCCGCCGCGCTTGCGCAAGCGTTCGAAGCTAAAGTTGAAGCGACGCGCAAGTCCACCTCGGGTCAAGGATCAGCCCTTGTCGTAATGACCAACGGTCCCAAAATCTCAGCCTATGGCCCCGAAGGACGCTTTGGCTGGTTATACGACACGGTGGGGTTGAAGCCGGCTGTCGAAAATATCGAATCCTCCACCCATGGCGAAGCGATCAGTTTTGAGTTTATCCATGACGCCAATCCCGATGTTTTGATTGTTATCGACCGCATGGCCGCCATTGGACAAAATGGTGACGCCGCGCAGACCGTTCTGGACAACGCATTGGTGCAGGAAACCAAAGCCTGGGAGACCGGTAAGGTCATCTATCTTGACAGCACACCGCTCTATATCGCGGCAGGCGGCATCCAATCCATGACGCTGACCTTGGATCAGATCGCAGCTGCATTTGAGGCTGATTAATCTGTGCGCACACTGCGATTAGAAATATGGATAGGGCTAGGTATAATTCTGGCCCTGTCAGTTGTCTCGCTCGGCGTTGGTGTGATCAACCTGTCGTGGGAACAGGCCTTTAGTGATCCCGAAGCATTACGCGTTCTGATTGTCAGCCGGCTACCCCGCACTCTGGCCGTTCTTATCACAGGCGCTGTTCTGGCCATGGCCGGCATCATTCTGCAGGCCATCGTTCGCAATCGGTTCGTGGAACCCATGACGACGGGCACCGGACAAGGGGCAGCTTTGGGGATACTGTTGGCTACAATTCTAATCCCGACCGCGCCATTGATCCTGCGCATGGGATTGGCAGCAACAACCGCCTTGGTCGCTTCGCTGGGATTTCTGGCCATCGTTCGGCGACTGCCGATAACCCAGCCTTTGCTGGTTCCGCTAGTAGGGCTGATCTATGGCGCGCTACTGGGGGCAGTATCCGTGTTCTTCGCCTATCAGTTTGACTTGCAGCAAAGCATTGCAATCTGGACCACGGGTGAGTTTTCCGGCGTTCTGAAAGGCCGCTACGAACTGCTGTGGCTGGCGGCGTTGGCTGGGGGGCTGGTCTATCTGATTGCAGATCAATTGGCGATCATCGGTATGGGGCAAACCATGGCGACCGGGTTGGGTGTGAACTATCGGCAGATCATGGCGGCAGGGCTGCTGGTGATTTCCCTGGTAACGGCGCTGACCGTGGTAACCGTAGGCATGATCCCCTTTGTAGGATTGGTCGTACCCAACATTATCTCGCGGCGCTATGGCGACAACCTGCGCCAGACCCTGCCGTTAGTAGCGCTGACCGGAGCCGGGCTGGTGCTGATCTCTGACATATTGGGGCGCATACTGCGTTTTCCCTTCGAAATCCCGGTGGGCTCGGTCTTTGGCGTGATCGGAGCAGTGTTTTTCTTGATGATCCTGTATTCGAGGTCACGCAGTGCCTACTAAATTGTTGGTCGGCCTGAGCCTGGCTTTCGCCCTGATTTGCATCGCTTACATGACTGTTGACGCCAAAGCGGGTTGGGACTTTATCCTTCCGTTTCGTGGCGCCAAGTTGTTGGCCCTAGTGGTGGTTGGTGTGGCTGTCAGCACCGCCACCGTTTTGTTTCAAACAATCTCGGGGAACCAGATCCTCACTCCGTCGATCATGGGGTTCGATGCACTTTATGTATTGATCCTGACCGGGTCGGTTTACGCTTTAGGCGGGTTGGTCGTGGCTGATCTGGCACCCATCAAGACGTTTCTGATAACGGGCTCGATGATGGTGGCTGTTTCTCTACTGCTTTTTGGATCCCTGCTGCTGGACAACAGGCAGGATTTGTTCCGCATGATCTTGACCGGAGTGATACTGGCTACACTGTTCCGGTCGCTTACCTCATTCCTGCAAAGGATAATCGATCCCAACGAATTTGCGTTCATACAGGTGGCCAGCTTCGCGAGGTTCAACGACCTGTCGATTGACACGCTAGCCATTGCAGCTCCGCTGACAGCACTCGCCGTAGTCACCGCCTGGTCTATGCGATTTCGTCTGGATGTACTCATGCTAGGTCGTAACATCTCTATCGGCTTGGGTGAAAATCCTCATCGCGGATATCTGATGACTTTGCTGCTGGTGGCGGTATTGGTCTCGGTATCCACTGCTCTGGTCGGTCCCGTGGCCTTTTTGGGCCTGCTGGTTGTGTCCTTGGCGCGGTTTGTCCTACCCAGCCCTTACCACTCCCATCTCTTACCGGTTGCTGCATTGATCTCGGCCATCACGCTGGTCGGAGGGCAACTGCTGTTGGAGCGTGTTTTTCGCCTAGTCACACCTTTGTCCGTGGTCATTGACCTTGTCGGTGGGCTGGTGTTCCTGACCCTTATTCTGAAGAGTTTACGCAGATGATTACAGCCTCCAACATCACTCACCAGCATAACGGAAAACCAGTTTTGAAAGACGTTTCCGTTCAGATCCCCAGCGGCGGGATCACGGCGCTGGTCGGTCCAAATGGGGCTGGAAAATCAACGCTGCTCAGTCTGATCGCACGATTGCAACCTTTGCAAAGTGGGCAAGTCTTGGTCAACAGACTGGACGTGCAGACCACGCCTGCACGGAACATGGCCCGGACATTGGCAATCCTGCCCCAAACGACCGAGGTCACCCCCCGCCTCACAGTCGCCGAACTGGTTGGCTTTGGACGCTACCCGCATCATCGTGGGCGTCCGGGATCGCAGGACGTTGCCAAAGTCGATGAGGCAATTGAAACATTTGATTTGATAGATTTCCGCGATCGACCCTTGGACAGTCTTTCTGGTGGCCAACGCCAGCGTGCATTTGTGGCAATGGTTTTCGCCCAGGACACCGAATATGTGCTGCTGGACGAGCCGCTAAACAATCTCGACATTGCCGCCAGCCGTTCTCTGATGCAGACTCTGCAGGGTCTCACACGTGATCATGGCCGAACGGTGGTGATCGTACTGCATGACATCAACTATGCATGTGCCTACGCAGACACCATGATTACTTTGACTGACGGGCGGTTGGGCCCCTGCGGCACTCCCGGTGATATAGTTTCGGATGCTATGATGCAGCAGGTCTTTCGAACCGACGCTCGTATCCTCAGAGTTGGGGGCAGGGTGTTGGTTGAAGCCTGATTGAAACACATCAGATGACTTAGACGATTGCCGCGGCGGCAAAGCACGACACCAGTTTTTGCCTTGCCTATTCAGGTCAGGTGGTCCTTCAGGAACGCCTGCACCGACGCCACCAAGCCCCGCTCGTCATGTGACACACCGGAGATGAGATCAAACTGCACAGAGCACCCCGCTGTTTCAAGCGAAGTAGCCAGACTGCGAAGCCTGTCAATTCGGGTACGTCCAGTATCGTTGATACCTGGGGTCCAGAACAGCTCGCCAGGTTCTACCGTGATCTCCCAAGTGTCGGTGTCCTTCGAGCCAACCACGCATTGGACCGGCACGTGCTCGATCAGATCGGGCTTGATCTCACCACCCAGATAATCGGCCATTCCGTCCAATCCCAATGGATACCGCTTGGTTTGATCACACAGCGTTACCACCCCGGGTGCGCCAATTGAGACAGCGCTCAGACGGTCGGGGTGTGCATAGAGAAACCGATGGGCGAAATGTCCGCCTCCGGAAAAGCCATGAAGCAAGAACTTGTCGGATTGAACGCGGTAACGCGCGGCAACCTCGTCCACCATCGACAACAGGGAAAGATCGAACCGGAAATCCCGTGCTCGCAGCAGTTTGTAGTTCTCTTGATCGCCAACAAACAACAGATTGCACGGAAACAAAGGTGCAAGCACGATCGCTTTTTGCTGTTCAGCAAACTCGGCAAACCCGTCCCGATACAGATGTGCCCCTCTTTCCGTACCGTGCACCAGCACCACCAGCGGATAGATCCGGTCATCATCTGTTTTGTAATCCATCGGCACATACAGGCAGTAGCTGAGCCGCGGTTCGCTTTGGAGCGCATAAAACGGTGTGTACCCCTTGTCATAGTACCCAAGCGGGAACGCTGCATTTACGGCTTGTGCCTTCGATTCCATCTGCTTTCTCCACCGGTGGGTACACGCTGCGCTCGTCAGTGATTTGCATTTTTCGCGACAAAGTACACTTGCGATTAACCTTTGAAAACCGTAAAGAAAATAGCATGTCAGAAATTTCGCCTCCTGCTCGGAAGGTATCGGATCTTCAACGCGAGCTGGCAGCACAAATTATGGATACTGCCAAAAAACGGGGCCTGGATTCTGGTGACCCTCTGAGAGAATCTGTATTTGCCAAGGAACTATCGGTGTCCCGAACTCCGGTCCGAGCCGCGTTGGATTTCTTGTGTGAAATCGGCGTAGCAGAGCATCGGCCTCGCCGGGGGTATTTTCTATGCATTGATGCCGACAAGTTGCCCAATCTGGACTATCAGACAACCGGTCAGCAGGCTTACAAGCTTTATCACAAAATTATCGACGCCTATTTCGCAGGCGATCTGTGTGATCGGATCAGTGAGGCCGAACTGATGCGACGCTTTCAGACCGAGCGCGCTCCCTTGCAAGAAGCCCTGTTCCGCCTATCCAACGAAGGTTTAGTGCGACAGAATCCAGGTTATGGATGGCAGGTCACACCATTGGCAAAATCGCGCGAGGCGGAAGCGGAGGATATGTTCCGGTTTCGACTGCTTCTGGAACCAGCCGTTTTCCTAGAGCCCGGATACACCGTGGACCCAGAGAGGATAGCCGAACTCCGACTTGAACAGACCCACCTGATCGACACGATCATGACAGATTTCGACCTGACGTTGGTATATGAGTCCAACATCCGCCTGCACGGCACCTTAATCTCTTTTTGCCGGAACAGGTTCTTCATACGCGCGCTGGATTCCGATGAACCAGCTGGTCGGATAAAGGAGTATCAAAACTACCAGAACAAGGTGCGCACTTTGCAGGCCTGCCACGAGCATGTTGCCATTCTGGATGCCGTCGATGCGGGCGATCTGGACCGGGCTTCGGACTTGATGCGAGCGCATATCTTATCTGCCAAAGAGGCGAGTAAGTGAACAAACCAATATTTGATGAGCAGGGCCGAGGGAATCTGTTGCAACTGCTCAGGTTAGACCGCGAAGAGTGCTGCGTGAGTGCAATGTCGGCAATGTCCAATAATTCGCCTTTATTCTGTTCCAAATCCAATATCTGATTTGCACCGCTCGTAACTTGCTGCACGCTTGACACTCAGGCTACTTATCAAGCTCCGCTTTGGGCTCGAAGCGAATGCAGAGGTGAGGTACTGGGCAGGGCTTCCACCTTTGCACACATGATCACTCCTTGCTGCTGGACGCCTCGAGCATTCGGAAACAACCTCATACTTGCCCAACACAGACTCGGTCAGAATTGGTACTGGTGGCAAGTACAAACAGAATTCCAAGTAACCCAGAGCAGTTACATCCTGTAAGCATACTTCTTCCTTGTTTAAACATGGATTGATTGGTGGAGGATTTGGTTCGTCCTAGAAGACATATTGAAAGGACAGTGTTCCACGAATCTCGTAGTTGTCGCTGCCTCCGAAAAACCCGTCCGCACCCACTGAGAATACCCCGCGACCATCGCGTGTCTGCTGGCGGAGCCCACCCCCGATAAACCCGCGAATGAGCTGGTCATCATAGGTTGGGTTCAAGGTAATCTCAGAGCCTAGTACACTTGCGTTTCGCGACGCGTCTCCCAGTGTGAACTGCCCGTCGAAACCGGCCGTTAATTCCAACAGCGCGTCCGGACCTGCGCCCAGAGAGAACTCGTGTGGTAATGTGACCTGAGCCCGGGCATTCACGTAGTCACTCTGACTGCCATCTACCGTGATTGGGCTGGCAACCCCAGTTTCGGTGTATCCATCTTCGGATGTATGTAGATAGCTGAGCTGCAGGCTGGCCAAAATCGGTCTGTTCGCCAGCACATTATCGAGCCGAGCTCCAAACTCGATAGAAGGCGACAGGAAGTAACCATCATAGTCGTAAGTGCCGGTCTCAACCCCACCTGCAGCCAGGTTGTTAAATACTTGCCTGTTGCCATCAGAACTTAGCTGCCCTCCGACAATCGATGCACGAATGTAGTTGGATCCAAAGTCGCTGTGGTACCGACCACCGACGAAAATAGATTTAGTGGTAAGCGAATTGCCTGAGTTTTCTGAGGTTATGTCACCGGTTGCAACACCACCGAATAAACCAATAAGCGAGCCGTAGGCTGTAGGTAGGTCCACACCACCAATCACACCACCATAGCTATCTTGAAGAATACCAGCCCCTGATACCTGATTTTGCCCTCCGAAACCTGTAAACCAGACATTTTTTTCGATCCCGTTTTCGCGCCTGATCAAAGGAATACGAGTCCCAGTGTTGCCTGCGACATCAGAAATTGAGCGAACCAGATCGTTGGCAAAGATGTCAGATCCGGCGAACCCGGCAGGGTCGATCACAACGATCGTGTCATTACTAACCACAAAAGGCGAACCTGCAGTGTCTCCAACAGAAGGCACATCGTTCTTGAACGTCAGATCAAGGTTCATTCCGGGATCAGTGTTCAGGGTGCTCGAACCGACAATATCGATCAAACCTTGGATGTTGGACCCCTGGCGCAGAAAGAGATCCGTGCCAGTGCTCGCATTGATTTCGAACGCCACAGTGTTGCCTTTGATCAAACCGCTATTGGTGAAAGCTGTGGCGTCATTCAGAACAACACCAACGTCATCTCTGCTTGAAATCGTTCCGGTGTTAACGAATGAGGATATGACACCGGTGTTTTCAAAGCCTGCGTTGAGCCGTCCGGTAATGGTACCGTGGTTTTCGAAACTGCCTACGTCTCCGTCGATACCAAGCCCGAGCTCGTGACCTTCAATCCGACCTGCATTGAAAAAGGTTTTGATTTGTCCAGTAATCGCGCCCGAAGCGTTATCGCTGGAAATAGTGCCGGTATTGACGAAATTTTTGACGTCCCTGAGCGCAAGGCCGACACTGCCGTTACCGTGAATCACACCACTGTTGTTCAACGATGTCATGGTTCCGTCGCTAAGAACACCTACTTGAGCGCCGCTTATTGTGCCCGAATTTGCAAATGTCGAAATCCCGCTACTGGCTGTCACACCATTGCCATCGTGAGAAATAATCTGTCCAGTATTGTCCAATAGGGCGACTTGGCCGTCGATGGATACTCCGTCACTATTTAGCGATTCGATGAAACCATCATTTCTCAATACCCCCAAACTTCCACCAATTGCGATCGCGTCTTGCCCCCCGCGAATGACCCCTTGATTAGAGAGCTCGCCCACATTCCCGACGGAGCGAATGGCGTTAAATGTGCCCAGTATCTCGCCGGAATTCAGGATCTGACCAATGTCAGCCTCACCAAATATTCCGAAAACATCCGTGCCTTGGATTCTACCCGTGTTCTGGATCGTGCCGATCGATCCTGTTCCATGGAATCCGACGTCATCGCCTAGTATCAACCCGTCGTTTACAACGGTCTGGCTCGTACCTCCGACCCGAACCGCGGTTCCGGAGACGCCGCTAATGACACCGGTCGCATCATTATGAAGGTAGGTCAGTGATGAGCTAGGTGAAAGCAGATGTATCCCGTCGACATTGCCAACAATTTCACCAGAGTTCTCGAGTCGAAGCGTGCTTGTTGCCAACCAGAGCGCTGTAGCGTTGACCGAACGTATTTTACCGTTGTTGATGACCTCAAGCGCTGCGTCCGCTTCGCCTGCCAATACAGTACTACCGAGGTTGGTTACAGACCCACCGCTTTCAACGCGCAAGGTCGAGTTATCAAACAGCAATACTTGATCGTTTATCGCATCCCCTGGATTCACAATCAGAGTGTCACCGGGATCGACGATCACCTGCGCTGAAACCGCCCCAACTGTAAGCAGCGCTGTAATCGATGTACTGCCGAACAATTTGATCAGATGTGTCTCTGGAAACATGCGTACTCACTTCCCCGTTGTAATTTTGAGGGAGCGATAGAATGCCGACATGTCAGGCTTGTTTCGGGTAATGTATCAATTATGTCAGTACCTTGTTCAATTCTTGGAAGAAGGCACTCTTAGAAACGCAGAGGTCTTTCTGGTCATTGATTGGTGCGACACGGCAAACAGGATTGTCGGCGTCTTCGCGATTTCGAAAATCAAGCGATCCTGCTGACGACGGGACATTCCCGGTTGAGACCGCAGCAGGACCGCTATCACCACTTAGGTCTCGTATTCTTCTAATACGTACCCGCTCAGATAGGACTTGGATGCGATCTTTTTGAAAGAATGCGGACTTACCTTACCTGTAGTGGTTCCGATGTGATCTGACAGCTGGCCGTTTTTCTGGCGGGTTCTGTCAGGTCAAGTTTGGTTCAGGAACTTTTCCTTCCAGATT
>NZ_JBQFQS010000015.1:0-69199 GCF_056537005.1 Ruegeria sp. CH6 | reverse complement strand
CGGGCTCCATGGGCGTCGACAAATACTGGTCCCCCGTCAACCGCGTCGACAACGCATACGGCGACAGAAACCTAATCTGCACATGCCCGCCCATGTCAGAATACGAAGAAGCCGCAGAGTAATAGAGAGAACAAAATATTCCCCCGCCATGAGGCGGGGGAAATCGAAAACGGGCAGTGCCGCAACTGGCAAGGCTCACATTTTGCAGATGGAGGAACAATGAAACACTATGTCCTCAAGAACGGTCAGGATCATCTGACCAGAACTGCATCAACGACGGCTGAAAGAATACAGCAGATCGATGTGATCCTGGCTGATCCGGACGCGCGCGCGTCTGCAGAGATGGTCGTTGACTTTTATCGCGCCCTGAATGATCTGATCGAAGATCATACCTATTTTGTGAATATTCGCGTGTTCGCAGAGGATCCCGTCGACGGACCACTATATTGGGCAGGGCGAACGGCAATCTTCTGGGGAGATTTGCGAACGCGCTGGCACTTTGAGGGAAGGGATCTGGCGTGGGCTTCTCAGGTCCTCAACCTCTCATCTCGTACGGTCCTTGTCGGGGGTGCAGTGCTGCTGTTGGCCCAGGCCGGGCACGCAGACAAGACGATGGCAGCCATTCATCCGAACTTTACAGCAGCAGCGCGCGAAGGTGGATTGAGAGACGGCGGCCGGAGCACCCATTTGTCCAGCGATGGCCGCAAGCATAGCGCATCATCGCGGCTGAGTGCCCTGCGGCTGCTCTCGGATCTCGTTTCTCAGGATCATGGTGAGCATCTGGCGGACACGTTGCGTGGCTACATTGGCCTGACGGAGCCGCGACGGAAATGTGAAAGCCAGCTTGCGCATCGGCTGATCCAGCGCTCAGGCGCAGACCCTCTGGTCAGGCAGGCTTTGGAAACCATGCTGGAACATGTTGAAGATCCGCTTAGAATACCTGACTTGTCAAAGGTATTGGGAACATCGACACGTCAGCTTCAGCGTCGTTTCCTGAGTAAGACCGGCGTCAAACTTCTCACAACCTATCGAGAGCTCCGACTGGAACGGGCTCATAGTCTGCTTAGACATACGGACATGTCGCATCGGGAAATTTCGACGGCCACTGGCTTTTCATCAGTTACAGCCTTGGGGCGCTCGTTCCGTTCGCACTACAGGATAACGCCTGAAAGCGTTCGCAATCAACGGTTTGCCGGCCAGCTGTCAGAGATCAGTACTCTGGGCTAGCTGGTCAGATGCAAGCCAGATGTGCGGCCGAGTTTCTTAATGCACTAGGGGGTGAGAGGGCATGAGATCAGGTATTGGTCTCTCTGACGCGATCAGCCTCCGGCAGTATAGGCCTGAGCCTTGTTGAAATCGCGTCTCTGCAGATCTTCCGGCAAAATCCAAAACTCGATCATTCCTGCATCGCAGAACATGAAATTCATGCCGCGGTCGCTGTCCAGCGCCAGCAGACGGATGCCCGAGCCACAGGTTGCGTTGGTTTTAAACTGCGTATGACCCAACATCATATGCTCAGACTGGGTTGCAGACGGACACAGCGTTTCGTCGAAGAACTCATACAGTTCGGATGGCAGCAGCGTGCGCATCTGTTCATCCGTCACTGCCTGTTGAACAACCGACAGCAAGGCATTTCTCAACTCGGTCTGCACCATAAAGCCATGCTTTGACTGCATTTCTTCGAGCCAGCTTGTGAACCATTGCCGCGTTTCGGGATCGGGAACCGCAAGATCGGCATGGGCGTCCAATCGTTCAGATACCTTTGCCAGCAGCGCCAGATGATTGGTCAGCCTGGCCATTGTGGTTTCGGCTTTTTTCGAAAGCTCCTTCCCCTCTCGACGCCAAAGTTCTTTTAACCGCCTGTTTTCCATCAGACTGGCCAGCATATTACCCTCCAGCTCCATCGCGAAACGGGACATGACCGCGCCGCAAAATGGTAACCCGGCTTCGACGAGTTCGGGTTGGACCCAATATCTCCGGGTCGGGGCGGATTCGGGATCATCTTCGGAGTTGTACAGAAGCTCGTTACCCATAACCGGCCGATGGCTTTTCTCAACCCGGTCAGGCAACAGTGCCTGCATCGCTCCTTTCTGAAGATCGTACGCCAAACTCAGCTTTGGCATCGGCATCGCGAAATCCCAGAAAAAGGTTTTGATCGGGTGAGCGGATATGGGCCAGCACGGATAGCTGTTGATACCCGAACGATCAGAAACGCCACTGCCCTCAACATATCCGATGTCGGGTAAGCGGGATGGGGGCGTAGCGGGTTCACCGGGCACCGCGCTCGCTGGCACAAAGATCACACGAGTGCTTCCCTCGTCTTCCCAAACCATATCGTCTTTCACACTCGCGAAGAACAGGAGTAACCCATCCTCGGGCATTTCTTCACCCCCTTTTACACGGGGCAGTTCTGCGCAATCGATCTGGGCGAGAAAGTGCAACGGGGTCCCCGATTGCGGAGTGCGCGGCCAGGGGATGCTTTTGGGCAGACAGGGCATGCCACCCAACCACGAACGCCCAACCGGATCTGAGCCGATGGGCCAGGCACGCCTGAGATAAATCGCGTCCCGCGCCTCCTGATGCAGCTCCTCCAACAGTTCTTCTTTGGTGGGTTCAGGTTGGGGCGTGGCAGCCCGTTCCGGTTTGGGGGTTGCCGCAGGATGAGACCGTGCTGGCCTTTCCGTATCCCAAAGGACCCGATCCGGTGGCGAATGCGTATCCAGTGCGCCCTTTAATTTGCGAAGCCACTTTATCCTGCCTGGATCGGTAAGCGCTGTGCGCCGAAGGTTGAGTATCCCAAACACCAACTCGGACAACAGAACCAGATTTCGCTGGGTTCCAAGGGGTAGCTGTACAATGACGTCAAACACGTCGGGTTCACGTGGGAATGTGGACAGGCCATTTGCATCGCGCGCCGTGCGGATGGCTTCTGTCAGAACGGCCAGTCGAGGATCTGACTTTATCCGTTGATCCGTAAAGTGGCACAGATAGACAAACTCAATTCGGCGCCGCTGTACCTTGCTCCCGACCAAGGGGGCGAGAATTCGGCGAAACGCTCTTTTTATGCGGAGTATCGGTCCGACCGTGCGGTGCTTGGGCTCGACGCTGATCAGTGTCGCGATGAAGGAGTTGCGCTTGGGACCTGTCAAATCGCAAGCATCTGTCAGTGCCCGCCCAAGGCTGGTTGCCGTCAGTGACTTTTGAAAGATAGGAGGTACCCGCCGGTCAATTGCATAGGCGTTTTCCAGCAACTCTCTGAGGTGCTCTTTTTGTTCGGGCAGTGCTATGGTGGGGTCGATACCATAGACCTTCAAAATAGTCTTGCTGGTTTTGGATTTGCGGTTATCCGCAAACATGCTGCCACTGCGGCTCAGATCCCACCGCAACCGGGCCATCAATCGCATCTTCTGCGGGCCGAAATTCTGATAAGCCGACTGCCAGAGCAGCAGCCCCACCACGACAGGCATCAAGAGAAACAGGACCGGGATTACGCCGAAGACAATTGCAAAAATCAGGTCTTCGCGAAGCCAAAGAACCGCAATGAAGATCACAAAAATCTGGTAGTATCGATCAACGATCATCGATCACCTGCGGGTTTGAAGTTACGCGCGCTGATCCCGCTCGAAATCGGCTCGGGTGAGATGCGGCTCAAATCTTGCACTGGGCTGATCGGGGTACAACCAAGATGGCCGCAGTTACCATTCGGATATTCGGCTGAACACGAACTGCGGCAACAGATCGGCTTCGACATGCGATCAGCTTTCAATAATCCAGCCGGAGCGAAGCCGCCTTTTGATGTTGTGCAGATTTTCTTGAATAGAGCTGAGTGCTTATCAGCAACAGAATAGCGGTGATCTGAACGCCTCTGAACAACATCGAAGCAGCGGTGTCGAGTTCGAAGTACCTCAGGATATCTGCGGCGGACATATAGAGGAAGATTGCCGGCACCACATAGAGAGCGGCGGTTTTGATATTAGCGGTGTTGGCGATATGGCCAATACGGTGAAACCAGCCTGTCAGCGGTTTGCGATGCATCTCAATCGCGGCCAGCAAGCTATGTGCGTTGTGATTGTTTGGCGACAGGGCCAGCGCGCTCAAAGCGGCGTCATGTGCCTTCTCGAAGTCTTTTTTGACCCAGAACGCCCATCCAATGGCTACATGATTGGCGCTGTTGGTCGGTGCAATTCTGAGGGCCGCTCTGGCATGGCGTTCTGCGCTTTCGGCGTCCAGGCGCAACGTTGCAAGTCTGGATGCAAAATAGTGAGGCGTATCATCGTCGGGATACAATGAAAGAAGCGTGTCGACGGCGGCAGTCAGTGCCTTGATATCATGATTGAGCAAGGCGTTCGCGCATCGAATCTCAAGCGCATTCCTGTTTTCGGGATCAAGCCGTAATGCTTCGTCCAGAGCATTTTTGGCAGCTTCGTCATCACCAAAAACCGTATCGATCGTGGCGCGCACCACATGGGCTAGCGGCAGATTGGGACCAAGTGCGAGGGCCTGGTCCGCGGCGCGCGACGCCGCAAAGTGCTTGCCCAGTTTGAGAAGGCAGAAAGCCAGATGTGCATGCACAAGTGCGCTTTCGGGCTCTTCTTTCAATGCCTTGCGGAACAGTTCGAGCGCTTTGTCGTTATCGCCCCGGTCGGTGGCCGCTATGGCAAGCGGAAGGTCTCGGTTCTGTAGCATCATGGTCAATTCAGATAGTAGGCGAGGCCGCCCATTGCTTCTCCGAGTGGTGGCAGGATTGCCAGCAGAAGTCCGGTAATTAGCCAGGACACAAAGACATACAGCACCGCAAAGGGCAGTCGCAGTTGCCCACGCCCCATTTCCTGCACGTGCAACTGATAAAGTTGGCGCTGCGCCTGAAAGCAGTAGCCCGAGGCGACAATCGCAACGACCAGCACGATGTTTAGCAATATCTGGTTGCCAAGCCGTTCGATGCTGCCTTTCTCAAAGCTGTCCTTGATGAAATCAATCAGCACCAGCATCGGCGCGCAAAACAGCACTGACGCCAATAGCACGCGGCCCTGTCGTTGCTTGTCGCGACAGCCCAGAAACTCGGCGTTGCGATACATCCAAATTGCACCGAACACCGGGCCCGCCAGAAACCCCGCAATCCATACCACATATGGCGCGGTAATTTTCGCGGGATTTGCATCCGGCAATATGTTGTCTGCGATATCCATCTGCATCAGCGACGCCCATTCACCTTGAGAAATTCGAGAACATCGTCATAGCGTCCGCTTTCATTGCTATAGGTCGCATGATTGCGTGCCGTTGTCAGCCAGTCGATGGTTGATGGGCGTACCTGCTTTGACGCGGTCTCAAGCATCTGCATGTTGATGGGAACTTCGCGATTGCTGGCAAGCGTGGCGTCAATTGCAAGATCTGTTGCCGCGTCGATGATCTGCGCAAGGTCCGCTCCGGAATAACCGCTTGTGGCGGCTGTGATCTTCTCGAAACGGATATTTGTTTCTGCGGGTCGCCCGGCCAGTTCCATACGCAGGATCGCTTCGCGGGCCGGAGCATCCGGGGGTGGTACAAAGAACATCCGGTCAAACCGGCCCGGGCGTAAAAAGGCTGAATCCATCGACCACGGAATGTTCGTCGCCGCCAGAACAAGAACCCCCTCATTTCGTTGGTTCACCCCGTCCATCTGCGCGAGAAAATGACTGACCATCTGTGAAACATGGGTCGAAGTGTGCCCGGACCGTTTTGACCCAAGCGCATCAATCTCGTCAAAGAACAGGATGGTCGGGGTATTGTTTCGGGCCTGTTCAAAAATCGAAGTCAGACGTTGCTCGGCAACACCCCAATAGGGATCGAGGATGTCGGATATGGCAACGGATTGAAATCGGGCTCCACATTCGCCTGCGGTCGCTCTGGCAATCATGGTTTTGCCGCAGCCGGGTGGGCCATACATAAGCACACCACCCCCGGACTTTTTTCGGAAACGAGAGAGCAGCCCCGACTGTTTGAAGGGTGCGATAATGCGCCGCTCGATGTCTCGTTTTACATTCTCAAGCCCGCCAACATCGGCAAACGAGATCTGATCATCCGTGTCTTCGGCGCCGGTGGTCGACTGTCCTCCGACGACCTGCAGACTCACTACATTTGCAGCCTCTTCCTCGAAAGGTGCGGTTTCGGAGGTGGTGTCCGGAGTAGCGTCCGCTTCAGCCTCTACCGGTATCTGGTCTTCAGTCGCAGGGTGCCCCCAAAGTTCTGCTTCCTCATCCAACCCTGCCGTTGCAAAAACCTGAGCGACAAAGTTCCGGTCGTCTGCGGACACTACGTCGTTGGGTTGGATGTCAAACGCCAGTTCCAATGCACGGCTGTCCAGACCCAAGGCCATGGCGCGGCGCATCACCGCCAGTCGGAGTGTCAGATTTTCAGGAGAAGCTTCGAGGCGTGCCAGCAAGTTCTTGAATGCGGTATCGGGCAATAACGGTCTCCGAAATCGGTATGGTGAACGAAAACAAGGTCAATAATCTCTAGTTGCGACTCAAATCTGTCAAAACAATGTCGTGTGGGTCCGAACTTTTGGTTAGTGCGCGCCTGCCCGCAATCGACCTGGACCTAGCGTTCAATATCCGCCCTCACGGGCATACCTCTTTCGCCTTACTTTTGACCCATAACGCCTTCATTCACGAGCTTGAAAAGTGCGGAATTTACCGCTGAATATGAGGAACTTCTGATAGATGAGTAAATTGGTTATTCCATCGATTTGTTTGGTGAGCAGCCCCGGAGATCCACGTGGCACCGGGTGTTTTCTGGGAGGGGCCCCGCAGTTGCCTGACGGGATGGCATGGCCTCGCGATGGTTCGGGACGCCCTTTGGTCCATGTTGCGCAGATTGCGTTGCACGCCTTGCCCAGAAAGCTGATATTGAACGAGAATGAACTTGGCTTGCCCACCTTCCCAACCACCGGCACCATTTTTGTCTTTGCCGCGTGTGCTGACGAAGAATTCTACGAGATGGAAGAAGGGACGGTTCAGGTTCTTTACACCGAGCAGGATGTCTCAGATTTTGCGCCAGTATCACCGCCGCCGGATGCACCGGCATTTGGACCTGACGCTGCTGTAAGCCAAAACCAGCCATGGTATGATCTGCGCATCTATGCCCCCGAAGCATTGCAGATAGTTTCACCTCCCAAAAGCTATCCGCGCGTCCCGTTGCTGATCGGTGCTGATGTCACCCTGGGCACGGAAATGCAGCATTCGGCTCATGCACCGGTTGCTGATACCAGCACCCAACCTCAAATCTCATCCGATAGCTTTCAGCTTTGGAAAGACTGGTGCGCGGGGCAAATGCCTGCTTCAGACTACGCGGCCAAATGCAACAATCTGAAGCTTGTACCGAACTGGTTGCCAAACACCGCGCTCGGTATGTCCGGCAGCAAAACGGACGGGGATGGAAAAGAAATCAAGTATGGCGACTTTGGCGCCAATTTTACCTGGTCCTGGATAATGGTGGAACGAATTGCCCTGACGCTTTGGGCGGAAACAGCCAGAGCGGTCGGGCGCGACGCAAAATTGGGTGTGAGCGCATGGGATTCCAACCTGCAGCAGGAAAGCTTGATGCGAAGGGTTGCATTCGCCCTGAAGCCCCCTCGTTCAGCGCCCGCAAACCTAAAGAACCAAAGTCTGTTGGCCCGCCTCTTGTTCGCTATCAAAACGCCGCCGCCCGTGGAGCCAAAGCCGCCACAGCGTGTTCGCAAGCGGAGCTGGCATGAAGCTCCGATTGCAGATATTTTTGGGGGTGATGTCCCTGAAACCTGCCGTGCCTGGGTTGAAGAGGCTGCGGCGCACGACCCTGTATCCGAAGTGCCGGTGGAACGCGCGGCTGCCTTTCGTGAATTTCTGATCGGCTTGGATGCCCGGATACCGGAAGTGATCCGGGACAAGGTTGAAACTCCGCGCAAAGACAAGAACGGCGAGATAGTCGAAGGTGACCCGATCATTCGCAACGTCGCGCGCAGCACCCTCAGCGAAGATTATGATGATGGGCAAGCAGCGATCGTGCTGGGCTCAATGTTGCAGAGGGGGCTTTTCGGTGGGCTTGAAAGCGCGTGGCCTTATATCATGGTCAATGGCGTTCCGGCCGGCATGACAGACGACATGTTGGGGCGCATGGCCAATCGCGTTGGTTGCACACGTCACCGAATGTTCGGCGCCGGCTTGTCGATTCAAGACGCGCCTGAGCGGATGTCTGATAAAGTACTGTTGCTGGAAGTGGATACTGATGGCATGGCCAACATGATGTGGGGCGACAGCGGTGCGTTGCAGCTCTGGATCGACCCGCAGGCTTTGGCAGCAGGGCGGTTTGACACGGTCGAGGCAACGGCCGAGGGTTGTTAGCCAGCTTGCCATCAGCCACGCTCTTGTACTTGCTTAAGGCCATCGGTTTGACACGCCGATTGGTGGCGCTGGTATGGGGTTAAACACCAACAAGCCGGGCATCGATCTTGCCCAGCTTGTCGGTCTTCATCGGAGTTGTTTTCCGCTGATCAGAGTGCCGCGAATCCTGCATCAATTGCCGACAAGATGTCCGACACATCCTGTTCCGAGATGATCAGTGGCGGCGATAGGATGATGTTGTTGCCCGATATCCGCAACATCACGTTGTTTTCGTATGCGACGTCAAAGATTCTGGCCATTGTGCCACCCGAGGCGGGTGTTTTTGCTGCTGGATCTGATACGGTTTCAACCGCGGCCATCAGGCCATGCCCACCGCGTACGTCACCTATTGCCAGATGCTTGGCTTTTAGCTCTTTGAGGCCGGCGAACAACTGGGCCCCGCGTGCGGCAGCGTTTGAAGCCACGTCGATGCGTTTGGTTTCTGCCAGACAAGCGATCGCAGCCGCGGCACCAACCGGGTGGCCGGAATAGGTGTAGCCATGACTGATGGCACCCATGCCCGAGGTGTCGCTTTCAAAGACTTCGGCCATCTTCTCTCCGATAAGTACGGCGCCAAACGGGAAATACCCGTTCGTCACGGCCTTGGCGGTGGACATCATATCGGGTTGCACCCCCCAAAGGCGGGCGCCTGACCAAGCGCCTGTTCGGCCAAACGCGGTGATGACCTCGTCCGAGATCAGCAGAATACCGTATTTGTCACAGATCTCGCGAACCATGGGCATGAAGCTTTCATGCGGAGGGATTACACCGCCCGCACCAAGGATCGGTTCCATGATAAAGGCTGCAATCGTCGAAGGATCCTGAAACTTGATTTCATCTTCCAAAGCGGCGGCGCAGAGTTGAGACAGTTTGGCAGGATCCGTCTCGTTGAAGGGGTTGCGGTAGGTATAGGGGGCAGGGATGTGGAAGCAGCCCGGCAGAAGCGGTTCATATGCGGTGCGGAATTTACTGTTACCATTGACTGACGCGCCACCGGTATGGGTGCCGTGGTATCCCTTTTTCAACGAGAGGTACTTGGTTCGGCCCGGCTCGCCGCGCAGCTTGTGATACTGGCGTGCCAGACGCAGGGCGCTTTCAACGGAATCCGATCCGCCCGATGTGAAAAACACCCGCTTGATGCCTTCGGGTTGAAAGAAATCACACAGTTCATAGGCCAGCTCGATCGAAGCATCGTTGGTGGTGCCACGGAATGTCGAATAGTAGGGCAGGGTATCCAACTGGGTGGCTATGGCCTGCTTCACGACGTCGTTGGAATAGCCAAGATTGACGTTCCATAGGCCACCGACTGCGTCGAGCGATTCATGTCCGTCGATATCCGTGATGCGCACGCCTGACGCGCCAGTGATGATTTTGGGAGGATTCTTCTGGGCCTCCGCGGGATGGGTCATGGGCTGCCAGAACTGGCGGGCGTTGTGTTCTTTGATAAAGTTCTCGGTTTTCATGCTCAGATGTCCTTGCTCAGAACAGGGTAGTCTTAGGTGATCTTGACCACGTGCAGCGGTCGTGGCGCCGGAGGCATTAGTTTTGTCCCGCCCACCTGATCGCCCTTCCGGTCATCGGAACGAGCGCTTCAAGCATTTCAGGTCGGGTCGTTCAGTTTCCAGATCTCCTCCAGGGAAGGGGGAACCTGGCCTCCGCAGGCCGATGAGATCGCGCGTGCGGCAGGTTTCAGGTTTTCGCGAATCTGAAATTTCAGTTCGGTATCCAGTCGCGATTTGGGGCAGGCGACCGAAACCGCTCCGATGCAATCATTGTTCGGGTCAAAAATCGGAGCGGCCATGCTGCAGACATCAGATTCATACTCGCCATCTGACAGGCCGAAACCAATGCGTCGGGCGTCGTCCACTTTGCTTCGGATCAGGGCGGGATCGGTCACCGTGTTCTGCGTGATCGATTGAAGAGGCGCAGACAATACGCGGTCAATCAGATCGGGGTCGGCAAAAGCCATGATCGCACATCCCGAAGCCGTTGCGTGCAGGGGCAAGATATCAGCGGTTTCAATCTCGACCCGGGTGCCGTGGTGGCGCGACTGGCAGAATTCGGCGACGATCAACCCGGTGCCGTTTAGCAGCGTAACGTGAGCCGTTTCGCGAACAGCTGACACCAGTTGCGCCAATGGCTCGGCGACTGCATCTTTTATAGGAACCGTAGCCTCACGCACGTTGGCAAGGCGGATAACGGTCGGTCCCAGCCTGTATCGTTTTGTGTGTCGATTCTGTTCGACAAAACCCAGTTCGGCGAGTTCGTTCAGGGATCGATAGACCGAGGCTTTGTCGCGTTTGGACAGGCGGGCCAACGATGACAGCCCGATCTCGGGCTGCGCGGCCGAGAAATGATCCAGCAACTTGAGTGATTTGGTCGTCGTTCCCATGCCTTGTGCCGGCCTCCCTTGCTGACTGAATGCGTGATCTCTTGGTCATTACTTGACATAAATTAATTACTATGACAACTATTAATAAGAATAAACGGTTCATTATTGTAACCGATAATGGGTACTCGATACCATCAACGGGAGGAACTTATGAATAAACTCGCTCAAAAAGTGGCGCTGGCCGTCATGGGCGCATCGGCCCTGATCGCAGGGCCTGTCGCGGCTGAATATCCTGAAAAGCCAGTGTCGTTTGTTGTGCCGTGGCCGCCGGGTGATCTTGAGGATGTACTGACCCGCCTGATCGCTGAGGAGTTTCAGGAAACCTATGGTGTTCCGGCAGCCGTGGTGAACAAACCCGGCGGCGGCGGCGGCCCCTTCCCGGGTGCCGTTTCGGTGGCGACCGCGCCAGCGGACGGGTACACCGTGGGTTCCTTCGTGATCGGTGTTCCGGTAATTGGGCCGGATATCGGCATTCCCGAACTCAACCCGAACCCGTTTGACCCGCTGGGTATTTTTCTGACCTATCCGTTCGTGATCGCGGCATCCAAAAACGACAACTATTCCAGCATGGAAGAGCTGGCGGCCTATGCCAAAGACAACGACGTAACGCTGGGCCACTTCGGTTCTTTCTTGCCGCCCACCAAGGTGACCTTTGCGCTTGCCAAGAACATGGGCTTTGATTTCGCGGCTGAAACGGCGTTCGATAACGTTGACTGTAACGTTTTAGCGTCGGGCGATGTGGACGTGATCAACACGACCATTCAGCAGATCAGCGCATGCCAGGACGATGTAGTGATCCTCGCATCGATTGGTGGTGAGCGCACCAGCCAAACCCCGGATGTACCCACCGTTTCCGAGATTGACCCGTCGCTGCAACTGGCGCTTTGGAACGGGTTGTTCGTTCACAAGGATACGCCTGCGGATGTACGTGAAAAGATCATCGCGGTTGCGCAAAAGGCGCTGCAGTCGGATGAGGCCAGCGAACTGGCCGAACGGACTGGTGCGCTGATCTATTGGCAAGATGCCGAAGCGTCCAACGCCCAGATTCAGAGCGACAGGGACTCGTTCGCTGCTATAGAAAAGCTTCTGAGCGAGTAACCTGGTCAAGGCAAAGCGGGCGCCGGGATAATCCGGCGCCCAATTTACATCTTCGGCGCGCGAGAAGGTACATGGTCAGGACAAAGACGCTTCAGCAGTTGTTTCAGCGATACCGCAAACCGGGGGATCTGGTTTTTGCAATATTCTTTCTGGTGTTCTCGGTGGCGTTGCTGACGCAGCTGGGTGACCAGACCAAATGGGTGGCACGCAAGTCGCTGTTTGTGCAGCCCCGGTTCTGGCCTGCAGTCGCGGTTGGCGGCATGGTCCTCTTTGGTACGTTGCACCTTATTGGATCGCTGTGGTCTCCGCGTATCTACGGTCGTCTGAAGGAAATGTGGTTCTGGGCCCGGTCACTCGAATACGTGGCGTGGTTCCTGATCTACGTTTATCTCGTGCCAATCACCGGCTATCTGCCGACCACTCTGGTGTTTTCGGTGCTGCTGGCTCTGCGTGTTGGGTATCGCGACCGCAAGATGCTGTTGGCGGCGGCCGGGTCCGGTCTGTTCATCGTCATCCTTTTCAGGGGCCTGCTTCAGGTGAAGATCCCCGGCGGTGCCATCTACGAGCACCTCCCCGATGGCATACGTGCCTTCATGCTGACCTATATGTGAGGCCGACATGGACATCTTTCTCTCAAGCCTCGAGATTCTGGCCCGTTGGGATGTGATCGTTGCGCTGATGATCGGCTCCTTCGGCGGTGTCATAATTGGTTCGATCCCCGGCGTTGGTCCTGCGGTGGCCATTGCGATCCTGTTACCTGCTACGTTTTCACTCGACCCGATTGTGGGTCTAATCATTCTGTTGGGTATATATGGCTCCTCGGCCTTTGGGGGCGCGATCCCAGCCATTCTGGTTAATACTCCGGGAACGGCGGTGAATGCCCTGACCACCTATGACGGTTATCCTATGACCAAGGCGGGGGACGGACGACGGGCCTTGTCGCTGGCCTACTTCTCGTCCTTCTTCGGCGGCATCTTCTCAGTCGTTGTGCTGATCCTGATGGCGCCGCTGCTTGCCAAGGTCGCCCCCCATTTCGGCAGTCGAGAGATATTTCTGGCGGCGCTTCTAGGTATCATCCTTGTCGTGCTGGCCCACCGAGGGCAGATCATGGCTGCCGGCATGATGGCCTGTTTCGGCATTCTTCTGGCGACCATCGGTCTTGAGCCCGTGAACTATTCTCAGCGCTTTACCTTTGGGCAGAGCTGGCTGAGTTCGGGCATGAATGTGATCGTTGTAGTTCTAGGGCTCTTCGCTCTTAGTCAGGCGTTCCTGTTGTTGCTAGAACGTGACCATGCACCCGATGCCGCCAAGGTTGAGGGCAATCTGTTTGGCGGAGTGAAAGAGCTCTTGGGTCACAAACGTGTGGCCTCTGTCTCGGCTAGCTTTGGGGTGCTGATGGGCATGATCCCCGGCGTGGGCGAATTCACCGCTCAGTTCCTATCCTATACCTACGCGCAGAAAACCTCGAAAAATCCCGAACTGTTTGGAAAAGGCTCTCCGGAAGGACTGGTGGCCTCGGAAACAGCAAACAACGCCGTACCTGCCGCTGCGATGATCCCGCTGCTGGCACTGGGTATTCCCGGCGAGGCGCTGACCGCGATGATGTTGTCGGTGTTCTATGTGCACAACGTTCTACCGGGTCCGCAGCTATTCGAGCAGCAGATGGACTTTGTTGTCGCGATCTATATCGCACTTCTGGTGCTGAATGTACTGGTGCTGGGTTTTCTGATGGTCTCTACCAACAAGCTGCTCAAGGTGGTGCAGATCCCGACACGGTTCCTGGGCGTGTTGATCCTGGCGCTTAGCTTTGTCGGCGTATACTCCCTGCGTAACTCGTTCACCGACTGTGTGATTGCCTCGGCGTTTGGGGTTCTGGGCCTGATCCTTAAGCGTCTGAACCTGCCGATTGTGCCGATCATTCTGGGTATGGTTCTGGGTGGCATCATGGAGACCAAGCTGCGTACCGCGATGCCACGGCTGAAAACGCCACTCGACATGATCGACCGGCCGATCTCATTCATCATCTTCAGCATCATCGTGGCCGTCTTGATTATCCACGTCCGGGTGCTGGTTATCGAACACCGCAAAAGGAACCAGTCTGATGGCGATGACGCAGACCGACTTGAACGCACTACGCGCTGAGGTCATCCCCCCCAAAGGCCATTTCATCGACGGCCAGATGACCGATGCCGCAAACGGCGCTCGCCTTGATGTCATCTCGCCCATTGACGGGCAGGTGATCACAACGCTGGCCGCCGGTGGTGCGGAAGATGTCAATCGTGCAGTCACTGCCGCCCGCCGCGCTTTTGACAGGCGCGTCTGGGCCGGCCAGCCACCTGCAGCCCGGAAAAAGGTGCTGCTGCGTCTGGCCGAATTGATCGAACGTGAAGCGCTGGCGCTTGCTGTACAGGGTGTGCGTGACAATGGCACCGAGATCGGCATGGCCTTCAAGGCGGAGAGCGGCTCGGCCGCAGGAACCTTCCGCTATTATGCCGAGGCTATCGATAAGGTTTATGGCGAGGTCGCACCAACGGCAGAGAATGTTCTGGGCCTTGTCTATCACGAACCGGTGGGCGTCGTGGGCGCAATCCTGCCGTGGAACTTTCCTTTGATGATTGGCGCGTGGAAGATCGCGCCAGCGCTGGCCACCGGTAATTCGATTGTTGTGAAACCTGCCGAAAGCGCCTCGCTGTCTATTCTGAGACTGGCGGAACTGGCCGTCGAGGCTGGCGTGCCCGAAGGCGTGTTCAACGTCGTAACTGGCAAAGGTTCGGTGGTTGGCGAAGCCATTGGCCTGTCGATGGATGTGGATGTTCTGGTCTTTACCGGATCGGGCGGTGTGGGTCGCCGTCTGTTGGAGTATTCGGCCCGCTCGAACCTTAAGCGGTGCTATCTGGAACTGGGCGGAAAATCCCCAAACATCGTGTTTGCCGACGTCAAAGATCTGGATCATGCAGCCAAGGTGTCGGCGAACGGTATATTCCGCAACTCGGGGCAGGTGTGTGTAGCCGGGTCACGGCTGGTGGTTGAGCGTTCGATCCATGATCAATTCGTCGATGCGCTGATCCGTCATGCGTGTAAGCTGACAGTTGGTGATCCCCTGGATCTGTCATCGGATGTGGGCGCGGTACATTCCAAGGTGCAGCTGGAGCAGGATCTTAGATTCGTTGATAAAGCACTGGCCGAGGGCGCTGATCTGGCGCTTGGCGGCAAACGCATTCTCGAAGAGACCGGCGGGTTTTATATGGAACCGACGGTGATGACGAATGTCGGCCGAAACGACACCCTGAACCAGCAAGAAGTATTCGGCCCCGTGCTGGCGGTGACCCCGTTTGATACCGAGGAACAGGCCTCCGATCTGGCGAACTCCACTGTCTACGGATTGGCGTCGGGGCTCTGGACCGCAGACCTGAGCCGGGCGCATCGCATGATCCGGTCCATTCGCGCTGGTGTTGTGCATGTGAACACCTATGGCGGCTCGGATGGCACTGTACCTCTGGGTGGTGTGGGGCAGTCCGGCAATGGTCACGACAAGAGCCTTCACGCATTGCATAAATACGTCGATCTGAAATCGGCCTGGATACAGCTCTGACAAAGATCGGGCAGGGAGGAACACATGAGCGACAAGACAATCCTGATCGTCGGGACATATGACACCAAGGATGATGAACTGAACTATCTTGCAGATTGCATCCTGGGGCAGGGCGGGCAGGTTTTGTCAATGGATGTGAGCGTGTTGGGTGATCCGTCTGCGCCCACCGACTATTCCAAACATGATGTCGCCGAAGAAGGTGGATCATCGATTGCCGAAGCAATTGCTTCGGGTGACGAAAACACTGCAATGCAGATCATGGCGCGCGGATGTGCTGCATTGGTTGCGCGTCTGTATGATGAGGGGCGGTTTCACGGGATCATCATACTGGGTGGCTCCATGGGTACAGACCTTGCGCTTGATGCCACTGCAGCGCTGCCGTTGGGAGTGCCGAAATTCATCGTCTCCACCGTCTCGTTCTCTCCGTTGATGCCACCCGCACGTTTGGCGGCTGACGTGCAAATGATCCTGTGGGCCGGGGGGCTCTACGGGTTGAACTCGGTGTGTAAATCTTCGCTGTCTCAAGCGGCTGGTGCGGTGTTGGGTGCCGCGCGAGCTGTAGAAAGACCGCAAAGTGACAAACCGCTTATCGGTATGACATCGCTGGGCAAATCTGCCTTGAAATACATGGTGCCACTGAAGCCTGCTCTTGAGGCGCGGGGTTTCGAAGTAGCGGTGTTTCATGCCACAGGCATGGGCGGTCGCGCGTTTGAGAGCCTTGCAGCGCAAGGTGCATTCGCCTGTGTGATGGATTTCTGTACGCAGGAACTGGGCAATCATATCCACGGATCCCGTATTTCAGCCGGGGCGGATCGTTTGACGAATGCGGGACTGGCAGGAACCCCGCAGATCGTGGCGCCCGGCTGTTATGATCTGGTTGATATCGTCGGCTGGGACGATCTGCCCGATAAATGGGTCAATCACCCACGTCACGATCACAACCGGCTGATCCGATCGATCGTTCTGAACAACGAAGAACGCCGTGCCGTGGCGCAGGCGCATTCCGAGCAGATGGTGAAATCACAGGCACCAACGACTCTGATTATGCCTTTGGGTGGATGCGGTGAGTGGGACCGCCCCGGTGAAGATCTGAATGATCCCGAAGGTCTGGAGGTGTTCATGCAAGAGCTTCGGAAGACCTGCCCGGAAAATGTCTCAAGGGTCGAGCTGGATTGTCACATCAATGATGCGGCATTTGCTGAACAGGCACTGGCAATTTTTGATCAATGGATTGCTGATGGGGTCGTGCGCACTTCCCCGTGAGCAGGATTGCCCTACCGGACGCGCGCGGTCAGCGGTTAATATCGTTGAAAGGGCAGACATCATTTTCGAATGGTACGTGCCGTCGGCGAAATGACTGCTCTTCATTGACTATGGGTTCGCTGATGCGGTCCATACGAAAATGGCGGAAGTCGTTTCGGGCAGGATCCCATGCCACG
This sequence comes from Ruegeria sp. CH6, assembly GCF_056537005.1. Classification (NCBI taxonomy): domain Bacteria; kingdom Pseudomonadati; phylum Pseudomonadota; class Alphaproteobacteria; order Rhodobacterales; family Roseobacteraceae; genus Ruegeria; species Ruegeria sp. CH6. Next base: position 52,282 of record NZ_JBQFQS010000015.1, on the reverse strand, counting down.
AGATACCACAAAGGCGGCAGGATCAGCATTGCCTGCGGTTCCACCTCGCGGTGTGAAATCACGCCTTTGGCGTCACGATAGCTAAATCGCAAATGACGCCGTTGCAGGAACGTCGTCTCAAATGCGGGCAACAATGCGGGGTCGATCGAACCCAGATCCCCGATGTCCTGTTTGGGGGATAGCTGTCCGACATGCAGGCAATCCAGAATACTGCGCAGATCCTTGACTTTATCAGCAGGCAGGGCCTTTTCGATTTTTGCTAGCCCGGCATCGGCGAGGTCGGAAAAGGGTAAGGTGCGCGCCGCTCGCATTGCCGCGACGCTGATGAGAAGTGCGAAGACTTCGGTCACTGACAGACGTGCCGTGGTCTGAACGGATTGCGGGTCAAGCTGAAGGCCACCACCCCGGCCGCATTCGGAATGGATAACAAACCCCTGATCCCGGAGAGAATTGATATCGCGCAGAACCGTGCGTCTGGATGCGCCGACCGCGTTGGTCAGCTCGTCTACAGTCGACGTTCCGTGACGCCGCAGGGTGCGAACAATCTCTTCTTGGCGGGACCGAATATCCATTTTCAGCAATCCAGATATATGGTGACAGATTGTGACACCGTTTCTTTCTATATGCGAGGTCATCGATTACTCAGCAAGGAGAAACAGCATGACACATCAGGATCGGATTACAGCCAAAACATCAGAGCACACGCCGGTCATCGTCAATCCATCGCATCTTCATGATCCGACGCCCAACGGCTACAGCACCGCGGTGATCACCCCGATTTCCGGTCGTTTGGCTTTTATCTCGGGGCAGGGCGGGCAGGACGAAACCGGTGCGCTGTCTCCGGATTTAGATGTTCAGGTCGCGCAGGCCTATACCAACCTGAGGGCGGTGATTGAAGCACTCGGTTCGGACGTCTCCCGGGTGGTTAAGCTTACGGTGTATGTAGTTGACCATGACATGTCGAAGTTGGCGACGCTGACCGAGAATGTCGTGGGGATGTTTGGAGACACACTACCAGCACAGACGCTGGTCCCGGTGCCGAAACTCGCGATTGATCCCATGTTGTTCGAGGTCGAGGCCGTAGTCGCCTTGGACTGATTGCACGATGGCGGCCTGTGGGGGGTCCTTGGTGACGCCCCATAGTTTGCACAAATTGAAAGACGCCCTAGATATCATGCAATGTATTGTAATCACTAAGATGTAGAGGCCAATCGGGTGCGGGCGGGTCGATCAGGCAAGAAATTGCGCAATCATCAAATCACAATGCCTATAGCGGCCCTTTTACCAACCAGCTGTCTCCGATATGAGGGAACAAGCGCCTGCGGAGCATCGCCGGCCTTCAAATTTCGCGTAAGCAATTGGGAGCCAGTAATGTTGTTTCGTCGCTTCGCTTTTGCGGCACTGTTCGCCACTGCGACCCCGGCTGTTGCCTTGGCGCAATCCGCAGAACCGCCTTCGCCTGATCTTTCGGTCGAGCTAAACACGGTTGAGGATATCGATGCGGGTTGCCTTTTGACGTTTCTGGTTTCGAACCAGACCGGAGTGCCGATTGAAAGCGCCGTTTATGAGCTTGTAGTCTTCGATGCCTCGGGCAGTGTCCTGCGGTTAACGGTTAACGATATGGGTGAGTTGCCAGCCGACCGTCATCGCGTACGCCGTTTTGTGCAGCCGGATACCACCTGCGATAATTTGGGCCGCGTGCTGATCAATGGTACGAATGCATGCACAGTCGATGGCGCAGAAAGCGAAATTTGCAGTGATGCGCTGTCGCTGAGCAGCCGGGTAGATGTGGAGCTCTTCAGATGAACCCACTTGTGTCACTTCGGGAAATCCTTGCGCTGGGCGGGCCGGTCGTTGCAATTCTGATCGTTATGTCAGTGCTGACACTTGCAGTCGCTATATACAAGCTCTGGCAGTTCGCGGCCTGTGGTGTCGGTCGGCACCGCGTGCTTTCCGATGCACTGGCAGCCTGGGATGCGGGTGACCGAGGCGCGGCGCGTGCACGCCTTGAACAAAGCAGCAGCTATCTTGCTCCCATCGTGGGGGCTGCAATGGATGCGTATGATACGCCCGGCATTGATGATCGGTTGGATGCCGAGGCAGGACTGGCGCTTGCGGGGCTAGAACGCGGTTTTCGTCTGCTCGACACCATTGCACAACTTGCGCCACTGCTTGGTTTGTTCGGCACAGTTATCGGGATGATCAATGCATTCCAGAGCCTTCAGTCAGCGGGCTCTTCGGTTGATCCATCCCTGTTGGCAGGCGGTATCTGGGTTGCTCTGGTTACCACTGCTGTGGGGCTTGCAGTCGCCATGCCGACCTCGATGGTTCTGTCTTGGTTCGAAAGCCGAACGGCGCGCGAAAGGGTGTTTGCGGATAAAGCACTGCGCACCATTCTGGTGCCAGGCCAGTCACTCAACAAAGCGGCGGGCGCTGAAGGCCACTCAGCCGCGCCTGAGCATGCGTAACAAAGCGCCCTTTGTCCGGCGTCCAATGTCGATGACACCTCTCATCGACGTAATCTTTTTGCTTTTGCTCTTCTTCATGCTGTCGTCGACGTTCTCAAAGTTCGGTGAAATTGAACTGGGCAGCGCTACATCCGGGGCCGCCTCATCTGAGACACCTGCTGAGCGTGCCTTTGTGCAACTGGGCGCGGATCGACTGATGCTGAACGGCACCCCAATAACGCTGGAGGAGTTGGAGGCGCAGGTCGAGACTGGTCAGGTTATTGTCAGCCTCGACGAGGGGACATCGGCACAGCGATTGGTGGATCTTTTGGTTCGGTTGCGTGGGCGCGACGCGCTGACGGTCACGGTGCTGGAGTGAGCAGATGATCCGCTATCTTCGCCCACGCCGTAAACGCGATTCAACAATCCCTCTGATCAACGTCGTATTTCTGATGCTGATCTTCTTTCTGATCGCGGGTACGGTTGCGCCGCCCCTCGATCCCGATCTGGATCTTGTCGATACCTCCGAGCTTGCGGGTCGTGAGCCGCCGGACGCTTTGGTTCTGCATCAGGACGGGACCTTGAGCTTTCGGGGCGTGCCGACTGATCCCGATACATACATGATTGGTCACGGTACGGGCCCGGTGCGGATCGTTCCTGACCGGAACGCGTCCGGCCCACTTTTGGTTGAAATCACAAGCGCGCTCCGCCGACTGGGTGCTTCTTCGGTGTTTCTTGTGACCCGGCAGGCTTTGGAATGATCCGGAAGTCCGCCTTTGTTGCGATTTTAGCCATCGTGCTGTCGCTGGTTGTGCATCTTTTGGCTCTTAGTACCACTTCGTCGGGTCTGGCCGAGAGGTCTTCTCAACAGCCCAAGCCGAACACAGTCGAATTGAACAATACCTTTGAAGATCTTGCCGAAACGCCTGCCGAGCCAGTCGAGCCCGAACCCGCCGAGGTGCCGGAGCCAGAGCCGCCTGTTGAAACTCCGCCAGAACCTGAACCGGCTGAAATTCCTACAAGTGAAGCGTTGGTCGCATCACCGGATCCGCAACGCGTTTATGCCCCTGATACAGGGTCCGCTCCGATTGTTCAGCCCGAAGCGCCCGAGCCTCAGCCGTCAGAGCCAGCAGATCAACCGGATGCCGAGGAACAGGCCAGCGACAGTGCGACTGAGACCCCCCCGGCCGAAACTGGCGAGGTAGTTGAAATACCCGAAGGTGACCCAGACGCAATTCCGCCTGCCACGGCCCCTGAGCCAGAGGCGCTTGCAGCTTTGCCTGCTACCGAAGCCCCTCCGGTCCCCGTTGTTCCGCTCGAAAATGAGGCAGTTGATCCCGAAATTCCTGACGCATCAACTGAACCTGAGACAGAAGCATCGGAGCAGGCGGTGGTCTCTTCCATCCGTCCACGTCTTCCGGAACGCCCGCCGTCAACAGAACCACAGGGTGCATTCTCAGGTTCAAAAAAGTTTGATGATCTGCGCTTTCCTCAAGAGGTGATTGAATCGCCGCTGCGTGCCTATCAGCGAGAGGGTCTTGATGCCTTCAAGAAAAGAACGGGCCGAACTGCGTCGGGGGGGCGCGGGCCCGGTAACTCGGACGTCACGAACTATGCTGGCGAGGTGCTTGTCCATTTGAACCGGACCCCGGTTGTTTATGTGTCGGCCCGGGGGTTTGCTCAGGTGTTCTTCGAAATCAATCCTGACGGTACCTTGGCCTGGGTTGATGTTGTCGACAGTTCGGGTTCAGCGGAGATTGATCGTGCTGCGAAGGATCAGGTTCGCAGAGCATCTCCCTTCCCACCGCCGCCGGGCGGCGTGAGTCGTAAACTGTCGTTCTTCTACCAAAAGTGACTGGAGCCAGTTGCCACTAGTCTCGGTCCGACCGGAATGAAAAGTGCCCAGGAGTTAATGACTTCACGTCATTGGCGACTTGGTTCCAGCAAGGCAATAAAAAGCTGAAAATTGCTCTCTTGGCAGAAAGATATTCCAATTGTTTGCCGAAATGTACGTAGGCATTGGCCTGGATCAACAAATTATCACACGGGCAAGATAACTTGTGCCGGACAGATTCTAAAACTCAGTCGGGTAACGACAAAAAATGAGATATCACAACAAACCCTATGACCAGCTCAAGGTCGGCGACAGCGCCGAGCTAAGACGGATTTGCACAGAGGATGATTTCTTCGTGTTTGCGACAAACTCGGGCAATCACAATCCACTTCATCTGGCCAATGAAGACGGTGATGGGGACAGCGTGAACGAAGCCATCGCGCCGGCGATGTTCGTTGGGGCGCTGATCTCGGCTGTGCTTGGTAACATCCTTCCCGGTGCGGGCACCTTGTACAAATCGCAGAGTTTCGAGTTCGTGGATCGTGCCCATGCAGGTGATGAATTACTGGCGCGGGTAACCGTTGCCCAGAAATGCGATAACCGCGAGATCGTAATGGATACGGAAGTCATCCGTCCTGACGATGGCGCTGTAATCGTAACCGGTACTGCAGTTGTGATCGCACCGGAGAAAGAGCTTTCGTTCAGTGACATTGAAGTACCCGGTCTGGTGGTGCAGCGACACCGGCACTTTGATGCACTTTTGGATCGATCTCGTCCCCTGCCACCCATTCCCACCGCGGTGGTTGCGCCAGAGGAGCCGAATTCACTGGGTGGCGCCTTGCTGGCTGCGAAAGAGACGATAATTGATCCGATACTTGTCGGTGATCCCGACAAGATCCAAGCGGCGGCACGTGAGATAGATTTGCCATTGGGAAATGCCGAGATCGTGCCGGTGCGGGATCACTTTGATGCCGCAGGTGTAGCTGTCGATCTGGTTGTCGAGGGGCGTGCCCAGGCCCTGATGAAGGGACATCTGCACACCGATGATCTGTTGCGTGCCGCTTTGCGCAAGGAGCACGGTCTACGTGCTGGCAGGCGATTCACTCATGTTTTCGTCATGGATGTGCCGGGACAGCCGCATCCTTTGCTGGTGACGGATGCCGCGATCAATATCGAACCTGATCTTGAGACAAAGATAGACATTACCCAGAACGCTATCGACTTGGCCATCTCAATCGGTATCGACTCTCCGAAGGCCGGAATACTGTCGGCGGTTGAAACGGTGAACCCTGCCATCAGATCGTCGATAGATGCGGCGCTGTTGTCCAAGATGGCCGAGAGGGGTCAGATCCGAGGCGGGCTTGTGGATGGACCTTTGGCAATGGACAACGCGGTCAGTCTGGCCGCAGCCCGAACCAAGGGAATTGTATCCGAAGTGGCTGGCCGGGCGGATATTCTGGTGGTGCCTAACCTTGATGCCGGGAACATGCTGGCCAAGCAATTGACTTACATCGCGCATGCCGAAGGGGCAGGCGTTGTGCTGGGGGCCAAGGTGCCGATCATCCTGAACAGCAGAGCTGATGACGACAAGGCGCGGTTGGCTTCATGCGCTGTTGCAGCGTTGCACGCTGCCCGAATGGCGGAGCGGATCTGATGACCCATGTTGTGACCTTGAATTCGGGTTCGTCCTCTCTGAAGTTTGGTTTGTTCTCGATGCAGGGGGACGAGCCCGAGGCGATATGTACAGGCGAAGTTGATCGCATTGGCAGCCCGGCTGCACATATTCAGGCGACGGCTTTGGATGGCCGGGACCTGATTGATGAAACGTCCGAGGCGATTGTCGATCATCACAGCGCGCTCGACCACGTTCTGGATCTGGTGGTTCGGCAGTTTCCGGGCGTTACCATTTCAGCCGTTGGACATCGCATCGTGCATGGCGGACCTGACAATGACGGCCCGGTTCTGTTGACACGGGACAGTCTGAAAGACCTTGAACGTTTCTCACCCTTTGCGCCGCTGCACCAGCCGTTCAACATCGCCGGAGCCCGCGCAGCGATGGAGCGGTTTCCGGACGCCGTTCAGATTGCGTGCTTTGATACTGCGTTTCATCGCAATCATCCGTGGGTTAATGACACCTTCGCACTGCCCGCCGTGTATTATGACATGGGCGTGCGGCGTTACGGGTTTCATGGGCTCAGCTATGACTACATTTCAAACCATATGGCCAAAACTGCGCCTCTGTTGCACAGCGGTCGCGTGATCGTTGCCCATCTCGGGAACGGGGCATCGATGTGTGGCATGATCAGCGGTCGTTCGGTCGGCTCCAGCATGGGGTTTTCGGCTTTGGATGGTTTGCCGATGGGAACCCGATGCGGACAACTGGATCCGGGCGTTGTCCTGTATCTCATGGAGCAGAAAGGCATGTCTGCCGCCCAGATAACCCAACTGCTGTACCGCGAGTCCGGTTTGCTTGGGATGTCGGGTCTGTCAAATGATATGCGCACGCTCGAGGAAGCGGATACTCCGGCAACACGCAAAGCGATCAGCTATTTCAATTTCCGGGCACGCCGTGAACTGGGGGCGCTTGCCGCGGTTCTGGGCGGGTTGGATGCGGTTGTGTTCACCGGGGGCATCGGCGAGAATTCGTCTCTGGTACGAGAGCGTATCTGTGCGGATATGGGATGGTTGGGGATTGAATTAGACCCCGACGCGAACGCTGACAGCGCACGGGTTATCTCAACTCAGCTTTCACGGGTTCAGGTCATGGTTGTTCCGACGAACGAGGAACTGGTTATTGCGCGCGCTGCCGCGCAAATCTGTGGGTCGCCATCGAACTGCCGTGTTTCTGAACTGGAATTCAACAGTCACAACTGAGCTAAAAAACCGGATTGGAAGACGATTCTAGCAGATAAGGATCTCGGGCCTTTCTGACAGAAAAAATGCCCACCTACGGGAATCCCCCAATTTCGCGCATCGGCGCTGCAGGCTATCTTGATCTCAACAGGGTCATTCCTGACCAACCACTTTCCCCGATGAGGGGCTGGCATCTTACCCCCTCAGCCGGCCCCTCAAAAACCTTCTTACATAAGAAATCCGGTCGTTGCCCAAAGCAATTTTTGGGTTGGGTTAATCCGTTCCTGCCAAGTATTGGCCAACAAGTGCGGGCAATTTGGCGCTGTCATCGTAACTGATAGTATGCGGAATTTCAGCTACTGGTGACTTGCGATACCCTTCTGTGAACAGCAGAAACGGTACCTCGGCGCGTTTGGCTGTTTCGGCATCCACTTCGCTGTCACCAACAAATAGTCTGGGCCCTGAACAACCCAATGCATCAAAAGTTTCGTTTAAATGCTTGGGGTTAGGTTTGCGCACGGACAGTGTGTCACCGCCAAAAACAACATCAAAATGATGGGCGAGATTCAGTGCTTTTAACACATGGCGTGCCGGTTCTTCAGGTTTGTTGGTGCAGACGCCAAGGCGGTGTCCCTGCCTGCGTAACTCTGCCAATGCTTCCATGACGCCGGGATAGGGCACGGTCTGATCACTGGATGCTTTGTTGTAGTGATCCAAGGTTAGCTTCGTCAGCTCACCGTGGCGGTTCATGTCGATTTCGCAATGGCGAATTGTTCGCTCAACTAGCTTGGGCAAGCCATTTCCAACGAATCGCCCGATAGTGGTTTGAGGCAAAGGCGCGTGCCCAGCATCGCCCAACATGCGATTCACGGCTCCGGCGAGATCAGCAAGGCTGTCTACCAACGTACCATCAAGATCGAATACGATTGCTGCTGACATCTATTTGCACGCCTCTGTCGCCTGTTTAGAAAGGCGTAACTTATTCAAACTACAGGCGCAAATTGCAAGTTTCTGCGCAAGAAAAATCCAGGCCTTGACATACCTTACTATTTTAATCAGATTAAGCGATGAAACAACAGCCAGCCCAATCCAGGGTCAGCCATATCAGTGAATGCGAACAGATAAGGCGTTTCGCCTGAACAGCCCTGGAGATGTCCCGATGAACGCGCAGAACCCGAACCCCAGCCAATCCTATGCGGTTTCTATGCTTCCTTCCCACAAGGCCGAGGATCTGACTAAAGGTGGCAACCTGGCCCATATCGAGTTGGGCGACCAGCTTTACACTCTGCGCATCACCCGCGCCGGTAAACTGATCCTGACAAAATGAGCGCTCCAAACTCACGCGGCGGAGCTGCCGTCGGGCGGCTATCCGACCTGAGCCCATTGGAGGCAGGTGCAGTCATGTATCTGCGACTGTGGAGCGAAGGAGCCGACGGGCGGGCAGATGCGGCCAGCGATTTCGATATCGCACTGGGCGCAGATCAGGGACGTGCAGCAATGCTGACACTTGATCGTCTATGCTCGCTTTGCGCCCATCACGGACGCCGCCCGCTGGTACGTCATGGGCTTGGTTGTGCGTGTCTGGGTGCTGACGAGAACTGCTTTGCCCAGATGATCGCAGCCGCCTCGGAAGGTGCGCGCGAGGATGCCATGATGATGGCCTCGCTGATCGTACGCCCAGATTTCGCTCCGGCATTGGCGTCGCTTTCCGAAGAGCTTGGGCTTGCATTGCGTCGAATGACAACCGCGATACCGCTGCCAACAACCGGGCACAAAACCCCCTCGACCGTGTTGCACTGACAGGAAGATCGCAAAACCCCGGCCCACAAGAGCTGGGGTTTCGTTTTAGCAGCAGCCACATCCTGCGTGATGGTGATCATGATCGCAGGCCGGGGTGGGTTCGAACGCCCCAACCTCGCTCAGAACATCGCGCAAGGCCCACAGGATCATGTCAACGTCTTCGGCTTCGATGGTCAAAGGTGGCCTGATTTTCAGGATGTTGTCCTTTGGCCCTTCGCTGCCGATGAGAATGCGATGATCGCGCATCCGGTTCTTGACGTATTTGCAGATTTCGGTGCCTTCGGAGCCATCGGGATTAATGAGCTCAACACCCAGAAACAGCCCCATGCCCCGCACATCGCCAACACAGCCGTACTCGGTTTCGATTTGGCGTAGACCGGCCATCAGGCGTGCACCCATCGCGTTTGCGTTGTCCTGCAGGCCTTCGTCATCAACAATATCCAGAACCTCTTTGCCGATACGGCATGACAGGGTTGAACCGCCAAAGGTCGAAAAGAACTCGATCCCGTTGTTGAAACTGTCGGCAATTGCCTTGGTCGTGACCAGAACGCCCAGCGGGTGACCGTTTCCAATGGGTTTCCCCATGACGACGATATCCGGCAGTGCCCCCTGATGTTCGAAACCGAAGTAATATTCACCCAACCGGCCCAGGCCAGTCTGAACCTCATCGGCGATACAGACACCTCCGGCAGCGCGGATTTTCTCGTAGACCGCTGGCAGATACCCTTTGGGTGGAATGATCTGACCACCTACCGAAGGGAAGGTTTCAGCAATGAAGCCAGCAACACCCTGACCCCGGTCACGAAGCGCTTCAATCGCCGGATCCACCAGATCAGCGAATTTTGACGCACGTTCCGGATCGTCGCGTTTGAACGATCCGCGATAGTCGTCTGCAACCTCTACCAGTTCGACCCAATCGGCTTGGCCAATTCCACCCGGCTTGTTGAACTTGTAGGCCGAGATCGCCACCGCAGCATTGGTATTGCCGTGATAGCCATGATCAGGCGTTACGATCCCTTTCGCGCCGGTATGAGCGCGGGCCAGACGCAGAGCTAGTTCGTTTGCTTCTGTACCCGAGTTCACGAAAAAACAGACCTCGAAATGATCGGGCAGCTTTGACAATACCTTCTCGGCAAACGCAGTTTGCGCCGGGTGCAGGTATCGGGTGTTCGAGTTCATACGCTTCAGCTGATCTGCAGCAACAGCCTGAATTCGGGGATGAGCGTGACCCACATGTGGGACGTTATTGTAGGCGTCCAGATAGGGTCGACCCCATTCATCAAACAGATGATGTTTCCAACCACGCACCAGCATGACCGGATCGTCATAGGTCAACGACAGATTTCCACCGAAATGGTCGTGTCGTCCCTGCAGGATCGCCTGCTTGTCCGTCGGGCGATAGAAAACCTTGTCATCTGGCAGGTTCAGCAGCGCCGCCGGGTTCGGGCAAACCGCGTGCCACAGATACATCTCATCCGGATCGCCAACGCCGGGCCAGTCAGCTTCCATTCCGACGGTCGTGAGCGCCAGCTGGAAATGTACATGCGGAGCCCAGCCGCCATTCTGGCTGGCATCCCCAAGCCGGGCAAAGGCCGCACCTTGTGCCACAGGGTCGCCGGGTTTCAGACGGTCGCATACTTCTGGGTCCAGATGGCCGTAGAGCGTATAGAACGGATCACCTTCGGGCGTTTCGTGATGCAGGATCACGACACCGCCATAGTCGAGGTGACTGTCCCGGTTCTCAACAACTTCTACTCGGCCACTCATCGGCGCGTGTAGCACAGTGCCTGCCGGGGCGAACACGTCCACCGCCAGATGTACCGTTCGACGATCGGATGCTTTCCATGGTCCCTTGCGGAATCCGGGCTCGGCATAGATCAGACGCGGCTCGCTGTAATAGCCCAGCCACAGACCATCGCCAAACTCTTCACCCACGCGCGCAGCCTCTTCCAGCGGCATGTGGAACGGGTTTTGCGGCCACGTTGAGTTCTCAACTGACAGTGAGCCCATAGGAGTGTCGCTTAGGTCCTGTCCGAACATCTGGGCAAACTGGCCACGATGTTCGGAGAGGTAGGCGTGGATGCGTTCAGCACCATCCGTCACTGGCAACCCACACGCGGCCCGCAAGCGCGCGGGCATCAGGCCGCCATTGACCGAAGCGTTCTCAAGAAAGCGCCAAGCCGGAGCCTGACTGATGGTTACATAAGGATCTTCGGGGTTTTCGATCGCCATCAGTGTCGAGTTCACGACGGAAACGGCCAGTCGCATGCGCAGAAGGGGCCAGATCAGGTCAACTTCTTCCGGTCGCAACCGGTTGGCTGCGTGATAACCACGTACCAGTGCAGTCAAGGCGCGCTCGGGCTTTGGATGATCCAGAACGATATAGGCCCCGGCAATGGCCAGATCGCAGATGCGTGGCGCTGCGCACATGTCGCCCAGGTCGATCAGGCCAGAGATGCTCTGCCGTTGCCCCAATTCGCCTTCGACAAGGATATTGTAGTCGTTGGCATCATTGTGGATGGCCTGTTTCGGCAGCTCGTTCAGCTTGCCGGATATCACAGCAAACCCGTCGGCGATTTCCTGCAGCAAATCCCGTCTGTCGGGATCTGCAATCGCATCCAGCTTGTCATTGATCCAGCCAGCCTGAACGAGATCCCATTTGAAATCAGAGCGATGCAGGCCGTCATGCGAGAACCGTTCCAACGCGCGGTCAGTGGCGCCAAGAGCACGCCCCAGTTTCAGGATCAACTCTTCCCGTTTGGGGGCCGCTTTTGCGTAGCATTCCCCGGGCAGGCGTTCGAGCAACCAAACCAGTCTGGTTTGGCCCGCCTCATCTTCGATGCCGGGCAGCAGATTTCCATTCAGATCAGGAAACACCTTGGGAAATGGCAATCCAGGCGCTTCTGTCGCGATGTGTTCAAGGGCTTTCACCTGCAGATCGACGAACTCAGCTTCGCAATCTGCCCGCATGACCTTCAGCACATAGTCCTGACCATTGGTTGCCTGAACCAGAAAGTTGAGGTCATATTCGCCATCCAGCCGCGTCAGCTTGGCTTCGTGACCCCAATGCCTGCGCAGGGCACCTGCCCAGAATTCTGTCAAATCGCACATCAGCCTGAGTGTCCTTTAGTCCAACGCTCGCAACCGTTTGATCAGCGAGGATGTATCCCAACGCCCGCCGCCCAGTTTCTGCACGTCCTTGTAAAACTGATCGACCAACGCCGTGACCGGCAGAGAAGCGCCGTTTTCATTGGCTTCATCGAGGCAGATACCAAGATCCTTGCGCATCCAGTCCACTGCAAAGCCATAGTCGAAATGGTCGTCCAGCATGGTTTCGTGACGGTTTACCATCTGCCAGCTGCCAGCAGCGCCCTGACTGATGACTTCGACAACTGCGCGGCCATCCAGCCCTGCTTTTTCAGCGAAATGAATAGCCTCACTGAGACCTTGAACGACACCAGCGATGGCAATCTGATTGCACATTTTGGTCATCTGGCCCGCTCCGCTCTCGCCAATACGGCGGCAGACTTTCGAATAGACCTGCATCACGGGCTCGGCTTTGTCATAAGCCGCCTGATCGCCACCACACATGATTGAAAGCACACCGTTTTCAGCCCCGGCCTGACCACCTGAGATTGGCGCGTCGACAAAATCGATGCCCTGCGCAGCGGCCGCATCGTATAACTCGCGTGTAACTTTTGCGGATACTGTGGTGTGATCGACGAAAACTGCGCCCTTTGACATGCCCCCAAAGGCACCGTTTTCACCAGTGCAAATCATCCGAAGATCGTCGTCATTTCCAACACAGGCCATAACGAATTCTGCACCCTGTACCGCTTGTTCCGGTGTCAGAGCCATAGCGCCGCCATGTTGTTCAACCCAGGCTTCGGCCTTGGCTGCAGTGCGATTATAAACAGTGACTTCGTGACCCGCTGCCTGCAGGTGACCGGCCATGGGATAACCCATGACGCCCAGGCCAAGGAACGCGACTTTTGCCATTTGGTGATCCTCTCCGCTGTCCGGCCTCTCCCTCTGCTTTGCAGCAGGCCGGATTGTTCAGCAGAGACAAAGCAAAGCTGGGGCCAAAGGGCAACCCCGGGTCACGTTTTACGACCAAGATCCTTCTGAATTGGGTAATCCGGGCGATCATCGCCTGCACTGGCGTCAATCAGGTGGCTGAACTGCGCCACCGCCAAGTTTCTCTAAGGTCTCACTGCCCGCGAATGTTTCGCTCCATCAAATGCTGGTATAGGCGCGGGGAGAGGCGATTGAGCCACCATGCAAGCCGTGCGACCCGTCCGACAGGTATGGATGGCTGCGATTTGTCCAGACCGCGCAAAATGGTGGCTGCTGCATCTGCGGGACTCATTTCATCCATCCCGTCCGCCGCTGATCCCGGACGCGCCGTTCCATCAGCTTGCCTGTCGGCGTTACCCGGATTGGTCGAAACAAAGGAAGGAGCCGCGAGGTGGACCTGAACGCCATGCGGTTTTTCTTCTGATCGCAGCGATTTAAAGAACCCTTCCAAAGCGTGTTTGGACGCAGCATAAGCAGTACGATGATACAAGGGTGCAAATCCTGCCACCGAAGAGATCGCCAAATGCGTACCTTTGGATGCGCGAATTTCTGAAAGAAACTCACGCGCCATGGCGACGGCCGCGAAATAGTTGATCTCGAACACTTTGCGATGGCTTGCATCATCGGACTGATCAAAGCCGCAGATTTGCGTGATGCCCGCGTTGTATATGACCAGATCGATCGTTTCGCTCGTGGAGATGGTTTCTTCGACCGCTTTGGCCAGTTGATCCTGTTTGGTCAGGTCGCACGCGATCGGCAGTTGCGAGCGCGTTGTCGATAATCCTGACACATCCAAGTCAAGCAACACAACGCGCCATCCGCGCGCTTGCAGCGCGGCTGACAAGGCCTGACCCAATCCGCCGGCTCCACCAGATATCACTGCTGTCTTCATAGGCCTGCCTGCTGCTTCCAGAGATCAAAAACTTCGGCGCTGGTCTTTTCGGGCGTATAGCCGAATTCGGATTTCAAAGCGGTATTGTCCAGAACAGGGCGGTATTGCAGAAACCTGACCTGTTCGGGGCCATAGCGCGACAACCCAAGCGGACGTGCGATCGAGAGGGCAGCCTTCAGCGACCAGGGCGGCAAGCGCAGAACGGACTTGTTCATAGCTTTGGCCAGATCGCTGACACCAAGCGCTCCGTCTCCGGCAACGTTATAGATGCCTGCGGGTCCGTCGGTTGCTGCACGTTTGAGAATGCGGGCCAAATCGCGGGTCCAGATGAAGACAAACGGGCTTTCACTTCCTGATACCGCCAGCAGCCGGGGTTTGTGAAACAAGGCCGTGATCTGGTTTTCCGTACCTTCGCCCAGCACCGTACCGACACGTAGAACGACCTGCTCGAGTTCTGGGGCCAGCTTTCGTGCCTCGGCCAGCAGCTCCTCGACTTGTCGCTTGTGATCTGAATAGGGAAACTCAGGGTTTCCGCGCAGAGGATCCTGCTCGCGCAACGGAACCCGGTTGTCGGCATGATAGCCATACGCGGCACCAGACGAGGTGACCACCAGCCGTCGTACACCATTGGCAATGGCCGCGTTTACAACCTTGCGTGTTCCCTCGACATCCACTGCATATGCAGTTTCGCGCCCCATCTTCAGTTGAGGGGTGACGATCGACGCCAGATGCACGATGACGTCCGGCTTGACCTTCGAAATGACCCGTGCGGGTTCACCCGTTGTGACGTCCATCCGCAGATAGGTGACTTCATCCGGCATGAAGTCCGGGCGATGCAGGTCGGTAGCAAAAACCTGATGGTCTTTCAGCTCGGACAGAAGCGCGTGTCCCACCATGCCCGCAGCGCCGGTGATAAGGATACGTGTCATTGCGCAGCCTCGGTTCTGGCCATGACGGATGCCAACGCCAAGCCCGAGATCGCATGCCAGATTCCCCAGAACGCAGCAACCACGGCCATGCCCCCCAGCCCGTGGAAAAAGGCGAATATCAATACAAGCCCGAGGCCTGAATTCTGAATGCCCGTCTCAATGGTTACGGCGCGGCGGTCGTAAGGGGACAGCCGGGTCAGAGTGGCAACGACCCAACCGCCCCCCAGAGCCAATGCATTGTGAAGGATCACAAGCCCGGCGACAGCTCCGGCGTAGCTCAGGAAGAACCCCCAGTTGGCCGCCAGAGCGAGTATGATGAAGGCCACGAAGATGCCCATTGAAAGATACTGCAGCGGTACCCGCAGTCGCGCGGTCAGGTCCGGGCGGCGCTGGTTCAGAGTGACGCCCAGAACCAGTGGCAGGATCAGCATCAGCCCAACGATGATCGCGATTTGGACCGGATCGATTTCGGTTTGTTGCAGGATTTCCCGTGTTGGTGGATACAGCCCACCCCAAAGGGCGATGTTGAACGGTGTCATGACAATCGCGCCGACGGTCGCGAAGGCGGTCATTGAAACGGACAAGGCCGCATTCCCGCCAGCCCGATGTGTGATGAAGTTCGAGATATTGCCGCCGGGACACGCCGCAACAAGGATCAGTCCCAGCGCAATCGACGGGCGTGGCGCAACAAGCCAGACCAGAGCAAAGGTCAAAGCGGGCAACACGACAAACTGAGAAACCAACCCGACAACAACAGGTTTTGGCGCTCGACGCAGGCGGTCAAAATCCCGAGGCGTGAGATCAATGGCAATCGAGAACATCACAATCGCCAAAATCGCGTTCAACAGCGTCAACGATGCGGGGCTGAAGTTCAGCGTAATCTCGTCGATGCCGGTCATGTCGCGGCTTTCCTGAACCGTTCGATCCAGCCGGTAACCGCTTTGCGATAGGTCGCCTTATCGACGTAATAGGCCATGCGGGCGAGCTTGAGGTAGTTCATGCCTCCGGTGGCGCGCTCATAGTTTTCTTGTTTTTTGACTTTCAGCTCAGCAGCGACGGGGCAGCCGTTCCGAATGCCTTTTATGTAGCGCGCCACCATCTCGGCCTGCTCGTGCCGTCCCTGCCAGCCCAATCCGGTTGCTTCGATCATGCCCAGAACGAACAGGTCATCGCGTTCCGGGTGCATGGAGTTGAGATAGAGATGAGGTGCATCGCCCTGCCAGTTCAACAGGTTCGGGTCGATGAAGGGGTAATGCAGCTTGTATCCGGTTGCGGCGAGGATCATGTCGTAATCTTCGCTGCTGCCGTCTTTGAAATGGACCGTTTTGCCGTCGATCTTGTCGATGTCGGGCTGAATGCGCAGATCGCCATGGCCTGCGTGATAAAGCACCAGAGAATTCACCACCGGGTGACTTTCGTAGAGCTTGTAGTCCGGTTTGGGAAAACCGTATTTCTGCGGATCGCCGACGAACCAGCCAAGGATCAAGCTGTCGACTTTGCGTTTTAGCCACATGGGCAGGCGGATCATGCCCCCCATCGTGTCAGCAGGTTTGCCGAAGACATATTTGGGAACAAAGTAATAGCCGCGCCGCATCGACAGATCGCAAAGCTCTGCGTGGTGAATGGCGTCCACCGCAATGTCGCAGCCCGAGTTTCCTGCGCCGACAACCAGCACGCGTTTGCCATCGAACTGACTGGGGTAGCGATACTCAGATGCGTGGATCAGCTCGCCATCAAAGGTGCCGGGAAATTCCGGCATGTTGGGCTCGGACAGGGTGCCGTTGGCGATCAGAACTCCGGCAAATTCAGCTTCATGCTCACCATCCTGATCGCGCCAGCTGACATGCCAGCCATCGCCGGGTGCTCCCAGAGGAGAGACTTTGGTGACCTCGGTGTTGAACTTGTAGTGGTCGCGCAGTCCAAAGTTGTCTGCAAAGGCGCGAAAATAGTCGCGCATCGCACGATGAGATGGGTATTCAGCGACCGCATCCTCCATTGGGAAGTCAGCGAATTCGGTCATCCGCTTGGATGAGATCAGATGCGCCGTTTCGTACATGGTCGATTTGGGGCCATCGATGTCCCACAAACCACCCACATCCGAATGCAGCTCGAATCCCTGAAAGGGGATGCCCTGTTCTTTCAGAACCTTAGCCGCAGCCAGCCCCATCGGACCCGCCCCGATCAAGGCGAATGCCTCACGTGATTGTGTCATGAACCCTCCCCTGTTCTTGAGGTTTAAATTGAACGATCGTATAAAATAAGGCAAGATGAAAATTATGACTCTGAAAAACACCGAAAAACCAAGGAAAAGAGCGCCATCGCAGCGGTCACTGCAGACCAGGGCAAAGATTCTGGATGCGGCTGAAACCCTATTTGCGGAACGGGGATTCGAGGGGGCATCAATCCGCGATATTGCGGCAAAGGCGGGGGTGCAGGTCGGACTGGTGCAGCATCACGGCGGCACTAAAGAGGAGCTGTTTTATAGAACCGTTGCGCGTCGTGCAGACGAACTGGCCGGTCTCAGGATTGCGGCGCTGACTGAGGCGAAAGCCAAAGGGGCGCTGACCGTGCGCCAAATTCTGGATTGTTTCATCAGACCCTATGTGACGCTGGCCGAGGCAGGTGGACCCGGATGGATGTCTTATGGGCGTCTGGTGGCACATGTTTCGGTCGATCCACGCTGGCGCGAAATTGCAGCCGAGTGTTTCGATCCGACAGCGCAAAGGTTCATCGCGGAGATTTCAGACTTGTATCCCGGCGTCGATCCCGCCTTGCTGGCAAGCGGGCAGATTTACTCTGTATCGGCTGTGCTGGCTCATCTGAACAGTGCTTGGCGAGTGGAAGCTTTGTCCAAAGGCGGAGAATTGAGTGGCATCGATCAGCTTGTTGAATTTTGTACAGCAGGTATTGAGGCAATGGCTGCTTCTGCCAAGAACGACTGAGCCGAGGGCCTTTTATCGCCGCTTTAGCTGATCCAGCAGCAATGTGTTGTAGAGAAAGGGCGGCGATGTTCGTACAGCTTCAGGCGAGGCGAAAAAGCCAAACATCATAATGGCAATTGAAAACGCGCAGCCAACCAGTGCTATGGCGGCAACATTCAATGCTGATCGTAGCATGACAAACAAACCTTTATCTAAAATTACTTTCGGTATTGCGGGTTTTCGGGACTGATCATGCCCGCTTGGCCAGCTCTTGCTTAAGGCGCTCATTTTCGTTTTGTAGCTGGGCAAGTTGTTGCCCTAGTGTGTTAAGGTGCGGGCGCAGCTCAGCTTCGGTAAACCGGGGCGTAATATGGCGCGGACAATTCCAGTCGAGCGCTTCGACCCGGATGAGAACGGCGCGTTCCGCCGGAGCATCCGCGTCCTCCGGGTACAAGCTGGCTGCCGCAGTTTCACCTTCGGTGAACTCAACCCGCCCCAAAATCTTCAGGCGACGTTGGTTGGCATAGTCCATCAGGATCATTGCGATCCGATCGTTGCCGTCCAGATTTCCCCGGGAAATATACTGTTTGTTGCCGGAAAAGTCGGCGTATCCGATAGTGGTCGGACCCAGCACCTTCAGAAATCCGATCGGTCCGCCGCGATACTGTACATATGGCCACCCGGTTTCGGAAACGGTGGATTGATAGAACCCATCCCGCGCTTGGATGAATGCCTTTTCGGCGTCACCGATCTGATGACCCTGCTGTGGGCCGCCTTCAATGAACTTTGAATAGGACGCAGCTGAACCCATACGCTCCTGATGGGCGCGGACGGCGGGGGTGAAGGTCAGTTCGGAAAAAGCGCGGGGCATGTTGTGTCCTTTCAAAGACCCAGTTCAGTCAGGCCGGGGTGGTCATCGGGGCGTGGCCCGAGCAGCCAGTGATACAGCCGTTCGCCTTCGGTAATCGGGAGGTCGTTCAATGAGGCATGGCGATGCGCCATTCTGCCATCTTCGGCAAACTCCCAGTTTTCGTTGCCATAAGATCGGAACCACTGACCGCTGTCGTCGTGCCATTCATAAGCATAGCGCACCGCAATGCGGTTTCCTGAAAAGGCCCACAGTTCTTTGATCAGTCGATATTCCAGCTCCTTGTGCCATTTGCGGGTCAGGAAGGCATGGATGTCGGCGTGACCTGCAAGAAATTCTGCACGATTCCGCCATCGGCTGTCGTCGGTATAGGCAGGCGTAACGACATCCGGATCACGGCTGTTCCAGGCATTCTCAGCCATTCGTACTTTTTGAGAAGCTGTTTCAAGCGTGAATGGAGGCAGGGGTGGTCGTTTCATCTTGGATCTTTCAGGTCAGTGAGGCGGCCAGAAGGGCCAGGGTTAAAAGCAGTGGAAGATACTGAGATGAAAATGGGTTGGGGTAACGGCGCATGGGTTTAATCCTGGGTGTACAGATCGGTAAACTTAAGCAAGTAAATGTACCGATCGGTTAACTTTTTCAAGTATCCTTTGGAAATTTCTTTGAAACTCTAGTTTTGCCTGTGATTAGATTGTTTGAATTCAATGGCTTGCATGGAGTCATTGCAACGCGTCGCTCGCGACAATATGTACTGATCAGTACACCAAGGAGCCGAATCATGCGCCCCAACAAACGAGATGAGCTGGTGCGAAAGGCGCTGCAGGTCTTTTATCGTGATGGATTTCACGCAACCGGCATGGACAAGCTTGTTGCGGAAACCGGGGTTTCAAAAACCTCGATGTACAAACACTTCCGCACCAAAGAGGAGCTTATTCTGGCAGCCCTGAGGTTGCGGGACGAAAACTTCCGCAACTGGTTTCTGCGCCGGATTGAGGAGCTTGCCGATACGCCCGCTGAACAACTGATTGCCAGTTTCGATGCGCTGAAAGAGTGGTTCGAGGAAGACAGTTTCCGGGGCTGCATGTTCATCAAAGCAGGCGCTGAGTATCAGGACAAAGATCATCCGATTCATGTACAGGCCGCCGAACACAAGCGGGCTTTGTTAGAGTACTTCACAGAGCTCGCCCGCAAGGCGGGCGCGCGAAATCCCGAAAAGCTGGGTTGCCAGTTGCTGCTCCTGAAAGAGGGGGCAATCGTGACGGCGGTGCTGCTGAAAAGCTGCGATCCAGCACAGGATGCCAAAGAGGCCGCGCAGGTTCTGCTGGATAACGCACTGGCGTGACGGATCAAACCTAGCTGAAATCTGCAATTTACTGATTTTGTGGAAGAGCTGAGCCGGTTTGTCCGTCCATTCATTGAGTTTAAAGAACGTTACGTTGCGAAGAAGCGGGACGCCACGTCACACGGATTGGCTGGAATCGCGGTGAAAGGTAGCCTTCCGGTAACTTTAGATCGGAGACGAGATATGTCGCTTTTTTCCAGCACCGCCGCATGGGTTACTGACGAACACCGGATGTTTGCCGAGATGGCAGGCCGGTTCATGGATGATGAACTGGTTCCCAACATTGAAAACTGGGTCGACAATGGCGTTGTGGATCGGGATTTCTGGCACAAAGCAGGTGCAGCCGGTCTGATGGCTGGTGCCATTGACGAAGAATACGGCGGCGTCGGCGGTGGCATGGGCTTTGACTCGGTCACGATCTATGAGCAGACCTCTCGCGGGGATGCTGGTTGGGGATATGGCATCCAATCGATCGTGACCCATTACATCACCGCCTATGGCAGCGAGGACCAAAAGCAGAAATGGCTGCCTAAACTGGCATCTGGCGAAATGGTCGGTGCGATTGCCATGACAGAGCCCGGCACAGGGTCGGACCTGCAGGCAGTTCGGACGACAGCTGAAAAAGATGGCAACTCATATCGCATCAACGGCTCCAAGATTTTCATCACCAATGGACAGACTGCTGATCTGGTGATCGTTGTTGCCAAGACTGACAAAACTCAGGGTGCCAAAGGCGTTTCTCTGATTGCAGTCGAAACTGACGGTGCCGAAGGGTTCCGCCGAGGGCGAAACCTCAAGAAGCTTGGCATGAAGGCAAATGACACGGCCGAACTGTTCTTTGAGGACGTCAAAGTTCCGATGACCAACCTCATCGGCCCGGAAGAGGGGCAGGGCTTTTATCAGCTGATGAAGCAGTTGCCCTGGGAGCGCCTGACAATCGGTATCATGGCGCTGGGCGCGATCGATTTTGCCATCGCTGAAACCGTGAAGTACGTGCAGGAGCGCAAGGCTTTCGGTCAACGCGTCATGGATTTCCAGAACACGCGGTTCAAACTGGCCGAGTGCAAGACCAAAGCCGAAGTTCTGCGCAGCTTTGTCAACGATTGCATCGCCAAGCTTGAGGCGGGCGAGTTGGACGCGGCAACCGCGTCGATGGTCAAGTACTGGGGTTCGGAAGTTCAGAACGAGGTCATGCATGAATGCCTGCAGCTCTTTGGTGGCTACGGCTTCATGATGGAATATCCCATCGCGCGTCTTTACGCGGATGCCCGGGTGCAGATGATCTATGGCGGAACAAACGAAGTGATGAAGGAGCTCATCGCGCGCTCGATGGACATCTGAGGCAAAGTCCCTCGTATCATCGTGCGTCACAGCGCATTCTTTCGGCCAAGCTTCTGGGGTGAAGCTTGGCCGATACTATTCAGGCTGACGAAGCTGTCCTTTCAACCATTTCAGAAATGACTTCAGTGGTTCTGACTCTGCCTGCCGTTGCGGCCAGACAAGATAATAGTCTCCAAGGCTCACCGGGGGACCGTCCCATGCAAGCGCTAACCGTCCGTTGTTCAGGTCTTCGGTCACAAGGTAGCTGGGCAGTAGGGCGACGCCCAACCCATGAATGGTTGCCTGGATCATGGTCGAGAACTGATCAAACAACATGCCGCGAACGCCTTCAGCGGGCTGGCCCTGCGCCATGAACCATCTCTCCCACGCGTCCGGGCGGGTATCGAGATGCAGCAGTGGCGCATCATGCAGCCAGTTTATGTCGCTGGTATTCTCTGGCAATAGATCGGGGGCACAGACCGGAAGCACCTCTTCCCGCATGATGGGCAGATAGTTAACACCAGCCCAATCCTGCTGGCCAAAGTGGATTGCGGCATCGAAGGGCTCAGCCTCAAAATCAAATGGTTTGAGGCGTGTATTCAGGTTTACCGTCACCTCCGGGTGCCGACGGGCAAAATGCTGCAATCGGGGTGCCAGCCAGTGCATTCCAAACGCAGGCAAGATCGACAAATGCAGCGACCCGCCGGTTGGATTTGCCTTCAGCTTTAGTGATGCCTGCGCCAGTTGCTGTAGCGCCGATCTTGCGATTTCCACATACTCTTTTGCAGCCGGGGTTAGGTTCAGACGCATCTGTGTTCGCTGGATCAGTTCAACCCCCAACTGCTCTTCCATGGTCTTGAGCTGACGGCTGATTGCGCTTTGCGTTAGGGACAATTCTTCGGCCGCTGCTGAGGCGCTGCCAAGTCTGTCCACAGCTTCAAGAGCCAGCAGTGACGAGATTGAGGGCAGAAACCGACGGGGCGCAATCATATGACTTATCCTCATACCTTTTGGATGGAATATCACTGGCAATTCGGCGTTTCCAGCGAGATACACACCATACCTGATCGTTACCCGGAGCTTGTGCCATGACCATTCAGAACAGTGTTGATGAATTCCAGCGGGCTGGGCGGCTTGAAAGGATCGAGCTTTCCGAGATCGTGCAGATATCCGAGCACGCCGCAAGATTGCGTGCACAAGGTGTGGATGTCATTGCGCTCAGTACGGGTGAGCCTGATTTTCCCACACCGCCCCATGTGGTTGACGCGGCGCATCGCGCAGCGCTTGAAGGGCAGACCAGATATCCAGCTACTGCCGGAACACCTGCTCTGCGAGCGGCTATCGCGGGACAGGCCGGCGTAGAACCGGCAAATGTGATCGTATCGACCGGAGCCAAACAGGTGCTGTCGGCCGCGTTCATGGCGACGCTCAATCCCGGGGATGAGGTGATAACCACGGCTCCGTTCTGGACCAGTTACGCGGATATGGTGAAATTGGCTGGCGGGGTGCCCGTTGTATTGGATTGCCCTGTTTCACAGGACTTCAAGCTGACGCCTGAACAGCTGGAAAATGCGATCACACCGCAGACCCGATGGCTGCTTCTGAATACACCATCAAACCCAACCGGCGCAGTATATTCTGAGGCTGAATTGCAGGCGCTGGGCAAGGTTCTGGAAAATCACCCTCAGGTCTGGGTGATCTCGGACGAAATATACCAGCACCTTACCTATGTGCCCTTCACGCCCTTTGTTCAGGCCGTTCCCGCCCTGACAAATCGAACGCTGATTGTGAATGGTGTGTCCAAGGCTTATTCGATGACCGGTTGGCGTATTGGCTGGGGGATTGGTCCTGCGCCCTTGATCAAGGCGATGGTGGCCGTACAGGGTCAAATCACATCAGGCGCCTGTTCCATCGCGCAGGCTGCTGCGCTCGAGGCGATTACCGGTCCGCAGGAGCTACTGGCTGAACGACGAAGCGAAATGCAAACGCGCCGGGATCTGGTTGTCGGTGGACTAAACCAAGCCGGGCTTAGCTGCGCGACGCCGGACGGAGCCTTTTATGTATTCCCCAAGACCCCCGCGCAAATGCCGGTCGATCATGAATTTTGCCGGTATCTGCTGGATGAGACAGGTGTTGCTCTGGTCCCCGGTCGTGCCTTTGGGATGCCGGGACATTTGCGCCTGTCCTTCGCCTATGCAACGGATAGCCTGACCGAAGGGCTTGCCCGCATTGCACGCGCCGTTGCTGCGCTCTGAAACAATAATATTTTAAAAAGGCCGAGCCATGGACCGCGCCCAGATCGTTCACGACAACTTCCTGACACGCGTTGCAAAGAGTGACCTCCCTGAAGGCGCCCCGCCAACACCGGGCCTGAGTGATGCAGAAGCCGTTTCGCTCTTTCGCTCACAGGTTCTCAGCCGTGCTTTGGATCGCACCAGCCGGGCCATGCAGAAGGCAGGGCAGGGTTTCTATACGATCGGCTCGTCGGGGCATGAGGGAATGGCAGCAGTTGCGCATGCGCTGCGCCCGACTGATATCGCGTTCCTGCACTATCGCGATGCGGCGTTTCAGATCGCGCGCGCAGAGCAAGTGCCCGGTCAACAGATCGCTTGGGACATGTTGCTGAGTTTTGCCTGTTCAAAAGAGGATCCGACCTCGGGCGGGCGGCACAAGGTGCTGGGTTCCAAGGCACTGACGATTCCGCCCCAGACCTCGACAATCGCCAGCCATCTGCCGAAAGCCGTCGGTGCGGCCTACAGCCTCGGCGCCGCGCGCCGGCATGATCCCGAACATCGGGAACTTCCCTCAGATGGGATTGCCATGTGTTCTTTCGGTGATGCCTCAGCCAATCACTCGACAGCACAGGGGGCGATCAATACCGCAGGTTGGACCAGCGTGCAGTCCACGCCATTGCCGTTGCTGTTCGTGTGCGAGGACAACGGAATCGGCATTTCGGTGAAAACGCCGAAAGGCTGGATTCAGGCCTCGATGGAGCACCGGCCGGGCATCAAGTATTTTCAGGCCAATGGTCTCGACATCTTCGAAACTCATGCGGTCGCCAAAGAGGCTGCCGAATATGTAAGAACCCGTCGCAAGCCAGCCTTCCTGCATCTGAAAACCGTGCGCCTTTATGGTCATGCCGGGGCGGATGTGCCAACCACCTATCTGAGCAAGTCCGAGGTTGAAGCGGATGAAGCCAATGATCCACTACTGCATTCCGTGCGCCTTCTGGATCATGCCGGTGCATTGTCGCCGGATCAGGCCCTCAAAATCTACGAAGACACCTGCGCGCGCACGGATCGCATAGCTGCTGAGGCAGCATCCCGCCCGCATCTGGCAGATGCACAGGAAGTGATGGCCAGCCTGATCCCACCCAAACGCAATTGCAAACCCACCAACGGCCCCAGCGCTGAGGCACGCGCCAGTACATTTGGCGGCGATATGCGCGCAATGGATGAGCCGCAGCCGATGAGCCGTCTGATCAACTGGGCGCTGACCGACCTGATGCTGGAGCATGGTGAGGTCGTCTGTATGGGCGAGGACGTGGGCCGCAAGGGCGGTGTTTATGGTGTCACGCAAAAGTTGCAGCAACGTTTTGGTCCCGACCGCGTGATCGATACGCTGCTGGACGAACAATCCATTCTGGGGCTGGCCATAGGCATGGGGCACAATGGGTTCGTTCCGATCCCTGAGATTCAATTCCTTGCCTATCTGCACAACGCCGAGGATCAGATCCGGGGCGAGGCAGCCACATTACCGTTTTTCTCGAATGGTCAATTCACCAACCCGATGGTGCTGCGCATTGCCGGACTTGGCTATCAGAAAGGGTTCGGGGGTCACTTCCACAATGATAACTCGCTGGCAGTACTACGCGACATCCCTGGCGTGATCATTGCATGCCCATCCAATGGTGCGGATGCCGCCCAGATGTTACGCGAATGCGTGCGGTTGGCGCGGGAAGAGCAGCGGGTCGTTGTCTTTCTCGAACCAATTGCACTTTATCCGATGCGGGATCTGCACGAACCGCAGGATGCGGGATGGATGACAACCTATCCCTCTCCGGATCAGCGGATCGCGCTGGGCGAGGTTGGAGTGCACGGAGAGGGTGCTGATCTGGCCATCGTGACATATGGCAACGGGCACTATCTGTCGAAGCAGGCTTTGCCAGAGCTTGAGGCGGCTGGTCTGAGCACCCGGATTATCGACTTGCGCTGGTTGGCGCCATTGCCAGCGGATGCGCTGCGGGCAGCCACCAAAGGATGTAAGCATGTGCTGATCGTCGATGAATGTCGGCGCACTGGTAGCCAGTCAGAGGCACTGATGGCCCTGTTCTGCGAAGAAGGTGGTGACACTCCGACCGCGCGTGTCGTGGCCGAAGATTGCTTTATCGCGACCGGACCAGCCTATGCTGCACCACTGCCGTCGAAGGATGGCATTGTTGCCGCTGCATTGTCTTTGACCGGAGCAAAGAAATGACCCGAACAGCCGTCGTAATCTGCCCCGGGCGGGGAACCTACAACAAACCCGAATTGGGCTACCTGCATCGCCACCATCCTGCGCGCATGGATATGTTCCATCGATATGACGATATCCGAGCTGGAGAATCTCAGGAAACGGTCACCGCTCTGGACAGCGCCACGCGCTATACTGTCGGAAAGTACTCTCGCGGTGACGTGGCCTCGCCCCTGATCTATGCGGCATCCCTTGCTGATGCGCACGCGCTCGCGGATGATATCGAAGTGGTCGCGGTCACCGGGAACTCGATGGGTTGGTACATCGCGCTTGCGGCCGCTGGGGCGTTGAGCCCCGAGAATGGGTTTCGCGTGGTCAACACCATGGGCACACTGATGCAGGAGCATCTGATCGGTGGGCAATTGGTTTATCCATTCGTGGATGAAGACTGGCGGAACGATCCTGCGCGCAAAGCAGAACTTCTGTCGCACGTGGCACATATCAACGCGTTGGAGGGGCACGATCTTGCGCTATCCATCGATCTGGGCGGTATGCTGGTACTGGCCGGGAATGAGGAAGGCCTGAAGGCCTTTGAGGCATCCCAACCCGTTGTGCAGGAACGTTTTCCGATGCGTCTGGCCAACCATGCGGCATTTCATACACGGCTGCAGGAGCCTGTTGCAAAGGAAGGGCGGGCCCGGCTGAGTGTGGAATTGTTTGGACAACCTGAACGCCCGCTTATTGACGGGCGTGGCAAGGTTTGGTGGCCAGGAGCGACAGACACAAAAGCTCTGTGGGACTATACGTTGGGGCATCAGGTTACGGAAACCTATGACTTCACGCGCGCCATTCAGACTGCCGCACGCGAGTTTGCGCCTGACCTGTTTATCGTGACTGGACCGGGCGCGACGCTGGGCGGCGCGGTTGCGCAGTCGTTGGTCTTTGCGAACTGGCAAGGCATGTCCGGCAAGGCATCCTTTCAGGTGCGGCAAGCAGATCATCCGATGTTGATCGCGATGGGCCGGGATGATCAGAGATCGCTTGCAACAGGCTAACACCGCGCTAATGATCCGCGAAAACTGAACTGAGGTCTGATATGAGCGACCCCGAACATACCCTCTGGCAAAACACCAGCCGCGAGCATGTCGACGCGGACCCGCTGTCCGAAGATATTACGGTTGATCTGGCTATCATCGGCGGGGGCTATACGGGATGTTCTGCAGCGCTCCATGCGGCACAGGCAGGCGCTTCGGTTTGTTTGCTTGAGGCGCATCAGATCGGTCATGGCGGATCAGGGCGGAACGTTGGGTTGGTGAACGCAGGCCTGTGGTTGCCGCCCGATGAAATTCGCGCGCATCTTGGCCAGACTGCCGGAGATCGGTTGATCGAACTACTGGGTAATGCACCATCTGACGTTTTTCGATTGATCGAGGAACATGGGATCGACTGTGAACCCGTAAGGAACGGAACGCTACATTGTGCGCATTCGGCTGCGGGTTTCCGGGATCTGCAGAAACGCCATGCGCAACTTTCGGCATCAGGCGCGCCGGTCGAATTGCTGTCTGCAGAAACAGCGGATCAAAGAACCGGCAGCGCATCGTTTCACGGGGCATTGTTGGATCCGCGGGCTGGCACTATCCAGCCGCTGGCTTATGTACGCGGCCTCGCCCGGGCTGCAATCGCTGCGGGGGCTCAAGTATTTGAACAAAGCCCTGTCCGGTCGATGCAACAGGTGGACGGCGTCTGGAGCCTGAGCACACAAGGCGGAACCATCCGTGCAAAGTCCGTGATACAAGCAACCAATGCGTATCACACAGGCCTGCAAGAAACCGCGCCCGATTATGTGCCGGTGTATTATTTCCAGTATGCCACCGCGCCACTATCGGACAATCTGTGCGCCAGCATATTGCCATCTGGCGAAGGGTGCTGGGATACCGGGCTGATCATGACCTCGTTCCGCATGGACCAAAGCGGGCGTCTGGTTATCGGGGGGATGGGTGATCTGAAGCGACCCGGTCGGATGGCGCATGTTGGCTGGCTGCGACGCAAGTTGGCCGAGCTTTATCCTCAGCTATCGGATCAGCCGTTGGCCGAGGGCTGGCATGGGCGCATCGCAATGACCTCGGATCATATACCCAAGATCACACGGATCGGACCTAATGCCCTGTCTGCGCACGGATTTTCTGGTCGTGGAATCGGGCCGGGTACCGTGTTCGGTCGTCAGATGGCGGCAAGCCTTTTGAACGATGATCTGACCAAACTACCAGTGTCTGAAGTTTCCGAATATCACGAGAAGTGGACAGGACTTCGCCGCGCCTATTTTGAAACAGGCGCGGCGCTGACGCATCTCATCAAGGCACGGTTCTGAAGCTTCAGACCGACCGGGTAATACCGCCGTCCACGCGGATATTCTGTCCGGTGATGTATGCGCCCCCCTCGGAAGCAAGCAAAGCAACGACCGAAGCGATTTCGTCATAGCTTTTACCATACCGGCCCATCGGGATACGTGAGCGGAATTCTTCCTTTTCCGGCAAGCTGTCGATGAAGCCGGGCAGGACGTTGTTCATGCGGATGTTCTCGGCTGCATGTTTGTCGGAATAGAGCTTGGTGAAGGCTGCAAGCCCCGCACGAAAAACGCCTGATGTCGGGAAAACCGGATCAGGCTCGAACGCGGCAAAGGTCGAGATGTTGATGATGGAACCGCCACCCTGGGCCTGCATAATCGGGGTGACAAGCCGTGTCGGTCGAACGGCATTCATGAAGTAGACATCCATCCCTGTATGCCAGTCCTCATCGGTCAGCTCCAGAATTGGTGCGCGCGGTCCGTGGCCGGCGGAGTTGACCAGAACGTCGACACGCCCCCAATGCGACATGGCCGCATCGACCAGTTTCTTGAGGTCATCATTGGACTGGTTGGATCCTGTAACGCCGACGCCACCAAGCTCATGCGCTAAGGCCTCACCTTTGCCCGACGAAGACAGGATGCCAACTTTAAATCCATCTGCAGCCAGCCTACGGGCGGAATCCGCACCCATGCCACTGCCGCCTGCGGTGATCAGAGCAACTTTTTCAGTCATTGTTCTCTCCATTAAAGGTCTGCAGTCAAAATGTGCATTCCGGGTGGGTTTGACCAATCAGTTCTCCTGCCTCTATGCTGTAGAAAATCTACTGCTTAGTGTCATGACCGCTCTTCCCCCACTCAACGCCATACGTGCCTTTGAAGCATCCGCCAGACATCTCAACTTTCGCCTGGCCGCAGAAGAGCTTGGGGTTACTCAAGGTGCGGTCGCCCAACAGGTGCGCGCGCTGGAGGCAAGGCTGGGGCAACAGCTATTTGATCGCTTGCCACGCGGATTGCGGCTGACTGAGGCGGGTCGCCGCTTCCATTCCCCGTTGCGCAGAGCCTTTCGCCTGATCGAAGAGGCTGTCGAAGATCTGTCGGATAACCGAAAGATTGCGATATCTGTGACGCCAAGCTTTGCCTCGAAATGGCTGGTACCACGAATATCGGATTTCACGGCAAAACACCCGGACATCTCGGTTCAGGTGGACGCGCGGGAACGTATTTCTGACTTCCAAAGTGACGGAATCGATATTGCCGTTCGCCAAAGCAGGGCACCATTCGCTGCTGATCTTGAAGCCACACCGTTGTTCACCTCTGCGTTTGTCGTGGTTTGTAATCCTGAACTTGCACGGAGCGTATCGCAGCCGTCTGAGCTGATGGATCATCTGCTGCTCAGCGACTCGCATGGTCTGTGGCCATTGTTTCTTGAACGGGCAGGCGTAGTTGGCAGACCGCGAATGATGAGTTTCAGTCAAACCAGCCTTGCAATAGATGCGGCAATCTCGGGTCAGGGGTTTGCGCTGGCGAATGAGCCGCTTGTGGCATCCGAGCTTGCATCGGGCGATTTGGTGCAGCCGTTGCCAGAAGTGCTGCTGGAGGACCTCGAGTTTTTTGTCGTTAATCCCAAAAAACCACGGCAGCCGGAATTGGTGCGATTGTTGCGCGAGTGGCTTGTTTCTCAGGCCTGAAGATCTGCCGTGATCGCCTCGATGCGTTTGCGTAGCCATCGATGTGCCGGGTCATTTGTCGAACGCTGATGCCAGACCATGTAGATCGAAACAGGTTCACACGCGAAAGGTAGCGGCGCGCAATCCAGTGACGCCAATGGGCCGTTCTTCATCAATGCCGTGTCGGTCGAAATCAGGTCGCTGCCCTTTACGAAGGATGGGATCGCGTTGAAATTTGGCAGTGTTACGGTCGCGGGGCGGATCTGACTTTGATCGACGCCACGCATCACGGCCCTTGCATTGCGCCCATCTGCAAAGCGCACTTCGACATGTTCACTTTCACAATAAGATCGCCAGTTGTCTGGCGGCGCGCGCCGGTCGCCATCGTAGAAAACCATAAGCGGACTGGTGATCAGGAGCTTCTGAAATATGTCCGGGCCGTCCGGTGGCAGTGGCGTCAACATCAGCTGACATCGGTCACTACGTAGAATGTCGGCGGACGGTACACCTGACGGGATGAAGCCCAGTTTCAGCCTTGCCCCATCGGCGCGAGCCGTCCGCAAGAGTTCCGGAAATACCAGTTCACGTGGCATGTCGTTAGTGGCGATCTGGACGCTGATCTCCTCTGACAGCGGGTCGAATGGGCGCCCTTCCGTCAAGGCGCGCAATCCATCCAGTACGTGTTGAACCGGTTCTTTCAGCGACAGGGCGCGTTCGGTCGGGGTCAGCCCCTGACCCGAGCGGACAAACAGAGGGTCGCCCAGAACCAGCCTGAGCTTTGCCAGTGTATGGCTGATTGCCGATTGCGTGACGCCCAGTCGGTCTGCAGCTTTTGATACCGAACTCTCTTCGAGGATCGTCAGAAAGGTGCGTAGGACTTTGCCATCGAGGTCAGTAAAATCAGTTTTGTTCATATCATATATGACTAGTCATGAGTGGTTTTGTTGTCCACCGGGCTATAGGTGACTGTCATCCAAAGGAGGCGCGCGATGGGGATCCGCTTTTTCTCAGACAAAAACCGTCCGGTCCATATGGGGTCATATCCGCTGGAGCGACTGGTGCGTCAGTCCGGTATGCCGGATCTTGGCTCGGTGCCATCTATGCCGGACGTTAGCTTTCATCGCCCCGAGCAACCCGAAAGCATCGTAAACGCGATGGGTGAGTTTCAGGCCATGATGGATGCAATCCGGGATGGATTCGTAAATACGGTGATGTCCGAGGTCCCCGCAGATCCGCTTGAGCGGGCAAACCATCTGAAGGCCTTTGGGTATTTCAATGATGCCTCGATGATTGGATGTGGGCCCCTGCCAACCGAGGCGTTGCTAGATGCGCCGCGCCGGAACCCGGATATCGATCGGCTGGCCCATGCGCTGAGGACGCGTCAAACCAAAACGCTGGCTTCTGGCATCGATGTGATCATGGCCGATCTGAAAGAAAGCATGGAGGCGACGCCGGGTTCGATCGAGACACATCGTCATGCCATCGTATTTCTGTATGAACACAACCGAGATCCCGATCCATCTGAGCCTGGCGCGGATTGGATACTGGATGCTCAGGATCATCGGGCGTGTCTGCTAGCGACTGAAAACGCCGTCGTCATCGCCAATTACATTCGCCTGCTTGGCTTTGATGCCCGGGCACATACCGCCATGTCGTCAGAAGTTGACCTGGGCAAACTTGCCGTGGCTACCGGGCTGGTATCGTCAGAGGTTGATGGGCTGGTCGCACCTTGGTTAGGGCGGCGCTTTGGTTTGGCGGCAGTCACGACCGAGATGGATATTGCCCACGACCTGCCGCTGGCCCCGATGGCGCAACAGCCCTGGTTTCGAACGCAAGGCCCAGCCTGGTGGCTGGGGGCAGGATTTGCCAAGAATGCCCTGAACCGCGATCCCTACGCTAAGCGGCGATACATGGATGGCGCGCATCCGTTTGAGAACCTCAAACGTGTCGACGATCCGACCACTTACATCGACGAAGCAAATGTCGCGCGGGTACCCAAGCGCGCCGATATGTTCGCGCGCGCCCAGTTCGGCGATATGGGTAAGACGCTACAGGACAGCGCCAAGGGTGGTTATTATGTGCGCAAGGCGGCGCCCAGCTTTGCACAGCGTCGGGCCTTAGGGGCGTTTGTCCTGTTGCAGGATGGCGAAAGTGCTGAGGTCAGCAAACCCAAAGACTCCGCACGCAATGCCACGAACCTCAAGGCAGCAAGCTATTTTCTGGGCGTAGATGCTGTTGGCCTCAGCCGTTGCCCGGAATGGAGCTGGTATTCCCACGACGCGACGGGGGAAGAAATCGTTCCGCCCCATGATCAGGCGATCAGCATGATAATCGATCAGGGCTATGAAACCATGGAAGGCGCCTCGGGTGACGATTGGATCAGCGTTGCGCAATCCATGCGGGCCTATCTGCGGTTCTCGCTGCTGGGCGGCGTGATTGCTCAGCAGATCCGGAATCTCGGCTACAAGGCCAAGGCGCATACGGTGATGGATGGTGAAGTGCTGCAACCACCACTGTTGCTGCTCAGCGGATTGGGAGAGGTCTCGCGCATTGGTGAGGTGATCCTGAACCCCTATTTGGGCCCACGCCTCAAATCCGGTGTCGTGACAACCGACATGCCGATGGAACATGACAAACCGATTGATTTCGGCCTGCAGAGCTTTTGTGAAAGCTGCAATAAATGCGCACGCGAATGCCCTTCGGGTGCGATCACCGCTGGACCGAAACTGATGTTCAACGGTTACGAAATCTGGAAATCCGACAGCCAGAAATGTGCCACCTACAGGATCACCACGCCGGGGGGCGCGATGTGTGGGCGCTGCATGAAAACCTGCCCATGGAACCTCGAAGGTATTTTCAAGGAGCGCCCGTTCCGTTGGGCGGCAATGAACATTCCGTCTGCCGCTCCGGTTCTGGCGAAGCTGGACGATGCCGTCGGCAACGGTGGGCTGAACGATACCAAGAAATGGTGGTGGGATCTGGAGTTGCAGTCAGACGGTGCCTATCGACCGACAGAGCAGCCGCTGAACCGGCGCGATCTGCAAAGGGATCTGGATCTGAAATATGAAGATCAGACACTGGCGGTATACCCGGCGTACCTCGCCCCACATCCTTGGCCCTATCCATTTGCGATGGATCGCGAAGCCGGAATTGCCGCTTATGAGGCGATGGTCACAGCGGACGAATACAAATCCCGCGTGGCGGCAGGCGATATGTCAGTTGTTCATCGATACCAGATTGCTGGCGATGCACCGGTAATGCGGGTGGAACTGACCAAAGTCGATAAGATGACCGCTGATGTGACCAAGTATGAGTTCTCGGCGATGAACGGTGCCCCGCTTCCGGAATGGACGGCAGGGGCGCATCTGGACGTGCTGGTGGCGCCGGAATTTCTGCGACAGTATTCAATGTCGGGTGATCCGTGTGATCGCAGCACATACCAGATTGGCGTGCTGCGAGAAGATGAAGGCCGCGGTGGTTCAGCGTTGCTGCACCGTATCTTCAACGAGGGGCGCAAGGTCTTCATTTCGAAACCCATCAACCATTTTGAACTGGATGAAACTGCTGCAAAGACATTCCTGATGGGGGGCGGTATCGGCATTACTCCGATGATCGCTTTTGCACATCGCCTGTATGCGCTGGGCAAAGATTTTGAGCTGCACTATTCGGCCAGCACACGACAGGGAGCCGGTTATCTGGATGACCTAGCCACCATGCCGTGGGCCGATCGCGTACACTATCATTTCTCGGATGAAGGTACCCGCGTGGATCTGGATGTTGTTCTGTCGGGGTATCAGCCGGGATGGCATGTCTACACCTGCGGACCCGATCGCTATATGGATGGAGTCATCCAGGCCGCTGAAAAGCAGGGTTTCCCGGACGAGGCGCGACATCTCGAGTATTTCTCAGTTCCGGAGCAGCCGGAATATGAGAATCATCCGTTTACGCTCAAACTCAATCAATCGGGCCGCGAGCTTCCAGTGCCAGCCGACAAGGACGCAGCACAGGTGCTGAATGAGGCGGGCATACATGTGGATGTCAAATGTGCAGACGGGATTTGCGGCGTCTGTAAATGCGGCGTGATTTCCGGTGAGATTGAGCATCGTGACTTTGTCCTTTCCAATAAACAGCGCGAAGGTGCGATGATCCTGTGTCAGAGTCGCGCTGCCGAAGCCGGGGGCGTGGTCGAGATCGATCTATAAGCTTGGTCAGGAAACGACATTTCGGCTGTGAAAATTTGGTCGCTCCTGCCATGGACGCGGCAGGGTTGCTGCACTAACGTCCACCTCGAACCCCAGTGAACCCTGACCAACAGGCGCGAGGTAAATTCATGGACTATCACAGCCCCGCCAGTTTCGCCGAGGCATCGGCTCTGGCTGCGAACGCGACGGGCGTAACAAGATTTCTGGCAGGCGGCACCGATGTTCTGGTGCAGCTGCGATCAGAACTTGTGACGCCTGATACGCTTATCGACATCAAGAAAATCAATGGTGTATCGGATATCACCCGCAATGCAGACGGCAGCTGGACACTGGGTGTCGCAGCTACCGGAGCAGAGATGAGCGAACATGCCGAGCTGGTCAGCGATTGGCCCGGTGTAGTCGAGGCGATGGATCTGATCGGTTCGACACAGGTTCAGGGGCGGGCAACTTTGACCGGTAATCTATGCAATGCCTCACCGGCTGCTGATTCCGTGCCGGCGATGGTGGCGGCCGGGGTGACCGTTACGGTGATCGGCCCCGATGGCACACGCGAGGTCGCTGTCGAAGATATTCCCACCGCCCCGGGCCGCACCTCGCTGGCTAAAGGTGAGTTGATATCTGCTGTGAACATTCCGGCGCGCGGCGCAAATGGTGGCGATGCGTATCTGCGCTTCATCCCGCGCACCGAGATGGACATCGCTGTCGTCGGCGTTGGGGTGAACCTGCGTCTGGATGGGGATACAATCGCTGAGGCCAGAGTATCACTGGGTGCGGTTGCGCCGACTGTCTTGCTGATTGACGAATGCGCCAAGGCGATCATCGGCACCACGCTTGATGACGCAGCGCTTGAAACTTTGGCTGCGGCTGCTTCAGCAGCCTGCAACCCGATCAACGACAAGCGCGGCACTGTTGAATTTCGTACCGAAGTCGCAGGTGTGCTTACCAAGCGTGCCGCGAAGATTGCCTATGCCCGTGCGAAGGGAGAGCAAGCATGAGCAAGTTCCACGTATCCACGACCGTGAACGGAGATACGGTCGAATATCTGTGCGATCCACGCGAAACCTTGCTGGATTGTCTGCGCGACAAGCTGAACCTGACCGGCGCCAAGGAAGGCTGCGGAACCGGGGATTGCGGGGCCTGTTCGGTCACGGTTGATGGCCGTCTGGTGTGCTCCTGCCTGATGCTGGGTGTTGAGGCCGAGGGCAAGCAGATCGAAACGGTCGAAGGCATCTCTGATGGCGATGTCCTGCACCCGCTACAGAAGAACTTTATTGAACATGCAGCTCTTCAGTGTGGCGTTTGCACCCCCGGTGTTCTGGTCGCGGCCAAGTCGCTGTTGGAAAAGAACCCTAACCCGACCGAGGAAGAAGCGCGTTATTGGCTCGCAGGCAACCTTTGCCGCTGTACCGGGTACGACAAGATTATCCGCGCCGTGATGGATACGGCTGCTGAACTGCGGGAGGCTTCGTAATGGCACTCGATGATCGCAAATCAGATTTCAAATTTGTAGGAACACGCCCTGACCGTCCCGATGGCCTGGACAAGGTGACCGGCCGTGCCAAGTTCGGAGCGGATGCCTATGCGCCCGGCATGTTGCACGGTGCCATTCTGCGCTCACCCCACGCACATGCACGCATCATCAGTATCGATACTTCGCGGGCCGAAGCGCACAAGGATGTGAAAGCCGTCGTCACCCGTGCGGATTTTTCCGACAAGGTTGAGTTCAAGCCCGGTCTCGAAGGCGAGTTCTGGAACGTTCTGGAAAACGTTATGGCGGGCGAAAAAGCCCTGTACGACGGTCATGCCGTGGCAGCCATTGCAGCGACTTCGGCGTTGGCCGCGCGGGACGCGCTCAAGCTGATCGAAGTGGAATACGAAGTCCTGCCTCATGTGACGGATGTGGACAAGGCAATGGAACCCGACGCGCCGGTCATCCGCGAAGGCGCGTCCGATTACTCGGTTCCCGAAGGGATGCATCCAAATGTCGTGCGTTACCATGAAAGTGGTCATGGCGATGTCGAAGCCGGATTTGCTGAGGCCGATCTGGTTATTGAAGACAGCTTTGTCACCGAGGCAACGCACCAAGGTTACATTGAGCCTCATGCCTGCCTTGCGACTCTAGGTAATGACGGCAAAGGTGAGTTGTGGTGTACAACGCAGGGACACTGGATTGCGCAGAAAACCTGTGCTGCTCTGCTGGGAATTGAGACCTCGCAACTCCGTGTGACTGCATCCGAAATTGGTGGCGGATTTGGCGGCAAGACCACAGTCTTTATCGAACCCGTCGCTCTGGCCCTGTCCCGCAAGGCCAATCGCCCGGTCAAGGTCGTCATGAACCGGTCCGAAGTGTTCCGTGCGACCGGACCGACCGCATCGGCTTCGATGGACGTTAAAATTGGCATGAAGAAGGATGGCACGATAACTGCTGCACAAGGCGTATTCCGCCTGCAAGGCGGGGCCTTCCCGGGTGCGCCCGGCGATATGACCGCTATGTGCGCCTTTGCGCCCTACAACCTGACCAATGTGCGGCAGGTAGGTTATGACGTGATGTCCAACCGTCCCAAACAGGCCGCGTATCGTGCGCCTGGCGCGCCGATGGGCGCGTTTGCAGTGGAATCGGTTCTGGATGAACTGTGCAACAAGCTGGGGCTCGATCCGGTGGATGTGCGTCTGAAAAACGCGGCACATGAAGGAACCAAAGCCAGCTATGGCCCACGGTATGAACGCATCGGGCTAGTTGAAACGCTCGAGGCCGCCAAGGCGCATCCGCATTACTCAGCACCGCTTAAACCGGGGCAGGGGCGCGGCATTTCCTGCGGCTTCTGGTTCAACCATGGTGGTGAGACATCTGTCTCGCTGGCACTGTCTGAGGATGGTTCTGCACAGTTGATGGTCGGTACACCGGATATTGGTGGTTCGCGCGCCTCAATGGCACTGATGGCAGCCGAGGTGCTGGGCATCCCTTATGAGAACATCCGTGTGACCGTCGCGGACACTGCAACGCTGGGCTATAACGACGTATCCCACGGCAGCCGTGTGACCTATGCCAGTGGCTTGGCGACAATCAAGGCCGCACGTAGTGCTGTCGAAAAGCTCTGCGAACGGGCGGCCGCCAAATGGGGTATCCCCGCCGACGCGGTGAAATGGGAAAACGGCCATGCCGTGCCTTCTGGCCCGAATGCAGGTGACTTCGATCCCATGCCGCTGGCTGATATCACCGCAGACATGGGTTCAACGGGTGGGCCGATCTCGGGACATTTTGAGGCTACCCCGGAAGGCGCAGGCGTCTCTTTCGGTACGCATATTGTCGATGCCGAGGTTGATCCAGAAACTGGCAAAACCAGCGTAACCCGCTACACCGTCATTCAGGATGCAGGTAAGGCGATCCATCCGGACTACGTCGAGGGGCAATATCAGGGTGGTGCGGCACAGGGCATCGGCTGGGCGCTCAACGAAGAGTATGTCTACGGGGATGATGGTCGCTTGCAGAACTCGATCTTCCTCGACTATCGCATCCCGGTTGCCAGCGACCTGCCAATGATCGACACAGTGATTGTAGAGGTACCCAACCCGGGCCATCCATTCGGCGTACGAGGTGTGGGTGAAACCGGCATCGTGCCGCCGCTGGCAGCGATCGCTAACGCTGTGTCCAATGCTGCAGGTGTCCGCATGCGGCAGTTGCCAATGTCCCCACCACGTATCCTTGCTGCGCTGAAGGAAGATGGTTGAGGTTCACCTTTGGTCTGGCCTCCGGTCTTTGACCGGGGGCAAGCAGGTGGTGGAGGTCGAGGCCGCCACCACAGGAGAATTGCTGCGTGCTTTGGTGCGGGTTTATCCACAGTTGCAGGCCCCGATCGACGCGGGTGTTTCCGTAGCCATCGACGGGCGCATCATCGCCAGCGGCTTGTCAGAGGCGATCCCGGAAGGGGCTGAGATTTATTTGATGCAAAGGCTTCGGGGCGGATAGATTGGTCGTATTTTGTTAAGTCGGGGGAGAGCTGTGTACAGCAGTTTGGAATGCCAACACGCTCTCACCCCTGATCCCGCCGAAGTACCCCCTCGTTAAAAAAACACCAACAAACAGCTCGGCGGGGTTGATCTCATATGTATTGCAATATTGGCATAAGTATTGCGAGAACTTGTCATATATTTGTGACTTTCTAAATTTCTCGCCGTAAATCGCATGCCCCAATGACACTCACAGATGTGTAGGACAGGCTCCTGGCCGCGAACTGTCCACATAAAGAAGCCTCACTAAGCCTGTCACTTAACCGACAAGTTCATGGTCGGGCGTCTCTTCCAAAACGCTCAGCACAGTGCTGAACGGGAAGGCGTGCGTTACCCGGCGATTGCTAATTGTCTTAGCTCCGCTTCTCTGGGCGCCACCAATAGGCGCTAGGTTTAGAGAGAAGGTGAGGCGTGCGTCAAAACAACGGCCATTCGAGAGCTATTGATCGTCGCTGCTTTGGATTTCGGATCAAAGGTATTCGCCGCACCCACTCGCGACGCAACCTGTTCGGGTAGCGGCCAAAATCTGTGCGACATCCTGAGATCGATGAACGCTGCAATGCGGAGCTGGTGGTATACCTAAACCGGTCAGGATTCTTGAGAATCGCCGGTTGAGTTGGACAAAGCCAGTATTGTGAGCACTGAAAAGCCGTGTTCCTTTGCCAAGGCATAGCAGGAAAGTGCAATATGATGAGTAGTACGCTGCCAAACATCCTGTGGCGCGATATCTACT
This sequence comes from Ruegeria sp. CH6, assembly GCF_056537005.1. Taxonomy (NCBI): domain Bacteria; kingdom Pseudomonadati; phylum Pseudomonadota; class Alphaproteobacteria; order Rhodobacterales; family Roseobacteraceae; genus Ruegeria; species Ruegeria sp. CH6. Next base: position 13,593 of record NZ_JBQFQS010000015.1, on the reverse strand, counting down.
ACCGGATTGATTTTCAATGAAAGTCGATGGTGGGTGATGAGAGACTCGAACTCCCGACATCTTCGGTGTAAACGAAGCGCTCTACCAACTGAGCTAATCACCCGTGAGGGGGGATTTAGCCAAGCCTGAGGGCGGGCGCAAGAGGGTCAGGCATAAATTCTTGCACAAGTTTTGCAGAAAATAACCGATTGCGGGTTTGCACCAGTAAATGTGTCCGTAATTCGCCCCCGAACCGTCGGGATGTGCTGTCTTTTCCGCCGCATACACCTTTGTGTTCCGCAAATGACCTTGCTTGTGCCCGGCTGCCTCCGATATTCCCTGAGAGAGTTACTTTCCTAACGGGAGAGCACAGGATGCAGCCCGGCGCATGCCGCCATCTGTTCGCAATGCTGTCGATTTGCGCTTTGGCCTTAGTCCCGATTCGGGCAGCAGCCGAAGAAACGCTGGTGTTTGCAGCGGCCAGTCTGAAAACCGCGTTGGATGAGATTGCCACGGATTTTGAAGAACAATCGGGGCAAGAGGTCACGATCTCTTACGCGGCATCATCGGTTCTGGCACGCCAGATACAGCTTGGTGCCCCTGCAGATGTGTTCATCTCGGCCAATGTCGAATGGATGGATTACCTTGAGGATCACGACCGGATCGAAGCTGATTCCCGGATCGATCTGCTGGGCAACGGTTTGGTGTTGATTGGCGGTTCGGGTCAGTCTGACACTGGCGAACTCAGCGCGGATTATGACCTGCAATCAGAGTTGAAGGATGGCTATCTAGCGATGGCCCTTGTCGATGCCGTGCCGGCAGGGATCTATGGAAAGACAGCTTTGCAGAATCTGGGCCTTTGGGATGGTGTTCAAGGCAAAGTCGCGCAGGCAGACAATGTTCGTGCAGCTCTTGCGTTGGTTGCCACCGGGGCGTCACCTCTGGGCATAGTTTACCGTTCTGATGCGCAGGCAGAGGAACAGGTCCGTGTTGTTGGGACGATCCCCTCCGGGTCCCATGCGCCGATCATTTATCCGGCGGCCATGACGAAATCCGCCGCACAGGGTGCACAGGACTTTCTGAGCTATCTGCAGTCCGAAGAAGCGCAGGCCATCTTTCTGGAGCAGGGGTTTTCTCTGCCGGGTGCGCAATAATGGGATGGCTCGGCCCCGCAGAGTTGGAAGCGCTGAGGCTTTCGCTGCGCGTATCCTTCTGGGCAACGCTCGCAACGCTCCCGTTGGGAATATTTGTGGCCTATGCCCTTGCTCGATGGCGGTTCCCGGGGCGGCAACTGTTGAACGGCCTTGTGCATCTGCCGCTGATCTTACCACCCGTGGTGACTGGCTATCTGCTACTTCTGACATTTGGTGTGCAGGGACCGTTAGGGAAACTTCTGGCGGAAATCGGCATCGTTGTTGCCTTCCGTTGGACCGGAGCTGCGCTTGCAGCAGGGATTATGGCATTTCCGCTGATGGTGAGGGCGATCCGGCTGTCGATTGAAGCGGTTGATCCCAAGCTTGAACAGGCTGGGGCCACCCTTGGGGCTTCGCAACCGTTTGTCTTTGCCACCGTGACCTTACCCATGATTCTTCCGGGGATCATTGCCGGTGCGATCCTCGCATTCGCCAAGGCGATGGGTGAATTTGGGGCGACCATCACATTCGTGTCGAACATTCCGGGTCAAACGCAGACATTACCTTCGGCTGTCTATGCCTTCTTGCAGGTGCCGGGAGGGGAGGCGGCGGCGACCCGGCTGGTCATCATTTCCATCATCATAGCGATGGGTGCCTTGCTGCTGTCTGAGTATATTGGTCGGCGTGCAGCTGCGCGGGTGGCCGGATCATGAGCTTATCCGTCCGTTTGAAACACAGCCTGCCAGGGATCGAACTGGATCTGAGCTTTGATGCACCGCCTGGCGTAACGGTTCTATTCGGGCGATCTGGTTCGGGTAAGACGACGATCGTTGATGCGGTCGCCGGATTGCTGCGACCTCAGGCAGGTCGGGTTGCCGTAGATGACTGGGTTCTTTTCGACACCGACAAAGGATTGTGGCTGCCGCCGCATCGGCGGCGTCTGGGATACATCTTTCAGGAAGGCAGGCTATTTCCGCATTTGACGGTTCGCCAAAATCTGGCGTTCGGGCGCTGGTTCGCACCCAGAAACGCGCAACGTGAAAACCCGGACAAAGTTATCGAAATGCTGGGGATTGGTCATCTGCTGGACCGCCGCCCCGCTAAACTGTCGGGCGGTGAGAAACAAAGGGTAGCGATTGGTCGTGCCTTACTGGCCAGCCCCCGCCTAATTTTGGCAGATGAGCCCTTGGCAGCGCTGGATGATGCCCGAAAGGCGGAAATCCTTCCTTATTTCGAGCGATTGAGGGACGAAGTGTCAGTTCCGATCCTCTACGTCACGCATTCGGCCGCAGAAGTCGCGCGGTTGGCTACTTCGGTAGTGGCGCTGCAGGATGGAAAGGCTCTGCGTCATGGTCCGGCGTCCGAGGTGTTGGCGGACCCCTCTGTTGCCCCCGCCGGTGTTCGAGCAGTTGGTGCTGTGTTGCGAGTTAAGGTTGCGGAGCATCATGCGGACGGGCTGACCGAGCTTGAGGCAGGGGGTAGCCGTTTATTTCTGCCAAAGATTCCGCATCGCGTTGGGGAACAGTTGCGTATCCGCATTCCGGCCCAAGAGGTCATTCTGTCAGATCGAAAACCGGAAGGTCTGTCGGCACTGAATGTGTTGGAAGGAACAGTCGATACGATCCGGGCAGGCGAAGGGCCGGGGGCAATCGTGTCGGTTCAAACGCCGGCTGGCGCCATACTGGCACGCGTGACACGTCGGTCCGTCTCGGCGTTGGGTCTCACTCCCGGTCATCCCTGTTATGCGGTTATCAAGACGGTTGCGCTGGCTCCGCAGGATGTGGGCGGGCGCGTTGCCGCGAACGGGCAGGCCTGATCTCAGGCCAGTGCCCGCGCTTCGTGTTCACGCAGAATGACCCGCGCTGCGCGCCCGAAACTCATTCCATCAGAAGCTGGCTGGTCAGGAAAGATTTCGGCCAGTTCCTGCAACCCATCCGACGATAGTGTGTGCAGCGCTTCTTCGCCCAGAAACAAACTCTCGGCCGGGGCGCCTTCGGCCATCAGGATTTCGTGACGATCCAGCAGGATATGCATGTATTCAACTGGCGTATCCGATGTATCGACGGAAATCCCGGGCCACGAGCACAAGTGCTTGGCAGCAACCAGAGCTTCGGATGCGCCAAACAACAGCTCAACTTTGGGGCCACGGACTAGGACACGGTGCTGCTGCGACACGAGCAAATCACGCTTTGGCAAGCCGGGGCCAAGACTTCCTGCAGCAATTCGAACCGGTCGCATCGCCGGGTTTGCGCGTAGGTGTTCAGCACTCATCTGACTGCCTTCGATCCAACGGATCGGTTGCAAACCGTGATCTTCGGTGACGACAAGATCGCCTACGCGCAAGTTTTCGATGAGACACGGGCCGTCCCGCGCATTTATCAGCGTGCCTGCGGTGAAGCAGACGCCTTCAATGGTGATTGTGATTTGCTGCGTTTGGATGTCCTCAACCGGGAAGCCAAACACGCTGACAACCGCAGTTACCTGCACGGTGAACGTGTCGGTAACGATCTCTCCATTGTCCAGATCATCAAAGAAAGTTGGATCAACGGTGTAGGTCCATTCCCCGGTCGCAGGATCAATGGTCGCTGTGCCGAATGCAGGCGGCGTTTGAATTTCCCAGTCCTGAGAAATGATCGGGAACCCGCTGGTTATGCCCAGATCACCGTCCGCAATATTCGGTGGGTCACCGGTTACCGAACCTGTTGTGTCGCCGATGATTGAGACCATTCTAGGATCCTTCCTCTTTCAGCGCCTGTGCGAACTCCTTTTTCTTATACAGCCGCATATGTACTTCGCCTGCGTCGTCCCGGGTCCATTCAACGATCCTGTTCCGGGTCAGATCGCTATCCATTCTGTTGGTCCGGACGCGCGGATGGGGTATTTCACGTTTGAGAATATCCACCATCTGGCTGGTCTGTCCAAACGGGGCAACGAGATCGACAATCCAGAATGAAGATCCGCTTGTGAAATCCGTGTCTGTCAGCGCTTTTTCCTGAACTGCATATTTGTATTCGGCATCGGGGCTGAGGCCGGCAAAGGTAACGAACCCGCGGGGAAAGCCGTTCTGACGAAAGATATGATACTGGCCCAGTCGAAGAGGTGTTTCAAAGGCATACAGAACCTGAGCAAGGCTGCGCTTTTGATGCGTTTTGGTCAGTCCGGCAAGATAAAACAAAGCACCGAAATCCGCGTATTTCTCGGGCGAAATATCGAACCAGTCCTTTGGAAACGTCTTGCTCAACATGCACCTCAACAAACAAACATATCGCGATGTTAGCGCGCAAATTGTTGAAATGATAGCTTTTTGGCCGAGTGCGATTTGGGTCAATGACCCTTGCATGTGGCCTGTCCGGCTTTACTCAACCGGCACGCCATCTATTATCGATCTCAAACAAGAATTCTTGGGATTGGATTTATTATGAACCGCTTGGTGAAGATAAGCACTTTGATCTCGCTGATTTTGGTACCGGGATTTGCGTCCGCCATAGGGTTTGGCGTCGGCATACGGCCCGCCTATCAGACAACGGTTACTCCGATGGATGGCGGTGTTTACGAAGTGGCAACCAGCGGTAGCACCGCGCCCGTCACCTATTGGTGCGGGATCGGCGATTTTGCCATCCGCACCCTCAGAACGTCTGCCACGCAGCGCATCTATATCTACAGGGCATATGAGCCTGGCGTGCGGACGGTCCAGTTCTCCCTGACACCGCCGGCCGGGGCTGACACAAGTCCAGGCTATTCTGTCACTGTCAAACGGGTAGGGGCGAACATGACGGCTGCGTCTGCGCAGGGGTATTGCTACGACAACTTCATGGATCTGGGTTTCTGAGCCCGAGGTTCAGACCCATTTGGCCAGAGGTGGCAGGCTCATCAGAACCGCGTCTGGGTCGTGTCCGGTTTCCAGCCCGAATTTGGTGCCCCGGTCGTAGACAAGGTTGTATTCGGCATAGAGGCCACGGTGCACCAGTTGCGTGTTCTTGTCGTCTTCGCCGAAGCCCTGAACTCGGCGCTTTTCGACGAGGGGCAGGAAGGCCGGCAGAAACGCACGCCCGATATCCTGCGTCAGCGCAAAGTCGGCCCGCCAGTCCCCGGTGCAATAGTCGTCCATGAATATGCCGCCAACTCCACGTGCTCGCTTGCGGTGCGGGATGTAGAAGTACTCGTCCGCCCATTCCTTCAGACGCGGGTAGTGGCCGGGGCCATGCGGATCCAGATGCGCCTTTTGCGTCGCGTGGAAATGCGCTGTGTCGTCATCATATTCGATGCACGGATTCAGATCGGATCCGCCGCCAAACCACCAGGCATGGGGGGTCCAGAACATACGCGTGTTCATATGGACCGCCGGGACATGCGGATTCTGCATATGCGCGACCAGACTGATCCCCGAGGCCCAGAACCTTGGGTCATCCTTCATGCCCGGAATGCCCTTGCGCGCAGCCATTGCTTGCTGGGCGCGCTCGCCCAGTGTTCCATAAACGGTCGAGACGTTGACACCGACCTTCTCGAATACACGCCCACCGCGCATCACCGACATTAGTCCGCCGCCTGCGTCCGAACCGTCATCGGATTGGCGTCTGGTTTCCTTGACTTCGAATCGGCCGGGTTTTGCGTCCGAGAACGGTCCAGCCTCGTGGCTGTCTTCAAGCGCTTCAAAGGCGGTGACGATGTCATCGCGCAGCTCACGGAACCAGGCTGCAGCAGTAGCTTTTTCAGTTTCAAACATGGGTCTTAATGTGCAGGGGCAGCGACCGGGTCCAGCAGGGTGCGGCCGCCGTCGATTGTCAGAATTTGTCCGGTCATGAAACCTGCCGCGTCCGAGGCCAGGAATTGTGCGGTTTCAACCAGTTCATTGGGCGCAGCGATACGCGCCAACGGTGTGTGCTTTTCGATATCGTCCCGGAAATCCCGGTTCTCTTTCAGGGTGGATTGCAATGATGCGCTCATTACCGAACCCAGCGCGATTGAGTTCACGCGAATCCGGTTCGGGGCCAGGGCAACAGCCAGAGACCGTGTCATCTGATCCAGAGCTGCTGTTGAAACCGAATAGGCCATCAGGTCCGGATGAGTGCGACGCGCGGCAATTGAGGACAGATTGATGATGGAACCGGCTGGGTTTTCATCATCGTCACCAGCCTGCTTGATCATACGCTTGGAAACCAGCTGGCTCAGCCGCAAGGCCGGCATGAGGTTCTGGTTTAGCAGGGTGCGAACCGAGTCGTCCTCCATGTCCAGCGGATCAGAGGGTATGACCTGCCGGGCACCGTTGATCAGAATGTCGACCTGATCGAAGGCGTCCAATGTCGCAGAAAGCAGGTTCGCGATTGTCAGCTTTTCACGAAGATCGCCTGCAAAATAGCGGATATTGCTGTCATCGGCCTGTTCACCCAACTCTTCAAGCAGGCGCTTTTCATCCATGTCGGCGAACATGACGTTAGCCCCGGCATCCGCAAAGTGACGCCCGATGGCCAAGCCGATCCCATTTGCTCCGCCCGTAACGATTGCTGTTTTGCCAGCTATGGAAAAGGACATTCGAATCCTCCTGAGTTGTGGCGCAGGTTAGCGGGCCTTATCGCCGAGGGCGAGAGGCATGAAAAACCTTGAACCGATTGTCTCCGGCTACCTCATCGACCTGCGCAAACATGTCGCTCAGGGTTGCTTCGTAGGGCAGGTGGCGGTTGGCCACCATCCATAGGTGACCCGAACGGACCAGATTGCGCGCTGCCGCGCTTATGAACCCCTGTCCAAGTGCCGGGTCAGCACTGCGGGATGTGTGGAACGGTGGGTTCATGATGACGGTATCTATCGGTTCCGGAGCGTTCCATGTGACGGCATCTGCCCAATAAAACTGGGCACGAGAATCTGTTACGTTGGCGCGCGCACAATCCAGGGCGGTATGGTCTGCCTCGACCAGATGCAATGCACGGATGCTGTCGTCCTTCAGCAAACCTGCTGACAGATAGCCCCATCCGGCGCCCAGATCGGCGACCCGTGAACCCAGTTTTTTGGGTAAGGCTTTCAGCAGCAGAGCCGAAGCCGGATCGATCCCATCCGCAGAAAACACGCCGGGTGCGGACTGAAACCCATCCGCCTGCTGCGTTTCTGCTGCGGCCCAATCCGAGAACGCCGCTGGGTCGGATTGAAACCAGAAGATTTTGCCGTGGGCCTTGGCAATGGGTCCTTCAACCAGAACCCGTTTGCGAATGTCTTTCAGTAAACTGTCTACGCCATCGGTTTTTGCACCGTCCACGACGACAGTCCCACTGGCGCGGTGACACGCCTGATGCACCAGAGCACGGGCAAGCGCCTTGGCGCGAGGCAGAAAGACAATCGCATCCTGACAGGGGTCATCCGCTGCAGGCGTGGCTGCAAAACCCTGCGCCTCGAAATGATCGTGAAAGGGCTTGAAGGGTTGAACCACCTGCGTCTCGCGCGGCAATTCAGACAGATCGTGATCTGATGTGGGCGCCAAGACTGACACGGGCTGTGACAACGTCAGACTGCTTTCCAATGCAAGGCTGAGGCGAGGGGACATAGGTAATTCCTGCAAAAGGTCTGGCGCGGGCTATTGCCCGCTCTGCCGCCTTACTCTTCCCGTTCCATTGTGCACTGAAGCGGATGTTGATGCCGACGCGCAAAATCCATCACCTGACCGACCTTGGTCTCGGCGATTTCGTGACTGAACACGCCCACGACGGCCACACCTTTTTTGTGCACCGTCAGCATGATTTCAAACGCCTGCGCATGCGTCATCGAGAAGAAACGCTCGAGAACGTGCACGACGAATTCCATCGGCGTGTAATCGTCGTTCAGCAGCAGAACTTTGTACAACGGAGGACGCTTGGTCTTGGGCTTCGTCTGAACAAGGATTGACGTATCGCCATCCTCGTCCGACTTGTCAGACATCATCCACTGGGTTTCGAGCATTTCTAGTGAGTTTCCGATTCAAGCTTCGGTTTATCTGTTGGCTTATATAACGTCACCGTATCCAGAGGAAAGAGGGACTGGACGTAATCGGAATGGAAGACAAGCTGACAACCATAGGCTTCGATGCAGACGACACTCTTTGGCATAATGAGCGGTTTTTTCAGCTGACGCAGGCGTATTTTGCGGATCTGCTGGCCGATCATGCCGAGCGTGATCACCTGATGGATCGATTGCTTGCGGCGGAAAAGCGCAACATCCGGCACTACGGGTATGGAATCAAAGGCTTCACATTGTCGATGATCGAAACTGCGATCGAGGTGACTGAGGACAAGGTGCCTGCAGCCGTTATTCGCCAGTTGGTCGAGGCCGGGCAAGAGATGCTGGCCCATCCGATTGAACTGCTGCCCCATGCTCGGGAGGCGATCGAATCTGTCGCGCACTCGTATCGTGTGTTGCTGATAACCAAGGGAGATTTGATCGATCAGGAACGCAAGCTTGCGCAATCGGGTCTGGGTGAACTGTTTGATGAGGTCGAGATCGTCTCGGAAAAGACATCCGACACCTATCGTACGATCTTTGATCGCCACGGTGACGGGCCGGGGGCGTCGATGATGGTGGGTAATTCGGTGCGCTCGGATGTGGTCGCACCGATTCAGGCTGGGTGTTGGGGCGTCTACGTCCCGCACGGACTGGTATGGGAGATCGAGCACGCAGATGTTCCGGTTGATAATCCCCGATTTCGCGAACTGCGGAATCTGGGTGGTCTGGCATCGCTTGTTCAGGAGATTCCCTGATCTGTTGCGCAATGGTCTCAGTTTTGAAAAATTCGAAATCCCACTGTGCCTTGTTTTCGGCAATATCGCCTGTTTGGTAGGTCACGCATGCTCAATAGCCAGATATAGTGCTACCTGAAACGATAACATTGGTGTGGAAATTTCACCTTTCGGTTTATTTCGGCCACCCTCTGTGTTAGCCTGAAGCATAATAAAACAAGATTAGCTGACCGGGAAAACCCGGCGGCGCGAGGCAGACAGAGGCAAAGATCGTGCAGATTCGGCGGACAGTTCCGGCCCGAATGGGCTTTATCCTTATAGCTATGCTATGGCTGCTAGTTTTGGCGCCATTGCAGGCCATCTCAGCACCTTATGCGGCGATGGTAATCGATGCGCGTACCGGAGAGGTATTGCATTCCCGCAATGCTGACACGCGGCTGCATCCGGCATCGCTGACAAAAATGATGACGCTCTACATCGCATTCGAAGCGGTGCGAAATGGCGAGATCACCCTGGATACACCGGTTCGTATTACCAAAAAGGCCTCTTCCGAGCCGCCGTCGAAACTGGGCTTGCGTACAGGGCAGACCATTGCATTTCGTTATCTGATCCGCGCGGCGGCCGTGAAATCGGCCAATGATGCGGCAACCGCAATCGGAATCGCGATCAGCGGATCCGAGGCCGCCTTTGCACGTCGCATGACCCGCACGGCCAAGGCGATGGGGATGAGCCGCACCACCTTCAAGAACGCGCATGGTCTGACTGAATCGGGCCATCTTTCGACCGCACGCGACATGACTACACTGGGCCGTCACCTGCTTTATGACTACCCGCAGTACTACAACCTGTTCTCGCGGCAATCGACTCATGCGGGTATCAAAACAGTTCCGAACACGAACCGCCGTCTGTTGGCAGCCTATAAAGGGGCGGACGGGATCAAGACTGGCTACACCCGTGCAGCCGGGTTCAATCTGGTTGCGTCGGCCAAGCGCAAGGATGAACGCATCATCGCTACCGTCTTTGGTGGCAAATCGGGTGCTTCGCGCAACGCCAAAGTAGCTGAGTTGCTGGACCTGGGTTTCCGCCGCGCACCCTCGCGCGCACCGATCCGCAAACCGTCGCGCCCTGCTTATGCCGGCAACACCGGCCTTGGTGACGCGACCAAGATTGTGCGCCTGGTTGGCGCGCCCAAGAAAAGCTTGCGGCCAGTTTTGCGGCCCGGTGCCGGTGCGGGCCTTCAGGTTGCCAGCGCTGTGGCGGAAACTGCCGCCAAGAATGGCGCGCGAATTCAGGATGGCATTGCAGCAGCCATTGCGGCAGCTGATATAGCACCAACAGCTCCGCCTGTTGAAAACGCCGATACGCGACCCGCACTGCGGCCCGACAATCTGGTGCTTGCATCAACTCAACCCGCCGAGCAGCCGGAACCCGAACAAGAGGTTGTAACACGCCTGTCTACGTCAGGCGGGCATCTCTGGGGCGTCAATGTAGGTCGCTACACAACTCGCTACGAGGCGGAAAAGATCTTGCTGAAAACCGCACTGTCAGAAATGACCACTCTAGAAGGGACACTACGCAAGGTGAACCAAAGCTCTCGTGGTTTCGAGGCGACTTTTCAGGGTATGACCCGCGAACAGGCAGATCTGGCCTGCCGCCGTCTTCAAGCGCGCAACGTTACCTGTTTCATGATCGGGCCATCATAAGGCCCGGCATTCTCTCCTGGATGGTGATTGGCTGCGAAAGGAATTTCGCAGCCCTTTTTTTGCCGCAAGGCTACCGCGTGAATTTGGTAACCTCTACACCACCTGCAATCAGGTTTTCACGAACGGATTTTGCGATCTGAACTGCGGTTGGTCCGTCACCATGCAGACAGATCGTGTCGATCGAGGTTTCCAGCCGCTTACCGCTTTCGGTGATAATTGCACCTTCACGGACCATGTTCAGAATGCGCGGACCGGCAATCTCGGCATCATGGATCACCGCACCCGGAAGGCTGCGATCGACCAGGGTGCCGTCGTCATTATAGGCGCGGTCGGCAAAAATCTCGCCCACCCATTTGCACCCCAGTTCGCGCACGGCCTCTTCCTGTTTGGTGACCGCCAGGACCATGATGATGATGTCCGGATCCACATCCAGCGCGCCCTGATAGCAGGCGCGCGCCATATCCACATCAACCGAGCACATGTTTGCCAGTGCTCCATGCAGTTTCAAATGGCGTACTTTTGTACCGACGGCCGTTGCCATACCCATGGCAGAGCCCAGTTGATACCGCACCAGATTCCGCAAGCTGTCATGCGGCACCTTCATGTTGCGGCGTCCAAAGCCCTGGAGGTCCGGAAAACCGGGATGTGCGCCAATGCCGACCCCGTTTTCGGCTGCAGTGGTCATCGTCTTGGCCATCACATCCGGGTCGCCCGCGTGGAAGCCGCAGGCGATGTTGGCGGAGGTGATGATTTTCAGCAGGCTTTCATCGTCCCCCATTTTCCAGGGGCCAAAGCTTTCACCCATATCGGCATTCAGATCGACGCGAGGCATCGGCAAGTCTCCTTAGTCGGTGGCAGAGATCACTCCGCCGATCAATTGGTAGGACAGCAGGTCCGGGATGTCATGTGGATCGCGCACCAATGCCTCGACCCGATTTGGCAGGCGCGCAAGCTCTGCCCGATAGGCGGACTGAAGCGCCACGGCTTCTTCCAAGGTTACAAACTCAAACCGCAAGGTGCTACCTGCCGGTGTTTGCGCGGCGCGGGGCAGGTCACAGGGCAAAACTGTAGCGATGCGGGGATAACCGCCGGTGGTCTGACATTCCGGAAGCAGGATGAACGGATTCCCCGTTCCCGTCATTTGAATGTCTCCGGGCGTGATCACTTCGGACAGAATGTTCAGCTGGCCTTTTGCGGCAAAGCCTTCGCCTTCGCTTTCCAGCTGCATGCCCATCCGATTAGCACGAGCGCCGCGTTTAAACTCGGTGCTGGTAAAGCGATCCAGAGTGGTGTCGTCGAACAGGCCGGTCTGAAAACTTTTGACGACCCGCAGCAAGCCACCTGAAAACCGCTCATCAGGGCGCAATTTCATGCCCGTTTCTCCGGTATCGGTTCCTTTGGGAATGGTGTCACCTGCCTGTACTGCGCGACCGATCTTGGCGGTCAGATGGGCCGAGCGGGACCCCAGAAAGACCTTGGTATCAATCCCACCTCCAAGATGCAGATAGCCATAGTTTCCTTGCAGCGTCGCCCCGATCACCAGTCGCTGTCCCAGCTCCAACAGGTGTGAGGCATTCCAGGCAACCGGACTGCCATCGATGCTAGCCTGCATCGGCGCACCGGTAAGGGCGACGCGGGTGTTTTGCGTCGCTTCGAACTCACCACCCATTCCCGCCATTTCCAGAGCTGCATGGCTCGGGCTCTGTCCCAGCAGCGCTGCCCCTTCGTGCAGGGCTGGAATGTCCGCTGCACCGGAACGGGACAATCCCTGATCCAGATACCCTGATCGACCCTGATCCTGCACAGTGCAAGCAGGGCCTATGCGATGAACGACCAGACTCATTCCGCAATCTCCTGACAGGTAGCGCCACCGGTGCCATCAGCGTTGTTGGCCTTAATGTGTTCCAGCTGTTCCTTTGAAATGGGTTCAAACTGCATTTCATCCCCCGGGTTCAGGGCAAAGCTCTGATCGCTATCCGGCTGGAAGCAGCGAAATGCCGTCTGGCCAACATGACGCCATCCTGTCGGGGTGGGGCCGGAGAACAAAACGAATTGAGAAATTGCCAGAACCAATGCGCCCTCAGGTACCATCGGTGTCAGTTCCTGCAATCGGGGAATGTTGAACTCGGGACCCAGCGGTCCAAGATAAGGTTGACCTGGTGCAAAGCCGATCGTCAGTACACGTACCCGAGACTGCCCGAGCCGCTGGATCGCTTCGGCGGGTGACAGGCCAGCCGCTGCGGCGGCCTCTTCAAGCTGAGGGGCGAGGTCGGTGCCATAAACGGTCGGCACCCGCCACAGCTTACGCCCCGATGGAAGGGGAGCACTGTACCAATCCTGCTGAGCCAGCAATCCGTGAACACGGTTTGCTACATCACTATGAGGCAAAATCTGGGGGTCGAACCTTATGTAGGTCGACGCGAGCGAAGCTGAGGTTTCGATCACACCTTTCCATTGCTGTCGTTCAACCTCTGCTCGAAACGCAAGCGCTGCTCGGTTCGAAGGTTCTGTCATCGTATCGGCGTAGGTCACCAGAATGCCGTCAAAGCCAACAGTCCGTACCAGTGGAAAGGGATCAGCAGGGGTCATCGTTGTTCTGCAGCCGGTTCAGTTTCGATTGTTCGGGAACCTGAACGCATCATTGTCGCGTGTGCAAGACATTGCCGCAGCAAGATACAAATTTATGAGCCAATGAGTACGTGCAGATCTATGGAGTGAACTCGACGGAGTATCCGAGCGTTGATTGTCATTTTCAGGGCTTTGGAATCGCAAGACTCGCTACGACTCGCCCAATCTGACTCGCGGCTTCTTGTGGGGCCTTTGCGTCGATCCTCTATATCTTGTGCTGATCCCTTTTCGTCCAATCTGATCAAGCTTAACTGTTGTGGGGTTAATCGTACTTTTGATGGTTATCGACTATCGTGAGCTGCATGTAACTTATTGTTTTATTTATACTTAAACGAAAAAAGCAAAAAAATCGCGCAGAACGTAATTTTCCACTTGCGGCTTTTGTTGGTTATCCTTAGAACCCCCTTCACCGGCGCTGCTGAGGCGGTGCTGACGGGTCGGAGAGACGGCCTG